>CAYGVT010000059.1:0-30025 GCA_964353355.1 uncultured Thermoplasmata archaeon | reverse complement strand
CCATGACAGCAGAAAGGCTTTTATAGGGCATCCTCCCTACCCGCGGCTTGGTAAGAACCAGGAACGAGAAGGAACCGCGTCCCCCCGCCGTGATGGTGGGTTCGTGATTGCGGACCAACCTGGCCAATATCGCCCCGCGCGGGCCTACGGCCCTATGGCGCGGGAGCGCGCTGGGGACCGTCTCGTTTTCCAAAAAGACAAGGGTGATACAGCTTGTCAGGAGAAGAGAAGCCGAGGGACGACAGGTTCCCTCGCAGGCGCGGCGGGCGTCACCACAGGCGTGGCGGCCGCGGCCGCGGTGGAAGTGAGGACGGAAAGAGGGACGACCATCGCCAGCCCAGTGTTGGCGGCGGTGGCACAGGTGGCGCGGGCGGCAGCGGCGGCGGCGACCGCGAAGGCCAGGCCCGCGGCTCCAGCGCCGTTGGCGGTGGCGGCGAGCGCCGCGACGACCGCAGGCGCGACGACCGCAGGGGCGGCGGAGGCGGCTACGGCGGCGACCGCGGCGGCGACCGCGGCGGGGACCGCGGCGGCGGAGACCGTGGCGGCCGCGACCGCGGCTACGGCGGCGGCGACAGGCGCGGCGGGGACCGCGGTGGCCGGGACCGTGGCTTCGGGGGCCGTGGTGGCTTCGGAGGCGGGCGCGGAGGCTTCGGCGGCCGCGGCGGCGGCAGGGGCGGCGACAGGGGCGGTCGTGGCGGAGGCTTCCGCGACGACCGCAGGGGCGGGGGCAGGATGCCCTCGGACGACATGGTCGACCTCGTGCCCCAGTACCCTGAGTCCGCGGTCCGGCGCCCGAGGGGCCCGGACGGCAAGCCGCTCCCCCGCGAGCTCGTGGTGCCAGGCCAGGTCCTGGCCGACGACAGCAACGTCAAGCCGGGCATGGGGGCCTACCGCGACGGCGGCCGCATCATGGCGTCGACGCTGGGCATCAAGAACGTGTCCGGCGGCTACGCGAGCGTCATCCCGCTCGGCGGGCAGTACATCCCGCGCGTGGGCGACGTGGTAATCGGTCGCATCACCGACATCGGCCCGAGCAATTGGCTCGTCGAGATCAACTCCCCGTACCCGGCGCCCATGCACGTCAACGAGGTGCCGTGGCACGTCGAGTTCGGCGAGACGTCGAACTTCCTCAAGCCCGGGGACGCGATAATAGTCAAGATCGCGCGCGTGACCGAGTCCAAGCGCGTCCAGGTCAGCATGCAGGGCCCGGGGCTCCGGAAGCTCCAGGGCGGGCAGCTCACCGAGGTCGAGCACTCCAAAGTCCCGCGCATCATCGGCACCCAAGGCTCGATGATCAGCGTCATCAAGAAGTACACCGGATGCCGGCTTGTCGTGGGGCAGAACGGTCTCGTGTGGATAGACGGGACGCCCGAGGACATCGGACTCGCGATGGAGGCCATCGGGCTCATCGTCGAGGGCGCCCACGCCTATGGCCTCACCAACAAGGTCAAGGAGCACCTGCAGCGCGCCAAGGGCATCGACCCCGTCAAGGAGGCGGAGGAGGATGCCCGACGCGCGAGAGAGGAGCAGGAGCGCCACGCCCGCGAGGAGGCCGAGAGGCGGGCACGGGACGAGGAGCGTGCCCGTCAGGAGCGCGAGCGGGCCGAGCAGGGCCGACGCGAGCGAGACGAGCGGGACGTCCGCCGGCGTGAGGAGGAGCACGCGCGCATCGAGCGCGAGCGCCCCCGCGACACGGTCGAGGAGGAGGAGGACTACCTGGACAAGGCGACCGACGACGAGCTGTGCCGCGACGCCGACCCAGGCAAGCAGGGCCTCGTGACTGTGCTGTCCCCCGACGGCGAATCGCTCATGGTCCTCGACGAGGAGGAGCTCGCCGAGTGCCCCCCCGAGAAGAAGGGCGAGCAGGGCAGCGAGGGGCAGGATGGAACGAACGCAGACGATCAGCAGGAGGGACAGTGAATGTCCGACCCTTACAGCAACATGAAACTCGTCGATGAGAAGGGCTTGCGGCTCGACGGCCGCAGGCTGGACGAGCTGAGGCCCATACGCATCGAGGCAGGAGTCCTCAACAGGGCCGACGGCTCGTGCTACCTGGAGTGGGGCTCGAACAAGGTGCTCGCGGGCGTCTACGGCCCACGCGAGGTCCACCCCAAGCATATGCAGAACCCACTGAGGGGCATCGTGCAGGCGCGATACAACATGGCCTCGTTCTCCGTGAGCGAGCGCAAGCGCCCCGGCCCCGACAGGAGGGCGGTGGAGATATCGAAGATCACCTCCGAGGCGCTCGAGGCCGTCGTGCTCGTGGACCAGTTCCCGCGCACGACCGTCGACGTCTACATCGAGGTGCTCGAGGCCTCGGCCGGGACGCGGTGCGCCGGCCTCACGGCCGCGAGCGTCGCGCTCGCGGACGCGGGCATCCCCATGAAGGACATGGTGGTCGCCATCGCGTCCGGCAAGATCGGCAAGCACCTCGCGCTGGACATCGGTCGCGCCGAGGACAACTTCGGCCAGGCCGACGTGCCCTTCGGGGTCATCCCCCGCACGGGGGAGATCGTGCTGCTCCAGATGGACGGCCACCTCACCAAGGAGGAGTTCGAGACCGTCATCGAGATGAACATGCGCGCGGCCATGCACGTGTACGAGCTGCAGAAGGCCGCGCTCGTGCGCCGCTACTCGGCCTTCGCGGGGCTCGCGCCCGGCGAGGAGACCGAGCCAGCGGCGCCCGCGGCCGCCACCCCGACCACCCCGTCCACGGCGACGGCGCCGGTGGCCGAGCACGGGCACCCGGAGGGCTTCAAGGAGCCGCTCGCCCCGCCTCCCGTCGACGTCAAGGTCGAGGAGGTCCTCATCGAGGGCGAGGCCACCCCTGAGGTCGAGGGAGAGGGAGTCGAGGAGGGCAACGGCGAGGACGAGGCCAGCAACGGAGGTGGCTACTGATGCCCGCCGACATCGTGAGCTTCATCAAGCGCGACTACATCCAAGGCATGGCCAAGAAGGGCGTGCGCCTCGACGGCCGCGGCCTCGAGGAGCTGCGACCCTTGCAGGTCACGAAGCCCTTCGTGTCGTCGGCCGAGGGCTCGGCCCGCATCAAGCTGGGCAAGACGGACGTCATCGTGGGCGTGAAGATCGAGACAGGCACGCCGTTCGCCGACAGGCCCAACATGGGCGTGCTCATCTCCAGCGCCGAGCTCGTGCCCATCGCCTCGCCCGACTTCGAGACCGGCCCGCCGAGGCCGCCGGCCATCGAGCTCGCGCGCGTGGTCGACAGGGCCATCCGCGAAGCGCAGACCATCGACCTCGCGCCGCTGTGCATCGAGGAGGGCAAGAAGGTCTGGATGGTCTACATCGATATGCACCCGGTCGACTTCGACGGCAACCTGTTCGACGCGTGCGAGTGGGGCGCGCTCGCGGCCCTCACCACCGCCAAGGTGCCGTGGTCGAAGCTCGACCCCGACCGCAAGGACGTGCAACTCCCGATCCTGAGCCTGCCTGTGTCCATCACGGCCATCAAGCTCGGCGGCAGGATACTCGTGGACCCCAGCCTCGACGAGGAGGAGGTCGCGGAAGCGCGGCTGACCGTCTCGACCGACCAGAACGGCGACATACGGGCCATGCAGAAGGGCCTGTCGGGCTCGTTCAGCGTCGATGAGGTTAAATACATTGTCGGGCTTTCCCGGGAGCTTGGCAAGAAGGTCCGCCCCTCCCTCGCGGAATGAGGAAGGGATGACCCGGAGGTGAGCCAGAGATGACGCGGAAGACCAAGAAGGCCGGCGTCGCGGGCAAGTACGGCGCCCGGTACGGCGTGAGGACCCGCAAGGCGGTCGCTACCATCCTCAAGGTCAAGAACGCCACGTACGAGTGCCCACAGTGCAGGCACGTGACGGTCCGCCGCGTCTCCAGGGGCATCTGGAAGTGCCGCAGGTGCGAGCTCACGTTCGCCGGCGGCGCCTACACTCCCGGCATCCTCGTCACGGGCGCGCCCACCGAGGCCGCCCTGGTCGAGGCCACGCGCGGGAAGCCCGCAGAGGAGGCAGTGCCCGAGGAGGCCGTCGCGAAGGAGGAGGAGTGAGGCATGTACAAGTGCGGCAAGTGCAAGGAGTCCGTGCTGAGCGACATCTCCACCGTGGGCGGCATCCAGTGCGAGAAGTGCGGCTCGAAGATCTTCTACAAGCAGCGGCCCAACGTCAAGCGCATCATCAAGGCCCGCTAGGGGGCCTTGGATGGCCCACGTCGCTGAGCTCACGATGCGCGTCCGGGGCGACGTGGCCAAGGGGATGGCGGCCGCGCTCTCGGTCGAGGCGGAGGCCGGCCTCCCGAAGGTCCGCGCGAGGGTCGCGCGGGACGGCGGGACCGTCGCCCTAAGGCTGGAGGCCGATGACGCGCCCGCGCTGAGGGCCGCCCTCAACTCCTACCTGAGGTGGGCCGACCTTGCCGCGAGGGTCGCGCACGGCGCGGCGCCGCCGCGGAGGCCAGCAGACCCCGCCCGCGGCAGGGCGAGGGCGGCGGCGAGGCGCAAGGCGCTCAAGAGGACACGTTCCAAGGGGTGACACATACGCCTGAGATACCCAAGCAGATCCAGGACAAGTTCAGCAGGTACCAGCAGATGACGCAGCAGCTACAGATCGTCACGGCCCAGCTGCAGCAGGTGCAGCAGCAGGCGGCCGAGGCGAAGGCGACCGTCGAGGAGCTCGGGAAGCAAGAATCCGACGCGGTCGTGTACCGCTCGACGGGCGCGCTGCTCATCCGCGTGAAGGACATCGAGGCCCTCAAGAAGGAGCTCGGCGACCGCGGGGAGGAGCTCGAGGTCAAGGAGCGCAGCTACACGCGACACGAGCAGTCGCTCCGCAAGACCGTCGAGGAGCTCAAGGACGAGCTCAACGCCGCCCTGAGCCGGACCGGGCCGACGACCGAAGAGACCGGCTGAGCGGGACCCGGCGGCAAGGGGGCACGGTCCGCGAGTGCGGGCCTGGCCCTTGCGGCGGGGGAGACGGAGGGAGGACGCGGCCGATGGCATTGCTCGACGAGCTGCGGCAGGGGCGCACGCTGGTGCTGTCCCACGTCAACGCGGACATCGACGCCATGGGCTGCTCCATCGCGCTCGCCGCGATGTTCCCCGGCGTGACGGTTGGCGCGGTCGAGAGCGTGAGCCGCGGCGCAAATAACCTGCTCGGGCACTTCGCCGACCGCTACCCGGTCCTCATCGACCCCCCCGTGGCCGCGAACGCGGCGCCCTACGACCGCGTCGTCTTCGTCGACACGTCCACGCCCGCCCAGGTGGGGCACTACGCGCCCATGCTCCTGACCTCGATAGTCATCGACCACCACGCGGCCGACGCCTCGCTGAGGGCGGCCAACCCCCGGTACGTGTGCGACCCCTTGTCACCTTCATGCGCGCAGCTCGTCCACCGCCTCGCGGTGGAGGCGGGCGCCGAGGTCGTGCCGGACGCGGCCTTCGCGCTGGTCGCGGGCATCGTCGCGGACACCGAGCGGTTCCGCATCGCGCCCAACTCGGCCGTCGAGGACGTTCTCGGCATCCTCCGGGCGGCCGGGCTGGAGCTCTCCGAGGTCATCGGCGCCATGGAGAGGCCCGTCTACGACAAATCGCAGGTCGTGGCGGTGCTGAAGGCCGCGGAGCGGATGGCGCACGAGGAGGCGGGCCAGTTCATCCTGGCGCACACGCGGGTGGGCGCCTTCGAGGCCTCGGCCGCACGCCACATGGTGTCCATGGGCGCCGACGTCGCGCTCGTCATCAACGCGGAGGGCGGGACGGTGTCCATGACCGCGAGGGCGAGCCGCCGCGCGATCGAGGCGGGGTTCCACCTCGGCGAGTACATGCATCGCCTCTCCGAGGTCGCGGGCGGCTCGGGCGGCGGCCACGCCGGCGCGGCCGGCTTCAAGGCCCCTGGCAGGGTCGAGGAGGTCGAGCCGCGGGCGGTCGCGCTCGCGCGCGAGATGCTCCGCAGGCTCGGTCAGGGTCAGTAGCCCGGAGGCGGCACGCGGCGCCCGAACTCGTCGACGTAGAACTCCTCCACGACGTAGCCCGGCTGAGCCGAGCCCATGTCGCGATAGGCCTGCGGGGGCGGGGGCGGCGGTGGGTACGCGTAGCCCGGCGGCGGGTAGTAGGCTGGCCGGTAGGTCGAGTGGTCCCTCCTCACGACCAGGTAGATGATGAGCCCAAGCAGCCCCACGACGGCCACGACTAGCACCCAGAGGGCCGCTTCCATGCCCCTCGACTTCGCGTCGCGGTAGACCCAGACGAGCAGCCAGACCCAGAGGGCTATCCCGAGGATGGGGAGGATGATGCAAAGGAGGCCGGCGAGCGCCCAGCCCGCCTCGTCCTGCAGCATTACCGGTGCTAGCAACCAAACCCCTCGCCACCAAATCGGCGCGCGACTCTATGAGCGTTACGGTGGCCGCACGACCGCGCCGCCGCGGCAACCTAGATATACCGACGAGGCGCTAATCCGGACCCCTGGTGCTGCCTTGGCCACTCCTACCATCACCGTCATCATCCCGACGCTCAACGAATCCGAGTCCATAGGGCAGACCATCGACGCCATACCGAAGGCGCCGCACATCCACGTCATGATAGTCGACGGGGCGTCCAAGGACGGCACGCAGGAGATCGCAAGGGCGCGCGGGGCCGAGGTCGTGGTGGAGCCCCGGAAGGGCTACGGCCGCGCCTACAAGACCGGCTTCGAGGTCGCCAAGGGCGACATCATCGTGACGATGGACGGCGACTTGACCTACCCCGCCGAGCGGGTGCAGGAGCTCGCCGACCTGCTCCTCGCGAGGGACCTTGAGTTCATCACCTGCGACCGGCTGACGTCGCTCAGGCCCGGGGTGATGAGCCACAAGCACCGCATGGGGAACTGGGCCCTGGCGAAGGCCATGAACGTGCTCTTCGCCCTGCACATCAAAGACTCGCAGAGCGGCATGTGGGTGTTCCGCCGGGAGGCCTGGCCCCGCCTGACCGTTGTCTCGGACGGCATGCCCTTCTCCGAGGAGCTCAAGGTTGAGGCCTGGAAGAGGGGGCTGCGGTGCGCCGAGGTCCCCATCGACTACCGCCCGCGCGTAGGCGAGGTCAAGCTCAACACCTGGCGCGACGGCTGGAGGAACCTGAGGTTCCTGTTCAAGAAGCGGTTCGGGACGCCGCGCCCCAATGACTGACCCCCATCGCAGGGATGGGATGGCCCAGGCAGGGGCCCCAGACCGCGCCTCCGCGCTACTTCTGCGGGACCTTGGCGACGTCGAGCGCCTTCCAGCCGAACTTGGCGTAGATCTCCTGCCCCTCGGCGCTTGTCAGGAACTGGATGAACCGCCCCGCGAGCTCCTTGCGCTGGCTCCAGGGGGTCACGCCGATGGCCGTCACACGCCACGAGCACCACTCGGGCGGTATGGGCACAATCTCGATGCGCTCGGGCGCGAGCAGCGCGAACGAGGCCCAGCCGATGGAGGCGTCTACCTCGCGCCGCGCGAGGACCGCCAGCAGCTCGCTGCTGCCGATGGCCACGTTGGAGACGCGCTTGGACATCGTGTGGTAGAGGTTGGCGCGCAGCGCGACCTCCTCGAGGAGGTTGACGAGCGAGCCCGTGCTCGACACGCCGATGCGCACGTCCTTGCGCGTGAGGTCCCTGAGGCTCTCGATCTCCGCGGGGTTGCCGTTGGGCACCAGGATGACGGTGTCGCGGGCCCCCAGGGGCTGGATGGTCTCCGCCAGCACCGCGCCGAAGGCCACGGCCGCGTCGAGGGAGCCGCTGCACCCTCCGCAGAAGAGGTCGCCCTGGCGCCACTCGCACATCCTGGGGATGAGCCGGTCGGACGGGCCCACGGTCACCTCGACCGAGGCGTCCTCCTGCAGCACGAACGCCTGGGCCGCCCTCCTCAGGGGGCCAGTCGTGCTGCCTGTGGCGAATGCGTGGAGATGGTTGTTGACCCTCTCCGGCGTAGGACCACCCGTGCATGGTTGGCGATGGCCGCACATAAGGATTGCGGGCGCATTCTCACGGAGTGCGAACGACCTGGCTGCGGGGACCTGGCGGC
The DNA here is from genome assembly GCA_964353355.1 of uncultured Thermoplasmata archaeon. Lineage (GTDB taxonomy): Archaea > Thermoplasmatota > DTKX01 > DTKX01 > CAYGVT01. The sequence goes on along the minus strand of CAYGVT010000059.1, from coordinate 22,021 downwards.
GCGTGGCGCATCAGGAAGGCGCGCACCTCGCCTGCGAAGGATGCTGGCTCCTCGAGCGGCCACATGTGGCCCGCGCCCCTGACCACGCGCCACTCGGCCCCTGGCACCCCCTCTGCAACGTGGCGCGCGGCCCCCTCCGGCACCGTGGCGTCGAGCTCGCCCCATAGCACCAGCGTGGGCACGCGCACCGACGGGAGGACGGGCGTGAGGTCGCGCTCGATGGCGCCCCGCTCGACCGCGCGCGCACGGGCCTGGTCGTAGCCCCTGGCTGCCGCCGAGCACGCCCTGACCTCCCGAAGGAGCCCCGGCGACAGGGCGCCCGGGTCCACGAACATCCGGACGATGTCCAGCGTCCCCACCGGGTAGGGCCGGCCCGGGGTGCCGAAGACCATGAGCGCCCGCGCGCGGTGCGGCCGCCTCGCGCAAAGCTGCGCGGACACGATGCCGCCCCGGGAGTGGCCCACGAGGGCGGCGCCGCTGACCCCGAGGGCCTCCAGCAGGCCGTCGAGCAGGAGCCATTGCTCCACGGCCCCCTCCCCGGGCGGCCATGGGTCGGAGGCGCCGTGGCCAGGAAGGTCCGGCGCGAGCGCGCGCCACCCGTCCGCCACGGCCGCCATCGCGCCGACGAAGAACCGCCCGCTGCCGTGGTAGCCGTGCACGAACACTACGGGCGGCGCGGAGGGCGGCCCGGCCTCGTGGAGGCGCCACCGGCGGCCCTCGACCACCAGGTCGCGCTCCCTTGGGGCGTGCCCACCGCCCGGGCCCTCGACCTCCGCCATGGCGGCGTCAACGGACCGCGGCGATATAGCCCTTCCCTCGCCGGATGGCTCGGGGGGCCGGGCGAGCGGGGTGGGTACCCTCACTGGCCACCTGGCGCGGTCCGTGCCAGGAACTCGCGGAGGAGGGCGTCGAACTCGGCGCGCCTCTCCACGAACGGAAGGTGCCCCGCGCCCTCGAGCACGCGCAGCTCCGCCCCCGGGATGCCTTGGGCCACCCGGCGCCCGACGTCCATGGGGATGGTAGGGTCCTGCGCCCCCCACACGACGAGCGTGGGGGCGCGCACATCCCCCAGGACAGGCGTGACATCGCGCTCGAGGCGGCCCTCGAGCATCGCCGTCCTCCTGGCCTTCTCGTAGCCGAGCGCGGTCAGCGAGCACTCGCGCATGGACCGGACAAGGTCGTCCGGGATGGTGGCCGGGTCCACGACCATGCCCTTGAGCTCGAGCGTGCCGACCACGAACGGGACCCCCGACGTCGACACCAGCACGAGCGACGCCACTCGGTCCGGGCTCCTGGCCGCGAGCTGGATGGCGACCGCGCCCCCCCTGGAGTGCCCCACCACGACCGCCGGAGGGGCACGGAGGTCCTCCAGCAGGGCGTCGAGCAGCCTCCACTGCTCGACCGGCGCCTCGTCCTCAGACCAAGGATCCGAGCGGCAGTGGCCGGGCAGGTCGGGCGCGATGGCCCACCACCCGTCGGCGAGGGTGAGCATGTTGTCCCTGAAGAACCGCCCGCTGCCGAGGTATCCGTGGACGAACAGCACGGGCGGGGCCGACGGGTCCCCGGCCTCGTAGAGGCGCCACCTGCGACCGTCTACGAGGACGTCCCGCTCCCTGATACCAGTGCCCTTCGGGGGGTGCGTCGCCGGTTCCATGCCGGGCCCACCGTCGCGCGCCCATTTAGCCCTTGTGCCGCGCGATCACGTAGATGGCGATGGCTGCGCCCAGCAGCGCCCCCACGGTGTTCATAAGGGCGTCCGCGACCGAGGCCGTGCGCTCCGGCACGAACGCCTGGAGGGCCTCGAGCAGCAGCCCGTAGGCCGCGGACGCGAACACCGTCACCAGGAACGCCTCGAGCGGCGTGTGAAGCGTGGCACGGAGCAGCGCGAACGCGACCAGCGCGCCCAGCACCACGTACTCGACCAGGTGGCCCGTCAGGTCCTGGTGGGCCACCACCTGGACGTCCTCCAGGGGCCCGAGGTCCCGCGCGACGGCCATCGCGAGCAGCACGCCGGCCCAGGCCGCAGCGGGGAGGGCGTAGGCGAACCGCCTCAGGGCATCTCGGCGCGCGGGGGGAACATCAGCCACCTGCGAACCCCCTCATCCGTCGACAGGCGGGCCGCAGCCAGTGAGCGGCTCCTTCGCGAAGTCGAAAAGCGTCGCGCGCTCCCCGCCCTCGCCGACCTCGAGCTCCAGCGAGTGGCCCGAGTTGACCTCCCCGATGTACTCGGCGGCGAGCCCGCTCCTGCGCAGCTCCCCCAGCACCGCCCTCACGTCGCGTTGCGCGCATGTGAGCACGAGCCCGCAGCCCTGGTAGCTCAGCAGCCACTGGGTGAAGTCGGCCCTCGCGGGCCTCGGCACCGCGAACGGGTCCACGACCGCGCCCTTGCCCGAGGTCTCGAGGAGCATGCCCAGGGTCCCAAGCGTGCCGGGGTTGGAGATGTCCTTGCCAGCAGTGAGCATCCCCTGCCTCGAGAGATGGCGCCCGGCGAACATGCGCCTCGCGACCTCCTCCGAGGTGCGATTGGTCGTGGTGTCGAAGGAGTACCGGAAGTCCTTGTGGAACCATCCGTCGATGTCGACCGCGACGATGACCGCGTCCCTCGTGCGGGCCGTGTGCGAGTAGATGACCTCTGACCGCCTCGCGCGGCCCACGATGGCGACGTCGATGGCGTTGTAGTCCGAGTCGGGGTGCGTGTGGCCCCCCACCATCGGCACGCGGAACTTCTCGATGCCCGCGCGCACGCCTTCCATCAGCCTCTTGCCGACGCGCCTCTCCTTGATGGAGACCACGTCGACCATGCAGAAGGGAACGCCGCCCGTCGCGGCCACGTCCATGGCGTTGACCAGCACCGAGCAGTAGCCCGCCCACCAGGGGTTTGCCTCGAGGAGCTTGGACATGATGCCGTCGGCCGCGACGAGCAGCACCTCGCCGTCGGGCTCGTCGTCGAGGGCCACGACGGCGCAGTCCTCGCCGTAGTCCGCGAGGACGCGGCCATGGACGGCGTCCGGGTCCGTAGCCCCAGGCTCCAAGCGCGGCAGGTAGGGGATGATGTCCGCGATGGGGTGCTTGCGCACGACGCCCGGGTACTCCCTGATGGATTTCACGAGTGCGGCAAGCTCGGGGCGGCGTTCCATCGCCACGGGTATGGCCGCGCGGTATTATTACCTTCGCGACCGGCCACGGAAGGCCGAGGGGGAACGGTTATGAACCGACCGTGCACATATGCGCGCGAGGAGAGCGACGGATGCCGGACATCGAGGCGAGGGGGGAGATGTGCCAGAGCTGCGGGCATGACATGCGCCACCCGACCAAGCGGGGGACGGACCGCGATGGCCACCCGTCGGGGGACTTCTGCAGGGGCTGCTATTTCGACGGGGAGTTCACGCTGCCGGACCTGAGCATCGAGGAGATGGTGGGCATCTCGGTCCAGTCGCTGCTGGACAACGACCCGGACCTGGACCCGAAGGAGGCGCTCGAGCGCGCGCGCGGCCTCCTCCCCACGCTCAAGCGATGGCACGAGCCGCACCCCGAGGGCACGCACTCCCACTGAGGCAGGGCGGGGCCTGGGTCGGGCGCCCGCAACGCACCCATCCGACCGGTCCGCCAACGGACGCGCTCACTTGAACGCGGACTGCGCCGGCTCGGGGCCGAACCTCTGCACGCGCTGGCGCCTGCGCCACAGCACCCATGCGGCGCCGCCGCATGCGATGAGCACCAGGGTCATCACGGCCGCGCCGCTCGCGCCACCGCCGACCAGGAAGCTGAGCGCCGACGGGTCCGGCGGGGGCTTCTCGTTCGCCTTGTAGAACGTGATGTTGAAGGTGTTCGTGCCAGTCCTGCTCCCGGGGTCCGCGGGGTCGTAGGCGAAGATGCGGGCGCCGACGACGTCGTCGGGGCGCGTCTCCCCCGTCTTGTACTCGATGGTCGCGGTGCCGTTCACGCTGTCGATGTGGACGACGAGCTTGGAGTTGTCCGACGCCGCGTACTCGAGGCTCGCGGAGTCCTCGTCCGAGAAGTAGTCCGTGAGGTTGATGACCACGGGGCCATCGCCCTGCTTGACGTTGAGCTGGAACGGCATGTCCTTCATCAGCCTCGGCAGGTCGTTCGTGGCCTTGACGGTCACGAACACGTCCTGCCAGGCGAAGTCGCCGTTGGTGCCCGTCACGTTGATGTAGAGCGTCTCCTCCATGGGCCCGTCCGGGTAGAGCAGCGTGATGAGCAACCCGCTCACTGTCGCGTGCGCCGACCGCTCGCCCACCTTGTAGGTGGCGGCGGCGTCCATGTTCTTCAGGAAGGGCTTCAGGTCGAGCACGTAAGTCTCGTCCTCCATGGCCGCGATGGAGCTTATCTGGCCGAAGACGAACTCGTCCACGGGCACGCGCTCGATGTAGACCGTGATCGCCTCGGAGGCCACGTCGGAGCCCTCGTGCACCGTGAACCTCACCGTCTCCCTCGTGAGGCCGACGGACGCCGGGTACCTGAGCGTGGCCACCAGCCCGCTGATGGTGGCGTACGCGGAATCCAGCTCGAGCGAGACCCTGGTGATGTCGTCGACGTTGTAGAGGTAGGCCTCGACGTCGACGACCAGCGGCGTGTCCTCGAAGACGGTGCGGTCGCCGATGCCGCTGAGCTGGAGCAGCTTGCCGAGCCTGTGGACGTGGACCGTGACCGACCGCTCGAACTTGTGCAGCCCGTCGGAGGCGATGACCGTGATGAGGTCGTCGACGGTCTCCGCGGTGCCGGTGAAGCCCTCGGGGTACGTGAGCTGGACGTCGAACCGGTTCACGACGGAGTACGGGGAGTTCGTGGACACCTCGATGTAGTCGAAGCTGACCGCGTTCATGATGTACTGCTTGACGTTGAACGTCTCCGCCACGGTCTCGGTGATGTCGACGTCCGGTATGTCCGCGATGTAGAAGTCGGACTCGCCGTTGGCGATGTGCACCAAGACCTCGCGGCTCGAGGAGAACTCCTCCTGCCGGATGGTGACGGTGATGGTCTCGGTGGGCGGGTTGGTGCGCGTGAAGTAGATCGGGTAGAGGAACGCGAGCGTCCGGCCCTCCGCGGTGACGTAGGACGTGCCCGAGACCTCCACACGGATGAGGTCGAGCGAGGCGTAGTTCTTGATGTAGGGCGTGATGTCCAGCGTGGAGCGCTCGTCCTCGACAACGTACTGCTCGGGGACGATGAGCAGCGTCAGGTCGTGGCCGAGCTTCTGCAGCCTCACGACCATCTCGTCGGTCGCGGTCTCGTCCTTCTGGCGCACCGTGACAGCCACGGTCTCCTCGAGCGTCGGCAGCGAGCCGCGCGCGTAGTGGAAGGTGAGCCGCGTGCCCGTGACCGTGACGTGGGACGACGACGCGGTCACCTCGAGCGTGTTCCAGTCATCGACGTTGTACAAGTAGGGCTTGATGTCCAGCGTCCAGGTGTCCTCCTCGACGGCCGCCTGGTCGGGCAGCCCGAGGATGGCGAGCTTCTTGACCTGGATGACCTTGACCGAGATCGTGCCGGTCACGGAGGCCTCCCGGTCCTTGACGACGACCATGAGCGCGTCCCCGGTCCAGCCTGACTCCTTGGGGTAGCTGAGGGTGACGACCCACGTGGTGGGGTCGAAGGTCACGAACGGGGACTTGGCGCTCACGCCCATCGCGATGTCCGTGAGCGGGTTGTCGATGTCGTTCACCGTGCCCGTGAGGTCCAAGTAGAAGGGCTTGCCCTCGGTGACCACTATCTCGCCGGGCAGCGCCAGCAGAGGCGGGTCGTTCACGTTGACGACCTCGAGCCTCCACGAGAGGGACGCGGTGAGGCCGCCGGGGTCGGTGACCGTCACGACGATGTCGTGGAAGCCGACGTCGGAGTTGCCGGGCGTCCATGTCACTTGGCCCCTGGGATTGATGGACATGCCTGCAGGGCCATCGATGGACCACGATGGCCTGTCCCCGTCGACGTCAGATGCCGTGAACATGTAGCCGAGCTCGGTGTCCTCGAGCACCGATGCGGGCGGCGAGCCCGAGATGGTGGGCGGGTCGTTGATGGGCCTCACCTCCACCCTGAACCCGTTGGACTTGGACCCGAGGCCGTTCCTGTCGGTGGCCTTGAGCGCGATGCCCACCCAGCCGTTCCAGTTGTCGTTCGCGCTCCCTGTCTCGGCGTCGACGCCGAGGTAGCGACCCTCGGTTATGTAGACCTCGACGATCCCCTTCGCGGAGTTCTCGATGACCTCGAACGCGAGCTTGTCGTTCGTGTCGTAGTCGTCCTTGACGTAGGACCACAGGTCGATGAGCCGGTCGTTCTTGGTGTCCTCGTCGATGCCGAAGGTCGAGGGTATCTCCGACCAGACGGGGGCCTTGTCTATGTCGATGCGCAGCCCGGACAGCTTCACGCCGCCCCTTGAGCCGCTCTCGATGATGATGGGGACCTTGAGGTAGCCGTTGGCGTCGGCCTTTTCGCGGTTCTGGTATATCCAGTCGTTGAGGGCCTCTGCGAAGTCCTTGCTCTTGGCCGTGTAGTCGTAGCGCACCTTGACGCCGTCGACCTTGACCATCCCCGCGCTGGAGGTCGTCACCTTGAGCGGGATGTCGTGGAACTCATTGCCCCAGTTGTCCTGCTTGCTGATGTCGCCTTTGTTGTTCGCCTCGAGCTCGGCCGCGAGGCCGGTCACGGTGGAGGAGGTCTTGAACTTGCCCGAGAAGTTCCACTCGTAGTCCCCGTCCGCGCCCACGTCGAGCCTGGGGTCGAGCGGGAACCTCCGCATGTTCTGGTAGTAGTAGAAAAGGCCGTCGTAGGCCCCGATGACCAGGTCCAGGTATCCGTCCCCGTTCATGTCGCCGACGGAGGGCGACGCCATCATCCCCACGTCGATGTTGCCCTGGACGCTCGTGCGCTGCGTCCACTGGGGCGAGGTGGCCGTGCCCGTGTTCTCGTAGTAGCCGAACGTGCCGTCGTAGAGCCCCACGAACAGGTCGTAGTCACCGTCCTCGTCGAAGTCGTAGAACTCCGGCGAGGAGAAGGTGTCGGTCGTGATGCCGCCCAGGAGGTTCGACGACACCCAGCTCCACTCACCGTCGTCGTAGTCGTTCCTGTAGTAGTCCAGGCCGACCGTGGAGGTGCCGCCCTGGTCGTAGCAGCCGTAACCTAGGTCGACGTCGCCGTCGCCGTCCACGTCGGCGAAGTCCTGCGTGATCATGTACTTGTTGCCACCGATGCCGGTGAAGATGGAGCTGTTCGGCTCGGACCAGGTGGGGTCGGTGTTCGTCCCCGAGTTCCAGTAAACGAGTAACAGGCCGCCGCCCTGTGCCCAGTTGTAATTGGACACGGTCAGGTCGAGGTCGCCGTCCTCGTCCAGGTCGACGAGGAGGGGCTTGGGGAAGTACCAGTTCCAGCCAACGCCCATCTGGAATGCCGAGTTGTCGACCTGCCAGTCCATGCTGGTCGAGGAGCCGACGTTCTCGATGTAGACTATCCACCGCACGCGCGTGCCGCCCACCGTCATGTAGCACCTGGTCAGGATGTCCAGGTCCCCGTCGCCGTCCATGTCGATGAGCTGGGGGGAGGAGTAGTACTGGACCGAGAGGTCCACAACATTGTTCTCCACCTTGTGCGTGAGCTTCTGCGCGTTGGCCCAGCCGCCGTCGTAGAGCGAGCCCGTGAGCGTGAGCTCCCCGGAGTTGACCTTGGCGCCATCGGGGAGCCTGAGCGCCAGGCTCGAGTTGCTGCCAGCCTCCTTGAACTCCATCGTGCCCTCGGTGCTGCCGCTGGCCAGCAGCGTCTGGTAGCCCATGGCACCGTAGGTGTCGCCCTTCCACTCGTAGACGCGGTTGTCTATGCTGCCGACGAAGGCACGCACGTGGCTGGGGTTGTAGCCCCCGTATTGGAGGCCGGTTATGTCGAAGGTCGCCGAGAGGACCTTGCCGTCGATGGGGACCTTGAAGGACGCGTCGTTGAGCGTGCCCAGGTCCTCGAAGTTGAGCGTCCATTCCGTCGCGTCGTTGGAGAACTTGGTGACGACCTCGGCACCGGCGATACCGGCTGGGCCTGCAGGGATGCAGAGCACCATCATGGCGACCATCGCGAGTGCAGCGAGGCGTGCGGGCGTCCGGGGATATCTCATGTCAATCCACCCTGGTCCAGACTACATGGCCTGTGCATGCATTGCGGGGGCCAGTATATTAAATCATTGGAACGAGCGTTGTACTGTCATGGCATGTCGCGGGCGCAATCCTCATGCCCTCCCGGGCCCGTGCGGGTCAGGGAGGGAGCGCATGGAGCGCCTTCAGGTGGCAACGGGGGAGCGCAGGCAGGTCGTAGACGTCACCCGCCAGGTGGACGCGGCCGTGCGCAGCTCCGGCGTCAAGGAGGGCATCGCGCTCGTCCACTGCCCCCACACGACGGCGACCGTCGTTGTCAACGAGGGCGACGCGCCGCTCACGCAGGACCTGCTGGACATGGCCGCTCAGCTGGTGCACGAGGGAGGGTGGCGGCATGACCCCGGGGAGGGGAACGGGCACGCCCACCTGCAGGCGATGCTCCTGGACCGGGGCTGCACGCTGCCGGTCGAGGGCGGGAGGCTCGCGCTCGGCACCTGGCAGTCGGTGCTGCTCGTCGAGCTCGACGGTCCCAGGGACCGCGAGCTCTGGGTCCAGGTCTTGGGCCGCTAGCTCACTGGATGGTGACCGAGAGCAGCTTGGGCGGGTCCACCGGGCGGTCGCGCCTGTCGGTCGGGACGGCCGCGATGCGGTGCACGACGTCCATGCCCTGCAAGACGCGTCCGAACACGGCGTAGTTGCCGTCGAGCCCTTGGACGGCCGAGTCGCAGATGTAGAACTGGGACGAGGCGCTGTTGGGGTCGGAGGACCTGGCCATGCCGAGCGCGCCCGCGATGTGCTTGAGGTCTGGCCTTGTCTCGAGGCGGATGCGCGCGTCCGAGCCGCCGGTGCCCGTGCCGGTGGGGTCGCCCGTCTGGATGACGAAGCCCTTGATGATGCGGTGGAAGATCATGTCTCTGAAGAAGCCCTGCTGGGCCAGCTTCACGAAGTTCGCGGCCGTTCCGGGCACCTTGTCCGCGAATATCTCGGCGGTGATGGTGCCCATGTTCGTCTCGATCAAGGCCCGGGGGTTCGCGCTAGGTTGCGGTGACATTTGATAGCTCCACGCTCCCGATGGCCGCGCCGCTCGGCGTGTAGAGGGTCACGTCGCCCTCCCAGTACGCGCCGGGAATGCCGTTCAGGTGCACGAGGTCGCCCTCCGTGAGCTTGCCATTCCCGTCGAGGTCGTCGACCTCGAGCTCGGGGGGCCCGAGCGTCCGGTTGAGCGCCCCGTTCCTCGCGACGACCTCGACCTCGCCCCAGACGGGCTTCGGCTTCCCGGCCGAGACCGCGACCCATATCGCGGCGTCGAGGCGCGATGCGTCCGTGGCGTTGGGCTCGACGCCCTCGAGCAGCAGCGTGGCGTGGAACGGGTCCGGCTCCTCCTCAATGGGGACCGGGAGGAGCAGGACGGATGCCACGATGCTCGCGGAGGCGACGGTGCCCGCGACCATCCAGACCGTGCGGCGTTCCATCGTCGCGGCCAAGGTGGCGACGGCATATAAAGCTTGGCCGGAGAGGCCCCTCAGCCGCCCAGCAGGTCGTCGAGCCACCGGAGGGTCGTCGAGACCCTCACGCGGTCCTTCTTCTTGAGGGCGGAGGCGAGGTTGCGCGCGCAGTTGGGGCAGTCGGTGAGCACCCACTCGGCCCCCGTCGCGCGCGCCTCCTTCATGCGCTCCTTCGCGAGCGCGACCGAGAGCGCTGGGTGCGTCGCGCGCAGCCCGCCGCCCCCGCCGCAGCAGCGGGAGAGCTCGCAGGCGTGCTCGAGCTCGACGAGCTCCGCCCCGGTCGCCTTGATGACGTCGCGGGGCGCGTCGTAGCCCAGCGCGCCCCTGCCGGACTTGCGACCGAGGTCGCACGGGTCGTGGTAGGTCACGCGGCCCTTGAAGGCGACCGGCATCCGGGACCTGGCGAGGAGCAGCACGAGCGGCTCCACCTCGATGCCCGTGCCCTCGAGGTCGCGCGCGAGCATGGTCGCGCACGTGGGGCAGAGGCACACGACCCGCCTCGCCCCCGTGGCGAGGATGGCCTCGCGGTTGTGCCGCACAAGGCCTGGGTCGCGCTCGCCGCCGAGCATCTCGACGACGGCCTGGCAGCACCGTTCGTCGATGTAGGCGTGCCGGAGCCTCAATCGGTTCAGAATGTGGTGTGCAGCGTCGAGGTCGGTGTCGCCTTCCGGCCTGCGGTCGGCGCAGCCTATGAAGAGCACCATCGGGGCCTTCCCAGATTTCGGCAGTGGCTTGAGGCCTTCGCCATATGGGCTCCCCTGCTTCTTTATGACATCGAGAATCGCGCGGGCGGCCGGGATTGCCCTGCCCTCCTCGAGCGCACGCTTCCGCAACGCGCGCAAGACGGCGGGTGTGTCGACCGAGGCAGGGCACGCGACCTCGCAGAGCTCGCACTGGGTACAGAAGTAGAGGCCAGACTCTATTGCCTCGTCCAGACCATTGATGGCCGCCACAGCTCCAACGCCACGGCCACCCAAATGCGGAGCCGATCCGTACTCAGAGCCAATGGCGTCGTACACGGGGCACTGCACGAGACAGTCGCCACAGCCGATGCATTTGAAGACCTCCGCAAGCTCTGGAGTGGCAGTGGACCGGCCATTGTCCACAAGCACAACCACGACCTCACTGGGGCCGTGGAGGCCAGTGAAGATCTTCTTCTCGATGTCGGCCGTCTTGGAAACGCCGCCGATGACGTTGATATAAGACGTCACGACCGCGCCCGTGCCGTAGTAGGTCTGGAGCCGCGCGGCGTTGAGCGCCTCGTCCAGGTTGGGGTAGACCTTGTCGATGGAGGTGAGCACGATGTGCTTTTCCGGCCGCATCATGACCTTGGTGATGTTGCCCTCGTTGTGCAGCAGCAGCACCGCGCCCTCCTCGGCGCCGATGGCGTTGGCGCCCGTGAGCCCGATGCGCGCGCGCTCGATGGCCGAGGAGAGGTCGTCGAGCACGAAGTCCATCTCGGCGCGCGGGTCGGGCGGGATGACGCGGCCCGCGTACTTGGAGAGGAGCTTGGCGATGTCGTCGCGGTCGAGGTGGGCCGCGGGGCCGGTGGGGTGCACGCCCGAGAGGCCCCCTATCTGGAGGATGCGGTCGCCTAGGTCGGTCTCAACGACCGTCACCCCCGCGGCCTCGAGGCCCTCGGTGAGGTGCACCTCCTTGGAAACGTTGGACTTGCTCTTCACCAGCAGCCTCTCGGCGCCCATCTCCTTGAGCACGATGGCGACGGCCTCGTCCGCGTCGCGCGCGCGACGGACGCGCATGCCGCCCGTTCCCATGTTGCGGACGGCCTCGTCGACGAGGGCCGGGTCCATGAGCGTCGTGCGGCGTACCTCCGCGAGGCGCCTCCTCCTCTTATCGAGCCCCTTCATGCGCGGTGCGTTGCGCCGCTTCGAGGATTCATTGGTCTCGAACGCGTGGCGCATGGCCTGCCAGCGGTCGCGCTCCCGTACCGCCCTGCGCACGCGCTCCTCGAGCTTGGCGGCGATGTCATCGACGGAGGGCTCCTTGGCCACCTCTGCCACCTGCCAGGGGGATAAGGTTACCGGTATTTGGGTTTGGTCATCGCTAGAGCTTGATGATGACCTCGTCCCCCGACTCCAGCGCCTCCATGATCGCGCGGCCTGGGCCAGAGCGCTTCGGGAACCGGAGGTCCCCCTTGCGTCCGATGCGGACGCTGCCCAGCTCGCGGCCGCCCACCACAACGGTCGCCATGCGCCCGTTGGCGCGCTGGTCCACGAGCAGCACCAGGTTGCCCTTCGACTCCTTGACGCCGAAGTCGGTCACGGCCTCCCCCCTTCCGGCGATGGGGCCCGCGGGCGAGCGCTCCGCGACGACGTCCAGGTGAACGCCCAGCCGTGATTCGAGCTCACGGATGGTCCTGCCGCCCTTGCCGATGATGAGCGATGCGTCCGACTTCCCGACATAGACGTTCGCCCTGGCGGGCCCGGTGACCTCGACCTGGAGGTCCCCGTGCACGAGCTGCCGGAGCTGCGCCTCTATCTCCTCCTCCGACGGGGGCGCGGCGCGCGTCGGGCCGCGGTGGCGTCGGCCGCCACCGCTCCGCCCCTCCGCGAGGGGCATGACGACGAGCTGGTCGCCGTAGGTGTACATCTCGTACATCGCCGAGTTCGTGAAGAAGTCCTCGACCACGACGACGGGGCGCGCGAGGTCCTGCTCCATCATGCCCGAGGGGACCTTCACAGTGGGCACGAGGCGCAGCGCGTGCTCGATCTTGCCTCCCCTCAGGTGCAGCACGGTGTCCACGACCTGCGGCAGCAGCCCGAGCTCCACGCGGCCGAGGAGCCGCTGGATGGCCGCGATGGCAGAGTTGGAGTGCACTACGCCGATGAGCCCCACGCCCGCGAGGCGCATGTCCGCGTAGACGCGCATGTCCTCGGTCGTCCGCATCTCGTCGAACACCACGAAGTCGGGCCTGACCATGAGCAGCAGCTCCGCGGTCTTCTCCCACGAGCCGTCAAGGGGCCCGTACTGCGTGACGTCGGGCGGCAGCACCATGTCCCTGGGGGATTCCATGGTCTTGACCACGGCCCCGCGCGAGCGCAGGTGCAGCGCCACCGCCCTCGCGAGCGTGGTCTTGCCGTCGCCCGGGCGGCCGGACAGCAGCACGCCGCGGTGGTAGTCCTCAAGGTGCGCGACGAGTCTCTGGTCCAGCGCGTACTCCTCGAGCTCCAGCTGCTTCACCTGCTTGACGGCCGTGACCTCGACCCCGTCCGAGAACGGGGGCGTCGCCGCCGCCACGCGGTAGGGCCCCAGCTGGAGCACGACGGCCCCCCGGCCCTCGACCTCGACGAAGGAGCCGCGGTGCGCCCTCGCGAGCTGGACGGACTCGTCGAGCACCTCCTCGACCTCCGCGCGGTCGAGCGCCACATCGCCGAGCTCCTCGAGCCTGACCGCCTCGATGGAGCCGCGCTTGGCCATGGGCCTGCACCCCTCCTTGAGGTGGACCGAGAGCACGTCCGCGCCCCCGCCGAAGTAGGACGCGATGCGGGAGGCCGCGATGTCCTCGTCGGTTGCGGAATCCGTCCGGAACAACCGCACGTCCAGGCCGCGGGCCCTCCCGAGCTCCGCCTCCGCGGGCGTGGATGTGAGCAGCACCGCCGTGCCCTCCTGGTCGTCGACGAGCTCGCGTATGATGGTGGACGCGCGCTCGGGCGTAAGGTCCGAGGGGGCCTCCTCGTCCTGGATGTCGAGGTGGAGGTCCCCCGCGCGCGCGACGGTCCTGAGGTTCCCGAGCTCGCGGAGCGCCAGCCGGCCGGAGGGCCGTCCCTCGCGCGCCCACCGGTGGACGAGGACGAGCGTGGCGAACGGGACAAGCACACGCTCGACCCCCAGCTCGCCCTTGCGCGCGAGCCTGGACAGCACGCCGCTCGCGAGGAGCTCTGCGTCGACGAGGCCCGTCGTCACGTGCGGCGTCGGTATGGCGTAGGGCACATTTCCACCGTGGCGTCCAATACCACTCCCTGTTAAAAGGATTGTGCAGCGCGGCTGGCGATGTCCCCCCCCTGGGCCATGGGCACGAACGGATGACCTGGACGGGGAGCCCCCGGGATGCCACGCTTGAATGCCATGTCCCCCGCTGCCTGGGCCAGAGCGGGCCGGGAGGCCTCATCCGAGGAAGGCACGGACCGCGCTCTCCAGCTCCCCGAGCCCGGTCCACAGGAAATGGTCCTCCCCATCGAGCACCGCTAGCCTCCAGAGGTGCTCCCGCGCGAGCCGCTCGGCCTCCCGCAGGGGGGAGATGGTGTCCAAGCCGCCTACGACGAGGAGGGTCGGCACGCCCTCGTACGCGAGCTCGCCCGCGCCATCCGGCAGCGCGACGAGCACGGCCGCGTCGGCCTTGCCCCAGCGGCTCAGCCAACGCGTCACGACCGCCGCGCCGAAGCTGTAACCCATGACGGCGAGGCGGCCGCCAGGCACGAGCGACCTTGCGTGTCCAACCGCGGATTCCACGTCCGCGACCTCCGCGTCGCCGCCCCCGTGCGCCCCCCCGGACCTGCCGGTGCCCCTGAAGTTGAACCTGACGGGGACGAGCCCGGCGTCGCGCGAGGCCCTGGCGAGCGCCATCACGACGGGGCTTTGCATGTCGCCCCCGTGCAGCGGGTGGGGGTGGCAGACCACCGAGGCGCCGCGCGGCGCGGCCGCAGGCCTGGGCCCCACTGCGAGCTCGAGGCGGACGTCGTCACTGGTCCGGAGGAAGGCCCATCCCTCAATCAGCCCACCTCACGCGTGCCTCCATGCGCGCGGGCCCCGCACGGGGGCGAGGACGATGGCCGCGCCCGCGAGGAGCAGCAGGAGCGCCCAAAGGGGCTCGGCCCTCACGAGCATCTCGATGCCGACCGTGAACATCCCGACCCCCGCGAGCTTGGAGCCGAAGACCCAAAGCTTGTAGCCCCGGGGCACGGCCGCACCTGGCCCGACGGCATCGTAGCCCCCGCGCGGCGCCATCACGGCCGCTCGCCCCCCGGGGTCGCCTGGCCGGGCCTCTGGGAGGCGGCCTTGTCCTCGGCCTGCTCCTTTGCCTCGCGCTGCTCCTCCAGCGACTGTCCGGCCCTGGTGATGAGCAGCTCCTTGTCGGCCACGCCCAGCCAGATGGCCTTGACGCGGTCAAGGTCGCCTTGCATCTGCAGCGCGGGCTGCACCCAGAGCAGGCTCTCGTCGAGCACCGCGCGCCGCCCGCGGTAGTGGCACCCGTCCTCGCGGCAGCCGACGAGGAGCAGGGGGTCCGCGCCGCGCTCGATGGCGAAGGCGATGAGCGCGGGGGTGACCCTCGACAGGCAGGGCACCCGGACCAGCACCAGGCCCTCGGGCAAGGCCTTGGCGCGCGCGGCCTCGTCGTAGGCGCGGTAGGCGGACCAGTTGCATACGAGGCCCACGCTCCTCGTGCGGCCCAGCGCGGATGCGAGCTGCGCCTCGAGCTCGGACGAGGTGTAGCCCGGCAGGTCCACGGCGAGGTTCATGCAGCCGGCCGCGCAGGCGCCGCACCCCGTGCACAGCAGCGGGTCGACGGTCGCGATGTGGCCCTCGTACGAGTACCGCCCGAGCTCGAAGGGCCTGGGCGTCCGGCCGACCGCGTCGAAGGGGCACACCCGCTCGCACTTGAGGCAGCCGATACAGGCCTCCGGGTCGACCAAGGCCGCGTGCTCGGGACCGACGATCTCCTTCCCGAGGAAGGCCTCGACCGCGCCGGCCGCGGCGGCACCATCGCCCCCCACCAGGAACGCGCCTCGGACGCGCTTTGGTGGCGAGGCCATGCTCTGTTGCGGCAGCCCCCAGCCCGTGGGCGCGCGCGACTGCTCCTCGGCCTGGCCGGGACCGATGAGCAGGGCCCCCACGCGGAGCGTCCGCATCGCGCCGAGCGTCTCGAGCTCGACGTCGAACGCGCCCGCGCCCCCCGAGACGGACCTGACGCGGGCGGGCGCGTGCACCTCGATCCCATCGGGCAACCGTGCCGACGGACCGGCTGGGGACGCCTGGTCGACCAGGTGCGCCGGCACGCCCCTGGCCACGAGCTCCAGCACGGCCGCGCGGCACTGCGCGCCCGCGCCCACCACGAGCGCCGAGCGCTCGGGGGTCCTCCTCACGGCCCCGATGACCGTCGCGGGGGCGACGAGCAGCCTCGCGACCGCCATCGCGACCATGGTCTTGGCGTCCTCGACCGTCCGCGGATGCGACTTGACGTTGACGAAGGCGTGGTGGGCCCACGGGAGCCCGGTGCGGGACAGCACGTCGTCACGGAGCCCCGCGCGCTCCTCGTCGCACGCCGGGCAACGCTGGTCGTGGGGGCAGCACGCGCACGCGGCCACCACGAGCCGGTCGAGCCCGTGCCTGCGCACGAGGTCCGACGCGAGCGCCACGTGGCCGCGGCCGCACAGGTCGTCGGTCGCCTCCGCGACCGCGACGCCCCTGAGCTCGCGCGCGAAGGCGACGATGGAATCGGCGTCAATGCCGCCCTCCGAGCGCGCCCAGCACGAGCACGCGATGACGCCGACGCGCGGCGCGGTCACTCCTGCCCACCCCCCTCGACGCCCGTCACCTGCGAAGGCCCATCCTTCCCCCGACCCTTCCCCTTCCTGCCCCCGCGCCGTCCGCCCTTGCGGCCCTTCCGCCCCTTGCGGCCTTCGTCCTCGACCTCGCCCTCGGCCGTGCCGGCGACTGCCACCTCCGCGCCCTCCACCCCGCGTCCGACGGGCCGTTCGACCGCGCGCTCGCCCTTTATGCGCTCTTTCCCCTCAGGCTCGATCACGGCCGGGGACGGCATGGCCGAGGGCTCCGGCCCCGGCAGCCTCTCCGCCAGGAGCTCGACGAGGTCCATTATCCTCAGGCCCTCGAAGTCCCCCTCGTCCTGCAGGCAGACCAGGTGCGTTATGCACTTGGGGCAGGTGGTGACGAGCGCGTCCGCGCCCGCGCGGCGCGCCTGCTCGAGGCGGCGGACCCGCAGCCCCTTGGAGGCCTGGTCGCAGTTCATCATCGCGGCCACGCCGCAGCACTGCGCGCGCTCGCGGCTCTCCTCGAGCTCGACGAGCTCCACGCCCGGTACGGCCCTGATGAGCTCGCGGGGCGCGTCGTAGACGCCCATGTGCCGGCCGAGCCGGCACGGGTCGTGGTACGCGACCCTGAGGGTTCGGCCGGAAGGCCCCTCTCCAGGTGCCCTCGGCCGCGGTCCCAGCGGTAGCCGTCTCGCGGCGAGGTACTGCGAGGCGTGGAGCACCCGGACGCCCTCGAGGTCGTAGTCGCGCGCGAGCGTGCGGTAGCACTCGGCGCACTCGGTCACGATGGTGTCGACCCCCGAGGCGCGGATGGACGCGGTGTTGGCCTCGCGCAGGCGTTCGAAGGTGGCCATGTCGCCCTGCCACAGCGCGTCGTGGCCGCAGCACACGTGCGGGACCTCGTAGACCCGCGCGCCAGTAGCCTCGAGGAGGCGCACGGTGCCGGAGGGCGCGTCCTTGAAGTCGTGCGTGACGCGCGTGAGCTGGAGCAGGTGGGTGCATGGGGCGAAGTGGCCGACCTTGCCGATGCCCTCGCCAGGCTGCGCGGGCATGGGCGGGCGCCCCATCGAGGCGCGGCGCGTGTGCCACGCGAGCACGTCGCGGCACCGCTGCGGCCACCTCTGGGGCTCGTCGACGACCCCGGAGGCGCGCATGCGCATCGTGTGGGGCGACATCACGATGCCCTGGGGGCACTCGGCCGAGCACCGGTCGCATCCCAGGCAGCTCCAGACGTGGTCGTCCGCGTCCGAGCCCGTGAGGTAGACCAAATTGATGCGCCGCTCGTCGCGCACGGGCCGCACCGGGCATGCCGCGTCGCACCGGCCGCACCCGTGGCACTGGCTGAGCCTCCACTCGTAATCGTCCGTGCGGCGACCGGCCAGGAGACCCGCGTAGGTCGCGATGCCCACGACGAAGGGAAGCCCCACGACCAGCGTGACGAGCTCGCCGTCGGAGAGCCACGTGAAGTTGGCGTACATGATCTCGCGGATGGAGTAGACGGAGGTGGTGAGGGCGTACGTGAGGGCGCCCGCGCCGAGCGCGGCCATGAACGGGTCCGCCATCGGTCGCTTGGGCCTCCTGCCCTCGCTGAACGACACGGGGTACTTGAAGTACGAGCGGCCAAGGTAGCTGATGGCGCGGTCTATCCAGGGCACCAGCAGGACGCCCACGAAGGTGGCCACGATGAGCAGCACGCCCAGCAGCTTGCCCGAGATGATGGGGACGTCGAACAGCTCCACGTTGGGGGCTATCTTGAGCAGGCCGAACGCCCAGAGCAGGTACCAGTCCGGCAGGAGCCTGTCGGGGGTCACGTCCGGGTTGGCGGGGTCGCCCAGCTCCGGGGGCGCGATGGCCGAGAGCAGGCACAGGATGGCCATGAGGTAGAAGAAGAGCGCCAGGTCGCGCATGGCCTCCTGAGGGTAGAGGGGCGAGCCGATGAGCGGGCGCGGCTCGCCACGCGCGCGGCGGCGCGGCGCGAGCTCCTCGTCGAGCAGGGCGCGCACGCGGAGGTACTGCAGCAGCAGGTCGCGGAGCCTGGGGTCGTCGCCCTCCGCCGGCCCCTGCGGCGCCGCCCGCGCCCCCCTCACCCCACCAGCAACCGTCGCCGTCGTCACCCCCTCAGTGCGGCTCCGCTATGCCCTGGACGTAGACGGCCACGAGGTGCACGGCCATGACACCGATCGCCACCGCGGGGAGCAGCAGCACGTGCATGAAGTACATGCGCGTGAGCGTGGCCGCCCCCAGCTCGATGCCCCCGAACACGAGCTTCGCGAACCAGTCGCCCAGCAGGGGGACGGCGCGGGCCATCTCGAGCCCTATCGTGCCGGCCCAGTAGCTGAGCTGGTTCCACGGCAGCAGGTATCCCGAGAAGCCGTAGAGCAGCGTGATGCCCAGCAGCACGACGCCCGCGACCCAGTTGAGCTCGCGCGGGTTGCGATAGGCGCCCGTGAAGTAGACGCGCATCATGTGCAGGAACACGGCCGCGATCATCACGTTCGCGGACCAGTGGTGCAGCGCGCGGAACATGTAGCCGAAGCTGACGTCGCGCATGATGTGCTCGATGGAGACGTACGCCGCCGACGGGTCCCCCTCGGTCGAGGGCACGTAGTAGAGCGCGAGCACCAGCCCCGTCACGCTGCAGACCACGAAGGACAGCAGCGCTATCCCGCCCAGGCAGTAGAACGGGTACCAGTACCAGAGGACCTTGGAGCCGTAGCGCTCGGCGTGGCTCTGGGGCATCTGCCTGTTGATGGAGTAGTAGAGCATGCGCGCCTGCGAGAGGTAGCGTGCCGTGCGGACGCGCTCCTCGACCCAGGCGAACACGGTGAGCGCGACGCGCCTCCATCCGACCCTGAGCTGCACGACGGCCACGGCAACCGCGAGGGCGATTGCGACCATGATCAGCGCGAGGTCCCACCACGTCTCTATCCAGTCTTGCACGTAGAAGAACGGGGCACGGGTCGGGATGGCCAGGGTGGCCACGTACCTGAGCGCGTAGGGCGCCCCCGTGGGGTTGCCCGCGGCGTCCACCGCCGTGGGGCCCACGTTGATGGTGTAGACGCGCCCCTCCTCGAGGCCCTGGAACGTCACGGAGAGCGTCGCGCCGTCCCACTTGACGGAGGCGTTCGCGGCTGGGGAGACGTGGAGCGCGGCCTCCACGGACGTCGTGTTCATCTCCTCGCTCCATGTCAGCTGGACCGTGCCGTCGGGCGCGATGCGGCCCCCAGGCGCGGGGTAGGCGCGCAGGAGGGTCGGGGGCGTCCGGTCGGAGGAGCCCGACGTCCGCAGCAGCAGCACGCAGGGGGCCGCGAGGCTGTTGCCGCGGACATCGGCCAGGCGGGTGCCAATGGTGATGGTGTACTGCGTCCCTTGCTCCAGCGCGTGCCTCGGTGCGAGCGTCGCGCGCACGCCGGTCCACGTTATGTTCCAGGACACCGGGGGCACGGTCGAGAGCGCGCCTGCCAGCGTGGACGCGTCGACGTCGTCGGAGAACGTGAGCGCGACCGAGGTGTCGAGCGGCAGGTCCTTGGTGCCGTTCTTGGGGGAGGCGGAGACGACTCGCGGCGGCACGGTGTCCGCGATGGTGCGGAACGTCACGACCCACTGCGTGCCGAGCTCGTTGTCGGCCAGGTCCCGCGCGGTCGGTGCGATGCGGACCGTGTACACGGTGTCGTAGTCGAGCGGCGCCGCGGGGGTGAACACGAGCGTGCGCCCCTCCCACGTCATCGTCCCCGGGACTGAGGGCTCGATGGAGAACGCCTCCTCCGTGGTCGGGCGGTCCATCGCCTCGTCGAAGTCGACGCGCACGACCGCGTCGATGGGCGCCCGCGATGCGACGATGTCCACGATGTGCGGAGGGAAGGTGTCGGTGCCCAGCCCGGTCTTGAACGAGAAGCTCACCGGCGAGAGCAGCTTGATGCCGTCCAGGTCCCTTGCGGTGGAAGCGAGCGAGACTGTGTAGACCGTGAGGTTGAGGAGGTTTGCGTCGGGCCTGAACCGCATGACCGTGCCCTGCCACTCGAAGGCCCCGCCCGTCGGCGGGTCGATGCTGAAGGCGGCCTCCACGGACGCGCGGTCCATCTCCTTGTTGAAGACGAGCACGACCGGTAGGTTGGTAAATACCCTGACGGACCCGTCCTCGGGGACGGTCGCGTCGACCCTCGGGGGCGCGACGACTTTGAAGAGCAGCCCAACCGGGTCGTCCCTCGACACCGGCTGCATCGACCCGTTCAGGTTGAGGTGGTCCTGCCCCGTCTGCATGCGGGCGACGACGCGGTAGGTCCCTTGCACTGAGGGGGCCTGCAGCGCCCACCTGAACTCCGCGTGCGTCTCGCCGGTGGCCCCGAGCGCGGGCAGTCGGCCGTAGTTGAAGCGCGACGACGCGCCGTTCGGGTCGCTCGTGATGGTCCAGAGGTTCCTCTCGAGCGTGCCCCAGACGCTGGGGTCGTAGAGCGTGGAGAACAGGAGCACGCCGATGAAATCGCCGGAGTACTGCTCCGCGTGCGAGACGTTGACCCAGACGACGATGTCGGGCTGTCCCGTGTAGACCGTGAGCGCGCTTGCGCTCATCTCGAGCGTTGCGCTCGAGTTGTTCGTGCCCACCTCCCCATGGCAGTTCGGGGTGTTGCCGCACAGGGTGTAGCTCTTGACGTCCGCGCCGCCCTGGTTGCCCAGTGCGGGCATCATGACGCCCGCGACCGCGAGCGCGCACGCGAGGACCGCGACGAGCGAGCGCGCCCTGACGCGCGCCATCAGGCCGCCTCCAGCCTGCCGTTGGCGACCCGGAGCGGGATCCTCGGCAGCTGCTGGGGGGGCGGGCCGAAGACGACCTTGGCGCCCCTGTAGGGGTCGAACGCGCCCTGGTGGCAGGGGCAGTAGATGAGGCCGTCAGGGTACTCGCCTATGGGGGTCGTGCCCGCCAGGAAGTAGACCTGGCATCCGAGGTGCGTGCACTTGCTCTCGAAGGCCACGAACCCCTGCTCCGAGCCCGAGCGGTCCACGAGCTTGGACTCGTCGAGGCGGACCAGGACGGCCTTGGTGCCGCGGATCATCACCTTCGCGGACTCGAGCAGCGGGAACTCGTCGGCCAGGACATCCTGCCCGTCCTTCGAGGCGTACCACGGCTTCTCCCCCGAGGGGGCGTAGTAGACGAACACGTTCCGGGACGCGCCGCCCTCCTGCTCGGTGGTCGAGGTGATGCCCTTGATGATGGAGCCACCGAAGGCTGCCGCCCAGGCGCCCCCCGCGACCACGACGCCGGCCTTGACGAACGTCCGCCTCGATACCGTCTCCGGCCCGTCGTCCTGGACCACGGCCTCGTCGGAACCGTCGTCGGTCCCTCGCCGCCGCGTCCGTCCAGGTCGTCGGTCGCCCATCTCCCCCACCCCATCAGTCCTGCCGCGGGAGTAACTTCTCCCTGCGGCGCTTGACGACCAGCTTGTCGGGCAGGAAGCCGCGGCGGTAGACGTCCGTGATGACGCCCAGCGTCAGGAACATCGCCCCGAGCAGCAGCGCGAGGGGCCGCTGCGACCACCCGTCGAGCAGGCCCCAGAGGAACATCCCCGCGAACAGGAGCTCCGCCATGACGAGCCCGAGCGCGACCACGACCAGCGCGGCCGAGGGACGCGCGCTCTCGCGCCTGACGAGCGCGCCCATGGGTGGGCGCGAGGGCACGGCCTCGCGGGCCTCAAGCTCGGCCTGGGCCTCGTCGATGGTCAGCTCCCCGCGCTGCAACCTGCGCAGGACGTCCCGGACGATGAGCGCACCCCCCGCTCGCGCGGGCAGCGGGGACGTCACGGCTGGCACCGCAGCGTCCCGGCTACTGACTCTCGCATGGGGGAGAGGGCACAAATACATTTCGCGCGCGTGCACCTGGAGGTGGGCGGTCGGGTCCTCCGGCGCGGACGGCCGTAGGTCCCCT
>CAYGVT010000058.1:0-17450 GCA_964353355.1 uncultured Thermoplasmata archaeon | reverse complement strand
GTATTTCAAGGCCGCGCCGGCGCCGTGGCCACGAAAGTTCAATAGCCCACAGGCGCATGCCCGCAACGGTGGGCGCCCTGGACGCGCTGGTGCTGCTCGTCGCCATCCTGGTAGGCCTCGCCCTCGGGGCGCTCGTCGCGTGGGCCTCGCTGCTGCTCAGGACCGGGCGCCCCTCGCGCCCGCAGCCGGGCGAGAGGGGCGATCGCACGCGTCCCCCATCTCGGACAGAATCCAGATTGCCACCCGCGCTCGTGATGGCCTCGACGCTCGCTCTTTTCTCGCTCCTGGTGCTCGTTCTTATCGGCGTCGTCCCGTCCGTGGTGCCTTGGGAGGGTCCTGAGGGCCCGCTCCCAGGCATCCCATTGATCATCGCCTCGATCGTCTTCGTGATGGTGCTCACCACAGCGGTCGGCGAATGGAGGGGGGCGAGGCAATGACCGCCAGCACGCCCAGGTTCGGCCGCGGCCGCGCGCTCGTCGAGTGGTCGGCCGCATCCGCGCGGTGGATGCTGCGCACCTCCCGCCTGGACGGTCTCGCCGACGCGGTCGCGCGCGGCGCGCTCTCCCGCGCGCAGGCATCGTCCGTCTGGCCAGTCGCCGCGGGCCTGGGCTGCTGCTCGGTCGGCCTGCTCTCGGTCGCGGGCCCGCGGTGGGACCCCGAGCGCCTCGGGTCGGTCTTCGCGGAGGTGCCCGAGGGCTGCGACGTGCTCCTCGTCGACGGCCCGCTCACGCGCGCCTCGCGGGCGGAGCTGCCCCGGCTCGTCGCGCGCATGGCAGAGCCCAGGTGGGTCATCGCCGTGGGCAGCTGCGCCGTGGGCGGGGGCGCCTTCCGCGGCGGCCACGCGGTGCTCGGCGGCGTCGACTTGGAGATACCGGTGGGCGTCTACGTCCCCGGGTGCCCGCCCACGCCCGAGGCCGTGCTCCTGGGGCTTGTCAAGCTCTCCGAGCTCATACGCGCGCAGGCCGGGCCCTACGTCGTCGTCGACCCTGAGGAGGGCGGGTTGCTGTGAGGCCCACGGAGGCGGCCGAGGGGGAGGTCGCGGAGTCCGTCCGCGAGGCGGCCGAGTTCCTCGTGAGGTCCATCGTGCCCGCTGGCCACGGGCGCGTCGTGGTGGAGGGCATCCCCGAGCTGCTCGCCGAGGCCCTGACCGCGCTCAGGGACAAGGGGGTCTGCAACGAGCTGCTGTCGCTCTCGGTCGTGGACCTCTCCGAGGAGGGCGGGGGGATGCAGCTCGTGCACCACCTCGCGACGAGGCAGGCGGGCGCGGTCCTGGAGCTTTGGACCCGGCTGCCGCCTGGCACGACAACGGACGGGACGACGGCATCAGAGCCCGTGGTCACGGCCCCCTCGTGCGCGCGCCACTGGCCCGCGGCCGCGTGGCTCGAGCGCGAGGCGTGGGAGATGCACGGCGTCGTCTTCGAGGGCCACCCGGGCCTCGGGCGGCTGCTGCTCCCGTCGTGGTGGGTCGGCCACCCGATGAGGAGGGACGCGGCCCGTAACAGGACGGCCCTCCCGACAACGGACGTCGCGCGGCCAGCGGCCGCGACGGAGGACGCCGACGGGTGGGCGCCCGTCGAGCTGCCCGCGATGCCCATGGGAGGCACGCTGAGGCTCGAGGTGCGGTCCAAGGCCGGCAAGGTCACGGTCGCCAGGACGGGGGCGGGCCTCCTTCACCGCGGCGTCGAGGCGCTCGCGGAGGGCAGGACGTGGGAGGGCGCGCTCCCGCTCGCCGCGAGGGCCGCGGTGCGGTCCAGCGTGCACTGGCAGGTCGCCTACGCGACAGCGGTCGAGCGGCTCGTGGGCCTCGACGCGCCGCCGCGGGGCTGGGCGGTGCGCGTGGCCCTCATGGAGCTCGAGCGCATCGCGGACCACATGCTCTCGCACGCGACCGTGCTCGGGCTGCTGGGCGCCCGCGCCGCCGCCGCCCGCGCCTGGGCCGACAGGGAGCTCGTGCTCGACGCGATGCAGATGGCCACGGGGGGCAGGGTCGTGCACGACGCCATCGCCATCGGGGGCGTCGCCGCGGACGCGCCCCCGGGGTGGGCCGAGCGGCTCGGCCAGGTCGCGGATGTGTGCGGGGAGGCCGCGCGCGAGCACGCCGAGGAGGCACGCGGATTGCCCCAGTGGCATCGGCTCGCGGGCCTGGCGCCCGTGCACCCGGACCACATGCCGGGCTGGGGCCTCTCCGGCCCGCTCGCGAGGGCAGCGGGCTCGTCCGCGGACGCCCGTGTGGACGGGCGGGCGCCGGGCTACTCGGGGCTGCCGCTCAAGGTGCACAGCCTCACGGACGCAGACGCGCGCGCCCGCGCCGAGCTGCGGCTGCTCGAGGTGGCGTCATCGGCCAGGGTGCTGCGCGCGCTCGCGAGCGCGATGCCGGGCGGCCGCGTCCGCGAGGAGGCGCCCGAGGAGGTGCCGCCGGGCCGCGCGCTGGGCGTGGTGGAGGAGCCGCGCGGCGAGCTGCAGTGCATGGTCGTGTCGACCGGTGGGCCGTCCCCGCGCCGCGTGCACTTCCGCAGCCCAGACCTCGCCCACGCGGCGGCGCTCGGCGAGGCCCTCATAGGCGTGCCCGTCGACGACGTGCCGCTCGCGGTCGCTAGCATCGACCTCTGCGTCGGGGGGGTGGACAGGTGAGCGACCTGCTCGACCTCTACCTGTCGTTGGTGCACCTCGCGCTGGGCGCGGTCGACCGCGTGGTCGAGGGCTTGGGCCTCCAGGGCGGTTACCTCGACAGGTTCGTCGACTGGCTTGCGGCGGACGCGAACGTGGCCCTCGCGGCCATCATCGCCGCCCTGGTCGCTGCGGCCTGGGCGGGCCTCGCTGGCGCCGCCGTGTCGTGGCTCGACCTGCGCATCCGGGCGCGGCTCGAGGGGCGGGTGGGCCCGAGCTACCGCGGCCTCGGTGGGGTCATGCAGGGCTGGGCCGACTGGGCGAAGCTCATGCTGAGGAGGTCCCGGACATGGACGCCCTCCTCGGCCGGGGCGGCGGTCTCGGGCGCGCTCGTCATCGCGTCACTGGTCCTCATCCCCGCGGGCGGCATGATGAGGGTCATCGACCCCGTGTGGAGCATATTGGCCGCGACCGCCATGCTCGCGGTCGCACCCATCCCGTGCGCCATCCATGCGCGTTGGAGCGAGGGTTGGCTCCGCTGGAAGTCCGCAACTGACGCAGGCCTCCTCATCACGCTCTCCATCGCCGCGCCCCTCATGATAGCCGAGGCAGCCTCGGCCGACGGCCTCGTCCGCTTCCAGCAGGACAACGGGTGGTTCGCCATCCTCGCGCCGGTCGCGTTCATTCTGTTCCTCTACTCGCTCACCCGCGAGGCAGGCCGGCTCGAGCAGGACCGCGCGCTCGCGCGCCGCATCGCGGGCGGCGATGCGATGGCGCTGGCCAGGTACTCGATGGCGGGGCGGCAGTTCGCGCTCGCGCTGCTCGGCGCCGTGGTGTTCCTCGGAGGCTGGGCGGGACCAGTCGCCGACGGCAGCTGGTGGACGTACCTCAAGGCGGCCGCCCTGGTGACGGTCGCGTCGTTCCTCTCGGCGGTGTACCCGATGACCTCGTCCGTGGAGGCCTTGAGGGCCGTCCGGACCCGCTGGCTGCCCCTCGCGGGGGCGAACCTCCTCGTCATCGCGGTGCTCCTGGAGGTGATGGCATGAGCTATCCCGGGCCGCTGCGGGCCGCCATGCGCCGGCTCTCCGAGGGGCGGTCGACCGTGGACTGGCCGCGCGAGCGGCTCGAGCCCCTCGGTCCCGCGCGGGGCACGCCCGTGTTCGACGCCGCGGCCTGCACCGCCTGTGGCGAGTGCGTCGGGGCGTGCACGGCAGTGTGCATCACGCTCGCCGAGGGGGCGAGGGTCCCTGGGGCGGACGCGGGCGCGTGCGTCCGGTGCGGCACGTGCGCGGCCGTGTGCCCTGAGGGGGCCGTGGCGCTGACCGGGCCATCGGAGCTGGCGGCCTACGCGCGCGACGACCTCAGGCTGGCGCCTGGCCAGGCGCCCGCGGCGCGTGCGGTCGGGCCGTCGCCGTCGTGGGTCTACCGATTGGCCGTCGGCCTTGGGCGCACGAGGCGGGTGCCCGCCGCCCGGTTCACGGACCGCCGCGCGGACGCGCTGCGGGGGCGGGCGGGGTCCAGGACCAAGGGCGCTCGGAAGGGGGGGCCCGAGGTCTGAGCGCGTGGGCTCAGGCCTTCTTCAACCTATCCAGCGCCGCTGCCGCGACGGGGGCCGCTCCGCCCTCCCGTGCGAGCCGCCTCAGGGATGCGAGCGCGCCCTCCCTGTCGTCCGCGCGCGTGCCCGCCTGGGCGAGGCGCTCGAGCGAATCGACCGCGCGCGGCGAGGCCGTGGCGCCGAGCGCCTCCACCACGGACGCGCGGCACGCGGGGTCGGTCTCGAAGAGCGCCTGGGCGAGCTCCGAGGCGGCCATGTCGGGGTCGAGCAGCAGCAGGGCCTGGGCGCTCTGCGCGACCCTCGCCGGGTCGCGCGACCTCAGCCCCTCCGCGAGGGGCTCGACGAGCTGGCGTTCGAGCTCGACGCCGACGGATGTGCGCCTGATGTACTGCAGCAGCCGCGCGCGCGCGGCCTCGTCGCCCTCGCCGCGGTCCTGGGCCGCGTGGGCGGCCGCGTCGATGACCGCCGCGAGCTCTCCCTCGCCCGCCTCCTCGCGGAACCACCCCGCGAGCGAGCCCGACCGGAGCCTCTCGGCCACGTCGGACGCGCGCGCGCTCACCAGGAGCCGGACCGCCGACGGGAGGTCGCGCGCGGGGTAGCCGTCCGGGAACTTCAGCGGCGACGTGGGCGGCCGGCGCTTCCTGGCGACCGCGAGGTCCTCGCGCGCGTAGAGGTCCACGAGCGCGGGGTCGACCCTCTGCAGCAGCGACTCGCGGCTGCGCGCGGGGACGAGGCTGCGCTGGGGCTCGGCGAGCTCGTGGGGCTCGACGAGCAGCATCTCGCGCCTTGCCGAGATGAACGGGGATATGAAAGCGGAGATGGCCGAAGGATGGACGAGCACAGCGGGTGCGATGCCCAATGGGTCCTCCAGGACCCTCGCCGAGACCTTGGGACTCTCCTCCCAGGTCGCGGCCGGGACAGGCTTCCGCCTGAAGATGCCCAGGAAACGCGGGGGCTCGGCCATCCCTGCCCTGAGCAGGGGCGACGATGCGACCGCGCCCTCGAGGGCGGGGACGTCCCTCCCCATGAGCGAGGCCGCCCTCGGCAGCAGCACCCAGCCCCTGTGGACGGCCTTCCTCAGCCACTTCGGTGGGGGAGCGTCGTCCGGCCGTGGGAGCCCGCCCGTCGCGAGCTCCTCCATCCTCAGCAGCGAGATGATGACGGCGGCGTCGGATCGCTCGTCCGTCATCGGAGGTCGCCCCCTCGCTCGACCGCGAGGTCCACCGGCTCCGGCAGCACCTCGATGGGGATGGTGTAGCCGTCGAGCCTCGCGGTCGTCGGTACGTAGACCACGAGGACCAGCCGCAGCCTGCCACCTGCCGGGACGACGACGGGCCCCAGCGACGAGAGGCCTGCCGAGCTCCTCGATGGGGGCTCGAGCAACGCCCACGCGGGCGATGGGAGGGCGACGTAGAGCCGCAGCCTGAGCTCGTGCCCCGAGCCGTTCACGAACTCGAGCGCGAGGTCGCACGCCTCCCCCGAGAACGCGGTCACGGTCGGGGCATCCAGATGCAGGTCCCGCGCGACGGCCGCGTACGAGGCACGGACGGCCATGTTGGCCGTCGCGCCCCGTCGACGGGCCCTGTGGAGGGTCAGGAATCCCATCAAGGGCCCGAGGAGGTCCGTCGCTGCCTCGGTCGTGAGCTTGGCAGCCTCCCTCGGTTCATGGGGGACCGCCCACGGGTCCACCCACCCGCGGGCCCTGTGGAGGTCCGTCTCCGCGAAGCCGCCGGCGGCCAGCAGGGCGATGGCAGACTCGAGCGTGCGCTCGTCCAGCTTGGCGGGGGTCCGGCCTAGCATCTCAGCGAGGCCGTCGAGGGCCATCCCGGCCACCTCGGCGGCGGCCGCACCCTCCGCCGCCGGTCGTTGCCGCTGACCGCCAGTCTCGACGGCCCGCACCTCGTCGGCCAGGGCGGCGATGCATTCGCGCGCGACCGACGGTGACACATCGAGGTCCACGAGGACTGCTGCGAGCCGACCCAGGGATCCCTCCCTTGGGGCCTGGGCGGGTTCGCGCCCGGCGGGGTCGAACGCCCTGAGCAGGGCGCTCGCCGTTCGGGTCGTCCTGGAGGTGCTGCCGGCCGTGCCGAGGTGCGTCCCCAGGGCGCGGACGAGCATGGCCTCCGCCCGCAGGGCCGCCGCGGCCTTGGGCAATCGTGCGTGGAGGTCCGTGTGCGCCCGCAGCTCGGCGTCCATCGCATCGCCCCAGAATGCCTCGTCCATGGGGGCGTCCACGCCGACGACCGCGTCGCCGCGCGTGTAGAGGCGGCCACCGCTCGACAGCTCGTGGAGCGTGAGCGCGCCCGCGGGCACGCTGGCGACGACGCGCTCGCCCGGCACGAGGCAGTCGGGGACGAACCCCGGGTCAGGCCCCGCCTTGAGCACCACCGGCGCGAGGGAGATGCTGCGGCGGACGGCGACCGCGCCCGGCACGCGGATGAGGACGCGGCCGTCCGCGGAGAGCGCGAGCGCCGCGAACCTGGTGGTCGCGCCCTCGCCAGCGCCCTGCGCGGCATCGAGGGGGAGCGCGACGCGCGCCCTTGCCTCGACCGGCTCGGCCCCGATGCGGCCCGTCCAGGTGGCCGTGTGCCTCGCGCCGGCGTCGGACTCGAGCGCGAGCGTGATCGCGGCCTCCGAGCCCGGGTGCGAGCCCGCGTCCACGATGCGGGCGAGGAGCTCCACGGCCTCGCCGGGGCCCGCCCACGCGCTCGATGGCACGACGGAGAGCGCCTGGGGCATGTTGGGGGGCCTGACATCGAGGACGGAAGGCATGGGGTCCGCGCCCTCCATCCTCTCGGCCCTCGCCCTCACGCGGCACAGCCACCTTCCCGTGCGCTCGGGGGCGGCGAGCATCCAGACGACCTCGTGGACGGCCGCCGGTGGCAGGTTCAGCCCGCGCTCCTCGAGCGCGATGGCCGACCCGCCCGCCTCTGGCGCGAGCTCGCCCCCCGCGCGCACGTCGAGCGGCTCGAGCCCGATGTTCTCGAGCCTGTCCCGCATCGCGAAGCCCTCCCCCGGGGCGAGCATCGCGGGCTCGACCACGGGGGGGTCGGCGCGCACGGCGCGCCGCGGGACGACGTGGAGGACGCCCGTGAAGGCCCGCTCCTCCTTCCCCTCCCCCGAAGCGAACTCCACGCGCGCCATGTAGGGCCCGAGGGGAGATTCGCGAGGGATGCGCACGTGCCACGCGATCTCGCGCTCGGTCGTGACCGAGCTGCGCTCCTTCGCCAGGTCCATCACCTGCGCCTCGTCGCCGCCCCAGCCCTCCGGCTGGAGCCGGCCCCTTGCATGGCCGCGCACGCGGCCCTCGCCGCCGAATGACATGCGCACGGCGACGTCGACGGCGTCCCCTGGCGAGGCGCGCGCCGGGGCGACCGTCACAGTCTCGATCGTCACCCAGTGCTTGGTGACCTCGAGGGGGGCCTCGGCCTCGAAGTGCTCGCGGCGCTCGTCGGCGTAGACGACCTGCGCGTAGTAGCGGCCGAGCTCCGCGCCCTGCGTGACCGTCAAGGGGATCGTGACCTTGGCGGCTTCGGGCCCGAGCTCGACGGTGGGCTCGCCCGCCGCGAGGTCCTCCGGCGGTGAGCAGCTGGCCGTGAGCGACTGCGGCGCGCCGCCCTCGAAGGCCACGTCGACCACGGCCGCGAGCGCGTCGCCCGGGTGCGCCTCCGAGGGCTCGCACCGGACCGTGCCATTCGCGGCGTGCCCCTCGGGCGCGCCCCTCGCCTTGAGCCTGACCTGGATGAGGTTGGACAGCAGCTCCGTGCACCGCCGACCGGGCATCGCAAAGGCGGCAGAAATAGCTTGGGGGTGGGGGGGCGGGATGCGCCGCTCATATCTCCCGGACCGAGCCGTCCTCGGCCACGACGACGCGGCGCTCGAGCGCGAGGGAGCCGATGTAGCGGCACCGCTTGCACTTGTACTTCTGACCGGTGATCATGCCCGCCTCGTAGTCGACCTCGTCCGACCCGCAGACCGGGCAGACGAGAACGACCGTCTCCTTGGGCCCGGCGTCATGGGATTTGCTCTTCTTGAGCTTCGTCGGCCTCCCTCCTGAGGATTACCAGGTTCCGCTGCGCGAGGACCAGGATGAACTCCGACACGCGCTTGAGCACCGGCTCCATGCGCTCCTTGTACTCGTGGTCGACCTCGTCGCAGATGCTCCTGATGTCGTGCTCGCCGTCGCACATGCGCCAGATGTCGGAGCCCGGGGCGTCGAGCGGCCTGCGGACCTCCTCCTTTGCCCTGAGGACGCGCTTGAGCGCGCGCTCGGTCGGGGTGAACCGCTTGGCGTAGACCAGGGTGATGAGGCCCGTGGAGGGGTCCTCCTCCCACTCCACCTCGGGGTTGCGCCGGGGGCGGACCGAGAGCAGCGCGCGCAGGTCCTCCGGGACGTCCTCGAGGGACATGGGCGTCGAGGGCCGCGCGGCCGGTGTCGCCTGTGCCTCCCGTGGTCGGGCCCGTGTCCCCTCCTCCCCGTCCCAGGGCATGCGCTTGACGAGCTTGCTCACTCCAGCATCACTCCGCCGAGACCGCAATCATGAGCGCGAACGTGAGGACGATGGAAACGACGATGGCGACCCTGAACCTGACGACGTCCTTCGTGACCGTCATCGTGTGGATGAGGTAGTAGCCCGAGCCGACGAGGCCCGCGACCAGGGCCAGCACGAGCAGGTCGTTCACGCGCCATCGACCCCCCGGCGCGCGCTCGCATGGTCGGACCTCGGCGGTGGCCGCGACGCCCCGTGGCCGGGGCGCACGAGCACGGCGGTCGTCGGCGCGCTCACTTCGCTCCCTCGTCAGAGCCGCCCTCGACGGCCCCATCGCCGGGACCGCCCCCAGCGTCGGCGGCGGGGGGCGCGCCACCGTCCTCGGGCCTGCCCTCCCGGCCCTCCCTGCCCTCGGTGCCGTGGTCGGAGAGGGCGTCCCCCTTCAAGGCCTCGGGCTCCTTGATGGGCACGGTCCCGTCCGCATCGGCCGCGGGTGCGCCCTCCTTGCCGTCGAGGAGCGTGCGGGCGCGGTCCAGGGATTCCCTGGCCGCGGAGGACGACCTGCTCTCCACGTGCTCACCCGCCTGCTCGAGGTGGGAGGCGATGGCGTCGCGGGCGGGGTGCTCCCTGGGGATGCCCTCCAGCCTCTCCCAGAGCTGCTTGAGCTCCCTTTTCGCGCGCTTGACCAGCCCGCTCTCGAGCGACGTCTCGCACCGCGGGCACTGCTCGTCCTCCGGGGCGACCTCCTCTTTGCAGTGCGAGCAGAAGTAGCGGTCCAGGTCGAAGGGCTCGAGCGTCTCCATCAGCAGGTCGCGGCTGCGCTCGGCGTAGTGGATGGACTTGGGGTACTTGCCCGTCTTCAGGAAGCTGCGCGAGAGCTTGAGAAGGTTGGCCGCCTTGGTCGTGTCCAGGTCGCGGCTCCGCGCCTCCTCCATGAGCTCGTCCACGAGCATGAGCAACCTCTCGCCGCGGTCGTGGTCGCGCTCCGCCTCCTCGATGGCGCGCCTCGCGTCGGCGAGCGCGGACCCGACATCCTTGTAGCTCTTGACGTGGAGCGCGGCCTTGGCCGCCTCGACCCTGTCCTCGACCTCGGCCAGCACGAAGCCCTCCCCCTTGAGCTCGACGATGCGGCGCTCGGCCGTGTCGATGGCCTCGTTCGCGGTGCAGAACGGGCATCGCCCGTCCTCCCCGAGGGTGGTGCCGCACTCGGGGCACGGGAGCATCGGCGGGGCGGCGGGGACGGCCGGGTCGGCCTCCCTGGCCTTGGCCGCGACCTTGGCCACGCGCGGCTGCGCCACCACGCGCGGTCGGCGCTTGGGCTGTGCCGCGGCCTCCTCTGGACGGTCCTCGAGGCTCGCCTCTGGCATGATGGGGCCGCCGAGGGCCTCGGCCGGCCCGCCCTCCGCGGGCGCCTCGCTGCCCCTGCCCATGCCACCGCTCTCGACCCCGTCCCCGCCCCCGCCCCCGCCCCCGCCCCCGTCCCCGTCCCCGCCCCCGCCCCTGCCCCCGCTCGAGGGCTTGGAGGGCTGAGCGCGGATGCTGCGATAGGCCAGGAGCGCGATGAGGAGGAGGCCCACCATCGCGGTGACGGCCAGGGCCATGAAGGTCGTGCGCGACATCGGCTCCTCGGGCAGCTCCTTGACGATGGTGAGGAGGAGCTGCCCGTCCGTGCTGTCGCCCTCGTCGTCTGTGACGCGCAGCGTTATGTTGTACTTGCGGAGCTCCCTGAACTTGTGCTCGAACCGCTCCTCGTCCCCCGTTGTGCCGTCGTTGAGGTCCCAGAGGTAGTGGAGCTCGCCGCCGTCGGGGTCGTAGTACTCGGCCCAGAGGTCGAAATCGGTGTCGATCTCGGCCGTCGTGCTCGACCGTATGCGGCCGACGGGCTGGCCGCTCAGCACCTTGAGGCCCGTCGCGTCGGACGCGGTGATGAGGCCGCCCGCGGTCCCGTTGTACTCCGTCACGCGGAAGACCGCCTCGGCCTCGAGCGGCCCCTGGAACACGTGCGTCGTGGAGCCGCCGAGGGTGGAGTTCCAATCGAACGTGCCATCGCCGTCGAAGTCCCACTCGTAGAGGATGATGCGCAGCGCCGGGTCGGGCGTGCCGACGCCCTCGAACAGGACCGCCCTGCCCGTGTAGCCGGAGATGTCGGGGCCCGCCTCCGCCGTGGGCGTGGCGCTGGCGGGCGCTGCGACCCAGAGCGCCAGGGCGAGCAGCGCAATCGCTGCAAGGGTCGGTGCGAGGATGAGCGCTCCCCCGGCGAAGGAGCACCAGCGCTTGGGCTGGCCCACGGAGTTCCGATTGCACTGGCGGGAGAAAAAGGTTGCTGTGACGCGCCCCCGGAGGCGGTCGCGGCAGGAATTGGCGGAAGCAGCGGGAGGCACGAATGGGTGGGGGGGAGGCGGTTTGGATGTAAGGAGCTACTAATGAGCGATGCCTGTCCCGCTGCTTCCTGCGACATCATACTGTGCGTTTCTCACTTATATAACTTCTGAAACAAGCAATCCATTTTCAATATCGTAAATCTCAACGCGTCCTCTTACAAAATAGTCAATTCAAGACCCCTCACCTGTCTAATATCATGCCAGCATCCCCGGCACCATGCTATTACATGCCACGGCGACGGTCAAAAGCCGCCGCCGCCGGCGCATCGCGGGCGCCCCTCGCCGCGGGCGGGCTAAGAAGATATATCTATCGGGGGTGTAATATCACAGGTGGTGGGTATGACCGAGTCAAAGGAGCTCATCAAGAAGATATGTCTGCTGGGGGATGCGGCCGTGGGCAAGACCTCCCTCATCAGGAGGTACGTCTACAGCAGCTTCGACGACAAGTACATCACCACCATCGGCACGAAGGTGACCAAGAAGACCCTCACGTTCAAGCACCCTAGCCAGGACCTCAAGGTCCGCATAAGCCTCCTCATCTGGGACATCCTGGGACAGAAGGAGTACTCGAGGCTGCACCCTGTCTACTACCAGGGCGCCGAGGGGGGGCTGGTTGTGTCCGACGGCACGCGGCCCGCGACCATCAGGAGCATGGGCGAGTGGGCCGAGGGGTTCCAGAAGACGGTGGGCAGGGTACCGCTCGTGTTCCTCATCAACAAGTCCGACCTGCTCGACATAGCGACCTTCGACTCCACGGACGCCGACGCCATCGCCAGGAAGTACGGCGCGCCGCTCTACTTCACGTCTGCCAAGACCGGCGACAACGTCGAGCGGTCGTTCCTGGAGCTGGGGAACACGCTGACTTACAACTTCTTCAAGAAGATCAACCTCATGTGAGGGGGTGGCGCCATGGACGAGAGACCAATGCTGGTTGAGGACGGCCAGGCGAGCGAGGACGTCCTACAGATGGCGTTCTTCATCATGCCCGGCCACGCGCTCAAGAGCCTGCGCGACGAGCTCGAGATCCAAGGAGGGGACGCGCTCGCCAGCGACATGCTCTACCGCTACGGCATCAGGTGCGGGGAGGGCATGATAACGCGCATGGGGATGAAGTGCGACACGCTGGATGACATCGCGAACACCATCCCCGCGCTCTGGGCGGGCGTGGGCCTGGGCCGCATCACGGTCGAGGAGGTCGGCGCTGACCACCTCAAGGTGAGGTTCCACGAGTCCGTCGAGAGCCTGGCGCTGGGCCGGCCGAAGGAGCCCAAGTGCCACTTCACGCGAGGCTACCTCAACGGCATGGCCGCGGCCCTCTCCGGCAAGGACTTCAAGACCGAGGAGGTCCAGGGCTCGGAGGACTGGAGCGAGATCTTCTTCGTGCTCAAGCTCGCGGGCGAGTACCTCAAGCCCGCCATCGAGAGGGCGGTCGTGCCGCCGGTCATCGCGCCCCTGAAGGCCGTGACGCCCCGGGGTGCGCTCGAGCGCGGCATGTCTTACCTGGTCGAGGAAGAGGAGGTGGACACGGCCTACCAGATCTTCGTCGACGAGATCGCCCACGGGAGCCAGGGCCTGTGCATCACGCGCGACTTCCCCAACAAGGTCCGCAAGCAGTTCGGCCTGGCCGCCACGCCCATCCTGTGGTTGAGCAACGCGGAGCAGGAGTACGCGGTCGAGCCCGTGCAGCTCGGCAAGCTCTACCACAAGATAGAGGACTTCCTCAAGAAGGCCGAGAAGCCCATCGTGATGATCACCGGGCTCGAGTACCTCATCGTCCAGAACAACTTCCACAGCGCGCTCAAGTTCCTGCAGCTGGTGCGCGACCAGATATCCATCCACGACTCCATCCTGCTCGCGAGCATCAGTCCGTCCACGATGGGGGACAAGGACCTCAAGCTCATCGAGCGCGAGATGGTGCCCCTCAAGCAGGGGGGTGCCTGAGGATGAGCGCCGTCCGTGAGGGCGAGGAGGCCGCGGTGCAGGCGGCGTTCTTCATCATGCCCATCCAGATCCTCAAGAGCCTGCACGACGAGTTCCGCAAGCTCGCCGGCGCCGACGCCGCGCGCGCCATACTGTTCCGCATCGGCTTCTCGAGCGGTGAGGCGGTCACGCGCAAGATAAACATCAAGATGAACTCCGGGCTGACGTTGCCGGAGACGCTCACCTCGCTGTGGATCGAGATGGGCCTCGGCCGCATCATCGTCAGCGAGGAGGGCGAGGGACGGCTGCACGTGCAGTGCGACGGCTCCAGCGAGGCGCAGGCGCTCGGGCGCATGGACGGGCCCTCGTGCGACCTCACGTGCGGTTACCTCGCGGGCACCGCGTCGGCCCTCTCGCGGTACCGCTACCACTGCGTCGAGACGCAGTGCGTCACCAACGGCTCTGAGCTTTGCCTGTTCGACCTCGTGCCCCGGCCCGAGGCGTGACCGGGGGACGGGCGCCTTGCCAGCCGAGCAAGGGGGCACCACGGGGGGCACTGGCCCGACCCACCTGCGCACCCTGCTCCGCGAGCTGAGGGGGTCGAACGGCGTCGTGGCCTCGACCGTCATCAGCCGTGATGGGATGCCCATCGCCTCCGACCTGCCCACGGGCATCAACCCGGACACGCTCGCGCTGCGCGGGGCGTTCATGCTGGGCATAGCCGAGCTCGTGATGGAATCGGTCGAGAGCGAGTCCGCGCGCACCGTCGTGGTCGTGGCCGAGCAGCACTACATCGTCACGACGCCGGTCGACGAGCGCAGCATCCTCGTGGTCGTCGTCGACAGGTCCGTCGAGCTCGGGAGCCTGCTGCCGGACGTCCGCGCGGTGGCTGTGAGGGTCAGGGATTCGATGGCGTGACGGGCGGGGCCGGCCCCTCGCGGCGAACACGCAGCGGACCCGTGGCCGGCCCCCGTGCGCGCCCGCTCATCCGGACGGCCAGCCGACGCCGTAGTACCTGATGCCGGCCTTGCGGACCTTCTCCGGGTCGAGGACGCGGCGGCCGTCGACGATGGCCGCGCCCTTGCCCATGAGCTGGCGGATGCGCTGCGGGCTGAGGCGCCTGTACTCGGGCCAGTCCGCCTGGATGATGGCCACGTCCGAGCGCCTGAGCGCGTCCTCCGGCTTCTTGGCGATCTTGGGCGGCGTGAGGTTCTCCGCCTTCGCGAGCGCGGCGAACGCGGCGCCCGCGCGCGGGTCGTGGCACACGACCTCCGCGCCCGAGGCCGTGAGGGCCCGGTAGATGGGCAGCGCGCGCGTCTCGCGCACGTCATCGGTGTCGGCCTTGAACGCAAGCCCCAGCAGGGCGACCCTGCGGCCCGCGATGTCGCCGCCGACGGCGCGCCTCGCCAGGTTGACGACCACCAGCGGCTGCCACTCGTTCTGGACAAGCGCGGCCCTGGGGATGATGAGCCTCATCTCGCGGGACTGCCCGAACGCCAAGAGCGCCCGCAGGTCCTTGGGGAAGCAGCTGCCCCCGAAGCCCGGCCCCGCCCTCAGGAACTCGGGCCCGAGGCGGTGGTCCATGCCCACGCCCCCGAGCACCTCGAGACCGTCGGCGCCGACCTCGGCGGCCAGGTTCGCGACCTCGTTGGCGAACGCGACCTTGGTGGCCAGGAGCGCGTTGGAGGCGAGCTTGATCAGCTCCGCCCCCTCCAGCGACGTCCGCAGGACAGGGCGCCTGAACGGCCGGTAGAGCGAGCTCAGGAACGTCCACGCGCGCGCGTCGCCCTCCATGGTGCCGATGACGACCCGATCGGGCCTGAGCGCGTCGTTGAGCGCCTGGCCCTCGCGCAGGAACTCGGGGTTGCACGCCAGCGACAGCTGCTTGGGCGCGAGCAGCCGGGAGTAGGTCTCGAGCGCGGGCAGCACGAGGTTGCGGTTCGCCGTCGGGGAGACGGTGCTCTTGGTGACGACGATGTGCCCCTTGGCCTCGGACTTGAGCAGCGCGTCGCCGATGCCGCGCGCGGCCGCCTCGACCTGCGACATGTCGAACGAGCCGTCCGGCGCCGAGGGCGTTCCGACGCAGATGAACGTGGCCTCCGCGCCCGCGACGGCGGAGTCGATGTTGGTCGTGGCCGTGACCGCGCCCCGCTTGACAAGCTTGCGCAGCGCGTCCTCGAGGGCGGGCTCGAAGAAGGGCGCCTTGCCCGATTGGACCGCCCTCACCCGCTCGGGGAGGATGTCGACGCACTCAACATGCCTGCCGTGGCTCGCGAAGGCCACGGCGGTGGCGAGCCCCACGTAGCCCGTCCCTACGACGCACAACCGCTTCGTGCGGTCGCGAGCCTTGCGGGCCGTGGCCATGTGGAGCCCCCCCCGTTCAGCCGCCCTCCGGCTTTTTACCACCGAGGATGTCACCGCGCTTCGGCGGCTCGGTGACCATGTAGACGGGGCCCGAGCCCGCCTCGACGGCCTCGGGCGCCCTGACGGGGGCCGGCGGCGGGGGCGATGGCGGGGGGGCCTCGGCGGTCGGCGGAGGTGCTGGCTGTGGGGGTGCCTGCGGGGGCGGCAGGGGTGGCGCCACCCTCTGCGGCGGAGGCGGCCCCCTCGCACCCGGCGGCGGGTATGCGCCGGCCTGTGGCGGGTATGCGCCGGGGGCGGGCCTCATGCCGGGGGGCGGCTGCTGCCTCTTGACGGCCGATTCGGGGTCGTCCAGGAACTGGCGCAGCGAGCTCACGCGGACGTCGCGCTCCACCTTGGCGCGCGAGATGGCCTCCTTCTCCTTCCTGCGCAGGGCCTGGGTCTCGGCCAGCCGCTTGAGCAGGAAGATGCCCACGATCACCAAGCCGATGACGAGGAGTCCGACCCACACCCAGATGGAGATGTCGACCAGGAAGTTGTCACGGTCGAGGTCCTCCACGGTCACGTCGACCTCAGCCACGCCGCTCCACAGGTCGAACGGGTCGTTGCCCTGGTAGCCATTGTCTATGACGACCCAGACACGCTCGTCCTTCTCGGACTTCCACGTGATCTTCTGGGACGCGGCCATGTCCGGCCTGGAGATGTCGGCGTCCCACGTGCCAGGGATGCCCAGCTCGTAGTCGAGGAACGCGCTCTGGGAGTGGAAGATGAGCACCGCGACCGAGGACTTGGAGGGGTCCGCCAGGATGGTCACCCGGATGTCGTGGTTCTTCGCGGCCCAGATGGTGTAGCCGATGTACCCGTCCTCGCGCACCTGCTTGTTCTTCACCTTGAGGAGGCCAGAGCCGCCCACCTCGTATACGACGCCGGAATCGCCCGGCTTCTCCACGACGTTGATGGTGATGGTCCTCTCGGACCATGCCTGCTCCTGGTCGTAGACGCGGATGCGGCACTGGTAGGCCCTGATGGTGTTGTAGGTGTGGTCGATCGGCGGGGGGTCGTTGCCCCTGCTGCCGTCGCCGAAGTCCCACTCCCACCTGAGCAGGTGGCTCGGGGAGTAGTCGTCGGACGCGGTGGCGGTGAAGTTGTAAGGGGTGTTGACGTAGGCGTTGATGGAGTCCTGCGACTGGATCACCGGGGGCTCGTTCTCCTCGACCGTCACCACGCAGACGTCCTTGGCCGTGCCGCCCGAGCTGTCGGTGACCGTGAGCGTGCAGACGAACTGGCCGGGGGAGGTGAACCGGTGCTGGGTGAGGAGGTTGGTCGATTCGTTGTCGTTGTCGTTGATGAAGTCCAAGTTGAGGTCCTTGTTGGCATCGAAGTCCCAGGCGTAGTTGTAGCTCTTCAGCGGGTCGGGCGGGTTCGGCCTGACCAGCTCGGCATCGTTGAAGATGACGTCCACGTTGACTCGGGCGTTCTTGTCCTGGCCAGCGAAGACCTCGAGCACGTCCGCCGCCACGAAGGGCGCGGAGGCCAAGAGCAGGCCGACCACCAGTGGGACGGCTAGGGACAAGCGGTGGGTTCCTCTCATTCTCTATATCCCCCCCAGAACGAGGGCTACTGGCTCCGGAGTGGGGGTTTGAACCACTCCTTCCGATATATACCTTTCGACCTGGGGTCCCCCGATTCTCCGCCCCGGACGCCGTCCACTACGGGGCGGCTAGGGGCGGCTATATAAGTGGGATCGCCCGGGCGGGGGTGGGCGAGGCCTCCGCCCCCGGGGCAGGGGGGGGGTGCGTCGTCAGGGGCATGCCGGCGGGCACCTCCTGGTCGGTCCCCCCTTCCTCCCTCCCCTCCTCACTCCCTTACTCCCTCACCCCCTCACCCCCTCACCCCCTCGCCCTCTCGCTCCGTCCCGGCGGTTGACTTCCGCCGGGGCGGACCTAGAATTCCATACCGTCGCGCCGGGAAGGCCGGCGCGCAGGTGTTTAACAAGCGCCGGAGACGCAGGATGGACGCCAAGCTCGAGAAGATCATCAAGTCCAGGGCCGACGCGGCCAACTTCAGGAAGCTCGCCGCCATCGACAACCCGAAGCTGCATCGGTTCGTGGCCGACGCGGTGGAACTCTGCGGGCC
>CAYGVT010000057.1:0-22468 GCA_964353355.1 uncultured Thermoplasmata archaeon | reverse complement strand
CCCGGCCTCGCGCAGCTCCCGGTTCTCCCTCTTCCTGACCGTGTCCACGGCATCGTTCATCTGCCGCATGATATGGTACCGGTCGAAGACGATCTTCTCCTGAGCGTCAGGGACGTGCTCTCGCACGGAGTTGATGTACGGCTCCCACATGTCCATGGCGATGCCCTTGATGCCCTTCAATTGCTCTTCCGAGAGGCTCTCGAAGTAACCGTCCAGGCTCTTCTGCTTGCGCTCCTCGGCCACGTACTCGACCGTGCAGCCGTCGAGGTCGCAAACGACGGTGACGTAGGAGTGTCCCTTTGCGATGGACTTCTCGTCGACGCCGATGTGCTCAAGGACGACTCCCTTCTTGGCAACCAGACCTCTCCGGACCGCCTTCTCCATGATGTGCCAGGCCTCGTCCCAGCTGATGCGCAGGATGTTCATCGCCCCGGTGACGGAGCACTCCTTCAGGACGTCGATGGCGAAGCGCTCGAACATCGCCGTGAACCGGGCTCTCTCCTCCGCCCAGGGCAGTCTTACCTGGACGACCCCGTGGTCGGGGCACTCGACCCTTGGGGGCCGGGCATGGAGGTAGGTCATGAACTGGCAGCTGTCGAGGTGTCTCCAGACGCGCTCGTCCGTGTGGTCATAGACGGGAAGGACTTTATTGCAGACAGGGCACGTCCACAGGACCTTCTCTTCGTGGTCCGTCCAGACATCAACGCGCTGGTCCTTCATGTTCAGCTCCACCTTGGATACGAACCACGGTGGTTCCAGGCCGAGGAGATGACGGTAGAGATCCGTGTCTTCCATGGAGGCTCGAATGTCTTTAGGGGCTCATATCTTCACCCACACAGAACCCGGGAGAGCCAATATTAAATTGGGGTTCCCCTCCCGGCGGGAGCACCGACGGGGAACGCGTGGCGCGGGCCAATCGGTCGTCTGGGGTGGGCGCACCGTCCCGGGGCGGTGACCCGTTCACACACCCTGGAAGGTGGCGAGACCGAAGATGGCGACGATGAGCATCGCGATGACGAAGACGATGATGCCCACCAGGATGGACGCCACGAAGACGATGAGCGCCGACTTGCCCCAGGGCGCGTCGTTCGCGACCGAGACCGCGTGGCCCTGCACCCATAGGGACCAGATGAGGCCAACGAGCGCGAGCACGAGCGTCAATATCACGTACCCGACGGCCGCCGTGATGTTGGTATCGCCCGGGTCGGCCAGGGCCGCCGACATGCTGCCCACGACGACGACGTTGAGCACGCCCATGACGAGGCCCGGCATCGCCGCGTAGCCCAGCAGGCCGATGGTCTTGTCAAGGTTCGGCCTCAGGGTGGTAGGGCTGCTCTTGAGGAGCGCGTGCGCGAAGTAGCACACGCCGATGAACATGGCGAGGGATGTCACGATGCCCACCCCGAAGGTCACCACGGCGATGCCACCCGCCAGCGAGCCGTACAGGCTGAACCCGGTCGATTCGGCCTCCGAGAGGACAGTGAGGCTGAGCGTGAGGCTTATGAGCCCCTCGATGATGGTGAGAATCACGACGACCATGAGGCCCATCCGCGAGTCCGTGTGGCCGTACAGGTCGCGGAACGCGTCCCTCGGCCGGAAGAGCACGCTCACGAGCGCGCCCAGGTCGAGCCGGCGCGGCTCCTCCGGCTTCTCGTAGACTCCCGGGTGGTTGCTCGGGGGCGGTCCCATCGCGTAGGGGTACGGATAGGGATAGGGCGCGGGGTACATCGGGGGGTACTGCGGGGGATAGGGGTAGGGGTAGGGGTACTGGTAGCCAGCGGGGGCCCCGTAGGGCGGGGACGCGTAGGGCGGCGGGGGCCCCGAGGGCGGTGCCGTCACCGTCGGGGGAGCCTGGCCGCCGTGGTAGGCGGCCTGTGGAGGGGCGACCTGGGCCTCCGCCGTCGGGACCTCCATTGCCATGCCGCAGCCCGAGCACATGCGGTAGAGCCTCACGGTCTCGACGGCATTCTCCCGCCCGCACGAGGGGCATCTGACCGAGCCCATCATGGCTTGTGTATTGGCAGGCGTGGGATTAAATCCTATCTGCCATCACTTGAGCGCCTTGAGCAGCAGCTCCCACACGAGGCTGACCTTGATGGGCGCCTCCAGCTCCTGCGCGGCCTCCTTGAGGTTGGAGAAGCACGTCGGGCAGTCCGTGGCGAGGTACTCGGCCCCGGTGGCGACCGCCTCCTGGACTCGCGCCTTGGCGACCTCCATCGACAGGTCCGAGCGCATGGACGCGAGCCCGCCTCCCCCGCCGCAGCACGTGGTGTGCGCCCCGTGGGCCGGCATCTCGACGATGCGAGCGCCTATGTGCCTGAGCAGCGCGCGCGGCTCCTCCACC
The DNA here is from genome assembly GCA_964353355.1 of uncultured Thermoplasmata archaeon. Classification (GTDB taxonomy): domain Archaea; phylum Thermoplasmatota; class DTKX01; order DTKX01; genus CAYGVT01. The sequence goes on along the minus strand of CAYGVT010000057.1, from coordinate 20,124 downwards.
ACGCCCATGTACCTCGCGTTGTGGCAGGGGTCGTGGTAGGTCACCGTCGCGTCGAGGGGGTGCTTGACCACGAGCCCCTCGACGCGCTCCGCGAGGGCCTGGAGCGCGTGCCGCGCGGGCAACTCGCACTCCTCCGCGAGCTCGACCGAGCAGGTCGGGCACAGCGTGAGCACCTCCTCCTCCTCGCCGAGGCGCTCGATGACGAGCCGCTTGTGACGCTCGTAGCGCTCCTTGAACCCGAACACGCGCAGCGGGTAGCCGCAGCACACCTCGTCGAGGATGCGCGGCTCGAACCCGGCCACCTCGAGCACCTGCAAGATGCGCTTGAGCATGTTCGCGCGGTATCCCCAGCGGCACCCCGCGTAGACGGTCACCTTGCCAGGGCGGGGCTCGGCCATGGGCTGCGCGTAGATGCTCCCGGTGCGCTCGACGTTCTTCGAGACCTCGTCCAGGTTCTTGACCAGGAAGCCCTTCTCCACCAGCTCCTGGCGCAGGGCGATGAAGTGCTCCGTGTTGGGCACCGCGCACATCACGTCGCAGTTGCCGCACAGCGTGCAAGTGAACACGGCCTCCACGAGCTCCTTGGACGGGGCGACCTTGCCCTCCATGTAGCCCCTGATGACCCTGTTCTTGCCCGTGGAGGAGTGCACCATGCGCCCGGTGACGTTGTAGATGGGGCAGTTGCGCCGGCACATGCCGCACGAGGCCGCGTAGCACGTCGTGACCTCGTCCCTGAGCTTGCCCTCGCCGATGCGGCGCTTCTTCTCGGCCGGCGTCGCGCCCTCAGCCATGGCGCGCACCCCCCTTGCGGGTCTCCGTCCCGTCCTCCCTCGTCGTCGGATGTTCCCACTTCTTGCCGGGGTTCATGATGTTCTGCGGGTCGAACACGTCCTTGACGCGCCTGTAGTACTCGAGCGCCCCCCCCGCCTCCTCTCGCATGACGGGGATCTTCAAGTAGGTGTCGGACATGTAAGTCGTGCACGTCCCGCCGAGCTCCACGGCCTTGCGCGCCATGGCCAGGATGAAGGCGCGGTAGCGGTCGACCTCGTCCTGGTCGTGGTAGTCCACGAACACCGCGCACGACAGGGAGAAGCCCACGGAGTTCGGGTGCTCGAGGTAGGCGTTCATGCCCAGCACCTGCAGCCGGTGCTCCTTGAGCAGCGCCATGAACCCCTCCTCGTAGAACCTCTCCAGCACGCCCATGGGCACGCCGACGTCGGCCGCTCCGAACATCTTCTCGCCCTGCGTCGCGGGCCACTTCTGCTTGAACGGCTCGAACTCGAGCGTGTGCTTGGACGTCCACCAGCTGTCGACGATGTCGCGCTCGCGCACCTGCTGACCGCCGAAGGATGCCTCGGCCTGCCGGATGACCCAGTCGACCTGGGGGTCCACGACCTCGCGCACGCCCGCGACCGCGAAGGCGAGGAGCCCCCCCGCCCAGGCGGGTATCTCGGGCTCCTTGCCGTGCTTGACCACGTAGGCGTGCGTGTAGAACTTGAGCCTGTGGCGGCAGTTGATGTGGGCCGCCTCGAGGGAGATGCCCGAGCGCAGGCAGTGCGTGATGAGGTCGACCGCCTTGGTGAGCGAGGGCATCACGATCATCTCGACGCGCCGGTACGGCGGCAAGGGCTCGACCTTGAGCGTGGCCTCGGTCACGACGCCGAGGGTGCCCTCGGCGCCCACGAACAGGTCCTTGAGCTTGTAGCCGGACGACGTGAACCGGGTCTTGCGGTGGCCGAACTCGACCACCCGGCCGTTGCCGTCCACGACCTGGACCGAGAGCAGCGGCTGGAGTATCTTGCCGTGCCTCATGCCGAACGTGGAATCGTTGTCGGACGCGATGGAGGCGCCCACCGTGCACGACCACTTGGACTCGGGCAGGTGGGGCATCCACAATCCGTGGGGCGCGAGCGCGTCGTTGACCCTTTGGAGGGTGCAGCCCGCCTGGACTCGCACGGTCTGGTTGGCGACGTCGACCTCGAGGACCCTGCCCATCGCGTGCGTCGCGAGCAGGATGCCCCCGCGGATGGCGAGCGCCCCGCCTGCCATCCCGGTCATGCCCCCGACCGGTGTGATGGGCACGCCGTGGGCGCGCGCGACCTTGACGACCTCGAGGACGTCCTCGGTCGTGCGCGGCAGCACGACCACCTCGGGCAGGACCTCCTCGCCCGGGCCCATGGGCGAGAAGTCCGACGAGTACGAGAAGGTGTCGAAGTCGGAGTCGAGGACCTTGTCCTTCCCGAGGGCGGCGCGAAGCTCGTCGATGTAGGTCACCGGGGCCACCGGGCCGGCGTATCGCCCGGGCGGTAGAAAAGGCTTGGCCCAGGGGTGACTGGACGGGCCCTGTGGGGAGGCCCTCAGGCCTGGGGCGGGGGGGCTCCCTGGGACGGTGGCGATGGGGGGTCCCCCTCTAGGTCGTGGGGGGGAGGGCCGTGATGGTGCCCCTGTCCGCCATGGTGGCGGCCCCGCCTGCCCCCGTGGTGGTGGTACGCGGAGACGTGCTCGCCCATGGTAAGCTGCATCAGGTCCTCGCCCACGATGGTGCGGACGCCCGACCGCTTCTCTATGTACTGCGCCTGGACCTCGGGGTCCTCGCGCAGGATCTTGAGGCCGAAGTGGTTGAGCACCGCCACCTCGGGCGCCACCCCGGCCACCAGCTCGGCCGCGTCCTCGGTGCACAGGTGGTGGTCGATGCGCGCGCGCAGCGGGCGCGTGAGGGGCACGATGAGCACGCGGACGCCCTTGTTGGCCTCAACGACGCTGTCGGCCAGGGCGGTGTCGGGCACGTAGCCCACCTCGCCGCGGGAGGTGCGGATGCGGAAGCCCACGGTCGTGGGGTCGGAGTGCGAGGCGGGCGTCGTCACGACCTCGACGTCGCCCACGGGGAACCGGTCGCCGGGCTGGAGGGGCAGCACCGTGCCCACCTTGGACCGGTGGTAGGCCGAGACCGCCGGGCCGAACCCGTCCGAGCCCTCGATGACGGACCGGGCGCCCGCGAGCGTCCCCCTCTTGACCTTGGCCCCGTTGGTCATGGCCTCGATCAGGATCTCGGCGTCGGTGTAGTGGTCGGGGTGGCAGTGGGACACGAGCACCGCGTCCGTCTTGGTCGGGTCGAGCCGCGCGCGCCGCATCTGCACGAGCGAGCCCGGCCCAGGGTCGATGTGGATGCGCACCCCGTCATTGAGGTAGACGCCCCCGGTCGCCCTCTCCTGGAAGATGGTGGCGAACCGACCACCGCCGGTGCCGAGCAGCCACAGCTGGGTCATCTGGATGGGGGGATAGGGATGGCCGTAGATAAACCATATGAGGTAGGGCGTGGCCATGGCCAGCCCCGGGCCGGCACCTCAGGAGGTGCGTCTGCGCGACCAGAAAGGATTTATCGAGACTCGATGGTATAGTGTCCAGGGCACCACGCAGGCGCCGTACGATGCCTGCATGAGACCCACACAGTGCATTGGGGCGCCGATGGGAACCGCGACGACCGTCACGGGACAGTCGGCAACAAAAGGCACACAGGGGAGTGGAAGGATGAATCACATTTCCGAAAGGGGGCGTGCGCTATCCGTCTTGACCGTATGGCTCCTGCTCGCGGCCGCCATCGCCGGGCTCGTGGGGCCCGCCGAGGAGGCCTCGGCCACGATGATGGAGCGGCGGCTGACCAGCTGGTCGACCAACGAGGTCTACCCGGACATCGATGGCGACCGGCTCGTGTTCCACAGCAACCTCTACGGCAACAGCGACGTCTTCCTGTACGACTTCTCGACGTATTACATGTCAAGGGTCACCAGCAACGCCGCGGCCCAGCAGTACGCAGCCGTGTACGGGGACTTCATCGTCTGGCAGGACGCGAGGAACGGCAACTGGGACATCTATTCCTACAACCTCGGCACGTCCACCGAGACGCGGCTCACCACGGACGCGAGCGCCCAGATCATGCCGGACACCTCCTCGGGCTACGTGGTCTACGAGGACTACCGCAACGGCAACGCCGACATCTACCTCTACAACCTCTTCACCTCGATAGAGACCAGGCTGACCAACGACCCGAACGGCCAGTACAACCCCAGGATAGACGGCTACAAGGTCGTCTACGAGGACGCGAGGTGGGGCAACCGGGAGGTCTACATGTACGACATCTCCGCGTCCTCCGAGACGCGCATCACCAACCAGGCGGCCAACCAGCAGATTCCTGACATCTCGGGCCAGACCATCGTCTACATGGACGACAGGAACGGCAACTACGACGTCTACTGCGTCCAGCTAGGCGGGGCGGAGTGGCAGCTCACGAGCGACGCCGGAGCCCAGACCCGCCCGAGGATATGGAGCTACAACGTCGTGTACGCCGACCTGCGGGTCGGGGCGTTCCAGGACGTGACACTGTACGACCTGCAGACCGGGACGGAGGCGCGCCTCTGCACCAACCCCGGGACGCAGAACACCCCCTGCGTCTATGGCGACAAGGTGGCCTGGTCGGACTCTAGGACGGCCACGAGCGGCTACGACATCTACACGCGCATCCTCGACGCCGACGACGACGGCGTGCCGGACTCCAAGGACGAGTACCCGTGGGACGGGGCCGAGTATCGGGACTCGGACGGCGACGGCGTCGGGGACGTCGCCGACCCTGACGACGACAACAACGGCGTGCCCGACGAGGAGGAGGGGAACGACTACACGGGCCTCACCCTCGGCAAGGAGGTCAGGGTCACGTCGGCCGCCCGCGACCAGTACTACCCGTCGATCTGGGAGGACCGCGTGGTGTACTACGACGATAGGAACAGCAACTACGACATATACATGACGAACCTCACGACCATGGTCGAGAGGAGGATCACCAGCAACGGCGCGACGCAGGGCGTGCCCAAGATCTACGGGAACATCATCGTCTGGATGGACGGCCGCAACGGCAACTGGGACATCTACATGTACGACCTCTCCACAAGCACGGAGCGCCAGCTCACGACGAGCACGGCGGAGCAGAGCTACCCCGACATCTACAAGAACCGAGTGGTCTGGACCGACTACCGGAATGGCAACGGCGACATCTACATGTACGACCTCTCCACGTCGACCGAGACGCGCATCACCACGGACTCCGCGACCCAGTACAACGCCGACATATGGGGGGATTGCATCGTGTGGATGGACACGCGGGGGGTCACGGACGTGGACATCTTCGTCTACACCATCAGCACCGCGACGGAGCAGCGGGTCTACCAGGACAACACCCAGTACGACCCCGTCGTCCATGGTGACCTGGTCGCCTGGAGCAGCTTCAACGGCGCGGACTACGACATCTACCTCCTGGACCTCAGGACATGGAACATGAAGAGGCTCAACCGGGACGGCGACAGCCAGAGCTCCCCCGCGATCTACGGCGACAAGGTGGCGTGGGGCGATGACAGCAGCCTCGGGTACCACGTGGTGCTCTACGACATCCCGACGATGGAGCAGACGTTCCTCTCCGGCGCGAGCACATACGAGTTCCATCCCGACATCTGGGGCGACTGGGTCGTGTGGGACGACCTTCGCAACAGCCACTACGACATCTACGCGGTGCGGCTCGACCGTGACGGCGACGGCGTGCCCGACTCGCGCGACGCCTTCCCGCTCAACCCCGTGGACCAGGCCGACACCGACCGCGACGGCATCGGCGACAACTCCGACCCCGACGCGGACGGCGACGGCAAGCTCGACGCGGAGGAGCTCTCGACCGCGATCACGGCACGGCTCGACAGCATCGACGGGGACCTCGCCTCCGCCCTCGCCGACCTGGACTCCGTCCTGTCCGGCATCAGCGGCCTGGACGGCGACATCTCCTCCCTCTCGACGGCGGTCGGGCAGGTGAGGACCGACGTGCGCGACACCAGGACCGCGCTCACTGGCCTGCTCACCACCCTCTCGACCGACCTCGCGTCCGCCCGGACGTCCCTCGAGGGGCGCATGGGCACACTGGAGGGCAACGTGCTCAGGGACCTTCGGGGCGTGAACGCCTCGCTCTCCAGCGACATCGCGGGGGCGGTCACGAGTATCAACGACGGCCTCTCGGCCCTGGACGGCTCGCTGTCCACGAAGCTCTCCACGGGCTTCGCCGACGTGCTCGCGGACGCGGATGCGATGGAGGCATGGCTCGGCACCGCGCTCGACGCGCTGGACGGCGAGCTCGCGGCCTCGAACGCCTCGCTCTCGGCGTCCATCGCCGGCCTCGCCAACGACATGGAGGCGATGCGGGCGCAGCTCACAGGCGAGCTCATGGACGTCATGGTGGCGCTGGCGCTCCTTGAGACGAAGCTCACCACGGCCGAGCAGCAGACCCAGGACGACATCGCGGCGATGTCCACGCTCATGGAGGCCCTGCACAACTCGACGCTCTCCGAGCTCGGGGACGCGCTCGACGGCATCGCGGCGGACCTGGCCGCCCACGACGAGTCCCTCGCGGCGCGGATGTCTGCGATGGCCGCGACGGTGCGCCAGTTCGAGGCGAACGCCACCGCGCGCATCGAGACGATAGACCGCACGCTCGAGGACCTCGCCAAGCTGGACGCCATCATCGTGAACATCACCAGGCTCGACACCGAACTTGCGCAGGCGCAGGCCGAGCTGACGGGCGAGGTGCAGTCCGCCAGCGACGAGCAGATGGGGCTGGGCAGGGTCAACATGGCGCTCGTCGTAGTGGTCATCGTGCTGGCCATCATCGTGCTGCTGCTGCTGATGCGGCTGGGGAAGAGACCGGCGGCGGCACCTGCCGCGGAGGGCAGGGCGGGGACCGAGTAGTCAGTACCTCGAGTAGCAGAGCCGGACCTCGCGGACGTCCTCCCCCTCGAGCAGGTATCCCGCCATCCGCACCCTGTAGATGAGGTCCTTGGCCGCGACCAGGTCGCCCACGACCTGGGGCTGCACGTTCCACGGGTAGAACCCGGGCTCGGGTGCCTTCCCGAGCTTGAACAGGCGCGCGAGCTTGGTGGCCGCGCGGGGGCGCTTGATGCGCTTTACCCCCACCACGACCTCGAGCCACTCCCCCATGCCGAGCTTCGAGTAGAACTCGTCCAGGTCCCCCAGGATGGCCTCCTCGTCCTCGGCCGAGAGGTTGTCGGAGCCGTCCGTGTGCGAGTGGAAGCCGCCGACGATGTCGAACCCCACTGCCCTGACGGTCGTCTCGACCCTGCGACGGGCGGTGAGGCTGCCGAAGCCCACGTTGGTGCGGCGGCGGTCCGCGCTCTGCAGCGGGTAGGCGGTCCCGACCGAGAGGCACTCGACCATGTGGCCGTCGATGAAGTGCTTGCCCCGGGCGCCTATGAGGAAGCCCAGCGACTCGCGGCTGTGCACCTCGATGGCGGACATGAGCATGCTCGAGAAGGCGGTGGGTTCCAGCGCGACGGGCGGCTCGGGCATAGTGATGTGGATGGGGGTGCCGGGATTTGGGGTTGACGGAGTGGCGGTCGTGATCCACCAGAGGGTGAGGTTATCCATCTTTTCCCAGCCCGTAGTGGCCTTTGAGGTCCTTGACCCGGATGGTCGGCTCCCTCGCGTGGTGCTCCATGCGATTGACGAACTCGGGGCGGAGCTCCGGCTCGAGGAACTCCGCCTCGAACTGATGGATGATGTAGCGGACGGCATCGTTCCTGTTCCTGAAACCGTACTTCGCCTTGACCACGTTGACCACGGAGCTCTCGTGGTCCGTGAGCTCGATCTGTGCGGACACCATGGGCATCACCTATGATATCTTATGATAGATTATGATTGTTTGTTATGAATACCTTTCGGATTGGATGCCCTGACATGGATGAATGGGCGCTTGCTACACTCTCATGGCGGAGACATCCAACGGATGGGATGCAGGGCTCGATCGTGTAGGTCACTTCATCGATGGGATGCCCATCGTCGCAGCAGGACGATGGCCGCCAGCACCGCGACCAGGAGGACCGGTGCGATGGTCTCCTGGATGGGGACCAGGGAGGTCCGCTCATCCTCCGGGTCCTTCTCGGCGACCTCCACGATCTTCTCGTCGACGGCCTCGTTCCCCGCGGCGTCCGCGACGGTCAGCCGGACGTAGTAGGTTCCTGGCCTCTCGAGGGTCAAGGCGACCCATACCCCATCGAGGTGGAACGGCCCATCGGGACCGCTCACGTCCCACCGGTAGCTCACGATGCCGACGTTGTCCGTGCTCGCACCCGCGTCGAGGCCGGTGAGGTACAATGGGCGCGTCACGATGTTACGGCCTGCGTCGGCCCTGGGGAGCGCGTTGTCCAGCACGACGACCGCGAGCATGGTCGTCGATGCGAGCCCAGCGGCGTCGACGACCTCGAGGCGGACGTGGTGGGTGCCCGCTTCGACGAACCTCACCTCGACGACGGCGCCGTAGAGCTCCTCCATCGAGCCGCCCTCATCGAACGCCCACCTGTGCGTCACGATGCCCACGTTGTCCTTCGATCCCGAACCGTCCAGAACGGAGGGTTCGTACATGCCGACGGGCACCCCGCACGTCGCCGAGGCGATGGGAGCCTCCGTTTCCAGCACTTGCACCAGCACGGTGTCGTTCGCGAGGTTCCCGCCGTGGTCCTCGACCTGCAGCATGAACCGGTAAGCCCCCGCGTCCTCGAGCGCGAGCACGACCGTCTCCCCCTCGAGAACCCTCATCTTGCCTCCATGGAGATAGGAGAAGCTCCACCTGACCAGGCCGCCGTCGTCTGACGAGCCGCGCGCGTCCAGGGTAAACGGCTCCCGCTGCCCGACGGTGATATCGGGACCCGCCTCCGCGACGGGCGGGACAAGGTCATAGACCGTGACCTTGATCTCCTGCTCCCAGTACCTGCCGTACTCTTCCTGGAGGGTTATCTTGAAGTAATTGTCGCCGACGTCCGGACCCCGGGGGCTGTCCCACACGAAGAGCCCCTCGGTCTGGTTGATGGTGAACTTATCGGAGTCGATGGACCATGTGTAGTTGGGCCAGAACTCCGGCGGGATGAGCTGGGGTGGCTCGGGCTCATCGAGGTCCAGGACGAACGGCTGACCAACATAGGCCCGAAAAGGACCGATGCACGGGATGTAAGGGGCCGGGCAGTCCCCAGCAATGAACAGGGCGAGCTCCTTGGTGTCGCTCGCGCCATGCGGGTCCGTGACGGTGACACAGAAGGTATGGTAGCCCAGATCCGCGCTGTCAGGACGGAAGGCGATGCTGCCATTGCGCCCGATCCCGAAAAGCGGCGTGTCGTCGGAGAACACAAGCTCATCGGGGGCATCATCCTCGTCCGTGGCCCTGAGGATGAAGCTGTAGACCTCGTCGACCATACCATCCGGCAGCTGCACCACCTTCATCCTGGGCGCGTCGTTGACGTCCTCGACATTGAACACGACCTTTGCAGATGAGGAGTTGTCGTGGTCCCTGAGGACGACGATGAGGCTCCCTTCGCCCCCGACGTGGAAGACAGTGGTGACGTTGAAGCCCGATACATTCGTCCCTGGCGTCTCGCACTCGAGGGTGAGCTCGTCCACGGGCGTGTCGGGGTCGCCGACATAGGGGCGGAGGTCCACAGTCACGGGCACGTCCTCGACGGCCGCGAACGTCGGGACCGCGTCCCAAAAGGGCGGCTGGTCGGCACCCTCAGCCATGGCTATGTTGGCGAGGGCCGCCAGCGTGAGGAGGACGGCGATGCCGGGCAGCGTGGAAGACCTGCGGGCTATAGACCCCACCGGCCCCCGTGGGGGGCATTTGATCATCTGGGTGCCGGGAGGATATATAAAGCTTGGAGTGGAATTCGAACTAGGCGCCAGAGGGTGCCTTGCGGACCGCGGTCGTTCGAGCGATGGCCAAATCTTCGGCGCCTGTCCAATGGGTTTCATCTAGTCCCGGCCACAAAGGGGGACGTCGCCCCAAGGAGGTGGCCCGTATGCCCAAGAGGATGAGGTACGCGCTCTCGGTCGATGGCGAGTACGTCAAGGTGCTCGACGAGAGCTTCGAGCACACTGGCATGTACGTCGTCAGGGACATGTGGTGATGCCATGCCCTCCATCGACGCGGGCATGACGTCCACGCTGGCCCCGCCCCCACCCCCAGAGGCGACCCGACCGGCATCCGCTCCGGGCGCCCCTGCGAGACCCAGCAGGTGGTGGGCCTCGCCGGTGCTCGCGCTGCTCCTGATGTCCCCGGTCATCGGAGAGCTCATGTCCGGCTCCTCGCCCCCCATTGAGTTCCTCAACCCCGTCTCCCTGTTCATGCTGCCCGGCCTCTACGGCTGCGGCGCGCTTCTCGTGCGCGAGGCCATGGTCCGGTGGGGCAAGGGCTGGCCCTCGCTCGTCGCGCTCGGCCTGGCCTACGGCGTGCTCGAGGAGGGCGTGATGGTCAAGTCGTGGATCAGCGCCGAGTGGATGGACCTCGGCGACATGGCCTGGTACGGCAGGTGGGGCGGCATGAACTGGGTCTGGGCGGAGATGCTCACGCTCTTCCACGCGGTGTTCTCCATCTACCTGGCCATACTGCTCGTCCACCTGCTGTTCCCCGAGCGTCGCCACGAGCCATGGCTGACCGGGAAGGGGATGAGATGGGTCCTGGCATGGTTCACGGGGGTCGTGGCCATCGGCATCGTGGGCTTCCAGCCATTCCCGCCCCCGGCGGCCCAGTTCCTGTTCGTGGTCGCGCTCACCGCGCTCCTGGTCGTGCTCGCCTGGCGCCTGCCCGCGAGGCTCCCCCTCCCGGCCAGGCGCGAGGTGCCCGCGCCCGTCTGGTTCGCCGCGCTCGGCGTGGCCTGGTCCTGGGGGCTCTTCCTGGGCTTCTGGGGCTCGTCCAGCACAGGATTGCACTCGGCGGTGGTCATGGCCATCATGGCCGCCCACTCCTCCGCGATCGGCCTTCTCCTCGTCTGGATGTCCGGCGGGGGGGCCGCGTGGGGCGACCGCCACCGCCTGGCCCTCGCTGCGGGCGCGCTGAGCTTCCTCCTCTTCCTCGACGTCGCGACCGGCGTCGCCGGTCCCCTCGGGCTGATGTGGGCGGTCGGCGTCGGCGGCGTGCTGCTCCTCTGGAGGCTGGAGAGGGGCACCAGGGCACCGGTCAGTGTCATCCCGTGAGAGGACCCCCTGGCTGGGGGCCTGGATGCAGGGTCGTAGATATCACGGTGGCGAACCGGGACCTAGGGCATTAATATACCCCTGGCGGATGCCAGCGGGATGAGCCGCATCACCGCGAGGCTAGCGCTGGCCCTCGTCGTCGTCCTCCTCGGGACCTCCGGTCCCCTGGCCGCGACCGTCGGGCCGGCTGGCGACGACAGCACCGTCGCACTGCCCATAGAGCTCACCGAGGCGTCCGACGCCATCCCGGGCCTCACCTACACCGCCCACATCGCCACGTCCGCGGACGTGGAGTCCATGATGGGCGCGATGGGCGTCCGCCAGGAGGGCGTCGACTACAACGTGCTCTACGACGGCCTCGGCACGGGCCTGGCGCCCCCGACCGCGGAGCAGTACGGATCCATGGTGGGCGAGGTCAAGCTCTACGACTCGGCCTCGCTCGGACAGGGGCTCGAGCTGCCCTCGACGGTCGACCACAGCAAGGAGGGCATCTTCCCCACCGTCGGCAACCAGGCCAGCCAGGGCTCCTGCGCCGCCTGGGCCACTTCCTACTACACCAACGGCTACCTGCAATCCAAGGACAACGACTGGACCGACGCCAACGCCGGCACCAACAAGTCCCACCTCATGAGCCCCGCGTGGTGCTACAACAAGGTCAACGGCGGCTACGACCAGGGCTCCTCGTGGTGGGACAACACCGCCATCATGATGGACCTCGGCAACGCCGACATGGCCTCGCACACCTACAACGCGGGCGACCTCTACGGCTGGGGCAACGAGACCGCGTGGCGCAGCGCGCCGCGGTACCGCATCGCAGAGGACATCGACTACGCCACCCCCTCGAGCACGACCATCATCAAGGCGTGGGTCGCCGAGGGCTTCGTGTGCCCCCTGGCGCTCAACGCGGGCAACTACGGCAACATCGGCCCGGACGGCGTGCTCAACTCGGTCGAGCACCAGGGCGGGTACGCCAACCACGCCAACACCATCGTGGGCTACAACGATTCCATCGTGGCGGGCAACGACGTCGGCGCCTTCCACATCGTCAACTCCTGGGGCAAGTCCTGGGGCTCGTCCGGCTACTACTGGATGACCTACGCGGCCGTCGCGGAGCTCTACTACTCCATCATGCGGTTCCACGACCGCGCCGACTACCAGCCCTCGCTCCTCGCGGTCTGGGAGCAGTCGGTCCAGGGCTCGAAGGAGAGCTGGGTCTTCGTCGAGACCGACTCCGGCATGTACGCCGACGTCGACCCCTGGTGGGACGCCGGCAGCGCCACCAAGTTCCCGACCTTCATGTGCTTCGACATAACCTCGCTCGCCGAGGACATAGGCCTGGCCGAGTACTGCCTCTACTTCGGCTCCGGCACCACGACCGGGACGGTGTCCAAGTTCTCGCTCGAGTGGTACCAGGACATCTACGCCCCGGCCAAGCCGGACTTCACGGTCGCGTCGGACGACGCGCCCCTCAGGGGGCCTGCCAGGCTCTACGCCTCCTTCAGCGGCGTGCACATCAACGTCACGTCGCCCGGTGACGGCGAGTGGCAGCGCGCCAGCGTCACCATCGAGGGCACGGCCGACCTGTACGTGACGCAGCTCGTGCGGGACGAGGACTTCGAGGGCGCGTGGAAGGACCACTGGACCCGGGAGGACAGGGACGCCGGCTCCGGCACCGACACGTGGGGCTGGTCCGACGGGCGCGTGAACTCGGGCCTCAGGAGCGCGTGGTGCGCGGGCGGCGACCAGGGCACGGTCTACTCGCAGACCTTCGACAACGGCGGGAGCGCCCCCTCGGGCTGGAGGGTCGCGTCGGACGGGCCCGACCAGTTCCCCTTCGCCTTCGTCAGCACGGGCTACCGCGGCTGCGGCGGCGCGGACCACCTCGCGCTCGCCAATGGCAACCGCGGCGCGGGCACGAACATGACCGAGCGCCTCTACATGTCCACGCCCTTCGACGCGAGGGGATGGACCGGCCTAGAGCTCCGGTTCTACCTGGACTATGACTACAGCAACGGCGACGAGTACGCCGAGGTGCTCTACGCGAACGGCAGCACGTACCCGACCTTCACCTCCGCGGGCAAGTGGACCGCGGACAGCTTCGGCACCAGGACGGTGGACCTGAGCTCCCAGGACGGCCAGCGCGAGGTCTATCTGGCGTTCCGCTACCACGCCTCCGCGGACCTGTACATGGCGGTGGACGACGTGGTGGTCACGGGGCTGAGGACGGAGTACGACACCGACATGCAATCGAACATGTTCCTGCCGAATCTGGACCTCGACGCCTTCGACAACGTGACCCTGGAGTACGCGTACTGGATCGACTCCGAGCAGGGCGTGGACGTGCTCGGCGCGATGTATCGCGAGTCCGCGTCCGCGGCGTGGAAACTGCTATCTGGCCACTCGGGCGATTCGGGCGGCTGGGTCGAGGTCGAGCTGGAGGTGCCCACCAACGCGACCCAGGTCGGCTTCGGGTTCGTGAGCAACGGCTCCATCGTGGGCGAGGGCGCCTACCTCGATGACGTGGTCCTCACGGGCCGCCACGCGCTCGACGGCATAGAGCTCGCGGTCGACGGCGCTGGCTACTCGCCGTTCGCGCAGGGCGCGGACTGGAGCGGCACGTGGGACTCGACCGTGTACCTTGACGGGCAGCACATGCTCTCGTTCCGCGCGCTGTACGGCGCGAGGGACGACGTCGACTCGCGCCTGGTGCGCATCGACAACACGCCCCCCACGATCTCGGGCACGTGGTGCTCGGTGGTCACGACCGGCGACCGGTTCCGTGCGGGCGTGAACGCCACCGACGTCAACCCCGTGGGCGCGGTGGTGCTGCGCTACCGCTACTCCGACCTCGGCGGCCTGGGCGACGAGAGCGTCGAGAACGCGACCTCGCTGGGACCCGGGCAGTGGGACGTTCTCCTCACGGCCCCAGCCGGTGCGGTCACCGTCGACCTCAGGTTCTGGGTCGAGGACTCGCTGGGCAACGGGGCCCTCACGGACACGTTGAACGTGCCCGTCCTCGACAACGACGCGCCCTCGCTCGGCGAGGACCTCACGCCCGCATCGGCGACGACGGGGGATCCTTTCACCTTCACGTCCTCGGCCGCGGACAACATCGCGGTCGCGCTCATGCGGGTGGAGTACTGGTACGGCGCGGGCGCCGAGCGGTGGGAGCTCACCGCCGACGGCGACGCCATCGCGGCCTCCATCAGCGTGCTCGACACGCTGGACGCGCTGCACTACCGGCTGAGCGCCCAGGACGGCGCCGGCAACCGCGTCTACGGCGAGGAGAGGGCCGTGCCCGTCCTCGACAACGACGTGCCCGAGCTGTGGCGCGACTGGACCCCCGAGAACGCCACCACCGGCGAGGAGGTCACGCTCATGGTGAGCGCCTCCGACAACATCGCGGTGGGCGGCGCCTGGGTCGAGTGGCGGTTCGATGACGAAGGGGCGACCATATCGACGCTGGAGCCCCTGGGGGACGGCCTCTACCGGCTCGTCCTCAACGTGCCGTGGGGCTCCATCGAGCCCCTCCGGTACATCTTCAGGGCCAACGACAGCTCTGGCAACTTCAACGCTACGGCCGAGCGCGACGTCACCATCCTCGACAACGACGCGCCGTGGTTGGGCGCTGACCTCACGCCCGCGACCGCCTCGACGGGCGACGCCTTCACGTTCTCGCTGGAGCTCCTCGACAACATCGCCATCGGCTCGGCGCGGGTCGAGTACTGGTACGGCGGCGGCGGCGAGCACGTCCCGGTCGACGCCGCGGCCTCCGGCACCGCCGGATGGGCCGCGACCATCACCGTCATCGACACGGTCGAGCCGTTCTGGTACGTCGTGCACTTCACCGACACCTCTGGCAACCAGGACTTCACCGAGATGCGCACGGTCACCGTGCTCGACAACGACCCGCCCGTCATCGTCTCCGACTCCTCGCCCGAGTGGGTGCCGACCGGTACCGCCTTCACCTTCCAGGTGGAGGTCCGCGACAACATCGGCGTGGGCACCGTCGTGGTGTGGTACTGGTTCGACTCGCTCCCGCGCCAGAGCCAGGTGATGGCGGGCGTGGACCTCACGGGCCTCTGGAACGGGACCTACAAGGTGACCATCGTGACGCCCGGCGACTCGACCGCGGAGCTGCACTTCTTCTTCGAGACGTCCGACCTCTCCGAGAACTGGGCGAGGTCCGAGGAGCGCATCGCCGAGGTGCGCGACATCACGGTCCCCGTCGCGGACGCGGGCCCGGACCTTGTCATCGACCAGCACCAGCGCGCCCCGCTCGATGGCACGGGCAGCGCGGACAACATCGGGGTCGCCTCATGGACCTGGACGGTCGTCGTGGCCGGGGAGACGGTGACGCTCACCGGACCGTCCCCGAGGCTCCAGCTCGACGACGCGGGCACCTACGAATCGACGCTCGCGGTCACCGACCCCTCTGGCAACGTGGCGACCGACACGGTCACCATCACCGTGCTCGACATCACGGCCCCCGTGGCCGTGACCGACGGAGACCGCGAGGTCGACCAGGGCGGCGTGGCCGTCCTCTCCGGCGAGGGCTCGACCGACAACGTTGGCGTGGTCAAGTGGGCGTGGTCGTTCGAGTACGGGGACGCGCCGGTCGGCCTCGAGGGGCGCAGCACGTCCCACACATTCGCGACGCCCGGCCTCTACAGCATCACGCTGACCGTGACGGACGCGGCGGGCAACACCGACACCGAGTCCTACCAGCTCAAGGTGCGCGACACCGTCGCGCCCGTCCCGATGTCCTTCAAGGACCGCGAGGCCAAGGAGGGCGCGCAGCTCGAGCTCGACGGAACGGCCTCGACCGACAACGTGGCCATAGTGAACTGGACCTGGCGCATCCGCATGGAGGGCGAGAGCTCGTTCCGCGAGGTCTACGGGCCCCTCGTCGAGTACACCTTCGACGAGCCCGGCACGCACACGGTCACACTCGTTGTGAGGGACTCTGACGGCAACGTCGCCGAGTCCGAGCCGTTCACCGTCGAGGTGCCCAACGTGATGCTGTGGCTCACCATCATCATCATCATCGCGGCCGTCGTGGCGCTCGCGCTCGTGGCCGCCGTGCGGAGGCGCCGGCGCGACCGCTGGGAGAGCGCCTGAGGCTCACAGCGGCGGCCGGTCGTAGTAGGGGCTCTTCCCCGTGGCCGAGAGGGGGATGGCGAGCGCCTGCACGGCGACGAGCATCCCAAGCTCGATGGCGGTCACGGCCGCGCGGTACATGACGCGGTTGTCCACGTTGTGCATCTGCGCGGTCTTGGCCGCGGAGCCCACCGCGATGCCGAGGTCCAGCACGCGCAGCGCGCACGCGGGCCCGGCGAAGGGGGATTTGTGCCCCTTCATGGCGGCCCTCGCCTTCGAGAAGGCCTCGCACGACCCGAACCCGCAGCCGTTGCAGTCCAGGCCCAGCGGAGGGTGCTCGCGCAGGCCCACGAGGAGCACCGCCGCGGACGCCTTCACGTTGCCTCCGTCACGGACGAAGCCCTTGTTGCCCCCGCGCTCGCCGTGGGCGACCATCGCATCCCCCAGCCGGTCGACCTCCGCGCCCTTGAGCAGCAGGACCCCGATGAAGTCCTTCCCCACGGCCTTGGGCGCGGTCCTCGCGGAGAGGGCCATGAGGTGCCCGACCTCCACCACGGCCACGTCCAGGGACGGCTCGCGCCCGTCACGCACGGCCCGGTCCATGACGTCCTGCATCGTCGCACCGGGCCAGTCATCGCGCCGCGACCGGAAAACACCTTCGGTCGGACGAGGGAAGGCTTAAATACCCTCCCCGCATTGGGGGTTCTCCTGAGGTGTTCCAGTGCCCAGTTGGATGGGTGAGTCGAGGCGCAAGGTGTCGGGCGGTCTGCGGCGCTCCGCGAGGAAGAAGCGGCGCTCCGAGATCGGCACCGAGAAGCTCTTCACCCAGATGGGGGACGAGAAGCGCCAGGCGCTCCGCACGCGCGGCGGCAACAAGAAGATGCGCGTCGTGCTGTCCGCCAAGGCCAACGCCGTCGACCCCAAGACCGGCAAGGTCGTCTCCACCACCATCTCCACCGTCAAGGACAACAGCGCCAACTTGAACTACATCGTGCGCAACATCTACAACAAGGGCGCCATCGTCCAGACCCCGCTCGGCCGGGCCAAGGTCACCAGCCGGCCGGGCCAGGACGGCGTGGTCAACGTCGTCCTCATCGAGGGCTGAGGTGGCCCCGGGGGTGGGGCCGTTGGTGGGCAAGCGGGACGGGCAGTTCATCCTGTACCCCCAGTACTTCGATTCGCGCCTCAGCCGCGCCCAGGGCAGGAGGGTGCCCCGGGATGTCGCTGTGAAGGCGCCCACGGCCTCGGCCGTGTTCCACGCCGCGCGCGCGGCGGGCTTCGACCCCGAGCTCGACCCCGAGCACCACCACAGCGCCCACTGGCACGAGCGCGCCGGCCGCGTGCTCATCGCAAAGGCCACGGTCGAGGGCACCAAGGAGGGCCTCATCCGCGTCATCGCGCGCCACCTCAAGGCGGCGGGCGTGTCGGAGGTCTTGGCGTCGAAGGTAGGGGCCGGTCCGGACAAGCACCAGAGGTAGGCCCCTACCCTGTGACTTGTGGAGGCTCAAGGCCGAGGACCTGGCGCGGTCGCGCTATCCCTTCATCACGCCCAGCGGCACGAGCCTCGCGACCCTGCGCGAGATGCCGGTCGCGTGCGTGACCTCGACGACCTCGTCGATGTCCTTGTAGGCCTGCGGCGCCTCCTCCGCGAGCACCTTCATGGTCTCGCCACGCACGTAGATGCCCCGCTCTCCCAGCTCGCGCACGATGCGCTCGCCCCTGTAGTTGCGGATGGCCTGGGTGCGGGAGAGCAACCGCCCCGCCCCGTGGCACGTGGAGCCCCACGTGTCGCGCATGGCCGTCTCCGTCCCGACCAGGAGGTAGGACGCAGTGCCCATGTCGCCTGGGATGATGACGGGCTGCCCCACCGACGCGTAGTCCGGCGGGACCTCGGGCCTGCCCGCGGGGAACGCGCGCGTCGCGCCCTTGCGGTGCACGAGCACCCTCGTGCGGCGGCCGTCCACCTCGTGCTCCTCGAGCTTGGCGATGTTGTGGGCGACGTCGTAGACGAGGTGCATGCCCAGGTCCTCCGCGCTCGAGCCTGTGACCTGCTCGAAGCTCTTGCGGACCCAGTGCATGATGAGCTGGCGGTTGGACCAGGCGTAGTTCGCGGCCGAGGCCATCGCGCCCAGGTAGGCCTCGCCCTCGGGGGACGTGACGGGCACGCACGCGAGCTGCGCGTCCGGAAGCTCGATGCCGTAGCCCTTGACTGCCGATTCCATGACCTCGAGGTGGTCGGAGCAGACCTGGTGGCCGAAGCCGCGGGAGCCCGTGTGTATCATCACGGTGACCTGGCCCTCGCGGGTGATGCCGAAGGCCTTGGCCGCCTCCGGCTCGTAGATGCGGTCCACGCGCTGCACCTCGAGGAAGTGGTTGCCCGCGCCCAGCGTGCCCAGCTGGGGGGCCCCGCGCGACCGCGCCTTCTGGGACACGTGCTCGGTGGAGGCGCCCGGCATCGCGCCGCCCTCCTCGATGTGCCGGAGGTCCTCGTCCCAGCCGTAGCCCTCCTTGACCGCCCACCGCACGCCCTCCTCCATGACGTGGTCGAGCGCCTGGGGGCTGAGCCGCAGCTGGCCCGTCGAGCCCACGCCCGAGGGCACGTTCTTGAACATGGTGTCGACGAGGGCCTTCATCTTGGGCACGACGTCCTTGACGTCGAGGTCGGTGCGCAGCAGCCGCACGCCGCAGTTGATGTCGTAGCCCACGCCGCCCGGGGAGACGACGCCATCGTCCACGCGCGTGGCGGCCACGCCGCCGATGGGGAAGCCGTAGCCGAAGTGGATGTCCGGCATGGCGAGGGAGTCGCCCACGATGCCAGGGAGAGTGGCCACGTTGGCGACCTGCGCGATTGCGTTGTCCCGGACGATGTCGACCATCATCTTCTCGCTCGCGTAGATGCGCCCGCGCGTCCTCATGCCCGGGACCGTGCTCTGGGGGATGACCCAGACATGCTCCCCTTCTTTCCTCACCGCTCCCTTCCAGTCCATGCTGGCACCGCCTCTCCATTCCTACACCGCTACTTGACCTTAAAGGTTGCGCCTTCGGTTCCGGTCTGTCCGACGGCGTCCAGCCTGGGTCGACGATGTCCGCGAGGGCACCTTCGATGACAGGCACCGTCACCACGGCGCCTTTTCCCACTCTCATCTTCAAGAAGCGCGGGGGCTTTCCGTGCCCCTCGATGCTCACGACGGCACGGTCGGCGCCGAGATGGATGTACCTCAGTAAGGGTTTGAGGCGAATGGCCTCCCAGTAGCTACGGCCCATCCTCACAGCGTTCATCGTGGAGGCCAGCGAACGGATTGCACGGTCGAGCTCCTCAGGCGTCACATCGTCCCTCAGCTTGGCTATCCCGGACCTCCCCTCGTCGAAGAGCCAGAAATCCCTAAACAGTCCTACGAAGGCAGGTAGGAACAGGACGAGCGGCACGATGATGGGAGCGAAGATGAGGAATTCGCAGATTGGAGACCGTGAGAATAAAACGAAGGCAAGTGGCAGGCCGTATGTGAGTGTGATGGATGCGACCAGGATGTAGTAGAACACCCGTATTTGTTTAGCATGACAAGATAGGTCATGCCTCGCTTGGATGGTCATCCATCGCTGGATGCCACCCTCAAGGGCGCAATACGAGGCGCCCCGGCGATGGACATGTAGCCCAAGGCCCTGTTCCCGATGTTCATCGCGCCGTTCAGGTCCGCGTTCCACTCGCCGCAGGCGGGACAGACGAACCGGCCCCGGGTCGGCCGCAGCCCGTCCTGCCCGCACACATGGCACTCCCGCGAGCTCCAGGACTCGTCGACGAGGACGACCGGGACGCCTGCCCAAGCGGCCTTGTACCCGATGAGCTGGGAGAGCCGGTTGAACGGCATCGCGTTCACGATGCGGTTCATCCTCCGGCCCTTGCCCCTCTTGTTCTCACGGATGCCTGACAGGTCGCCGATGGCGATGACGGCCCCGATGCTCCTC
>CAYGVT010000056.1:0-14112 GCA_964353355.1 uncultured Thermoplasmata archaeon | reverse complement strand
TTTCTTCATGGTAATACGCCGATGTACGTATGCATTACGCACGTAAATAGTTAATTAAAACCAGATATGGTAATATATGCGATGGCAGTTCGCAGGCATGAAAGCTGCTCACGCGAACGGGTTACTCAGACGGGCTCCTAGGCTCGGGCATCACTGTCCTTCTTGCGCTCGCGCTCTTTGTATTGCTCGATCATTTCGCGTATGGCCAGGCGGCGTCCCATGGATGCCAAGACATCCTTGACACAGACCATGTTCCCGTCACCGGCCGTTGCGAGCCGTATGCCAATATAGAAAGGCAGTAGGAAGAAAGCTACCAACGCGCCGGATGGACCACGACTCAGTCACCCCGCCTCATCCTCCCGCGATCTCTCCTCCCTCCCCAGGGCGCTCGCGCCGGCCCTGCGCAAGGGAGAGGGCGAGGTCCTGCAGTAACCATGTCTCCCGCCCCTCCCCCCCGGCAAAGTATTTCTCGCCGCTCCGTGTTCCCTGGACGACGGAGGCATCGCATGAAGTTCGAGGTCCCGAAGCCCGCCAACGAGCCCATCCTGGGCTACGCGCCCGGCACTGCCGACCGCAAGGCGGTCGTGGAGGAGATGGAGAAGGCCATGGCGGTCGAGCTCGACATCCCCCTCGTCATCGGCGGTCGGGAGGTCCGGACCGGCAACAAGGGGCCGTGCCGCCTGCCCCACGAGAAGGACCACATCATAGGTCACTACCACAAGGCCGGGGTGAAGGAGGCGGGCGCTGCCATCAGGGCCTGTCTCAAGGCCCGGCGAGGGTGGGCCGACACTCCGTGGGAGCACCGCGCGTCGGTGATGCTCAAGGCCGCCGAGCTGCTCGCGAGGCGGCACCGCCACAAGGCCGTCGCAATCACGATGCTCGTGCACTCCAAGAATCCCTACCAGGCCGAGATAGACGTGGTGGAGCTCGTGGACTTCTGGCGGTTCAACGCCTACTACGCGCAGCAGATCTACGAGGACCAGCCGACCCACTCGCCACCCGGGGTCTGGAACAGGATGGACTACCGGCCGCTGGAGGGGTTCGTGTTCGCCGTGCCGCCTTTCAACTTCATCAGCATCGGCGGCAACCTCCCGACCGCGCCGGCGCTCATGGGCAACGTCGCCTTATGGAAGCCCGCCTCGTCCGTGGTCTACTCCAACTTCTTCATCATGAAGCTCCTCGAGGAGGCCGGCCTCCCGCCCGGCGTCATCAACTTCCTGCCCGGGGATTCCGGCGTGATAGGGGGGAGGATCCTCAAGAGCAAGCACCTCGCGGGGGTCCACTTCACGGGCTCGACAAGCACCCTCAAGACGATGTACAAGGTCATCGGGGAGAACATCGACGGGTACTCGACCTACCCCCGGGTGGTCGGCGAGACCGGGGGCAAGGACTTCATCTTCGTGCACCCCTCGGCCGACGTCAAGGCCGTCGAGGTCGCGATGCTCAGGGGCGCCTTCGAGTACCAGGGGCAGAAGTGCTCGGCCGCCTCGCGGGCCTACGTCCCGGCATCCCTCTGGCCCAGGATAAGGGAGGAGCTGGTCAACGACCTCAGGACCGTCCGCATGGGGCCCGTGACGGACCCCTCGGCGTTCATGAACGCCATCATCGACCAGCCGGCGTTCGACAGCATCGCCAGGTACATCGAGCTCGCCAAGGCGTCCAAGAAGGCCGATGTCGTCGCCGGCGGGGGCTGCGACGCGAGCAAGGGCTTCTTCATCGAGCCCACCGTCATCCGCACGCGGGACCCGCACTCCATCACGATGGAGGAGGAGGTCTTCGGCCCGGTGCTGACCGTCTACGTCTACAAGGACAAGGACCTCAGGAAGGCGCTCGACCTGTGCAACGCGACCTCGCCCTACGCCCTCACGGGCGCGGTGTTCGCGCGGGACCGTGACGCCATCGCCCTCGCCGAGAGGCGGCTGCGCGACGCCGCCGGCAACTTCTACATCAACGACAAGACCACCGGCGCGACGGTCGGCCAGCAGCCGTTCGGCGGGGCCCGCGCGTCGGGCACGAACGACAAGGCCGGGAGCGTGTGGAACCTCATCAGGTGGGTGTCCCCCAGGGCCATCAAGGAGAACTTGGACCCGCCGACGGACTACCGCTACCCGTTCATGGGAAGAGAGGCCCGTTGAGGCGGGCCGCACGGTCCGACGGCGAGGTGTCCGAGGACATGCCCGTGGACGGTAGGCACCGTATCGCAGGCCCACGCATCCCCTGCCCACCGGCCCCCGCACGCAGGTCCATCCCCCCAGCGCCTCGGCGACGCGAGGGAGCGGGCCCTCGAGGCCGGCCCGAACGCCTAGGGGATTCGCAGGGACGTCCACGGCCCCGTCGACGCCCGGCGGAGGGACGGCCCACCGGACGTCCCATGGGACGGGCCCCGGGCCCGGCGCGACGAGCGACCCGGACTGGCCGCGATCCGTTCAAGTCCATTCGATAGGTAACTAGTAATACATTTATGGGCCATCCCGAGACGTCCGGCGGTGGGAGGGACCGGATGACCCCCCCATACTTGGTGCGCCCCGCACCGCGCCCGCACGGCGGTGCGTCAGGCCAGAGGACCGGGGCCGGCTCCCGGTCCATCGGGGGAACGGGGTGGGCTGATGAACCTGGCGACAAGGATGGCGGCGCCCCTGGTGGCGCTCCTGCTGGTCACCGTGGTCTTCCAGACCGCGGTCGTGAAGGCCTACGAGGACGGGGACGGCTCGGGCCCGAGGGTCTCGCCCCTGGAGGAGATACCCGGCCCGTTCCGGGAGCTGGACAAGCTCGTGGCGGGCCTCATCGCGGCCACGACGGACCTCACAGACACCGACGAGGACGGCCTCCCCGATACGGTCGAGGCCGTCATCGGCACTGACCCGCGGGACCGGGACTCCGACGCCGATTCCATCCCCGACATGGCCGAGGTCGCGAACCGGACCGACCCCAAGAGCCCCGACAGCAATAAAGACGGCCTCGCCGACGGCGTCGAGGTCGTCGACGGCGACATGGACGTCGACCTGGACGGCACGCCCAACGCGTGGGACCCGGACAACGACGGCGACGGCCTCCGCGACGCGCGGGACCTGTCCCCGTTCGCCGCCACCGCGACCGGCTGGTCCCACCACATCGACGTCTCGGCTGGCGGCCGCGCCACGACCATCAGCCTCCAGCTGCGCACCGAGGACCCCGATACCATGCGGCTCGTCCGGCAGACGTGGGACTGGCCCTACGACACCGAGGGCGCCATGCGCGACCTGGACAACTCCACCGAGGACGTGACCGCCGTGCCGGTGCTCCAGCTCGAGGGGGAAGGCCTCCCGGTCGACGACGAGCTCGGGCAGTACGGCATCGTCGTCGCTGGGGAGGTGGCGTACGTGCCCCTCTACCCCATCGACGACATGGGGGACATGGTCGCCCTCCAGGCGCAGATGTTCCTCCCCGCCAACGACACGCCGCAGGACATCTCCCTCGACGCCAAGCTCAAGTGGAAGGTCACGGGCTCGAGCGACACGGCGGTCGCGTCCTTCCGGGCCCACAACGGCATGTTCCTTTCCCTCGGGCAGGGCGACTACATCTGGTCGAGCGCGTCGTCCACCGGCGAGAAGGAGAGGTTCGAGCTCGTCGACCTGAGGGACGGCAAGTACGCGCTCAGGGCCAGCAACGGCAAGTACCTCTCGAGCACCTGGGGCTCCGCCATCAGCGCCACGGGCACGAACATCACCGACAACACGATCATCAAGATGGAGCCGCGCGGGGATGGGAAGTTCAGCATGGCCATGGAGCTCTACGAGGAGGAGGGCGCCACCGAGCCCACCATGAGCTTCCTCCTTGGCATAGGCCCGAACGGCGTCCTGCAGGCCGCCTACGAGGGGTACCGCGGCGTGTTCGGGTTCGAGTGGGTGGACCAGGGGGTCACCGTCGAGCGGGTCCCCCTCGCGGTGTACGCGGACCGGTTCGCCCTCACGGGCCTATACGTGCAGGAGGAGTTCGGCACCGATGTGGCGTTGGTGTACCGCAACGACAGCATGGAGAAGGCCGTCGCCGCGAACATGTACCTCGCATACCAGTTCCTGCGCAACGCCACCAACGGGGCCACCGACATCCCCCGCTTGATGGAAAGCGCGGACGCCAACGTGGGGGTCATCGTCGCATCCTACGAGCGCATGGACCTGGCGGTGAGGGCACTCGCCGAGAGCCTGACCGCGGCGGCCAAGGCCGGCTTCCCGGAGGGGGCGCTCCTCCCCGTCATCACCGCCGTGCAGCAGCGATACGCCTCCCTGGACCTTGCCTCCCAGGGCCAGGGCCGGGTGGGCGCGGGCGGCGGCATGTCGTTCGACGTCTCCTCCCAGCCCCTCGTCGTCAAGAAGTACCTCAAGTCGACCTGGTTCAACGGCACCGGGAACGAATCGGTCCCCGTGGAGTACGCGCTCTGGGAGATGAGGGACTGGGACCTCAGCACCGAGGACCTCGCCGTCATGATGGCGCTCGTGGTCATCTGGAACGTCGGCGAGCAGGAGGTAATCAGCGTCGGGACCGAGGTCAACGACCCCGTGCACTGGGAGCTGCTCCTGGTCATGAACATCACGCTTAAGGTCTTCAGTTACGGGATGACCGCGGTGAAGGGCGCCATCGGCGTCATCTACTTCGTGTCGCAGGCCGCCTACACGGGGTACCACATCATCAGCAACATCGGCGGGATAATCACCGGGGTTGTCCTCAACCTCGCGCTGTCGCAGGAGTCCGTCCTGAGGACCGCGTGGGACGTCGTCTCGGGCGCCGTCAAGTTCGTGGGAGACACCTGGACCTCGGTATCGCAGGTGACGCAGGGCTTCTTCGGCTTCCTGAACATGGTGAGCTACTTCCTGCAGTGGACGTGCGTCATCGGGCTCATCATTGGCCTCGTTGGCGCCCTCATCACCATCTACGCGATAGGCAGCTCCTACGGCTGGACCACGCTCGGGACCTACACGGCGGTCCTCTACGGCGTCATGATGGCCGTCTACGCCATCGGGATGTTCGTGCTCACGCTCCTGTCATTCATCCCCAAGATCGGCATCATCTTCACCATCATCTCGACCCTCATCTCGCTCTCGGACCTCCTGGTCCTCGTCATCTTCGGCAAGGGCTGGACGACGATGCTCATGGACCTCATCGTCGACCTCCTCACGGACCTGAGCGT
Source organism: uncultured Thermoplasmata archaeon (assembly GCA_964353355.1). Lineage (GTDB taxonomy): Archaea > Thermoplasmatota > DTKX01 > DTKX01 > CAYGVT01. The sequence continues at coordinate 8,948 of CAYGVT010000056.1, read as the reverse complement.
GCTCTCGAGGATGTCCGTCGTCTCGGACAGGACCGAGGTCCACATCAGTGACACTGACGAGAACGGCCTCGACGTCGGCGACAGGATCTCGTACTCGCAGATTTGGGACGTGCGCACGGAGGCCCCGAGGCTGACGCCCGGGCTCGTCAAGACCACCTTCCTCAGGCCGACCTCCAGCATCGACGTCCCGCCCTACTCCAACTCGGAGACGGGGTCCGACATCCTGTCTGCGCACACGTGGGACGAAGGCACCAGCAACCGCACGACGCGCACGATGGCCATCTCCTGGGTCGAGCCGGGCATCAGCATGATCAATTTCCCGGTCACGATCCTGCCGGGCGTCGAGTACAGCATCATCTACGAGGAGAGGTTCTGGGTCTTCGGATGGCAGAGCGAGTGGAAGTACAGCAACGGCTCGGTCATGTCCGATGCGCTCACGCTGTACTTCGACGTGATGCCGGGCTCAGTCGGCGATTTCATGAGGTGGAGGGAGGTACGCTCGTCGGACTGGGACGGTGACGGGCTCGGGAACGCCGACGAGCCAGGGTCGGACGCGTACAGCTGGGACGCGGACGGCGACGGGCTCGGCGACCCCTACGAGAGGCAGATGAACACGAGCGCCTACCTGGCGGACTCCGACTACGACGGGCTCGACGACAGGACCGAGCGCGTGTGGGGCACGAACCCCAGGGTGAAGGACACCGACGGCGACGGCCTCTCGGACTACTTCGAGCGCGCGGGCTGGGTCGTCAACTTCACCTACTGCGGCCCCGAGTTCGCATGGCACGTGTACTCCGACGGGCGCGTGAACGACACGGACGGCGACGGGGTGGGCGACCACGAGGAGTACCTCACGCTCCAGAACCCCAGGTCCGCCGACACCGACGGCGACGGGACCCAGGACCAGCTCCGGGACTACCTCCTCACGACCTTCGAGCAGAGGCCGACCTGGGTCCTCGGAACCAACAGGGAGTGGTCACCGAGCATCGCGATGGGCACCGACGGGTCGCTCTACGTCGTGAAGGCGAACTTCGACCTCTTCGGGGTCGCCATATACAAGTACCACCCCGATGGGACCCTCGAGAGGGACTGGGGCGGCTCCACCTCCTTCACCCGCGTGGACGCGGTCGCCTGCGACCCCGAGGGCTATGTGTACGTGCTCGACCGTTCATCGGGGCTCTGGAAGCTCCGTCCAGACGGGACGGCGATGTACGTCAACTACCTCTTCGGCCCCACCCTCCCGACGACCCCACAGGACCTCGTCGTCGACGCTGACGGCGACATCTACATCTTCGACATGTTCTGGAACGCATCCTCCTACGAGAGCGACGTCAAGGTATACGGCAGCAGCGGGTACTACAGCCACCGGTTCGGCTCGAGCGGGAGCGGCCCAGCCCATTTCGGCCTCTCCTGCGGACTGAGCCTCGACCGGCAGGGCCAGCTCCACGTGGTGGACGGGTCCAACAACCGCATCCAGGTCTTCCGCACGAACGGGACCTACGTGCGGACGTACGACGGCTCGGGCCCGGGTGGCAATCCCTTCTCGAACCCGGTCTCGGTCTCGTTCGACAGGTCGGGCGACATCTTCGTGGCGGAGGGGGGGACGAGGCGCGTCCAGAAGGTGGACACCGACGGCAGGTGGATAGCGACCATCGACGGCACGGACACGGCGAGCGGGACGGAGCTCGAGCCGAAGGACGTCCTCGTGACCGACGACGACCGCATCTTCGTGGCCGACGCGCGCCACTTCGGCGTGCTCAGGTTCGTCCAGAACGTGAGCATCGTGAAGGCGGCGCCGAAGCCCTTCCCCGACACCGACGGGGACGGCCTCACCGACGCGGTGGAGCAGGCGCCCTGGACCATCAGCGTCACGGGACCGGCGGGGACGGTCCCCCTCGTCGTCACGAGCGACCCCGTCGCCCCCGACACGGACCTCGACGGCCTGGGCGACCTCATGGAGCGCGACCTCGGCACCGACCCCAGGTCCCCCGACACCGACACGGACGGGATGCCCGACCTCGCGGAGGTGGATGATGGCACGGACCCGTGCCACTACGACACCGACCGCGACCGGCTCCCTGACGGCACCGAGGTGGGACTGCGGTGCGACCCGCGCAGCAAGGACACGGACGGGGAGGGCGTCACGGACTTCGACGAGTTCCTGCTACACTCGGACCCGCTCTCCAACGACACCGACTCGGACGGCCTGGACGACGTCCACGAGGTCGGCTTCGGCTCCGACCTGACCGACGCGGATTCCGACGACGACTGCATGTTCGACAGCCGCGAATCCGAGGTGGGGACCCTCCCTGACGAGAAGGACTTCGACGACGACGGCATAAAGGACGGCTACGAGGACGTCTACGGGACCGACGCCACCGAGGGCGACAGCGACGGGGACCTCCTCCTGGACGGGTTCGAGGTCTCCATGAGGACGGACCCGCTGTCGAACGACACCGACGAGGACGGCATAAGCGATTCTCGCGAGCTCGACCTGGGCCTCAACCCGAGGAGCGGCGACTCGGACGCTGACGGCGTCCTCGACAGTGTCGACGGGGCCTCGCAGCTCCTGCTCGAGGGGACGGTCTACGTCGCGGCCGACCCCGGGACCGACACGGTGGGCTTCATCGGCGACCTGTCCAGGGGGGCCGAAGTGGACATCACGACCCCTGAGGACCTGCTGGCCAACCACACCGGCGCGCGCTACATCGTGCTCCTCGGCGACCCCGGTGCCACCGGGGACGCGACAGCGGGGGGCATCATACGGTCGCTCCTCGCGGACGCCCCTGACGTGCTTGGGAGGATGAAGGACCCCTCCGAGGGGGAGCACATCGCCATCCGCTACGGCAGGTGGTCGTCCACGCAGACCATCGTCATGCTCTCCAGCGCCTTCATGTCCGACCACTTCAGGGTGCTGGGCATCCTCAAGGGCGTGGAGGTCAAGGTCACGGACGGGGCCATGACCTACACCTGCCTGGACCCCAGGCCCGACCTCAGGCTGGACGGCGTGGACGTGGTCAAGGCCACGGGCGCGGCCGTCTGGGCCCATCTGGACGACTCGACCGCGTTCAGCGTCGACATCGCGTCCCTCACGGAGCAGGACGTGCCGGACCGGCTCACCAGGGACAGCGGGCTTGGGCCGGGCGAGCTCTCGCTCGGCCGCTACCTCAGCATAGAGGTGAACGGGAGCGGGCCGGGCGCGCCCGACGACATCGTCGCGGGCGCCACGGTGTGGCTCTACTACACCCTAGGAGACCTGGACAGGTCAGGCGACGGGGACGCCGACGACGCTGTGGACATCGACGAATCCGCGCTCGCGCTGTATGCGCTCGGCGATGCGACCGGCATCTGGACCAGGCTCTCGCCTGCCCTGGGATGGGTCTCGGCGACGGGCGTCGACACAACCGACCTTGAGCTCTACGGCACGCGCTACGCGGGCGTCCTGTGGGCCAACGTGACGCACCTCAGCCTCTTCGGCGTGGCTGGAAGGCTCACCAACGACGTCCCGCCCATTGCCAGGGCGGGCCCCGACGTCATGCTCCGCACGGGCCAGGAGGTGACGTTCAACGGCACGTCCTCGACCGCGATGGGCAGGATGGCCAACTACACGTGGACCTTCCAGTACGACGGGAGGACGGTGACCCTCTACGGCCCCGCACCCGCGTTCACCTTCGAGAAGGATGGCGTGTACCGGGTCACGCTCAGGGTCACGGACATGTGGAGCGGCACCGACGAGGATTCTGTAGACGTCACGGTCGAGAAGGAGGAGGCCAAGGGGGTCGCGGCGTGGACCTACATCCTCGTCCTGGACATCGTCCTCCTCCTCATCCTCACCTACCTCTACAACCCGAGGAGGCCCCCGACGCCATCCAACGGGGAGGAAGCGAGGCAGGGATAGGTCGGAGGCGCCGGGACCTCGTACCTGGGGTCGGCCAGGGCCCGGCCGTCACGACCGCCTTCACGGCCCCCGAGCCGGAGGAGGAGCCCCCGGGGGCGGCCGAGGTGGACATGTGGCCCGTCGCGGCCCTGATAGCGGGGGCTCGCCGTCGCGGTGGCGGGTGAGGCCCTGGTCGGCCGCAGGCGGGGCTATGCGGCGGAGGGATGGCCCGAAGGCGGCCCGAGCGCCACATCACGCGGGAGCAGGCCACCCTACGGCCGTCGGGCCCGCTCCCCCTATATAAATCCCATCGGAAGAATGCTGGGTGGCACTTATATATCCCTCCTGCGTTCGCAATCCCAGGTGCGGCAGGCGGTGCGCATGGCTGCGGCGACCAATGCGACGGGCGGCAACGGGAACGGGGACCACCTCGTCCAGGCGACCGACGTCACCGTCCGGTTCGGCCCCGTGGTCGCGCTCGACCACTTCTCGGCCAAGGTCCCCCCGGGCATCACGGGCCTGCTCGGCCCCAACGGCGCCGGCAAGTCCACGTTCATCAAGACCGTGCTCGGCCTCGTCGAGCCCGAGGCGGGGAGCATCCTCGTGGACGGGCTCGATCCCCGCCGCGAGATGACCCGCGTGCGCGACCGCGTGGGCTACATGCCCGAGCACGACTGTCTCATCACCTCGATGAACCCGGTCGCATTGGTCTCCTACATGGGGCAGCTCTCGGGGATGATGCCCAAGGACGCCATCCAGCGCACGCACGAGGTTCTGGACTTCGTGCTGCTCGGCGAGGAGCGATACCGTCCCATCGGCTCCTACTCCACCGGCATGCGCCAGAAGGCGAAGCTCGCGCAGGCCATCGTGCACGACCCGCGCATCCTGTTCCTCGACGAGCCCACCAACGGGCTCGACCCGCAGGGTCGGGACGAGATGATAGACCTTATAAAGAAGATCGGCGCGTCCGGCAAGACCATCCTCGTGTCCACGCACATCCTGCACGAGATAGAGCAGATATCGGACCAGGTCATCATCATCGACCAGGGGCGGCTCGTCAAGGAGGGGCCCACCAAATCGCTCCTGAGCTCGGGGGATGGCCGCTACCGGCTCAAGCTCAGGGGCACGGCCCAGGCCGTCGTGGCCTTCAGGGAGGGCATCCGCCCCGCCTTCGAGGTGGTGTCGTCCACGGACGAGGCCGGGCAGTTGTCGTTCCTCGTCGAGGGCAAGGGCAGCACCGCACCGCTCTTCGTCCAGGCGGGCAGGGCCGGGCTGCAGGTGAGGTACCTCGGGCCGGACACGCTCACGCTCGAGGACGTGTTCGTGCAGGTCTTCCAGGGGGGTGGGCGCCCTGGGCGTTAGGCGCATCGAGTACCACTCCTGGAAGGGCATGCGCACCGACCCCAAGTGGCGGTTCCTGGCCATCTCGCGCTCGCTGCTGCGCCGCTCGCTCAGGGCCAAGTCCGTCATCGTGGTGCTCATCGTGGGCATCCTGCTCGCGCACACCTTCCCCATCATCGGGGCAGTCATGTTCCCGCACAAGGAGCTCACCAATGCAGACATGATAGGGTCGGAGGAGGAATCGTACTCGCCTCCCCCCATGAACTACACCGTCAACGTCACGGGCGACTTAGTGGTTGACCAGAACCTCACGGTCAACGGGACCTTCGTCGTCGCCGGCAACTTCTCCCTCTCGGGAACGGTCGAGCTCAACGGCTCCATCTCGGGCATGGGCGGCATCTTCGTGGACCCCCAGGGCAACAAGCAGCAGTTCGGCATCGTGTTCACGGAGGGCGATCCTTTCATCATGGGCGGGCTCATGGTCCAGGGCCTCCTCTCCGGCAACGGCATCATCTCCGGCACCGGCAACCTCACCGGCAACGGGACGGTCGTGGGCAACATCACGGGAGGGGGCGAGCCCCAGGACGAAGTGAACATCAACATAGGGGGCTATCTCACGGGCGGGCTGTTCGTCCTGTTCGTCATCCTGCTCGCGGCCATCATCTGCTCGGACGTCATCGCCGACGACCTTGCCGACTCATCGTTCGTGCTCTACTTCTCGAGGCCCGTCAGGACCGTCGACTACCTCGCGGGCAAGTTCACGGGCCTCCTATGGGTGATGGCGCTCTACTGCCTCGTCCTGCCCCTCATCTACGTGCTCGTGATGATGGGAACGCAGTCCGGCCGCGACTACGGAGGGGGGTTGGCGATACTGGGCAAGACCTTCCTGGTGGGCCTGCTCACCGCGGTGTTCTTCCTCCCGTACGGGCTGCTCCTCTCCTCGCTCACCAAGCGCAAGGCCTACGCGGGCATAGGCATCTTCGCCTCGTTCTTCGCGCTCCTGATCATCGGGGGCGCCTTCTCGGAGTTCGACGCCAAGTGGAGGCTCATCGACCCGAGCAACATGCTCCAGTTCACCTACACCCTCACGTTCGGGGGCTCGCTGCCCGACGGCATCGCGACGTGGGAGCTCGCCGCGGCCATGCTCGCCATCACCCTGGTCCCGATGGCGGTGGTGTTCATGCTGCTCGAGCGGAAGGGGGCGGGCAAGTGAGCGCGCAGCCTCGGACGCAGGTGGCGACGGCCCTGCCACCGACTGACCCGGTCGCAGGCGCCCGCGGGGCCATCATCTCCGCGAGGGCGCTTTCCAAGTGGTACGGCGAGGTCATCGGCCTGAACACGCTCGAGCTCGACGTGCACCCCGGCATCACGGGCATCGTGGGCCCCAACGGCTCGGGCAAGAGCACGTTCTTCAAGCTCGTGGCCGGCCTCATCAGGCCCAGCGTGGGCACCGTCACCGTGCTCGGCGAGGACCCCTGGGCGAACCCGCCCCTCATGGGTCGCCTGGGGCTCTGCCCCGACTACGACAACCTCCCCGGCGACCAGACGGGCCGCGCCCTGCTCAGGCTCGTCGGGGGCCTGCGCGGCATGAAGGGCGCGCCCCTGGCCGCGCGCATCGAATCGGTCGCGCGCATCGTGAACATGGCACCGCACCTCGACCGGAGGATGGGCGGCTACAGCAAGGGCATGCGCCAGCGCATGAAGATAGCGGGCGCGATGCTGCACGAGCCCGAGCTCCTCCTGCTCGACGAGCCCCTGAGCGGGACGGACCCGCTTGGCAGGCGCGAACTGATCGACCTCGTGCACACCCTCCACAGGGAGCACGGGCACAACGTCGTGGTGAGCTCGCACGTGCTGCACGAGATCGAGCGGCTCACGTCCAAGGTGGCAGTGGTCTACAAGGGGCGCGCGGTCGCGACCGGCGACATCCACGAGATTCGCAGCCTCATCGACGCCCACCCCCACAACATCGTCGTGGAATCGGACCAGCTGGAGGAGCTGGCGAGGCGGTTCGTCGGCATGGGCTGCGTGGTGAGCGTCCAGTACGGCGAGGGCCGCAAGGAACTGGTGGTGCAGGTGTCGAGGCCGGACGAGTTCTTCAACGCCATGCCGGCCATCGTGGGCGAGCTGGGGGCTGACGTGCGCAAGATGCACAGCCTCGACGACGACCTCGAATCCGTCTTCCGGTACCTGGTGAGGTGAGGCGACATGGTTGACCCCCGCGACCAGCTCACTGGGCTTTTCACCATATTTCTCTACACCGTCAGGAAGGTCATATTCAGCAGGCGCATCGCCATCACGCTTCTCATCGCCGCGTTCGTGAGCGCGGTGATGCTTTACGCGTCGGGGCAGGACGTGGAGAGGCTCAAGGACGGCACGAACCTGCTCGACAGCCTCATCCTCTTCTTCTTCATGCCCGTCATCGCGATGATATACGGCTCGTCGCTCCTGAGGGACGAGATGGACGACAGGTCCATCACCCAGGTCGTGACGTCCCCGCTCGACCGCCTTGTCATCTACACCGGCTACTACCTGGGGCTCGCGGTGTCGGTCTCGGCCATCATGCTCCTCGTGCTCACCGCTGGCTTCCTCTCGTTCTTCGGGAGGCTGGGCATCGACGGCGACGCGCTCAGCGTCTACGGCAGCATGGCCGGGCTCATGGTCATAGGCTCCTTCGTCTACTCCGCCCTGTTCATGATGGTGAGCGTGCTCATCGAGCGGCCCATCTACTTCGGGCTGTTCTACGCGTTCATCTGGGAGGGCTTCATCGGCTCCATCCCTGGCAGGATACGCCTGCTGGCGGTCAAGCACTACGTGAGGAGCATCGGCGAGCAGTGGATCGATTTCGGGGACATCTCGTCCTTCGAGGGCGCTTCTCCGGTGGGGGACAGCGCGTGGGTCCTGCTGCTGCTCGCGGTCGTGCTCTTCGTGCTGGGCGCCTACCTGTTCCGCGAGAAGGAGTTCACCTGAGGGCAGGGCCTCAGGGGCACGGGAGGCGCGCCGGCCCTATCCCACCTCGACCGCCACCTCGTTCCTCCTCATGAAATGTGGCGTGAAGGGCGGGTTGTAGACCATCGCGAAGACCTCGCCATGGGGCTCGATGCCGGCCTCGGCCAGGCCCTCGAGGAGCCTCCGCGCGCGGACCTTGAAGTTGCCCTCGGTCCACCTCCCGGAGAACCTGAGGACGGCAAGCGTCCTCGCAGGCACCTCCTCCAGCACGACCTCGGGGTCGAGCGGCACGGGCGCGGTGCCCATCGTGTAGCCCTTGGGCAGCACGAACGCGAGCGAGCCCTCGCCCGAGATGACGGGCGCGGTCATCGCGATGCGCTCCGACCTCGCCCTCGGCCCCGACCCTCCGGAGATGACCGGCGCGGTCATCCCGAGCCGCTCCCGCGTGCGGTTGTTGCCCGTGATGTACCTGAACAGGACGTTGAAGCCCCCATCGCCGCGGCCCTCGACCTTGGCGATGACGATGGCCGGGTAGCGACGGAGCTCGAGACCGCCGAGGCCCTTGATGACCTCATAGCCGACAGACTTGACCATGGACAGGGCGAGGAGGGCCATGCGTTATCAACGTTTCCCCGCCGGGGGCTTTGGGACATAATTAGTGGGGCGACACATCGAGGGCCTTCAGGTCGCTCGCTGTTGGCTTGATCTCCCTCCACATGTACTCCGCAGAGAACGCCTCGAAGATGCGTTCGAGCAGCTTCATGTCCCGCTCGAGCACTAT
>CAYGVT010000055.1:0-1942 GCA_964353355.1 uncultured Thermoplasmata archaeon | reverse complement strand
CCGTACATCAACTCCGTGCGAGAGCACGTCCCTGACGCTCAGGAGAAGATCGTCTTCGACCGGTACCATATCATGCGGCAGATGAACGATGCCGTGGACACGGTCAGGAAGAGGGAGAACCGGGAGCTGCGCGAGGCCGGGGACGACTCCCTCGCAGGGTCCAAGTTCATCTGGCTCTATGGCAAGGAGAATCTCCCGGAGAGGCATCGCGAGCGGTTCGAGATGCTCAAGGCCCAGGACCTGAAGACCGGGCGCGCCTGGGCCATCAAGGAGAACCTGAGGGAGCAGTGGAACTGCTTCACGAAGGGACTGGCGCTCGAGCATTGGAAACGCTGGTACGCCTGGGCGATACGCTCCAAGCTCGAGCCGGTCAAGGACAAGGCACGGATGGTCAGTGCGCACATCGATAACGTCCTGACCTACTACGACCACCACATAACGAACGCGCTGACGGAGGCCGTCAACTCGACGATCCAGACGATCAAGAAGATGGCGTACGGTTTCAGGAACATGGAGCACTTCAAGACCTGATCAGTTAGGACCTTCCTCCCCACAATAACCGCACAATCTTTTTTCTCAAACCTCCTCACGAAGGACCTCTTCTCATCATTTCATCTAGTACGCACCGAAAGATTCTTATCCTTGTAGGGGCATTACGCCCCACATGTCTATCAAGCGGCGGAAGAAGCACGGACGCGTGTATCTTGAGGAACACCGGACGATCCGCGTAAATGGCAAGGTGAAAAGCCTCTATGTTCGCAGCCTAGGACCGGAAGATCCGGTAACCAGGAAGCCGAGACCGATAGCGAATGTCTTCGACCGCCTGGACCACGGCCCCTCCCACAGGGCGGGCGACGTCGCCCTCTTGTGGGAGCTGGCCAAGGAGATCGAGATGCCCGAGACGATCGACGGCATCTGCTGTGGGCAGCGGAACGTCGAGGGCCCGTCGCCCGGCAAGCTCCTCACCGCCTGGGCCATCAACCGTGCCATCGACCCCCAGAGCTGCACAAAGCTCGAGAGCTGGCTTCCCACCACGGACCTGCCACGTCTGATGGGGCTCGAACCCGGGGACTTCACCAAGGTGGCGTTCCTGACCGCCCTCGACTTCATCTGCACGGACGACCGCGATGCAGGGCGCCTCCATGACCCCACGGCCAGGATAGACGACGCCCTCTACCGCAGATGGCGGGCGCTCCACCCGCTCCCCGCCGGGGAGAAGGAGACGCTGGCGTACGACCTGACGAGCGTGCTCTTCTTCGGCGTGAGCTGCCCCCTGACAGAGCTCGGATACAACCGCGATGGCATCACGCGCCGCCAGGCGAACCTGGCCCTCGTGGTCTCACGCAAGGACCGGTTCCCGCTCGCGCACTTCGTCTACGGGGGGAGCCGCAACGCCCCCTCGACCATCAAGAACCTCATCATGGCCCTGCAGGAATCGTCCGTGGAGCCGGGCACGCTCATCTGGGACCGGGGGAACGTCTCCGGTGAGCACGTGGAGAGCGCCACGGCCGCTGGCTGGCATCTCATATGCGGGGTGCCGATGTCGGTGAACGAGGCCCGTGACATCCTCGAGCGCACGCAACTGGAGTACAGCCACGAGACGCTCGCGAGGGGGAGCAAGGGAGGCCACGTCTACGCCATCAAGCTCAAGACTCATCTCTACGGGAAGGAGCGCAACCTCGTGGTCTGCGACAACCGGGAGCGGGGCGTCCGGGACGCGGATGCGCGCAACGAGGCGCTGGCGGCCATCGATGAGGATCTCCAGGAGCTCGTGACCAGGATCGGCAACTGGGGCGAGAGCCGCATCCACGAGGAGGCGGGGAAGGCCGTCGGAGAGTTCGGAGCTCTCGTCATCCCGAAGGTCAATCGGAAGGGAGACGGTACCCGGCTCTCGTGGGGTTTCAAGAAACAGGACATCCACAGGATGGAGAGGTTGGACGGG
>CAYGVT010000054.1:0-24211 GCA_964353355.1 uncultured Thermoplasmata archaeon | reverse complement strand
CGCTTGACCTCCTCCATTGGCGGCACGTGCCCCAGCACGGAGCCCAAGGTGGTGACCCGCGCCGCGGGGGCCCTCAGGCCCTGCGCCTCCAGCTTGGCGCCCAGGGGCCTCAGGTAGGTGAACATCGCATCCAGGTCCGCGTCGACCAGCACGGTGCCGTGCAGGAGGTGCACCCCCTTCCTGACGGCCTGGGCGCTGCCGGACACCTTCCTCCCCCAGATGAGCACGTCGTTGACCCCCGCCCTCTCGACGCCCTTGGCGCCGAGACGGCCGAGCGCGCGCGCGATCGCGCCGCAGGCCAGGTCGAACCCCTCCTTGGCCGTGACGGGCCTGGCCGGGGCCCACACGAGCGCGTAGACGAGCTGGCGGTCGTCGGTGTAGATGGCCCCACCGCCAGAGCTCCTCCGGACGACGGGCACGCCGTCGCGGCGGCACGCCCCGAGGTCCGCGACCTCCGCGGCGGACTGGAAGTAGCCTATGGACACCGAGGGCGGATTGCGACGATAGAGGTGGATGGTGTCGTCGCACCCACCGGCGACGCGCGACCTCAGGAGCGCCTCGTCGATGGCCGCCGTGAGCTCTGGGCGCGCCACGTCCGTGTCGACGACCCTGACCATCGCGCTGTCACCGCGACCGGAAGGCGCACGCGGGCCTTAAAGCCTGTCCCACTCCTCGCGCTCGCGCACCATGGCCGCGATGCGCTCCTCCTCCCAGTCCGGCTGCTCGGCCGCGGCCGAGGCCGTCGCTTCGGGGGGTGCCGCGGACGCCGTGCCGGCGGTCGCGGCCGTGGCGGCCGTGTTCGGCCGTCCCCGCTTGCCCTGGAAGTAGTCCGTCCCCTCCTCCCCGCCCTTGGCGGTCCATACGATCATCCCGGGCTCAGCGAGGTCCTCCTCGTACTCCCCTTCCGGCGGACGCGCCTTCCTGGACCTGCCCCTGAGCGCGGCGCTCGGTCGAGGGCCAGGCATCGACGCAGGTAAGGGGGTCTGGGCCTGGACGGGTGCGGACGGGGGCTCGATTGACTCCTCCATCTTGCTCTTGGCGACGACCGTCACGCCGCCCCCGGCCTCGTGCGAGAAGGTGGTCTTCCTGGGCACCCTGGGGATGTAGTCGGCCTCGGGTCGATGCGCCTTTGCCCTCGCCTCGACCTCCGCGCCTGCGGGGCCACCGATGTCCTCGGCGCCGGCCTCCTCACCGTCCTTGGGGATACCGAGTATGGAGCTCGTGATCGGCAACCGCTTGGAGACGTGGTCGGGCTGCCTGCGCGCCCTGTGCGCCTTCGATGCGCCGGCGGGGACGGTGTCCATGGACAGCGCCTCGACGGCCGAGCGCAGCTCCCCCTCGTCGGAGTTGGCCGTGTAGGCCGGTGCGGCCCTCTGCCGCCTGGCCATCCAGCCCAGCCGCGTGCGGCCGCCCGCCGCCTTGGCGGCCCTGGTGCGCCGGGACTCCCTGGGCACTATCGAGCCGCCAGGGCCCATCCGCACGGGGGATGTGGATCTGCGCCTCGGGGGCTTGGCCCAGCCCACCGCCGACTGCACGGCCGGCACCTCCTCCCAGACCTCCATGGCCTCGGCCTCGCTGCGGCGCCCGCCCGTCGACCTGCCCCTCGGTCGACCGTGGGCCTCGTCCGCGTAGCCGTAGGCGCCGTGCTCGGCCCTCATGTGGTCGAGCGCGGGCCCGCTCGCAACCCCACGATGCAAGATGCCGCGACGCCCTGGGCTCGGGATGAGCCTCGCGGTTGGCACAGCCCGTTGGGGGGTGCCCATGCGATCCGCGACCCCGTCCACGATCATCTCGACGAGCTCGTGCATGCCGTCGTGCGCCGCGACGGGCGCGACGACGGCCGGGTGGCGCGACCGGCGCCATACGGGGCCATCCATGGCGTCCTGCGCCTCGACGCCAAACTCACCGGCGCGGGCGCGCTCCTTGACCTCACCGAGCGGGATGCCGAGGCGTTCGATGATGGTCTCCTCCTCGGACCTGCGTATCGCGCTGAGCGCGCCGCCCGCGAGGGCGAACACGCCCATTATGAAGAAGAAGTCCGGCGGGGCCGCGACCCAGCCCTCGACCGCCGCGGTCAGGGACGCGGCGATGGGCGAGCCCACCTCGCGGATGTCCGCGAGCGGCCCCATGTCGTAGTCCGACGGGAGCGTGCTGGCCGAGGGCACGATGCCGTAGGTGGCGTCGAGGTAACCGAGGCCCAGCAGCAGCACTGCCGCGGGGATGGCGACCGCGACGACCGCGCGCACCGGTCCTCCGGCCTTCCGACCGCCGACGTAGCCCGCGAGCGCGGGCCCGAGCAGCGGAAGCCAGAACAGCAGCGCGCCCAGGACGACGCACCACAGCATGCCGCGCAGCACGCCGTAGTGCGCGGCCTGCTTGACCACGGTCCGCTCTCCGACGACGAGGTCGTTGCCGTGCTTGAGGTCGCGCACCCTCTCGGGCCCGTAGACGACCCCGGGCTTGCCCTTCACGGGCTTGGCGCGCGCCTCCTTCGACGGCTGCGGTGGCGTCGCCTGCTGCTCGCCCTCCGAGCGGAGGCTCCTCGGCAGGAACCAGCCGGAGCCCTCCTTGCGCGTGTTGCTGCCCCTGCGGTAGGTCACAGCTCGCGCTCCACCGCCCTCCTTGGAGGCCCTGGCCCACCCTCGGCCGCGCGCCCGCTTCCGCGCCGCGGCCGAGCCTCCGCGAGCGGACGTCTTGCGTCCGCTCCTCACTATCCGGTTTCCCAAAGCCCATCCCTTCTGCTAGAGAGAGCCCTGCTTGAGTGCATCCCAGGATGTGAAGGGACGGGCTCGGTATAAATAGTTATGGAGCGCCCTTAACTCCCGGACTGGAACGGTGCCGACGGACCGCGGAGACCGGGTGGGAGCGAGGTCGTGTCGGTGCGAATCGGCGCCGGTACGGGCGCGCGCATGACCATGCGGTGGTGGCGGGGTGGACGGTCGCACAGTGCCTGCCCAAGGGCGCGCATCACCTCTTCTTGGGATGCTCGCGGTCCTCCTCGAGCTCGTCGATGATGTCATCGATGTCTCCCTTCGCAGGCTCGGGCGCTCCGTCCCGCTTCGCGCCCTTGCCGCCGTTCGGGGCCTCGGGCGCCTTCGACGCGGGCACGGCCTCCTCGGAGGCGGCCTCGTCCCCCTCCTCCCACAGGCCCTTCTCGTCCTTGCCCCGGTAGTAGCTCTTGGGGTAGAAGAGCAGGACGATGAGCACCAGGATGCCCACGAGCGCCAGCCACAGCAGCCAGGACGCCTCCTCCTCGGCGCGCACGGTGACCTTGACGAGCGTGGAGTTGCCCGCTCCGTTCGCGTCCGTGACGGTGAGCCTGACGTCGTAGACGCCGTCGTGCTCGAATACGTGTGTGGCGTTCTTGCCGCGCTGCACCGGCGTGCCGTCGCCGAAGTCCCAGACCCACTCGACGATGCGGTCGTTGAGCGTCCGCTCGTCGGGGTCCAGCGAGCCCGAGCCGTCGAAGTCGACGCGCTGGCCAGGCCTGTAGGTCCGGCTCTCGTATGTGATGACGGGGATGGGGGCGCGGTTCGGCGGCGGACTGAGCTTGTTGCCGAGGACCGTGTAGATGTCGCCACGCAGGGCCGAGATCTCCGCGGTGACGAGCCCGCGCGCGAGGTCGACACGGCTCGAGGGCACGTACTTCCATTCAGCCTCCTCGCCGGAGACCGTCCACCTGTAGACCGAGAGCGTCGCGAGGTCGAAACCCTCCGTCGCATGGTAGGTGTAATTGATGGCGATGCTGGCCTCCTGGAGGTAGGTCGTGTTGAGGGTGAGGCCCACATAAAGGTCGATGGGGAACAGCGACGTCGGGAACGTCGTGGGCGGGGACGAGACGGGCTCGAACTCGAGCTCGTTGGGGCCCACGTACGTCAGGGTCACCTCGACGTCGCCCACGTTGTTGGGGAAGGTGCGCGTGACGAGGACCCGAGGACCCGTTATGGTCGTCTCGGCGATCGCGATACCGTCCGAGGCCCGGAACAGGACCGATGGATAGGGCTCGGAGCCGAGCGTCTTCGGAACGGAGTAGAGCTTCCCGTCCTTGAAGTCCGTGTCGGAGGGGTCGACCTCGTCGAGCGTGATGAACTGGTACCTCGGGTCGTCGGCGAGCCTCATGACGATGGCCTCGGGGGGATCGCCGTCCGGGTCCGTGTAGCGCACCGAGAAGTTGAAGTAGTCCTCCAGGGCGGTCCCGTGGCCGGGCGTGACCATCGCGAGGTCGAGGATGGGCGCGTGGTTCTGCAGCACGTGGATGGTTACCGTGGCATTGTCCTTGGCCCCGTCCGAGTCCGTGACGGTGAGCGTGACGTGGAAGATGCCGGGCGCCTCGTAGGCGTGCGACGTCACGCGCGACAGCGAGAAGTTGCCGTCGTCGAAGTCCCACTGGAAGGCGGTCTCGGGCAGTTCCTTGTCGTCCGTGGTCGTGGACGCGTTGAACGTGATTGATTCGTTGAGGCGAGCCTCGCGGTCGGGCAGCGGCTCGGAGATGTCAGCGACGGGCGGGATGTTGCGGACCTTTCCGAACGCGTAGACGATGCCGAGCGTGTCCGCGACGAAGAGCATTCCGTCGAGCGCCGCGGGTGCGCCCGTCAGGGGCCTCACCGGGTGGCTGTAGGTCCATATGCGCGCGCCGTCCGACGCGCGCAGGATGTCCAGCGCAAGACCGCCGACCACGACGCTCCCGTTGATGGCGATGACATCGGTCGTGAGGGGTGCGGTCGTGGCCATGCCGCCACGCCACGCGAGGGCGCCCGTGGACAGGTTGATTGCGATGACCTGGGAATCGCCCTTGGCGAGCACGAGCAGGCCATCGACGACGGCGCCGGAGAGCTCGAAGGGTCCCGCGGGGTCGTCGTGGAAGGTCCAAACGAGGTCGTAGGGCGAGCCATCCACGTCGTCCTGGCCCTCGTCTATGCCCTCGGAGGGGTCGGCGTCGAGGCAGTAGACGTACCCCGACGAGCTCGGGACGAACAGCCTGTCGCCGGTGACCACCGGCGCGGCCGTGAGGGAGCCTGCCGGGGCGGTGCCGACCGGGAACTGCCATACGAGGGCTCCCGTCGTGGCGTTTAGCGCGAGCACGGCCCCGATGTCGGAGACCGCGAACAGCCGGTCCCCGAGTATGGCGACGCGCGCGCGCATCGGCTTGTCCATCGACCGTGACCAGACGGTGCTGCCGTCGAGCGTGTCCAATGCGTAGAGCCAGCCGCCGTTCGCGGTCGTGGCGGTACCCACGTAGACGGTCGCGCCGACCGTCACGGGCGCGGCCGAGGGGGTGCCAGTGACGACGCGCGTGAACCTGTGGGTGCCCTCCTCGAGGTCGAGCGCGACCACCGCGCCCGCCGCCGTGCCCACGAGGACCGCGCCATCTCCCACGGCGGGCGCGGTCGTGGCGTTCGAGCCGAGCGGGGTGGACCACACGACGGTACCGTCGGTGCGGTTCATCGCGACCATCCGGTCGGAGGCGGGGAACAGCACGGTGGACTGCGTGACGGCGATGCCGCGCCCTGGCTCGCCACCCAACGATAGCAGCCACTTGGTGAGGTTGTTCGTGGGCGCGTCGGTGGGCATGAACGCGGTGGCCTGCCCGCTGGAACCCTGCATGAGCCAGCCCTCGACGGGCGGCAGCACCTCGATCACGCGCTTGGCCTCGTTGTTGGTGTCGTCGGCCTCGTTGGGCACAACGTCCGTCACCCTCACCCACACCGCCCTGGGGCCCACCTCGTCCGCGGTCCATACCGCGCCGACCGAGGTCGACCTGCCGGGCTCCAGGACCACGGTCGTGGAGTTGATGACCGCGTCCCACTCGTCGAGGGTGCCGTTGTACAGGAACACACGGCCCGTCGCGGTCTTGTCGCCCTGGTTGGACACGATCGCGCTCACGCGGACGCGCTGGCCCAGGTGCGGGTATTGGTCCTCGACCTGTATGGTCCCCGCGCTCACGGTCAGGTCGGGCTGCGAACCGAAGCAGACGACCGCGCCCAGGGTGTTGGCGGCGTAGACCTGCTCCATCGCCACCGCGGGGCTCACCTTGACGGCCGAGCCGTCGCCGATGTCGGTGGACCAGATGGGCCGGCCCAGCACGCTCCATGCGTTCATGTAGCCCAGCTCGTCGCCGAAGAGTATCTTCGTGCCCGCGACCGCCACCGATGACCATATCTTGGCCTTCTGGACGGCGTGCAGGCTCGCGTTGGACCACAAGGTCACACCGTCGTTGTCGAGGTCGAGGCAGTACATGCGGGGCTCGATGAGCTCGATGTCGTTGATGGTCTTGCCGAACGTGCCGATGAAAACGCGTCCGCTGGCGACCGCCGGGGAGGCGTAGACGCGGCCAAGGTTGAGGGACCTCCAGACCTGTGCACCGGTCATCGCGTCGAGCCGGTAGACGTAGCCGTTGCCGACCTCCAGGCCGAGCGCCTTGTCGGCCGCGGTGCCCACGAGCACGGTCCCGTCCACGATGGCGGGGGCGGACCAGACCGAGCCCACGACGGTGGCGTTCCATGCCTCCTTGCCAGTGGTGGCGTTGACCGCGAGGACCTTGCCCATGTTGTCGTCGAGGGCGTCGACGCCGAAGAAAACCTTGCCGTCCCAGTACGCCAGCGCGCCGTACTTGAACGCGCGCGTGGTGTCGAAGGTCCACGCGGTCGTGCCGTTCGACCTGTGGAGGCAGTAGAGCAGCCCGTCCTGGCAGCCCGCATAGACGAACTGCCCCGCGACGAGCGGTGCGCAGGTGACGTAGTCCGGGATGGTCGCGTTCCACAGGTGGGCGCCCGTGCGCGCGTCGACCGCGACGACGCCGATGCCGCTTATGTCGTTCATGCCGAAGTAGACCGCGCCGTCGGCCACCGTGGGCGCGGTGTGGATGGGGTTGATTGCCTCGTAGGCCCACCGTTCGCTCCCGTTCTTGGCCCAGAGGGCGCGGAGCGTGGAGGACACGCCCACGTACACCGTGGAGTTCCAAACGACGGGCGAACTGTATATGGTCGCGGGACGGAACTGGGTCGTCCACAGCACCTTGCCCACGGACGGCGCGCCCGAGGCCGATTCCCCGGTGCGCTGGTCGTCGGCCTTGAACGTGGGCCACTCGTCGGCCGAGGGCGCGCGCCTGTCGCCCCCGGGCGAGGAACGCGCCTCGTCGGCCGGGGGCGTCGCGAGCACCGCGGCGGAGGCCGACGCGCAGAGCAGCAGGACCACCATCACGACCGCGACGGCGGCGTTGCGGCTGCGGGTGGCGGGGTCACGGGCTGCGGCTACGGGCGGGGCGGCGAACATCTACAATCACCATTGATGGGGCCTCCAGGGCCCCAGCTCGATTGGAAACAGGAACCCGGCCTATTTAACGTTGCCGATGGTGTGCCTCGCCAGGTGGCCTGCCCACGGCATCCGTGGTGGAGAGGTGGCGGGAGGGGTCGAGGGGGGCCGGTCACCTCATCCCGTAGAACGCGGCGAAGGCCTTGTGGGTGTGGTAGATGTCGACCTTGGAGGAGAGCTCGAACGGGGAGTGCATCGACAGCAGCGCGGGGCCCACGTCCAGCACGTCCATGTCGAACTCGGCGAGGAACTTGGCCACCGTGCCGCCCCCGCCCTCGTCGACCTTGCCCATCGCGCCGTACTGCCACCGGACCCGCCTCTCGTTCAGGAGGCGGCGGACCTCGCCCACGTACTCGGCGGTCGCGTCCGAGGCGTTGTACTTGCCCCCGCCGCCCGTGTACTTGGTGATGACGATGCCGCGCCCG
This sequence comes from uncultured Thermoplasmata archaeon, assembly GCA_964353355.1. Taxonomy (GTDB): domain Archaea; phylum Thermoplasmatota; class DTKX01; order DTKX01; genus CAYGVT01. The sequence goes on along the minus strand of CAYGVT010000054.1, from coordinate 16,475 downwards.
AGCACGGCCGCGTTCTGCTGCTCGTGCACGTCCTTGAAGGTCGGGTCCAGGCCCGCGTTCACGTCCGCGCTCAGGCACCTCGATGCGTGGAGCGAGCGCCACAGGTCGCGCTCGGGGTGGGGCGTCCCCTGGAGCACCAGGATGTCCTCGAGGAAGTTCAGGAAGAACCGCGACTTCATCGACGTGTTGGACTCGGAGCCGATTTCCTCCTTGTCCACGACGATGGCGGCGCACGTGCGCGCGGGCGTGCGCAGCCCGAGGATGGCCTGCAGCGAGGTGTAGACGCACGACCGGTCGTCCTGGGCGTAGGCGCCCACGAGGGACCTGTCGAAGCCGACGTCGCGAGCGGGCCCCGCGGGAACGGCCTCGATCTCGGCGGAGATCAGGTCCTCCTCGATGATGCCGTGGGTGCGATTGAGGTGGTCGAGCACCGCGAGCTTGACGCGCTCCTTGGCCTTCGAATCGTCGATGGGCCGCGAACCGACGACCAGGTGCAGCTCCTCGCCCTTCACCACCTCGTCCGCCTTACGGGTGGCCTGGCTCTTGCCCCACAGGTGGGGCAGCAGGTCGGGGACCGTGAACACCGGGTCGCCAGGCGCCTCGCCGATGGAGATGTCCACGGTGGCCCCGGACGCCAGCGAGACGGTGCCGTGGAGCGACATCGGGTGGCTGGTCCACTGGTACTTCTTGATGCCGCCGTAGTAGTGGGTGCGCATCAGCGCCAGATGGGTCGCTCCGTCCTCGTAGAGCGGCCGCTGCTTCAAGTCGAGCCTGGGGGCGTCCGCGTGCGAGGCCACGATGAGGGCACCCTCGACGAGGGGCCTCCGGCCGATGACGGCGAGCGCGACGCTCTTCCCACGGTTAGTGGCGTAGACGCGCGCGCCAGGCTTGAGCTCCGTGACCGTGGCGAGCTCCACGAAGCCCGCCTCGCGCGCCATGGCCACGATGCGCGCGACGACCTCGCGCAGGCCCTTCGCGCCGGTCAGGAAGGATTTGTAGCCCTCGACGAAGTCCTCGACGGCGCGAGCCTCCCTCTTCGAGATGCCCTCCCACACGAGCTTGTCTTTCAGGAGGAGCCTGTCCTCGAGCTTGCCCTTGCCCTTGCCCTTGCCCTTGCGCGCCCTGCCCTTGCCCTTGCGCGCCCTGCCCTTGCCCTTCTTGGGAATGCTCTCACCCCCGCACGTGTGGGCGCCCATGCCCCTCTGGAGATTAAGCATTTTCGGGGGCGTTGTCCGCTAGGTGCCCTTCCCGTCCGTACCGTCGTGGACCAGCAGCGACCGGCCCGTCATCTCCTCCGGGATGGGCAGCCCCATGATGTCCAGCACGGTGGGCGCGACGTCGGCCAGGCCGCCCCCCTCGCGCAGATGGGCGCCCCTCGCGCCCACGACGCAGAACGGCACGGGGTTGGTGGTGTGGGCCGTGTTGGGCGAGCGGGTGGTGCGGTAGACCATCGCCTCGGCATTGCCGTGGTCCGAGGTGACGATGAGCACGCCCCCCAGCTTCTCGACGGTCCTCCTGATCTCGCCCACGCACGCGTCGACCGTCTCGACCGCCCTGACGGTCGCTTTGATGTCGCCCGTGTGGCCGACCATGTCCAGGTTGGCGAAGTTGACGATGACGAGGTCGTACTCCTTGGATTCCAGGTTGCGGAGGACCACGCCCATGACGCCCCACGCCGACATCTCAGGGATGAGGTCGTAAGTCGCGACCTTGGGCGACGGCACGAGCATGCGCGTCTCGCCCGGGAAGGGCTCCTCGCGACCGCCGTTGAAGAAGTAGGTCACGTGCGCGTACTTCTCCGTCTCCGCGACCTTGAGCTGGGCGAGCCCAGCCCCGCTCACGACCTCCGCGAGGCAACGCACGACCTCGATGGGGAAGTAGGCCACGTACGCGGGGATGCGGTCATCGTACTGGGTCATGCACACGAAGTGCACGATGGGCTGCTGCCCGCGCGGGAAGTCGGAGAAGAACGGGTCGGTCATGGCGTAGGAGAGCTGCCGCGCCCGGTCGGGGCGGAAGTTGAAAAACACGACCGAATCGCCCGTCCTCACGAGGGATTCGGGCTCGCGCGCCACGCGCGTGGGCCGGACGAACTCGTCCGTCTCTGCGCGCGCGTAGGCCCTCTCGAGGGCCTCCTGGGCGCTCGCGGCCTCCATGCCCTCGCCGCCCACGATGCAGTCGTAGGCGAGCTTGGTGCGCTCCCACCGACGGTCGCGGTCCATGCCGTAGTACCGGCCCATGACGGTCGCGACCTTGCCCACGCCGAGCCTCGCCATCTCCCGCTCGAGCTGCTCGATGTGCCCGGCGGCGCACACTGGCGGGACGTCGCGGCCGTCCGTGAAGGCATGGACGTAGACCCTCTTGGCCCCGCGTTCGGCGGCCATCGCGAGTAGCGCGAGGAGGTGGTCGATGTGCGAGTGCACGCCGCCGTCGGACACCAGCCCCATCAGGTGGAGGCTCGAGCCGCGCTTGATGGACAGGTCGATGGCCTCGGCGAGGGCCGCGTTCTGCCGGAACGAGCCATCATCGATGGACAGGTTGATGCGCGTGAGCGACTGGTGGACGATGCGCCCCGCGCCCATGTTGAGGTGGCCTATCTCCGAGTTGCCCATCTGGCCCTCGGGCAGGCCCACGGCCATGCCGGACACGTTGATGAGTATCCAGGGGCACTCCGCCATGATGGACCGCAGGTTCGACGCGCGGGCCATCTCGACGGCATTGCCGTCGAGCTCGGGCGTGCAGCCCCACCCGTCCAGTATGCACAGGACGAGGGGCCTGACCAGCGGTTCGATGGCCACGGCCGTGGAAGGCCTTGGCCACATTTCTGCTTTTCGCCGTGGACACGTACTGGCCGCCTGCCGACTGGCCCACTGGACCTCCTCGCGTGGGGGCACGGGACGCCACTTTCACCCAACCCCCCCGTCCCCCTTCATATGGGGCGGCCGCCCATGGGTGGATTCCCTGGAGAGGGTCAAGATGGAGAGCTACGGAGATGTCGGGCTGCTCCCCCGTCCCGTGGGGGACGTGGCCGGGCCCCCGACCATCGCGGTCGGCGAGGCCGGGCACGCGAGCGCCGCCGGGCCACGGCGCCGCCTGCTCACGGGCGTCGAGGCCCTGGACCGGTTCATGGGCCCCCTGATGGGGGGTCGCGTGGCGCTCCTGCGGGGGCTCGAGCACGCACCCTCGCTGCTGCCCCGCATCGTCGTCGCGGCCGTGCTGGAGCTCGGCGAGGACGCCATCGTGGTGGACGGCGGCAACGCGGCCGACCCCTACAGGCTCTCGGCCGCCTGCCGGCGCCTGGGCGCGCGGCCGGAGGACGTGCTGCCGCGCGTGCACGTCGCGCGCGCGTTCACGTCCTTCCAGATGAGCGCCATCGTCGAGGGGGCGCTGCCGCGGGCTGTCGACGAGCACGCCCCGGGCCTGCTGGCCGTCCTGAGCGTGGACGAGCTCTACCACGACGACAACGTGGGCCGCGACCAGGCGGCCGTGCTGCTGGGCCGCGCCATGGACCGCGTCCGGTCCCTCGCGGCCGACCGCGGCCTCATCGCGGTCCTGGGCGACTCGCGCGCGCACCGCGCGCGGCCTGGCGACCGGTTCGCCGCCGTCGTCGACGCGCGCGTGGACCAGTGCGTGTCCCTCGAGCGACGGTCGGCGCGCACGCTGCGGCTGCGCCGGCGGGATGGCGCCGTCGCGCTGCTGGCGGCCGCCCCCCCGGGCCAGCTCACGATCGACGACTTCGCCCGCGCGGGACCGGACGGCCCACAGGGGGGCGGTGGAGGCGGCAGGGGCGGCGAGGGCGGCGGGGGTGGCGGGAGCGGCGGGGGCGTCGGGGGCGGATGGCCGTCCGGCCTCGAGGGGGGGTGGTGAGATGGGAAGGACGGCCCCGACATACCGGCTCCTCGTGGAGCAGCTGGTGGCCGAGGAGTGGGGGCCCTTCCGCCGCGCGCTGCGCGCGGCCGACCGCGCCACCTTCGACGCGATGCTCAACCACGCCAGGGAGTACGCCTCCGCGGGCTCCAACCTGGCCGCCCTGGACCCGGTCGTGCCCTTGCTGCTGTCGGTCCTGCTGGCCCACGAATCCGAGCTCGCACGTCTCCGCAGGGCCCTGGCGGCGGCCCAGGCGATGGCCCCGCCCGCGCCCCCGGCCGCGTCCCCGCCCGCCCCGACGGGCGCGTCCCAGGACACGCCCCCACCAGCCCCCTGACCCGAGCGGTTGGGTCTCCAGGTGGGGGCGGTGATGGCGCCTGCCCAGGGCTCCTGAGAGGGCTAGCAGGCACGCCTGGGGCCACACGACTCCTGCCCATCCCATGATAATCAGGGTTGAGAGGCGAGACCGTACCTTTATCTGGTGCTCGGACCCATATTTACAGGTAGTCGTAAGGTTAGTACCTTTGAGGAGGACGGGATACGGTACGCGCGGTGAAGGGTGCGGACCCCCAGGCCATGGATGGCCCTGTGGGACGGCCGCCCCGGTTCGGACCGGGCGGCGAGGAGGGCGTAGCGCGCCCCAGGTCCGTCCCCGCGCAGGCCCTTCGCGTCCTCAAGCAGGGGCCCTTCGGCCCGACCGTCGTGCAAAGTCCCGGTGACCGCGACTGCGCGGGCGTCCTCGACGACGTCGACGACCTGCTTGGCTCTATAGACACGCCTGGGGCCCAGGGGGCCAAGGGCTGTGCGGACGGCGACGCGTCACAGCAGGCGGCAGAGGAGATCGCCGAGATAGTGGCCGAGCCGCAGGGCTATGGCTTCGACTCCGGCGTCGTGCCCTACCTGGACAGGTACGAGACCACGGAGAGGCTCATCGAGCAGCTCGAGGAGACGCTGCACCTGATGGAGGCGCGCGGCGTCAACCTCACGACGGCGTGGGAGCTCGTCACGACCGCGCGGGCGCTGCTCGAGAGCGCGGACATCGTGCAGGCGCTCATCTACGCCAACCGCGCGCTGCGCGTCGCGCTAGAGGTCAACAGGCTGCACATGGCGCCCGGCGGGGCGGCGTCGTAGGCAGGCTCCAGCGGAGCATCAGGGCGATGTCCAGGTCCAACGCCGGGAAGAATTCGATACAGTCAGGGCAATCCTTATTCCCCCCCATCCCGTTCGTGGCCGCGGTGGGCGCATGGACACGGCCACGGTCGCGGGCGCGATGGTCGCGGCCCTCCTCGCGGGGCTCTACGCGGGACTGGGGCTGCGCACCGTCCAGGCGCTCGACCGCAAGGCGGAGGCCTTCCTCGCGGCCTGCGTGTGGTCGGCGTGCCTCGCGGGCGCGCTCGGCGGGGGCGTCCTTGGCAAGGCGATTGTGATGGGCTCGCTCGCCGTCATCGCCTTCTGGTCGGTGTTCCACTTCCCCAGCGTGCGCACGCTCGAGACGGACATGCCGAGGCGGTTCCCCCTGCTCACGCTCGCGGTCGCGGCGCTCTCGATGCTCCTGATGCTCCTGGCCTCCGTCGCCTGAGGGTCGCCAAGCCTTTTTAAGGGCCTCGGCACGTACACGGGCGATGCCCCGCCACCTCGTGACCGCGTGGTACGGTTGCTTCCTCCTCGACGGCGCGGGCGCCGTGCTCGCATCGAGGCCCTTCCCGCGCGAGGTCGAGGGCATCGCGCGGCGCCTCGACGCCATCCGCTCCGGCCACCTGCTGGACGAGGAGTCCGAGCTTGCGACGGTGGGCGAGGGGGAGCTGCTCGTCGCGGAGCCGAGGCAGCTGGCGCTGCCCGGGTCGGTGCTCGTTGCGCAGGGCGCGATGCAACCGGTCCCCCCGTCGCCCGCGTCCCTGGGACTCCGGCCGGACCTGCTGCGGCAAGCGAGCCTGGCTCACGCGGCAAAGGCAGTGAGGGAGGCGCTGCCGCCCGACCAGCCCGTGATGCTGCTGCTGCGCGCCATGGACCTGCTCGAGAGGCGGGCGACGCAGCAGATGGAGCTGCTGCGGTACTGGTACGGGTTCCACTTCCCCGAGCTCGGCGCGCTCGTCGACGAGGCCGCGATGCTCGAGCTCCTGCAGGGCGACCCCCGCAGGGAGGACATCATCGCAGCCCGCCCCGGCCTCGACCCAGGCACAGAGCCAGGCAGGTCCCTCAGTGACGCCGAGGTGCAGGCGCTCAAGGAGCTCGCGGCCGACGTCGTGCGTGCGAGGCATGCGGCAGGGGACATGCGCGCCGTGCTCGAGGGCGAGATGGCGAGGGCCGCCCCGAACCTCACGGCGTTCACGGGCGCGCTCGTGGGCGCGCGGCTCATCGCGCTGGCCGGGTCGCTCGCCCGCCTGTCCAGGCTCCCGTCGTCGACCGTGCAGCTGCTCGGCGCGGAACGCGCGCTCTTCCTCCACCTGAGCGAGCGGGTGCCCGCCCCCAAGCACGGGGTGCTGTTCCAGCACCCATCGGTGCACTCGGCCCCACCCTGGCTGAGGGGTCGCGTCGCCCGCGCGCTCGCGGGCAAGGCCTGCATCGCCGCGCGCGCGGACGCGGCGGGCACGCATCCCGACGGCGACCTCGGCCGCGACCTCAGGGACGCATTCCTCAGCCGGGCGCAGCAGCTGCGTGCGAGGCATAAGGAACCACCACCTGGATGGCGTGACAGGCACGCGGCGCGCGAGCGCGACGCGCGGCGGCGGAGGGAGAGGAAGGGCAGGGGCGGGCGCGACGGCCCCCGGTCGCACCAGCACGGGGGCGGCAGGGTGCGGGCGGGTCCACCGCCGGGTAGGGGACAAGAGCCAAGGCAGGGTGCGCGCGTGTGGCGGGCCAAGGGACGGCCTGACCGGGACAGGCGTTGACCCAGGTTCAGCGGCACATTTGAAATATCGGGCATGTGATGGAATACGTCCGAGGTTAGGACGTTCCCTTCTGATATCGGCATTCACCGGTAGGCCTCCTGGCGGGCCCATTTCGACTCGACCAGGTGGTGATGTCATCACTACGGAGAAGCAGCTCGTCACGACCTTCAAGAGGCTGAATCGGGTCCTCAAGAGGTTCGAGGGCCCGTTCGAGCACAAGCTCGACCTCGACAGCCGGTACGACCTGTGGTCCATCAGGGACGTCACAATCGACGGCAGGAAGAGGCACGAGGCCTTCTTCGCGAGCATTGTCGTTCAGAGCAGCTACGTGGGGTTCTACTTCAAACCCGTCTACGCGCAGCCTGACCTGGGGAGGGTGTTCAGGCCCGAGCTGCTCGGCCCGCTCAGGGGCAAGTCATGCTTCCACATCCTAAAGCTCACGCCGATGCTCGAGCAGCAGGTCGAGGACGCGCTCAAGAAGGGCTACGCGCTCTACAAGGAGCGCGGCTGGGTGTGAAACCGACCTCGCACGACAGGCCAGCCCCTCCCCGATTGCCAGACAACCTTTTTTATCCACCACCGCCATCGCCGTGCGTGGTGGATGTCGTGTGCGACCGCAGGAGGCTCGGCATCATCGGAGGCACGAGCCTCGTCGAGCGGGCCCGGGGGCTCGAGCTCGAGCGCCTCGAGGTCGAGACCCCGTTCGGGGACCCGTCCTCGCCCCTGATGGTCGGTACGTGGGGCGGTTCCGAGGTCGCCGTCCTCGTCCGCCACGGCCTCGGTCACGACATCCCGCCCCACCGCATCAACCACCGTGCCAACGTCCAGGCGCTCCACGCGGCGGGCGCGAGGAAGGTTGTACTGGTCGCCTCCGTGGGCGCACTGCGCCTCGAGCTGCGCCCGCCAGCGGTCATGCTTCTTACCGATTTCGTCTCGCTCCAAGACGTTCCCACCTTCCACGACGACCGCATCGTGCACATCACGCCCTCGCTCTCCGAGCCGATGCGCGAGGTGCTGAGGAGAGCGGCGGCAGCGGAGGGCGTGGCCGTCGTGGACGGGGGCATCTACGTCCAGTCACGCGGTCCGCGCCTCGAGACCAAGGCCGAGGTCCGCGCCATCTCGGCTTGGGGCGACGTGGTCGGGATGACCCTCGCCTCCGAGGCCACGCTCGCCCTCGAGCGCGGCATGGAGGTCGCAGGGGTGTGCTCCATCGACAACCTGGCGCACGGCATCGGGGGTGCGGGCCTGGACTACCAGGACATCGTGCGCAACGCCAAGGGCAACTGGGAGAGCATCGAGCGCGTGCTGAGGGCGGCCGCGCCCAAGCTGTGACAAGGGGGCCATCATGATGTGCGCAGGGGGGTCGTGGTAAGATGTCGAGCCTGCTCATACGGGACGTCCTGCTCGTCGGCTCGAGGGAGCCCACGCACGTGTACATCGAGGGGGACCGCATCGTAGAGCTCGGCGCCGTCCGCGATGCCGACCGTACCATCGAGGGCAAGGGGTGCGTCGCCATCCCGGGGCTCGTCAACGCGCACACGCACGCGGCGATGACCCTCCTGCGCGGGTACGGCGACGACATGGTGCTCCAGGACTGGCTCGCCACCCGCATCTGGCCCGCCGAAGCCCAGCTCACCAAGGATGACGTCTACTGGGGCACCCGCCTCGCCTGCCTCGAGATGGTCCGGACGGGGACGACGGCCTACGCGGACATGTACTTCTTCGGGCCCACGATGGCGGACGCGGCCCACGATTCGGGCTTGCGCGCCGTCGTCGCCGAGGGCTTCATCGACCTCGGGAACGAGAGCAGGCGCGAGGCCAACATCAAGGCGACCGAGGAGACGACCAGGCACATCGCATCCCTCCGCGACGGGCGCGTCGTGGCCTCCGTGGGCCCCCACGCGGTCTACACGGTGTCGGAGCAGGGCTGGGACTGGGTCAGGGCCTTCGCGGCCGAGCACGGATTGCTCGTCCACACCCACCTCAGCGAGACCGCGAAGGAGGTGGAGGACTGCCGGAAGGTCCACGGCGTGTCCCCCGTGGGGCTGCTCGAGAGGATGGGCGTCCTCGAGCTGCGCGTGATGGCTGCCCACTGCTGCCACCTCTCCCCCGAGGACATCGCCCTCATGGGGCGCCGGCACGTCGCCGCATGCCATAATCCCGTGTCCAACATGAAGCTGGGCACGGCGGGTGTGATGCCCTGGACCGAGCTCGCGCGCGCGGGCGCGCCGGTCGCGCTCGGGACCGACGGCGCGGCCTCGAACAACTCGCTCGACATGTTCGAGACGATGAAGGCCGCGGCGCTCCTGCAGAAGTACCCGGGAGACCCCACGCGCGCGCCCGCGCGAGAGGTGTTGGAGGCCGCGACCCTCGGGGGGGCACGGGTGCTCGGCATCCCGGGCGGGCGCATCGCCGTCGGGGAGGGGGCCGACATCGCCCTCGTGGACCCCTCGCGCCTGGGCATGCAGCCCGTCCACGACATGGTGTCGAACCTCGTCTACGCCGGGGCGGGACATGCCGTGGTGGCGACGGTCTGCGCGGGCGCCGTCCTCATGGATGGCGGCATCATCGCGGGGGAGCGGGACGTCGTGGAGCGGGCTTCCAGGGCGGCGCACGAGCTCATCGCCCGCACGGCGAAAGGCTGAATTGCCCCGACGGCCCTCCACTCGAGGAGGCCTTGCATGCCGCGCTCGCTGCTGAAGGAGTCCCTCGTGGGCGTCCCAATCGTCGACAAGGGCGGATACCAGTACTTCGTGCACCCGCTCACGGACGGGGCGTCCGAGATAGACCCCCTCCTCCTGGAGGAGGTCACGCTCGACATGATGAAGTCCACCGACTTCGACTGCGACAAGATCGTCACCATCGAGGCGATGGGCATCCCGCTGGCAGCACTGCTATCCCACAAGACGCGCAAGCCCTTCGTCATAGTCCGCAAGCGGTCCTACGGCCTGCCGGGCGAGATCTCCATCGAGGCCGCGACGGGCTACTCGAGGAACAAGCTGTTCGTCAACGGCCTCAGGCGGGGCGACCGTGTCATCATCGTGGACGACGTGCTCAGCACCGGTGGCACGCTCACAGCCGTCGTAAGGGCGCTCAGAATGGCCGGTGTCGTCATCAAGCACATTCACGTCATCTTCAACAAGCACGACCGCCCCTCTGAGATCGAATCCGAGGTCGGGATGCCCATCCACTTCCTGATGAACGCGCACGTCGAGGGTGGTAGGTTGGTCGAGTTCGAGCCGAAGGCTTGAACCTATCGAGAGGGCCGGGGCGGCGACCGGCGGGAACGATGCCCGCGACGGGGACGGACGCGGTCGCGACCGGTGCACACCTACTCGGCGGCCCTCTCGGTCAGCTCGTCGATGCGGGATGTGTCCCCCTTCAGGACGAAATCCCTGATGGTGGCGCGCATCTGCTTCGTGTAGGGGTCGGTGTCCTCGCACCGCCTCAACCAGGCCTCAGCGAAGGCGATGGTCCTATCGAGCTCGGGCGTCCGGTTCTGCTGGGTCTTGGCGGTGGCCAGCCATATGTCCATCCAGAACATGTGCATGGGCAACAGCTTCCAGCTCGCGTAGGGGTTGCGCTCGGCCACGACGATGTTCTGCTCCTTCCAGAACTTGAGCTTGTCGTAGATGACCCCGAACGCGACGACGCCGACCATCACGACCAGGAAGATGACCAGCATCCCGCCGAAGGTCCACTCCTCCGGCAGCCCGAAGTTGTGGAACTTGTCCCTGAAGTACGGGTAGAATATGCCCGTGATGGTCAGTCCCCAGAACACAATCGAGATGACCGCCTGGCTCTGCTGCACCCGCCAGAGGTACATCATGGCCGTCTTTTTGAACTTGCTCTGCTGATGGTCCATTTGACCACGTCCGTCCCGGTGTGGAAAATGGTGTGCGTGTATATAATGTTGGGCGCCATCTTTGACGACGGGCGTGGGAGGCGCGCCAGCCCGGGGCTCAGGCCATCTTCTTCGCGAAGTCGCTCTCCCTGACGTAGCGCAGGAGGGCGAGGAAGGTGGACGGGTGCGTCGTCATCCACAGGGCGAAGTCCCACGTCTCGGCCTTGAGGTTGGCGATGATGTCACAGTTGTTCGTGCAGCGCGCGCAGAGGGGGCTCCCCGCGATGCGCCGGCGGGCCGCTTCCGCCCTCTCGCCGCACCAGATGTCCCTGGGCGGGGACTGGCGCACGTTCCCGAGCCTCCAGTCGTCCCCGCCCAGCATGAGGCAGGGGAACACGTCGCCGGTGGGGCCGAGCATCATGGTGGTATAGCACCCAAGGCACGGGTACGTCCGTCGCCCGCGCTCGTGGACGTCACGGACCTTGTCGAAGTAGTAGGCGTAGGCGGGCTCCTCCTTGGCGATGGAGCGGATGAACTCGAGCATCCGGCCCACGTCATCGCCCCGCAGGGCCACGCCGTCGAACGAGTCTATGTTGCCGTAGAAGTCGGCGGCCATCGCCGGGGTCATGTTGACGTGGCCCGTCCTGCCCTTGAGGTCTTGGTATATGGATGCGATGTCGCGCACGTTGAGAGCGGTGATGACCGCCTCGACCCCGGTGGAGAACCTGGGGTGGTCTATGGCCTTGAGGCGCTCGAGGGTCTCCATGGCCCGGTCGAAGCATCCAGGCACGCCGCGGATGCGCTCGTGCTCCTCGCCGATGGCGTCGACCGATACCGTGACGCTCAGCAGCACTTTGGTGCCCTCGATGGCGACCAAGGCCTTGCGGACCACCTCCTCGATACGGTCCGGCAGGAAGCCGTTGGTGGGGATGGCGACTATCTCGAGCGACGGGCATCGCCTCACGTAGGACGAGATGATGTCGGAGAGGTCGGGCCGGAGGAACGGCTCCCCCCCCGTGATGTTGACCCAGCGGAGGCCGGACATGAACGGGTCCTCCAACAGACGGTCGACATCATCGAGGGCGAGCTCATCACCCGGCTCTAGCTTCCAGATGCCGCACATGGCGCACCTGGAGTTGCACCTCACCGTCACCTGGTGGATGAGGAACGAGGGGCGCATGCACCTCCTGCGTGCCCTGTTGTACCTGTACGAGAGGCCCTTGCCGAGCCCTCCCATGTTCTTCACGACCGGGTTCGCCACCGGATGAGCCGCTCCTCTTCCTCGTAGGGGCGAGGGGTTTATTGAATTTGGTGCTGGAGCGGTGCGCTCAACCGCCTTACATGAGCTGCAGCAGGATGAGCGCCCCCACGATGGTCAGGAGCAGCCCGACGAACGCCAGGAGCTGCCAGAGGGCCATGCGCATCCCCCGCCTGTACTCCGTCGCGACACCCTCAAGGGTCGCAGGATCCCGACCGTCCCCCGCGAGGTAATGCCCGAGGCAGGAGGCCTTGACGCGTCCCTCCTTGCCAGATGGCATCCTGACATAGGCCCACTCGCCCTGGATGGCGACCTCTGCCGTCGTGCCATCGGTGAGGGTGACGGGCGTATAGGCCCGCTCCTGAGCATCCACGTCTGTTCGATGGCCTCCCGCGATATATCTGGATTGCGGCCCTCAGGGGAACGAATGGAACCACTGGGGCTGGGGGCGAGTGCCGGCCGCGGACACCGGTCACCACGGGCGTCGCCCATCGACGCCCGTTACGACGCCTGGCAGACGGCCGCTCCGTGCCACCGCGTCAAGGGAGAGGCCAAAAACTTCATATATGGATGGGCCATTCCAGCAAACATGGCCAAGGACGACGGGGTGACGGCCGCGAAGCCCCTCGACGATGAGGTCGACGAGGCCCTCGAGGATGAGGAGCTGGAGGAGGGCGAGGGCGAGGAAGAGGCAGAGGAAGAGGAGAAGGCCCCCCGACCCACCCCCCGCCGCGCCGCACCCCGCGCCTCCGTGCAGAAGCGGGACCTCGGCGAGGTGAGCGCCTTCAGCGCCTTCTCGACGTTCTTCGTCTTCTCGTCCCTGATCCTGGCTCCCGTCCTGGGGCTCATGGTCTACTTCATGAGGACGTCCGAGTCCGTCATGTCGATCTTCAAGACGGCCGAGGGGACGTTCCTGGGCGGCATAGCCATCGGCCTGCTCGCCGCGCTCGTGGCATCGGTCGTCTTCACCTACAAGGCCGTCCAGCACGCGTGAGCGGCCCCACACTGGACCACCGCGGGGACGCTGGGCGGTGCGGAAGGGACCGGGCCCTGTGCTCAGATAGTCTCAACCTCGTACTGCACGTTGAGCCCCTTGAGCACCGCGTGGATCTTGTCGCCGAACCAGATGGCGTCCTGCACGGACGCGTTGCGGTCCCACGTGTAGACCAGGTCGTAGTGGCCCTGCACGGGGCTGAACCCCAGCATGCAAAGCCGGTCCACGACGTCCGAGGGCTTCGCACCCTCGGAGCTGAAGACGAGCTTGATGTAGGTCTTCATCGCAGCCAGCAACATGGGCTGCGCGGATGATAAGGATTCCCCCGATGCCAAGACGTCGTGCCTGGCACATCCGCCCACCCCCTCCCCCAAGGCTTATCTGGTCGGGCCGCGTACGATGGATTCGTGATGAGGCTCCTCGACGCGGCCGCGAGGGCGGCCTCCATCCTCAAGGGCGAGCCGCGCGTTCGCGTCGTCACCCACATCGACGCCGATGGCGTCTGCGCGGGGGCGATAGCCTACCGGGCGCTGCGGGGTCTCGGTGTGCGGCCCGAGGTCGTCTTCGTGAAGCAGCTCGACGACTTCCTTGTCGAGAGGTTGGCCAAGGAGGGGGGTCCCTCCCAGCTGGTCTGGTTCACCGACCTGGGCTCCGGACAGCTCGACCGCATGCGCGGCTTCAGGTGCCTCGTCACGGACCACCACGTTCCCGCGCGCCGTGAGGAGCTTGGCCCCCTGCCCGACGGCGGGTCCTTCCACCAGCTCAACCCGCACCTGCACGGGGTCGACGGCGCGCAGCACCTCTCGGGGGCCGGGGCGACCTACCTGCTCGCGCGCGCGCTCGACAGGGCCAACGTCTCCCTCGCGCCCCTGGCCATAGTGGGCGCGGTGGGCGACCTCCAGCACCACCGCGTGGGCCGTCTTGCGGGGGTCAACGCGGACATCGTCGCGGAGGCCAAGGCCGCGGGGCTGGTCGAGCCGAGGATGGACCTCGCGTTCTTCGGGCGCGAGACTCGGCCGGTGCACAAGATGCTCCAGTACTCGACCCCGGCCGTCCCTGGCGTCTCCGGCACAGAGCTGGGCGCGATGGAGGTCATGCGCGACGCGGACGTGGAGCCCATGGCCGGGGAGCGCTGGCGCACGTGGGCCGAGCTCGCCGACGACGAGCGGCGGCGCATCATCTCACGGCTGGGCGAGATACTGCTCATGCAGGGCCACGGCCACGTCTCTGTGCGCGCACTCGTGCAGGAGGCCTACGTCTTCGGTGCGGAGGAGCGCGGGTCGGAGACGCGCGACGCGATGGAGTTTGCGACGCTGCTCAACGCGTGCGGCCGCTACGGCATGGCGCGCGTTGGCATGGAGGTGTGCCTTGGCGACAGGCTGGAGGCGCTCGAGGAGGCCCGTCGGCTGCTGGGGTCGCACCGTGCGAGGCTCGTGGACGGCCTGAGGACGGTGGCGGCGCTGGGCGTCGTGCGCAGGCGCGCTCTGCAGTACTTCCACGCGCGCGACCGGATACCGGACACGATTGTCGGCACGGTCGCGAGCATGGCGATGCAGGCCCTCGAGGTCGACACGGACCCCGGGCTCCCCATCGTAGCGCTGGCCAACAAGGTCGACGAGCGCGGCATCGTCAAGGTGTCCGCGAGGGGCACGAGGCAGCTGGTCGAGCAGGGGCTCGATCTCGCTTCAGCCCTGACGCGGGCGGCCGCAGAGGTGGGTGGGGTGGGAGGCGGGCACGACATCGCCGCGGGCGCTTCCATCCCCGACGGCACGGAGCAGACCTTCCTCGACGCCCTCGAGGCCCTGCTGGTAGAGCAGGTGCCGGCCCTCAAGGAGCGCCCGCCGCCCGAGCTCGTGGGGTCCGACATGGGCCTGAAGGTCGGTCGGGACGAGGGTGGGGAAGAGGACGGGGACGTGGACGGGGATGAGGACGGGTCGGATGTGGTCTGCGAGTAGGCCCTGGCCTGGGTAGCGAAGAGGCCTCACCCCCCGGCTGGTCCAGACGGGAGAGCACAGCATCGGTCGCACGGGCTCACGGTCACATCGTCATCTGGTCCGTCCCGTGCCCGAGAGTCCATCCCCGCCTGCGGTCGGCCTCCCAAATCTCGCGCAGGTACCAGCCCGGTGGACGTGGCATGGAGGTCATGCCCGGGCCCGGGTGGGAGGCGGCGTCGCGGGGGTTGGTGTTGTTCCAGAACTCCTGGATGTTGGTGTAGCCGTCCTCGTCGGGGTCGCCCTTGGTGCCGTTCACCCCGAGGGGGTCGAACGGGTTGAGGCCGTAGAGCAGCTCGAAGAAGTTGGATATCTTGTCACCGTCGTAGTCGTTCAGGAGCGTTTCCCAGCCGTCCATGATGCCGTCCTCGTCCGTGTCCCACAAGTTCGGGTTCGACGTGATGTCGTTGATGCCGTCGCGGTTGACGTCGAAGCCGTAGATGTACTCCTCCAGGTTGCAGAACGTCTCGTGCTCGGTGAGGGGGTCGATGTAGCCATCGTGGTTGATGTCCCCCTCCTCGATGATGTACTTGCCCTCGGAGTCCCTCTGAAGCGTGTAGCTCACGCCGTCCCAGTCTGGATCATTGTACTTGTCGTTGGGGTCGAGCGGGTTCAGATTGGGTTTGCCTGTGTTGGGGTCCCACGAGGCCATCACGACCTCCCAGCCATCGGGCATGCCGTCCCCGTCGGTGTCGGGGTCGGTCGGGTCGGTGTGCGACACGTCACGGGCGAACTCGGCCGTGTTGTTGAGCATGTCCTGGTCCATGTCCCCTTCGGACTCGGGGTTGCCGTAGCGGTCCACGGCCCTGAGCGGGTCCAGGGCTTGGACGCTCCTCGTCGGGTTCAGGGGCCGGGTCGTGAAGGCGACGTAGACCGGCGTCGGGTCGTTGTCGTCCGCCAGCCAGTCGCCGTCAGTGCTCGTCATCGTGGGGTCCGTCGGGACGTAGTCGTAGGGGTCCAGCGGGTTGGCCCACTCCTCGAAGTTGGTCCAGTTGTCCTTGTCGTCGTTCTCCTGGGCGTCGTCGGGGTTGGCGGGGTCCAGTATGGCCGCGTAGAACGTCTCCCACCAGCTGGCGATGCCGTCACCGTCGCCGTCGAAGGCGTCGGGGCTGCTCATCATCTCGTGGTCGAAGAGGTCCGGCTCGCCGTCGCCGTCTGAATCCGGGTCGAACGGGTCGAGGTTGTAGATGTACTCGTCGAGGTTGACGAGCTGGTCTCGGTCGGGGTCTGCCCACCTGTCGGTGGGGTCGAGCGCGACGAGCCCATGCATTTCCTCCCACCAGTCGGGGATGATGTCGCCGTCCGAGTCCGAGTAGACGGGCGACCTGGGCAGTCCGGTCCTGTTCTCGTTGCGGTCGACGACCCTGTCGCCGTCGGTGTCGTAGCTCCACGGGTCGAGCCTCCAGATGTACTCTTGCAGGTTGGCGAGCCCGTCGCCGTCCCAGTCGTCAAGCGTATCGACCACGCGGTCCAGGTCGGTGTCGCGTCTGAGCTCGGCGTTCTGGAACACGCCTGCGTTCTCGCGCTCCCACCACGTCGGGAGGCCGTCGCCGTCGACGTCGCCGTAGTCGAACTCGAAGCCGTCGAGCATGCCGTCGCCGTCGGTGTCGGGGTTGGAGGGGTCGGTCGAGTT
>CAYGVT010000053.1:0-8371 GCA_964353355.1 uncultured Thermoplasmata archaeon | reverse complement strand
CACGGACGTGATGCGCGTCGTCGCCCCCGACCAGGACTACCTCAGGCGCGCGGTCGAGGCCGCGGGCACCTTCTTCGGGATGGAGCCGCTCTCGACCGACGAGCGGTCCTCGGTGCTCATGAGCAGGGACTGCGGGTGCCCCATCAGCCCGGAGTCCATCGAGGCGACCGCCGAGCGCCACGGCTGCTGGCCGGTGCAGCCGAGCACGTACTCGGGCGGCTGGGAGCACTGGCGCGTGTTCTCAAGGGACCAGGGTGCCATAAAGAGCTTCGTGGAGGCCTGCGAGCGTTCGGGCGAGGTCGAGCTCCTGTCCCATCGAGCCCGCTCGAGCCTGGACGTGGTGGACCAGGTCGGGGTCGTCGGGGCGCAGCTCTTCGCGGGACTGACCGACAGGCAGCTCGAGGTGCTGGCCACGGCCTTGGAGGAGGGGCTGCTGGACGTGCCCGCGCGGGGTTCGATGGACAAAGCGGCCAAGAGGGTGGGCATCTCCAGGTCCACCTACGGCGAGCACCTTCGCAAGGCCATCTGGCAGCTCGTGGCCAATGCCCAGCCCTTGATGAGGACTGGGAGCAAGTGAGGTCGTTCCGGTGCCGAGCCCTCTGGACGGACTGGGTGCTCTCACCGCATGAAGACCTGCGGCCAGGGGGCGGGGGCCGGTACCGTGTCCTCACCCAGTATCGCCTGCCAGCCCTCATCGATAGGGCGGCCATTGGACAGTGGCCATTCGAAACCGTGGTGCACGAAGACAGCCTCCACGCAGGCCGCGGGAGCGTCCGTTGTTGGCACAACCTCCCCGGGTACATGGGCATAGCCTAAGGTCGTCAGTATCATCGGATGGTCATCGTCAACGGGCGCTTGATAGGTCCTGGGCCATTCTTCATCCCCCCATCGGTATGGAGAAACAATCCGTTCATGGGAGCTCCCTAAGGCCTGGCCTGGACCACGCCATCGACCGGGCCGAAATGCCTGATGCTCAGGCTCATCCCGTAGGCGGTACCCTTCATGGCGACGGTTGTGACGGCTTCTTCCGTCTCGTTAGCAGCAGGGCGACCACAGCGATTACCACAATCAGGATGATGAGGATTGCCACGAGGAGCAGTGTTGTGCTAGAGATCCCCCCGTCGTCCTCCTCTTCCTCCGCCAGCGTGAACTCCTTCTGCACCGGGTTGGTTTCCAACGTATCGAGGACGAGCTTGACCCCTAGGGTGTGGGTACCCTTCGACAGGGATGCGACGTCGACGTTGAGCTTCGAGCCATCCTTGACTGGCACCTCGCTCCACGCGCCTCCATCGACGCTCACCATGCACTTCGCCGCAGCAGGTAGCGTACCGTCGAGCACGAGGGTGACGACTACCTTCTTCCCGTCCTGGATGACCGACTGGATCTCCAGCCCTGGCAACGTCCCCGCCACGACCACGGTCACAGCGAGTTCGTCCGTGAGCTGTCCGTACTGCGCCGTCAACGCGCCCGTCCCCGCAACGGTCGCCGTGAACGTCATGCCCGTGAGTGTGCCCACACCGCCCGACGCGGTGAGGGTCACGGGGAGGTTGGGATGCTCGACGCCCTTCGAGTCCGTCCCCGTCACGGAGAGGACGACCTCCTGGCCGACCATCACAGACAGCGGGTCGGGCAGGAGCCTGATGGACACGATGTCAGCGACCAGCTCGACGACCGAGAAGGACCACGTCTTAGTCGCCTTGTTCTTGCCTGGCGCATGGTCCCCCACGGTCAGGGAGAGCGAATGCGTCCCCAAGGCGAGGTCCGTGCCTGGAGTGTAGGTGATGCCCTCCGCTGTGACCGTCGCCGATGCGGTGACGTCGACACTGTCCAGGAGGAGCTTGACGGAGGTAATGTTGATGCCAGAGTCCCCGGTCGTCTCGTCGGAGTACGAGGCCGTGATCACGGGCTTGCGCTGCGTCACGCTGGAACCGTCACCGGGCACCAGGCCAGAGATGAGGGGCGGTAGAAGATCTTGCTTCGACGGGTCGTACTTCACCGTCACCGTCAGCTCTGCCCCGACGTTCCCGGCCTCATCCTCGGCCTTCAGCGCGATGTCGTGATTCCCGGCCGTGTTCACCGTAAGTGGCACCGAGATGGTCGGCGTGGGACCGTCGTCCTCGATCGCCACCCAGCTCCAGGCTCCCGTTCCGACCTTGACGCCCAGCCTCTTCAGGGGCGAGCCGTCAGCACCGCCCGAGACGGTCACCTTGAGCACGAAGCTCGAGCTGCCGGTGGTGAGGCCCCCGGACTCGAGCTCCGCCTTGGTCACGCTCGGGGGCGTCCTGTCGACCTTGAACTCGACCGAGGCCCACTCCCCCACATTGCCAGTGGTATCGATGGCCCGCACACGCAGAGTGTGCGTCCCTTCGGTACCCGTGGGGATGTTCAGCTTGCTCGCGCCCACCGTCGGGGTCCCGTCGTCCACCTTGTACTCGTACTTGGCGATGCCGCTGACGATGTCGGCGTCGGTCTCGTCCGTGCCGGACCATGTGAAGTTGGTTGTGGCGTTGCGCTCCCACCAGGTGGGCCCGGCCAGATCGGTCACCGTGGGCGGGGACTTGTCCACCTTGAACTCCCAGGTGGCGCATTGGCCGACGTTGCCCGCGGTGTCGATGGCGCGCACATAGAACGTGTGGGAGCCGTTTACGGGGACGTCGAGTAGCAGGGGGCTCGCGCAGGTCTGGTCGGCGCCGTCGTCGATGTGGTACTCGTAGGACGCGATGCCGCTGAACACGTCCGCCTCGAATTCGTCATTGCCAGACCAGGTGAACGTCGCCTTGGGCTGGCTTGTATTGATCCAGCCGGTCGGCCCGGTGAGGCCGGTGACGACCGGTCTGGTCAGGTCGACCTTGAAGTCGAGCGTGCTGAACTCGCCCACGTTGCCCGCCTTGTCCGTGGCCCTCACGTAGAGCCTGTACTCTCCTTCCTCAGGGACCGGGATGGAGAGGGGGCTGGTGCACGTCATCGGCCCGTCCAGGTTGACCTTGTACTCGAAGAAGTCGACGGTGCTGTTCACGTCGGCGCCGAAGTCGTCGTTGCCCGTCCAGGTGAACGTGACCTCCTCGGTCCCGTTCTTGACCCATTCTCCAGGGCCAGCCAGGTCCTCCACCACTGGAGGCGCCTGATCCACCTTGAACCTATAGTCGGACCATTCTCCCCAGAGGCCTGCGACATTGACCGCCCTGACCGAGAAAGTGTGCGTCCCGTTCCACGGAGTGGGGGAGGGGAGGAGCGTGCAAGTCGACTCGGTCGTCTCCACGGGCTCCCCGTCGTCGAGCTTGTACTGGTAGCGGTCGATGCCGCTAATGAGGTCCTCGGCGGTCCACAGCAGCGTCACGGTCGGTCCCACAACCCATTCCGGTGCGCCACTGATCGAGGTCATCACCGGAGGGGTCTTGTCCACCGAGATTTTAATGTTGACCGGTGTCCCATGGTGATCGTCCGCCGGGTCCACCGTATAATAGGTGAGGTTCAGCTTCCCCTCGCCGCCCGGTAGGAGGGCATCCGTCCAGTTCGTCCAGTTCCAATTATACTCCACGAAAGGCTGCCCCCCACCGGTGGTATTGATCATGAGGTTGCACTCATCTTTGTAGTAGCAGTCATCGTCGGTGATCTGGATGTTGATGGTCGTGTTGGAGATGTACCATCCGTTGGCGCCATCGGGAGCCGGTGGGGTAAGCGTGTACGTCGCGGCTGGGGGGTAAGAGTCCTGCACGTTGTCGTTTTCGATTGTGAACCTCAGAGAGACAGGTCCATTCGAACCGTCCCCATTGCCCCCGGTCGTGACCTCCTGCCCCGCTCTCGTCCATGGTCCCCATGTATTACGCGCTATCATGACGCAGAATTCATTCGTGTGAGTGTTGTACTTCACTACGGCCTCGTAGACTCCGACCACGAGACCGATGTCCGCCTGCTCGTCTGGCAACAGGGCGTCGTCGTCGTACAAGGCTATTACGATGTAGCAATCCTCCCCGTAAGTGTTCTTATCGCGCTGCAGTGCTTCAACGGCATTGAAATGAGGAGACGCATCGTTGTTTATAGGGGGGCCTGTAGCGGAATCATAGATTGTGGCTCCAGTGGAGTCTACCCATGCCATGACATAATAGAAATCCGGGGCCTGTTCTCTTCCAATCCCCCCATCCCAATTAGTATTAATTGCATCCGCAGTCTTGATGCCGACGTTTATCGTGGTATCGAGCTGCTTCGCGCCGGAGCCGAGCATGCCGAGCGAGGCAAGAACGAGGACAATCATCAGGACGGTCGCGCACGGAACGAGCCGATTATTCTTTATTTCAATCCCTCCGATTTTTTTTTACCGAGGGATTATATATCATCGAGTGGTTTAAATACATTTCTCATGGGTTCCAACCTGTCTGTTGTGGTGTGGATTTAACCTTGGCCAGTTATGAGTGTTGACTGAGGATACGCCCGATGGTCCCGAGTACATCTTCGATTGCACTATCGACCAAGCCTTACCTGGCTATCTCCGCGGACCGACAGCATCTGCCTAGCTTCTATCATGATGCCATCTCGTATGGACCTTCATTTGATTTATTGACCACGAGAAGCCCCTTCATCGACCCCGATTGATATGGTCAGATACCATCGGTTGCGGTAATCCGAAATCGGTTCTCTCTCTAGTAATGCCGGCCCAACCTCGTTACCACGAGCCTCTCTCTGCCACAGTTCACACGAGACTTATATTCTCAGGTCACACGGCATACAGGAGTCAGCTCAACTTCAATATTCTTCCAACAACGGACCCAAGTCCGCCAATCTTTATTGCGCCCAGCAGCAACAGACCCTTGAATGGTCAATATGTCAAACTATCGCATGAAGTCAAGTGCCCATTGTGCTGGCGATGGCGCGGTGCCCCCGTCCAGCATCGCCTTCCACTGCTCGTCCGTGAGGCGGCCCTCGAGGAGCGGCCATGCGAACTCGTGGTGCACGAACACGGCCCCCACACATGCCGCGGGACCGTCCTTTGTGGGCACGACCGCGACCATGTACCGCACGTAACCCACCCCCTCCTCGAGACACCTGCCCGAGTTCAGGTCGGTGTGGACGTCGCTCACCAGCACGGTCTTCAACATGTCCTCGCCGTCCGAGCCCGGCATCTGGAACTTTATCCGCTCGTGGGAGTACATGGCCGTCTGCAGGTCATCCTTTGCGGGCTCCGTCCTGGAGAGCTCGGCGAGGGCGACACGCTCCAGGGCACCCAGCACCTCGGCGAGGTTCTCAAGCCCGCTCTCTATGCCTAGTGTCAGCAACCCGAGCCCCCTCAGCCCGTCCAGCGTCGAGGTCACCATGTCCTCCATCCTGGAGTAGAGCTCCGGGACGGGCTCCACGTAGACTAGCTCGGGCGTGGGGGGGATAGCGGTATACTCGGAGTAGCTTTGCTTCCTGTAAAGCAGCGTGTCGTGCGTGAGCTGCGTCCATGAGGCAAGCTGGGTGTTGAGCTCCTTGGCGTCCCAGGCATCGGTCCGCATAAACGCGGGATAGCCCTCAGCGTCCGTGTCATTGTGGAGGGACTTGAGGGTGTGGAGCCAAGCCCAGTAGAGGCTCTGGTTCCACACGGCCGCACCCATGCCCGAGACCTCGGAGGACAGCTCCTTGAGCTGCGTCTCCAGCTCGGGGGCGTGCTGGGCCAGCGGCTCGCGCTCCCATGCCTCCTCCGACCCGAGCACGGCCATGACGTCGAGGCCCGACGGCAAGAACCTCGTCGGGACCTTGCTGTAGACGCAGTTCTGGAAGATATATGAATCGAGCACGAACCGCTGGCCGAAGACCCTGAGGCCCCACACCCAGTTCCCTGGCGCGGAGGCGTCTGACTGGATCTGCGGCGGTCTCAGCTCCTTCATGCGGGCCTGGAACGCATCGAGAAGCGCCGTGTCGAACAGCGCCGAGTAGTCCGGACCGAGATGACCGAGCTTCTGATCCGCCACATCCACGTACTCGGACCACGTGAGGTCGTCAGGCGTGCCCACGATGAAGTCGATGGCCGCCGACATGCGACCATGGGCAGCGGGCGCAGTAGTGTCGTCGCGCATGGCGTATGCGATGAGCAGCGCGCGCTGCGTCTCGTCGTCATAGTTGCCCCAGAACGTCCTGCGCCCGTACCACATCATCGCCTTGAAGTACTGCTTCAGCTCCTCGGTCCGGGTGTAGTGGCTCCGGGGCTTGTACTGGGTAAAGTCCTCCTCCTTGTGGAAAGCGAGAACGGACTCTTGGCCCTGTGCCGCGTCGATGAGCGCGATGACCTGCTGGACGTCCTGCTCCGCATAGGCCGGTATGGTCGCGTTGGGGTCCAGGAGCCTCAGGGCGACGCCGAAGAAGGCGACGTTGAGCTCTGCGAGCGACTGGTGCTCGGCCGGCAGCTGTGCGCGCTGGAGATCCGAGCGGAGCATCAGCGCCAGCGACATGTTGAGCGCCTCGTCGAACAGCCTGTCCTGCTCGAGCTGCATGAGCATGCCCTCGAACACGAGGTGGTAGGCGTCGAGCATCATGTCGGACGTGACGAAGACGGGCAGCCCGCGGTCGACGATGTTGTCGTAAGCGTCGTAGAAGTAGGGGAAGCCCTCGTCCGTCGAGAGCCCTACGAGGCCGTTCTCCCTGAGGAAGTTCGCCTGTAGGTTGGTGATTTCCAGCTCCGAGCTGACCGCCTCGTAGTAGCGGACGCCATCGAGCGAGAGGAGGAGCGTGTAGGTGTACGAGTCCGGCGTGTAGACCGGGTCCGTGAACGTGAGGGCGAAGTACCCTCCCGCGTGGGAGACCGGTGGGATGATGAGAGGTGGGTTCGTGGGGATGTTGCCGTCGTCACCAGGTGTGCCATCGTCGGAAGGCTGCTCCGTCATCGTCCAGTAGATAGAGCCCGATAGGACTAGCACGGCGACCGCCGCGGCTGCGATGGCCTGCTTGAGGGTGGACCTCATTTGCGACCCCACCTGGTCTGCGCTTTGGCCCACTTATACTTTGTGGATACGGTTGGAACGTGTAGAGTCCAGAAAATATTTCCCTCCTCTCGTCCATCGGACGGAGTGACAAAGCTCGACGACCGCAAGATCCGCTTCCTCTGCCTGCACATCGTGAAGGTGGGGGACTGGACGGTCGGCCAGATAGCCGTCCAGTATGGCGTCTCGGAGCGGAGGGTGAGGCAGTTGGTCAAGCGGTACCGGGACACCGGGGTCGTGCCACAGCTGTCCCGGGCCCGCAGGCCGAGGAGCCGGCCCCTGACGACGGAGGAGAAGGGGCTCATCGACGCCATCTGGGAGGAGAAGCGGCTGGGGGCCAGGCTCCTCCACAAGGAGCTCCTCCGGCGGGGCCACAGCATCCCCCGGCACAAGGTCCACGACTACCTGGTCAGAACGAGGA
Source organism: uncultured Thermoplasmata archaeon (assembly GCA_964353355.1). Taxonomy (GTDB): domain Archaea; phylum Thermoplasmatota; class DTKX01; order DTKX01; genus CAYGVT01. The sequence continues at coordinate 1,000 of CAYGVT010000053.1, read as the reverse complement.
GGAGCGTTCCCAACCCGAACAAGCAGAAGAAGAGGACGCGGTGCAGGTACGAGCGGGAGCACTCGTTCTCGCTGGCGCACGGGGACTGGCACAGGACGACAGAGAACCATCCATACACGATCGTCTGGCTCGACGACGCCTCCCGGCTCGTCCTGGCCGGACGTGAGTTCGCGGAGAGCAGCGCGGACCACAGTATCGAGACGTTCCAGGAGGCGGAGCTCGTGGCCATGGCGTTCAACTCCTCGATCCGGGAGGTGAACACGGACCGGGGCGCGGAGTTCTTCTCGAACCATCCGGACTCGGTATCGCGGTTCCAGCAGTATCTCCTGGACCGGGGCATCCGGTTCATCCCCTCGAGGCGGTCGAACCCCCAGACGAACGGGAAGCTGGAGCGGTTCTGGCTGGAGTACGACCGTCACCGGTGGCGGTTCCCGGACATCGGGGCGTTCATAGCGTGGTACAACGAGCGGCTGCACGGGGCGCTGTGGGTGGACATAGGCGAGTGCCCCAGGGAGGCTGTGGTCCGCAAGCTGCAGCCAGAGAGCCTGCTCGGGCTCTTCATGGGGTGGTCAGGGTGAGGAGTTCGCAGGCCGCCCGGGAGAGCGGAAATAATATTCGGACTCAACAGATACGGTTGGAACGGTCGCTCTTGTGACATGCTGGATAGTGAAAATGAGTGGTGTGGATGATAACCATGGATGGGCCATTTGAATGTCCGCGACGGTGTCGCGGTACCCACGAGAATGTCTCACCATTCCGTTCCGCGCCATGGGAAAATCGCAAGTCGTTTAATAATTCCTGAAAGCTCGCATCCCTCCAGCGCCCCAGCTCCCGCTACCCCGTTCGCCAACCCTGGGAGGGGTCGAGGGCGCCGCCCCTGCGGCCGCGAGGCCGCGTGGGTGTTTGGGGCCATCCGCACCGGCGCGACGGGCGCGGAGGGCCTTGGGCGGCGCCCTTGTTGAGAGTTACAGCTTGAACTCCTCCCACAGGTTGGCGAAGC
>CAYGVT010000052.1:0-4204 GCA_964353355.1 uncultured Thermoplasmata archaeon | reverse complement strand
GGGGGGGGGGGGGGGGGGGGGGGGGGGGGGGGGGGGGGGGGGGGGGGGGGGAAGGGGGGGGGGGGGGGGGGTGGGGGGTAGGGTTGTGGATAGGGCTGCTGGGGTGCGCCAGGCGGGGAGGTGGGTCCCGCCGTCTGCTGTGATGGGGGGGCGGGTCGTGATGATGTGGAGGGTGGGGGGGGTGGTGTTGCGGGTGCTGCAGGAGGAGCCAACGGGATTGGCGGCACATCGGACGTCCCCGGGGTCGGTCCTGTCGGCGTCCTGCCTGTCCCCGCGCCCGGAGGCGCGGTGGGGTGGGGCACCTGCTCGTAGAGGGGCACGACCGCCTTGCCGTCCACGATCCTCGCGTGCTCGAGCCCCCGCGGGGGCCTGGTGATGCTATCACGCGCGGCGAACCAGACGACGACGCCGAGCACGGGGCTCAGCAGGAACAGGGCCATGAGCGCGACCTCGTTGGCCCACGTGTTCCAGGCGCGGAGGTATATCCATACGCCCCCCACGATGCGGGGGATGCCCATGGCGACGACGACGACGCCCATCGCGAGGTCCTCCCCGGTCTGGAGGACGACCTGGAGGCCGCCCGTCGCGGCGAGCAGCCCCCTCGCGACGAGGGGGAGGGCGGGGAGCAGCATGACGACGAGACCCGCGAGCATGAGGCCCGTGGCGGGGATCGTGGGACGCGATGCCCGCGCCTTCGCCGCTCCGGTCCCTCCCCTGCCATCCGCCATCCGCGCGACCTCTCCATCTCGATTGCCACGCACCGCCATAAACCTTCGGGACGGCGAAGCGTTCATATGGGCCGACCCCCCTCGCCGTGGCCGTGACCGGTGAGGGTGGCTTGGCATCGCGCATAGGCGGGCTCGCCGCCCGTTCCCTTGGGGAGCTCGTCGAGGAGGCCTGGAAGGTCCGGAACCTGCGCTGGGGCCACCGCCTCGTCATGTCTACGCCCAGCCCGCACGCCTACGGGACGCCCGACCACCGCAACCGTCCAGGGTCATGGGCGCAGTTCTCCGTCACCGGGCAGACCTGCGCTCTCAACTGCGAGCACTGCGGCGCGAGCGTCCTGGGCATGATGGAGGACGCGCGCTCGCCCGGGCGCCTCGTGGATGAGTGCCGCGCGCGGATGGCGGCCGTGGGCCTCGAGGGGGTCCTGGTCTCGGGCGGCTCCGATGCCGAGGGGGCCGTGCCGCTCGCCCCCTACATCGACGCGCTCGGCGACCTCAAGGCGATGGGCCTCAAGGTGCTCGTGCACACCGGACTGGTGGACGACGACCTCGCGCGAGGCCTCGCGCGGGCGGGCGTCGACCTGGCGATGACGGACGTCATCGGCTCGCGCGACGTCGCGCGTCGCGTGTGCCACCTGGACCGCCCCCCCGAGGCATGGGAGGCGACGCTCGCCTCGCTCTCCCGCGCGGGGGTGCCGGTCGCGCCCCACATCGTCGCGGGGCTCGACGCCGGGGCCATGGGGCACGAGTGGCGCGCGCTCGCGGCCTCGCTCGCGGCACGGCCAGCGATGCTCGTCGTCATCGTGCTCAAGCCCACCGAGGGCACCGGCATGGAGGGCGCGGAGCCGCCGGTGCCTGGGGACGTGGTCAGGCTGCTCGCGGTCGCGCGCGTCGCCGGCCCGGAGGTGCCCCTCGCGCTCGGGTGCGTCAAGCCCACGGGCGCCTCCCGCGCGCCCATCGAGCGCGGCGCGGTCGACGCGGGCGTGAACGCTATCGCCTATCCGCTGCCGGCCACGGTCGCGCACGCACGCCACCGGGGGCTCGAGGTCTCCTTCGACGACAGGTGCTGCGCCCTGCTCGGCGCCCCCGCTACGCTGCCGTGAGGTCCTTGGCGCGCTGGTAGAACAGGGCTGCCCGCTCCTTGTCACCGATCGCCAGGTAGGCGTCCCCGAGGCCGCTGCAGACCCTGTTGGTCATGGGCTCGTCCCCCGCGAGGTTCGCCATCTCGAGCGCCAGCTCGTACTCCGCCACGGCCTCGCCCCACCCCTCCTGCAGTCTGAAGGTCTCGCCCAGCAGGTAGTGGGCATGGGCCAGGGTGCCCAGCTCCGCCCTGTGGTCGAGGTCCCTGATGGCGCGCTCGAGCAACGGGCGTGCCTCCTCGGGCTCCTCCTGGTCGATGTGTATCCCGCCCAGCTTCATGCACGCCAGCGCGGCCCCGGACCTGTCCCCCGCGGACTCGAACTCCTCGATGGCGCGCTTGAGCTCCTTGGCGGCCTCGGGGCGCCGCTCGCGCCTGTCGAGGATGTCAGCGATGGCCAGACGGCACCTGGCGACCCCCGCGGCATCCTCGGCCGATTCGTAGGCTCTGCGGGCGCGCCGCTGCAGCTCCAGCGCCGAATCCTGCTGGCCGCGCCTCGCCGCGAGTATCCCTAGCCGGTTGAGGATGCGCGCCTCGCCCGCGCGGTCGCCGGAGGCCACCGCGCCGTCCAGCAGCCTGTTGTAGACCGTGGTGGCGTCGTCCACCTGGTCGAGTCCGGCGAGCGCGTCGCCCCTGATGAGGTCCACCTCGCCCGCCATCCGCTGGGGCAGGGTGCCGCGCGACTCCGCCATCTCGACGATGGCGAGCACGTCCTGTAGCAGGAGCGGCTTGGCCATGATGATGTCGTGCTGCCTCTCCAGCGCCTTGATGGCGGCCTCCGCGTCGCCCGCCCTCGCGATATGGTGGGCGCGCTCTATCGTGGCTTCAAGGCCCCGCTTGGTCCCCCAGGCCTCCGCCGCCGACCTGTGGAGCAGGACGCGCTCCTCCGCGGTCAGCCGCTCGTAGAAGAACTCCCTCATGAGGTCGTGCAGATCGACCCGGCCGTCGCCCACGTCCATCACGAGGCCCCTGCGCCTGAGCCCGTCCAGGGCCTCCACCCCACCCGCCCTCGATGCGGCCTCGATGGCGAAGGCCTGCGGGACCAGCCCCCTGTGCACGCTGAGCGCGCCGAGGGTCCGCCGCTCGGCCGAGGAGAGAGACTCGAAGACCTCCTCTCGCACGAACACCATGACCTCCTTGAGCTGTGCTGGCCGCTTCGATTCCCTCAGCAGCTCGAGCGCGAGCGGGTGCCCCTTCGTCTTGGAGTATATACGGTCGAACTCCGCGTCGGAGATGGCGCGGCCCGCGAGGAGGGTGCGCGCCGAGGCCTTGTCGAGCCCCTCGAGGTTCATCTCCCCGACGACCTTCTTCACCAAGACCCACCTGCGGTCGTAGAAGCTGGGGACGGTCCTCGACAGCAGCAGCAGCGATGGCGAGGGCCTGCCCTCGAGCGCCTCCATCATGGCCTTGAAGAGCTCCGTGACCTGCGACGTCGCCTTGTGGAAGTCGTCGAACACGAGCACCCCCTTGAGCTCCGAGAGGTCCTCGTAGAGCGAGTTGTAGCAATCGCCCACGGACGGCGTGGGATGCTCGTCGAGGTAGGACCGCGTCGCCCTCCTCCCGGTGTCCGCGAGGAAGGAGGCGACCGCGCCCAGGATGACCGGCATCGGGTCGTCGTTGCGGACGGTGACCCAGAGCACGTTGGTCTCCGCGCGCAGGTCCGCGAGCAGGCGGACGGCGAGGGAGGTCTTGCCGATGCCCGCCATGCCGTGGATGACCACCACCCGGTCGGTCCCCAGCATCTCCCTCAGCCGGGACAGCTCCGCCTCCCTGCCGACGAAGGGGCGCGGCCGCGGCGCGTGCTCGGTGCGGTCCACCATCTCGACCCTGTTGGCGAACCGCGCCGCTGCCTTGTCCAGGTCGAGCAGGCCCTGCTCGTCTATGCCCCTGAGCAGCTCTAGGTACGGGACCTTGATGCCCGGGTCCTCGACGACCTCGGCGAAGGTCATGTCCTTGGCCCTGCCCTCCCGCAGCACGCGCACAGTGCGGGCGCCGTGCTCCTCCTTGAGCTCCTTCGCACGGGCGAAGCCCTTGGGGGTGAGCGTGTAGACCTTCTTCTTGCGGAACTCGCCCTTGACGCGTGCGGTGCGCTCCTCCAGCAGGTCGTCCTCGACCAGGCGCTTCATGGCCCGCGGCACGTTGCTCCAGGCTATCCATATGGCCTCGCCGATGCCCTTCTGGGACATCGCCTTCGGCACCTCGAAGTCGTCGGCGAACCTGATGTACCCGTGGAGGTGCAGCAGTATGCGGTCCTCCACCTTGACAGGCTCTATCCCCATCGGGCATCGAATCGGCGAACGCCCATATAAACGCGGTGGAGGGGGGGAGGAGGGGTAGAGGG
>CAYGVT010000051.1:0-15175 GCA_964353355.1 uncultured Thermoplasmata archaeon | reverse complement strand
GTAACAGCTCAGCTTTAGGAAGTTCTGAGAGATTGACTCCTTCGTAAACTTGGTTGTGTACCGCCCCAACAATCGATTTTTCAGTTTGAATTTCACCCGTTGACAATCACATGGAAAGATATAAGTATATACATCGTATATACCCAACCATGCGGAACCCGACCATGACGCCTACGACGCGCATCAACGTCGAAGGTGTCCGAGGCTTCCTCATCCGTAAGGTCACTCGCTTCGGTAACGGGGCGAAGGTGGATTGCCCAAAGGAATATCTCGGTCAGACCGTCTACCTGGTTGTGCTTGACCATGAGGACTGAGCACCCCCAGGACGATCACGACAGGCACATCCGGGACCTGGAGAGAGAGAACGAGCGCTTGAGGGAGCAACTCGAACGGGAGCGCAGGGAGAAGGAGCTCCTCCGCGAGCAGAAGGACAAGCTCGAGAGGGAGAAGAGGAACCTCGAGGAAGAAAAGAAGGTCCTCGACGGAAGGAAGAGAGAGCTTGAGAAGCAGAACAAAAACCTCAAAGAACAGCTCGCCAGATTGAAAGGCTCCCTCCCCCAACTCGCGGCCTCGGACAAGACCGCCGAGGCGGCCGGGGTGCCCTCCTCCAAGACCTTCTATCGCCGGAACCGGCAGGAGGGCGAGAAGAGCAGAAGGACCGGCGGCCAGCCAGGTCATCCGGGACACGCGCGGAAGAGACAGATCCCAAACGCACCCCCGACGAACATCACGCTCGACTCGTGTCCAGGATGTGGAAGACCTCTGGGAGATCCCATAGAGGGTGCCGACCAGGGGCGTGTCATCACGGACATCCCGCCCCCGTCCCACATCGTCTACGAGATCATCCACAAGCGGTACTGGTGCGGCCGTTGCCGGAAGATGGTGAGGGGGGAGGCCTCATGGCTCCCTCCCCAGCAGGAGTTCGGGCCTGCTGTGACGTCATGGATCACGTACCAACGGATGCTGGGGTTGAGCATCGGGAAGATCCAGTCCAGCCTGAAAGGCACCTACGACATCGGTATGAGCGAGGCCACGATCCTGAAGCTGGAGAGATGGGTGGCGGACACCCTCAAGGACGACTACGAGAGGTTGAAGGAGGAACTCGTGAAGGCCGAGGTCGTCCACGCCGACGAGACGGGGTTCAGGGTCGGGGGCAATAATGGATGGTTGTGGGTCTTCGCCCATGTCCTTAGCTCGGTCTACGTGGTCGCTCCCACCCGTGGCCACACAGTCCCGGAGGAGATCCTGGCAGGGTTCAATGGCTACCTCGACAGGGACGCCTGGGGGCCGTACGACGTGGTGAAGTGCTCCGGGCACCAGCTGGACCTCATGCACGTGAACAGGTGGCTGGAGAGGGCGGAGCACACTCATGGAGTGGAACCGAGACGGCTTCTGTCCACCAAGGAAGCGAAACAGACGAGAGCGGGGAGACCGCCCGAGAACTTCCTCAGGTTCGACGACGGCGTGCGGTCGATACTGAGGAGGTCGATCAAGTTTTCCGAGGGGGAGCCATCTCCATCTCCCGAGATAAGGAAGGAGGCAGCCAAGGGTTTCAGGGAGGAGATGAGGGCGATCCTCAATGTGAGATGGAAGGACAAGGACGCCACCAGGATTTCGAAGCAGTTGCGGAAGCGACTGGACATGCTGTTCACGTTCGTGGAGAAGCCAGTCGTCCCCTGGCACAACAATGAGGCTGAGCGATCCGTCCGTCCGGGCGTTCTTGCGCGAAAGAACAGTGGCGGTCGAAGGACCTGGAAAGGGGCAGAGATCTATCAGGTCCTATTAAGCGTGTACGAGACGTTGAAGAAGAGGGGCGGCAACTTCATGGAGTATGTCAATATGAATCTGAGCGGTTTCTATTACCGAGATATGCCCGTGGTAGCACTGGCCTCCAAAGGCTGAGCTGTTACGTTTCCTCCAACAGGTGGGCGCGGCGGTACACCGACCCCACCCCCACTATATGGGGAGGTGCGATGGGATACGACCGCGCCAACCGGGTGATGGTGCTCAATGGCATTATGGACGGGGCCGACTGGTCCGAGACTTACGTGTACTACATGGACAACGACACGTGGGTCAGGATGCGGCCGTACCCATGGCCCATCGGCGAGAAACCATCGATGGTCTACGACGAGGCGAACGGGGTGATGGTCTACTATGGTGGGCTCAACTGGGGCGGGATGCGCAGGGAGACCTGGACCTACAACACCAGCCTCAACACCTGGAAGAAGATGTCCCCCACCATCTCCCCATCCGCGACCTGGCTGAACTCGATGGTCTACGACAACAAGGCCGCGCTGTGCCTGGTCTACACGGGGGTGAACCCCATCGGATGGGGCGCACCCACCAATGAGACATGGACGTACAACACCTCCTCGGACACCTGGACGAACATGACCCCCACGAGGACAATGACGGAGCGCAGCGAGCCCTCGCTCGCGTTCGACAGGGCGCACGGGACCGCGGTCCTGTTCGGGGGCTGGGTATTGACCGGCTACGGCTACATCGACGAGACTTATTGTTACGACCTGAGCGGGAACGCGTGGACGCGGCTCACCCCCACGCCGGACGGGCGGTCCGGTGCGGGCTTTGCCATCGACAATGACCATCGGGTCGCCCTCATGCTGGGCGGCTGGGGCAGGTACAACGAGAGGTACTCAGAGACATGGACCTACGACATCGCCAAGGGCACCTGGAAGCTCATGAGCCCGGCCAAGACACCCGGCTACCGTGAGAGCCATAACATCGTATACGACCGCGCCGACGGGGTCTTCATTCTCTATGGTGGATTCTCCCTGGAGGGGTACAAGGGCGATACATGGACGTACAACCTCTCGACTGATACTTGGTCGAACATGCAGCCTTACACCAAACCACTTCAACGTGTCGGCAGCGCAATGGCCTACGACGAGGTTAACCGTGTTTCCGTGATGTTCGGTGGCGGCTATGACACATGGGCACCCAACGACACGTGGCTTTACAACTACACGCAAAACACCTGGATCGACCCCAAGCCCCAGCTCTCGCCGACCCCGAGGCACTACGGCGTGATGGCGTACGACAGGTGGTCGGGCGAGATGCTGCTCTTCGGCGGCGCCCATCAGAACTGGTACAGTCTGCTCACCGACACCTGGACATACAACGTCACGACCAACACCTGGACGAACGTGACGTCCCCTGGCGGGCCACCAGGGAGGTCCGACTTCGCGATGGCCTCCACCGGCACCGACGGCACCGTGCTCCTCTACGGCGGGTGGGACCGGAACGTCACATACTACGACGACTTGTGGAGCTTCAGCTTCAAGACCAAGAAATGGACGCAGCTCCATCCCGCGCGCACCCCGACGGCCAGGTCGTATCACGTGATGGACTGCGACCGCGCCAACGGGTCGCTCCTCCTATACAGCGGCTGGAACTCGAGCAACCGCATCTGCAAGGACGACGTCTGGGCCTACGACCTCAAGGGCTTCCTCCCCTCGGGCGAGCTCACATCGCGGCCCATCGACACGGGGGGAGTCCCGACATATGGGGACATCCATGTGGAGGGCGAGGCCTCCGCGAACTCGACGCTGCGAGTGCAGCTGAGGTCAGCCGATAGCGAGGCCGGGCTCGCCGCGACGTCATTCGCAGGCCCGGACGGGACCGTCGGCACGGCCTACACGGTGGGGAGCCAGAGGGCCTGGACCAGCCATGACGGCCATCGGTGGCTGCAGTACCGCGCCGTGTTCACGACGCCGGACGTGGCCGTGTCGCCCCTGCTCGAGGGCGTGGCCATCGACTACAACCTCATCCACTCCCTTGACATCCTCTCACCGGCCGGGGGGGAGAACTGGACCGGCACCAAGGACATCGCGTGGAACGCGACGGACCCCGACGGGGACACGCTCACGGTCAGCATCCTCCTGCTCAACGCGACGGGGAGCACCCAGCTCGCGACCGACATCCCCGCCACTCCAGGCACCTTCGCGTGGGACACCATGGCCGTCCCCGACGGGGAGTACCGCATCCGCATCATCGCCAAGGACGACAACGCGAGCATCCCCCTCAGCATCGAACTCACCACCCCGCCCTTCACCGTCTTCCATCCCAACCACCCGCCTGTCGTCTCGCTCCTCTCTCCCCTTGACGACGTCGAGTCCAACGTGAGCGCCATGCGCCTCGAGTGGGAGGGCTCGGACGACGATGGGGACGCGCTAGTGTACTTCATCCTGCTCGCTAGCTCATCCTTCGATAATACTTCTCTTCCGATTTCCATCGCCACGACCTCCGACACGCACTACGACGCCACTGGCCTCGACAATGGCACCTACCACTGGACCGTCGTCGCGTTCGACGGCGAGGCCAACTCGTCCGTCCCCACCGTCCGGAGCTTCACCGTCAGCATTCCCGCCCCGCCCGTGAACCACGCGCCTGTGGCATCGCTGCTCTCACCATCCGACGGCATCACCATCAACAACACCTCCATCGAGCTGCGGTGGACGGGCTCGGACGAGGACGGGGACGATGTCACATTCCTCCTCTTCCTCTCGCCGACCGAGTTCACGATAGCCACGAGGCCGGGCCCGACGGCCACCACGGACCTCACCGCGTTCCTCGCCTCCGGCCTCCTCAACGGCACGACCTACTGGTGGGCCGTCCTCCCCACCGATGGGCTTCTCGATGGTGTGGGAGATGGGGTCTGGCGCTTCACGGTCGACATCACTTATGGTAACCGTGCCCCGGACATCACATCCACGCCCATCCTCGATGCGATGGTCGGGTCGACCTATTCCTACAACCTCACCGCGTCGGACCCCGACGGCGACACCGTCGTGCTCGCGCTCGTTGTCGCACCACCCAGCATGGAGCTCAACGTGACGACCTGGGAGATGCTATGGACGCCAGCCGGGGAGGGCAACTTCACCGTCACCGTCAGGGCATACGACGGCAAGGGCGGCATCGACGTGCAGACCTTCTCCGTTCACGTCCGACCAAAGCCCATCCCACCGCTGCCGAAACCGCCCAGCTGCGCTGTGACGAGCCTCGCCAACGGAACCAAGATGAGCGCCGCCACGACCATCCAGGGAACGACCGTCGCGGGCACGTACCCCGTGCAGCTGGTCCAGGTGAGGGTCGACGACAGCCTGTGGGTGAACGCCACCGGCACGACGGACTGGAGCTACCAGCTCGACCCAACGGGCCTGCCAGTGGGGGAGCACCACCTCTCTGTGAGGGCATACGACGGCATCTCGTGGTCGAATCTGACGGGCGTCGACTTCACCGTGGAGGAGCTGCCCATCGGCGAGGAGGCAGCGTTCCCGTGGTGGGCGCTCGGCCTGCTGCTCGTGCTCGTCGTCGTGGGAGCGGTCGTCGCCATCGCGATGCGGAGGAGGAGGGAGGAGCCCGCGGAGGGCCCCATAGGGGAGCGCGTCGAGGGGGCTGAGACCGCAACGCCCCTCGAGGTGAGCGTCGAGGCCGAGGCGGGAGCGGAGGCGTCCGAGGCACCTCCAGCCCCCGTTGCGACCGCAACGCCCGTCGACGTCTCGGCAATGGCCGCGGCCGCACCGGAGGCACCGAGGCCCTCGCAGGCCGCGCCCGCCCCCCCGGAACCAGTTGCCGCTCCAGAACCGCCGGCCCCACCAAAGCCCACACCGGTCCCTGTGGCAACGGCCGACATGACCACCGCCCCCGCGGGCTTCGCCCTCGAGGACGTCTTCCTCATGTACGGGGACGGACGCCTCATCCAGCACAGCACCCGCCGCCTGCGCGCCGATATGGACGTCGAGGTCATGACCTCCATGCTCAAGGCCGTCCAGGACTTCGTCAAGGACAGCATCGGCGCGGCCGAGGGGGCCGAGCTGGGCGCGATGGAGTACGGCGAGAGCAAGATCATGCTCCAGAAGGGCCGATGGGTCATCCTCGCAGCCGTCATCACGGGCGGGGAGCCCCAGGGCTTCCGCGACGAGATGCGCGCGGCCATCTCCAACATCGAGGGCGAGTACAGGCCCGCGCTCGACGCGTGGGACGGCGACACATCCGCGCTCGCCGGCGCGAGGAAGTTCATGTCCCAGCTCGGTGCCTACCGCGTGCCCGAGGCCGCGGCGGGTGCCAGGACCGAGGTCGTCGTCAAGGGCGAGCTCGAGTTCTACCAGGGCTTCGTCCGCCTCAAGGTCGCCGTCCGCAACGGCATGGACACCCTCATCGCCGATGCGTCCTTCAAGCTCGTCTACAAGGACTCGGTCCTGCGTCTGGACCACATCGAGCCCGCCTATCCGGTCAAGGGCGACGAGGTCATACTTGGCAACATCGAGCCACGAGAGAAGAAGACGATCGCCTTCTACCTCGACCCGCAGATCTGCACAGAGTCCTTCGTCGAGGGAGTGCTGACCTACAAGGACGCCCGTGGCATGCTCGAGACGCAGAAGCTCCCCAGGAAGATGGCCTCCGTCGTGTGCCCCATCATGCACACCGACGAGAACATCAACACCGCCATGCTCAGGCGCATGGCCACCGAGCAGCTCGACAAGCGCGACTCCAAGGTGTTCTTCATCCCTCTCTCCATCACACCTGAGGGTGCGTTCGAGATTGGGAAGTCCGCAATGCAGCACCACGACGTGCGCCTCGTGCGGGAGTTCTCGGAGAAGGAGCCCTACGTGGCCGAGGCTTGGTACTACGGCAAGGTCAAGGGCCGCGACGACAGGCTCGCGCTTTGCGTACGCGTGGCCGAGGAGAGGCGCGTGCTCGAGTTCCTGGTCGCCTCCAGCTCGACGCTGATGCTCACCGGCATGCTCGCCGAGCTCAAGTCCGACCTCAACAAGGAGCTCGGGGCCCTCAGGGGCAGACCCATCATGGAGCAGGTGACGAGGGGCGACGAGGTCTCCAGCATGGTCATGAAGAGGACCCTGCTCGACAAGGCAGCAGAGGCCGAGATGGGCGCGGAGGAATCAGAACTTAGACGATAGGAGGACGGCCGAGATGCCCGCCTCTGGCGTTCCGCGCGTCCCGAAGGTTATTTATCGGACCGCCGTCGTAGATGATGGCGTCCCCGGGGTGACGTTGATGAACGGAAAGGTCGCAAACCTCCTCATCGTCCTGTTCGTGCTCAGCATGCTGCTGCCCGCCCCCTCGCTCGGCGAGGATGGCCGAGGCCCCTTGGTCGTCGATGCATTCGCCAGCGGCATCACGAACGCGACCTTCGGCTTCGTCGGACAGCTCTGGAACGATTCGCTGGCCGTGGAGCTGCCGAGGGGCTCGACGGTGGTCAGCGCCGCGCTCACCATCGAGGGCATCGAGGGCACGGTGCTCCCGAGCACGCTCATCGACTTCGCCAACACGAAGGTGGGCAAGGACCTCTGGGCGAAGTGGAGCGAGGGGCAGGGCCTCTACCCGCCGAAGGTCGACCCCTACAACAGCAAGTGGAACGCACCGGCGCTCATCGAATATCAGGCGGTCGCGAAGAGCGACGACACGCCGTGGAAGACGGAGACCACCGACGCGGGCAGGCCGCCCTACGCTTGGCCCATCCAGCTCTACCACATCAATCCCGCGCTCGCGGGCGTGCAGGAGCTCACCGTGATGTGGGAGGGCATGTCGTCTTGCTCCTTCAACACCACGCACGACTACCACTGCGAGCTGTGGCTCCGCGACCATGTCGGCCTCGACTGGGAGATGGTGGCATCCTACAGCTCGGACACCGACGACGATGTGTGGCTCAACCACACCTTCGCGATGCCCTCCGACTACTACTCCGCCAACGGCTCGGTCGACCTCGCCGTCGTGGGCATCCACTCGCAGTGGGCGGGGCCCATGCTGCCCGCCTTCGACGTGGGACACCTCTACAGCGACTACGTCGCGCTCCGCGCGAACACGACGGGCTCCACCGAGTACCCGAGCGACGTCGGGCTGGACGTCGGAGGGCACGCCGTCCAGCTCCCATCCGGCGTCCTCAAGGGGGAGCTCGCCCTCGGGGAGGCGCACGGCCTCAGGGCCGCGGTGCAATCCGCCATAGACGACGCCGTCGTCGAACCTGGCAACCTGACGCTGCCTTTCAACATCTCGGTGGGCGCATCCACCGCGGGAAGGCTGCGCGTGGGGGGCCTGCGCATAGAGTACGAGCCCCCCGTGAACCTCCCGCCCGAGTGGCGGGGTCCCGAGCGCGTGGAGCTGGAGGAGGACTCGCCCGCTGCGGAGGTGCTCGACCTGGACGCCTCGTTCGCTGACGACCACAACACGGGCCTGCTCACGTTCGGTCTCTTGGAGGTCGATGCCGTCATCTTCGCGGCAGTGGCCAGGGGCGCATCCGGCAACGACACGCTCGAGGTGCGGTCTATGCCCGACTTCTTCGGCGACGCTTGGGTGAAGATCAAGGCCACGGACAGGTTCGGCGCGTGCGCGACGGTCGACCTGAAGGTGCGCATCCTCCAGGTGCCAGACAGACCAGCCCTCGAGGCCCTGGGCGAGCTGCACGCGGACGAGCGCGTGCCGTTCTACTACATGGTCGCCGCCACCGACGTCGACCTCCCCGACGACAGGCTCACCTTCGCGGATGATAGCCCCGCCTTCGACATCGACCCGGCGACGGGCGAGATCATGTGGACGCCCATGCCGAGCCAGATAGGCCGCCACGAGGTGCTCGTGACGGTCACCGACGTGTACGGGCTCAGCGACACGCGCCTCATCACTATAGTCGTTTCGAACTCGAACGACGCGCCACGCATCACCTCGCCCCTCGAGCTTGCCGCCACGCAGGGTGAGACCATGTCCTACATCATCAGGGCGGACGACCCCGACGTGCCGTTCGGGGACCACCTCCTGTTCTCGGCGTTCGCGGAGACGCTCGAGCTGGAGGTCGATGGGCTTACGGGCACCCTCACGTTCACCCCCACCAACGCCGAGGTCCCGTCGTTCATCGTCACGCTCAGGGTCCAGGACACCATCGGCACGACGGACGAGAAGCCGCTGGTCGTGTCCGTGGAGAACGTGAACGACCCCCCCGGGTGGGTAGAGCCCGGGACGCTCACCTTCGACCAGGGCGACCAGGTGGTCCACAGGCTCATCGCGACCGACCCCGACACCGGCATCGACACCCCCGTGCGGGAGCACCTGACCTACTCCAGCCAGGGACTGGTCGCGCTGCAGGCGGATGTGGACGGGTGGGTGAACTTCTCCGCGGACGCAACGATGGTCGGTGAGCACGAGGCGACCTACACCGTCCGCGACGCCAAGGGCCTCAGTGACACGATGACCGTCACGTGGGTCATCCGGAACGTCAACGACCCGCCCGTCCTGGTCGGAGAGACGCCCACCAGGCTCGATGCCACCGAGGATTCCACGTTCACCTTCACGCTGGGGGCCATGGACGCGGACGGCGACGCCCTCGCGTGGAGCGACGACACCGGACTCTTCGACATCGGCGCCGGCGACGGGACCATCTCCTTCACTCCCAGGCAGGCGGACGTCGGGACACATCGCATGAACGTCACGATCAGCGACGGCCAGGGCGGGACCCTCGTGGTCTCGTTGCAGGTCGTTGTGGCCAACGTCAACGACCCGCCGGTGGCGAACATCACAAGGCCTGCTGAGGGCGCGCGCATCCCTGAGGGCAGCGCGCTCGAGCTCGAGGCGACCGCTACCGACGAAGACGGGGACGCGCTCGAGTACACGTGGAAGGAGGGCTCAAGGGTGCTCGGGACGGGCCGCACCCTCACCGTCAGGGGCCTGGACGCGGGCAGGCACGTCATCACCCTCACCGTGACGGACGGCGGGGCGACCGTGACCGAGTCCATCGCCGTCGAGGTCGAGGGCGGGGCCGCCGGAGGCAACACGATGGTGTACATCGCCATTGCGGTGGTCGCCGTGGTCGCGGCGCTCGTCGCTGTGCTGCTCGTGCGCAGGCGGGCGCAAGGGGGAGGCCCGGTCACGACGCTCGCCCCGCAGGACGAGGCCGCACAGGGCGTGGGCCCCCCGCCGCAGACCTAGACCGCAATCGTCAGTGGTCCGCGAGCCACATCGCGTAGCTCCCGCCCATGAGCACGGCCATCTTGATGCCCTCGGGCGAGAAGTGCGAGAAGTCGTCCATGTAGGTGTGGTACTCCCACGAGCCCGAACCCCAGAAGTTGCAAGTCTCTATGCCGAGCTCCGCGAAAGGCATCGAGTCCGAGCCCACCTGCTCCGGCGACTCCGCCCACTCGACGCTGATATTGTAGACCTTTCGCAGCTCCGGGTCCGCCTCGTAGACGTCGTCCAGGATGGCGCGGACCAGGCCGAACCGCTCCTTGTCGTCGGGCGTCACCCACCCCTGGTTGCCCCGCTGCAGGTCGATGTGGGGCATGTCGAAGTTGAGCATCCCCTTGCACCGGGAGAGCTCGTCCTTGTGCGCCTCTACGTAGGCGAACGAGCCGAAGAGGCCGTCCTCCTCGGCCCCGAACGCGCAGAGCCGGATGGTGCGCTCGGGCTTCATGCGGGAGAGCTGGTGCGCGAGCTCGATGACCGTGGTGGTGCCGGAGCCGTCGTCGACGGCGCCCTGGTTGATGTAGACCGAGTCGTGGTGGGCGCCTATGACCACGAGCTCGTCCGGCGTCTTCGTGCCGGTGACCTCGCCCGTCACGACGCGCACCGTGCGCATCCCGATGTCGACGTCGACGTTCATCCGCAGCTTCGCGCTGGACGCCCCGAGTATTGCGTCCCCGCAGTCGCGGGAGACCATGAGGAGCGGCACGTCCGGGTAGCCCGGGTCCGGCCAGGTCGCGGGCTGGCGGGAGCTCTTGGAGATAGGCACGTAGTTGAGGTTCTCGTGGATGTGGACGTTGCGCATCAGCACGGCGGCGACGCCCGCCTCGTGGGCCGCCTCCATCACCTGCGTGTTGCCGACGTCGGGGCCCGTGTCGATGATGGCGACCCTCCCTGCTGCGCCCGAGTACTGGGCCGGGTCGCTGCCGTTGCCCTCGACTGCCACGAACTCCAGGTCGGACAGGAAGGCCGTGGGGCCGGAGGCCTGCGCGAGCGAGCCGGAGAACCCCTGCACCACGAAGTCGATCTTGTGCTGGAAGGTCTCGGGGTCCCTCCGCGGGTCGGGGATGAGGCCGAGGGGCCCGTTGATGTAGTGGACGAGCTCCAGCCCGGCCCCGCGTACCTCGTAGTCGATCTCCTCGTACTCCTCTATCGCGACGCCCTTGAGCCCCGCGTCGATGAACTGGGACGCGATGTACTCCGCGACCTCGGCGGCGTAGGGCGTGCCGGTGTGCCTGGTCGGCCATGAGGTGAGCTTGGCCTCGATGGCCGCGACGCGGTCGCGGTCGAAGCCCACGTACTCGAGGTCCTTGTAGTTCGCGACCGACCATCGCTGGACCCCGACCACGGTACCGGCGACGACCATGATGGCGACCAGCCCGACCGCGACCATCCTCATGCGGCTGCCCTTGGCCCACCTGAGCAAGGCGCCTGGCCTCCACGATCTGATGGTGCCTACCAGCCTCACGCCAGTCGAATGGCGTGGGGGCCTTATGATGTTTTCCCAGGTGACTTGGGCATCCCCTCCACGGCAAGTTTTTTCTTCGAACAAGGACTTCCATGATGGGGCCCCCACGATGCAGGACATGCATGGACGCCGCATAGACCGCGTGTTCCCAGCCTTCCCCGTCGCCATCGTCGTCGTCGGCGAGGGTGAGCGGTCCAACCCCGTCACGCTCGCGATGGTCCATGTCTTCTCGTTCGACCCCATGCTCATCGGCATAGGCCTTTCGCCCAAGCGCCACTCCTACGCCCTGCTCAAGGAGCTTCCCGAGTTCGTGGTCGCGCTCCCGCGCTACGCGCAGGCCAAAGAGACGCTCGACGCCGGCTCCTTCTCGGGCCGCGATGGCGACAAGTGGAGGGTCGTGGGCATCACGCCGGTCCCGTCCAAGGTCGTGAGGCCGCCGGGCGTGAAGGAGTGCCCTGTCAACCTCGAGTGCAAGGTCGTGCAGGAGCACGTCGCGGGCGACCACACCTGGTTCGTCGGGGAGGTCGTCGCCAACCGCGTGGACGACGGCTACACGCCCGACGAGGCGCTGCTCTACTGGGGCGGCAAGTTCAGGAAGCCGGGCGATGTGGTGCTGCTACGGAGGTGACGGAGATGGAGGTCGCGGAGGCCATCAGGGTGAGGCGCAGCATCAGGAAGTGGCAGGACCGCCCCATACCGCGCGAGACGCTCGAGCAGCTGCTCGAGGCCGCGCGGCTGGCCCCCAGCGGAAGGAACGGGCAGCAATGGGAGATAGTGTGCGTCACCGACCGCGCGCGCCTCAAGGAGCTCGTCCCGGCCTGCGCGGGGCAGGAGCATGTGGGGCAGGCCGGGGCGTTCCTCTTCATCGTCAACGACCCGTCCGCGAAGTGGAAGCACGTCGACCCCGCCATCGCGCTCGACCACTTGACACTGCGCGCGGTCGAGCTGGGCCTGGGGACGTGCTGGATAGGCGCCTTCGACGAGCGAGAGGTGTGCCGTGTCCTCGGCATCCCGGATGGCAAGCTCGCGGTCATCGGCATGACCGTGGGCTACCCCGCGGAGGACCCCGCGCCCCGCCCGAGGAGACCGCTCGACAAGGCCGTGCGCTGGGAGAGATACTAAGTCATGCTCCCTCGAGAGGTATCGCCTAGAGGAAGAGCGGCCTGAGCTCCGTGAGGCTGTTCACAACGGCCGCGGGCTGCGGCCAGCTCTCCGGCAGCGGCTCCCTGAGGTGGTCCGCCCAGACGAACCTGCAGCCCGCGTTCATGGCGCCTTTGAAGTCGTGCTCGAGCGAGTTGCCGACCATCACCGTGTTCGAGGGCTCGGAGCGGATGCCCGACATGGCCACGTAGAAGATGTTCGGGTCGGGCTTGGCCATACCTATCTGCCCGGACACGAGCACGACGTCGAAGATGTCGTCGAGGCGGAACTTCTCTATCTTGAACCACTGCGCGTCCGTGGGCCCGTTCGAGATAAGGCCCATCGGGTAGACCGCCGCGAGCTCGGTGAGGACCTCCATCGCACCCGGGAAGGTCTGCAGCGACCCCTCATAGGTCTCCTCGAAGGCCACGCACATGTCCAAGAACCGCTCGTCCACGGGAAGCTCTAGCAGCTCGAACATGCGCGAGAACCGGTAGATGCGGAACTCCTCGAGGTTGATGAGGCCCTGGAGGTGCATGGTGTAGAACTCCTCGAACAGGTCCATGTAGACCTCGCGCATGCGCTCGATGGGGACACCGTGCTCGAGCGCGACCTCACCGAAGGCCTTCGAGAACGCGACGTCGGAGGCGGACCTGAAGTCCGTGATGGTGTCGTCGAGGTCGAAGAGCAAGCCCTGCACATCGGGGAGGCGCATCAGGCCTGGAAGGTGCTGCCCCTATTTGAGCGCTGCGCGCGAACTGACATGGGGCGGAACCGCAAATGCCCGTCCAACCTGGGGGAAAAGCCTTTATACGACGCCCCTCTTCGATTGTGCCGATGGATACGACCGACGGTGGTGGCTCTGGGGGAACGGACCCCGAGCTTGCGGAGATCCGTCGGCGCAAGCTCAAGGAGTTGACGAGCAAGATGGCGAGCAAGAAGTCGGGCGGTGGCGACTGGCCCAAGGAACCCTTCGAGGTGACCGATGCGAACATCGAGGAGATGGCCGCAAAGTACCCGCAGCTCATCGTCGACTGCTGGGCTGAGTGGTGCGGACCCTGCGGCATGCTGGGCCCGACCATCCACGACCTCGCGGGCGAGCTCCACGGCAAGGTCGCCTTCGGGAAGCTCAACACCGACGTCAACCCCAAGACGCCGCGCAAGTACGGCGTCATGAGCATCCCCACGCTCCTCTTCTACAAGGAAGGCCAGGTCGTCGGAAAGACCGTCGGCGCCGTACCCAAGGAGTACATCATGGAGGCCGTGGAGAAGACCTACGGCTCCCTGCAGTGAGCACCAGACCATGTGACCCCGCGATGGGAGTGGGGCAAAGCTCGCCTTTCGTGCGGGACTGGCCAGTTGCGGTTGGTGCCTATCTCCGTTCTCATCGCATGACCTTTGGATATAGCCTGTATCCTGATGCGGTGAGGGTGGGATGGTGCCTGTGAGATACCCTAGGCATGACCCCACCTAGAGCCAAGGGCGAGCGGGTCCCTCCAATCACAGCTCAGTACTGGGGGGGCCGCTGTTGGGGAGGCTGCCCGGGATACTGCTGGGGGGACTGACCAGGATATTGCTGGCCAGGCTGTCCTGGATACTGCTGCGAGGGCTGCCCGGGATATTGCTGGGGGTATTGTGAGGTCCCCTGGTTTTGCGAAAACATAGTGACGGGCATATTGGCCATCGTCGCGGGTGCCTTCCGCTGCACGGTCATCACGGCGCCCGCGATGCAGAGGATGCCTCCGAAGAGGGCGAGGTACACAGAGTAGCCCACCGACATTTGAAAGCCTTCAATATCCCCCTCCGACAAGCCCGTGTCATGCTCGAACGCGCCCATGAAACCTACAGCGTAGTACACGGCGGCGACCACGACGATGATGCCCGCAATCAAGCCAATCACCATCGGGACGAGACGCAGCATCCCCCCGCCCACGCCGAAGGCGCCAAGGATGCCAAGGATGAGAAAGACGGATGCCATCACGAGACCTAATATCAATAAGGTCATGGTAGCATCCGAGAGCTTCCCGAGGTCGTCATCAAGCTCCGTATCTTCCTTTTCATCCCCCATCTCGACCCTGACCTCGCCAAGGCTGAAGGACATGTCCGCCGTTAGACCGAAGAATTCCTCCTCGTACGTAGCCTTGTACCAGCCGAAGGAGAACATGGACACGAGGACCAGCACGATGGCCACGATACCCAACACCGAACCCAGTAGAGCCGATTTCGCCACCATTGGTAAAACCCCCCCGCCCACAGAGGCGGTCTTGATTGCAAGGGGATTGGTAAATATAAATCTTGGGACGATGGGTAAGAGGTCAGCCATGTGAAGTGTTGAGGATAGCTGGCCCATGTACTAAGAGCTCTTTCTTCTGTACTCGGAACGTTTGACAGACGCTCATCAGCGTCTGGGTGATCTCCGCGCCCTTGGCTGATCTGCTTCCCCCGCTGATCTTCCTCATGATGACGCCAGGCCGGATGGCCCGCTCGGCCGCGTTGTTCGTCGCGTCCACGTCCGGGTTGGTCACGAAGACGAACAGCTGGTCCTTCTTTGCGAGGAGGTTCTTGACGAACGTCGTGCAC
>CAYGVT010000050.1:0-2135 GCA_964353355.1 uncultured Thermoplasmata archaeon | reverse complement strand
GGGATCCAGCATGACGCGGCCGTGGTAGGACGCGCCCCTCAGCCTCTCGGCATCGAACTCGACCCCCAGCCTCTCCAGGGTGTACCCGAGCCTGCTGCAGAGCGTGGGGATGCCCGTCATCAGGGCGTAGTCCACGACCCTGTCGGGGTCCAGCCGGGCGTTCCCGTAGGAGGCGAACACCTCCTCCCAGCCCCCGCAGTGTTGGGCGAAGATGAGACAATCGCGCAGCAGCTTCTCCACCTCCGCCACCACCCGGCCCCCGCGGGAGGCGTACCCGAAGAACAGCCTAGGGCGCACGCTCACGAACCTGACGGGGGAGCCGAGGACCTCCAGGCCCCGCCTGGGGGAGGTCACGATGACGAAGACCGTCCTGGGCACCTGGGTGGTGAGGCCATACAGGTGGAGGCCCGTCCAGAGGCTGAGGTAGCTGGGCCCGACCAGGCGGGGCGCGACCTCGTAGACGTCCAGCTCCCTGGCCGACCGGGCGTTTACGTACTTGCCCCTCTCGAGCCGGACCAGGAGGCCCTTGGCCACCATGCGGGACAGGACCCGGTGGGCGTCGAGGTGTCCCACGCCCATGACCCTGCGGGCGTCGGAGGTCGTGAACACCACGAACCCCCCGCCCTCCAGCCGGTCCAGCAGCCCGACCTCCCTGGTGGACATCCCCTTATATTCCATTCGGATAACCTCTCATTTTCTGAGAGTATATGCGAATGAAATATATATGCCTTTCCCCCAGTAGAGCGAATGTGGGAATCACCGCGCGTCCGACCACGCCCGCCCGGGCCGACGGGGCGACCACGCCATCGGCGAGGGCGCCATGGTGGGCGCGGGCGCCACCGGGAACGTGCCTCCCGGCGATGACGTCACCCCTGCGGCCCGTATCCCAGGAGCCATCTCCACAGGGGGACGACCCTGACCCGGTGGCCGTTCGCGCCGAGCTCGTCGGTCCGGTCCCAGGTCAGGATGGTGAGGTCCTCGCAGCCCAGCTCGTCCGCGGCCTTGGCGAGGGGCTTGAGCTCCCTCTCCATCGTGCCCACGCCCTCGAGGTCGTAGCACACCTGGATGAGCCCGACCGTCCTGGCGCCCTCCCTGAGCACGAAGTCCACCTCCTTGCCGTGGGGGTCCTTCCAGTAGTAGGCCTCCAGCCAGGGCCGATTCGTCCTCCGCCTGATGAGCTCGAGGGCCACCAGGCACTCCATCGTCCTGCCGAGGTCCTCCGAGGAGCGTCCCTGGACCTGGGCGACGAGCCCGGGGTCGATGGGGTACACCTTGGGGATGCTCCATTGCATCTCCCTCGGCTTCGGGTCGTACCTCTTGAGCGCGACGATCATGAGGGCATCCTCCATGTGCCGCATGTACTCGTAAAGGGTGTTCTTGCCGACCCTCATGCCGCGCGACTTCGCGAGCGCGTGGAAGCGGTTCACCGAGAACTCCCTGCCCATCGAGTGCAGCAGATTGCCGAGGAGCAGCCGCAGGGCGGCGATGTTCCTCACCGAGCGGCGCTCGATGATGTCGCGCACGAGCATTATCTCCTGGAGCTCGCGCAGCAGCGCGAACTTCGCCTCCTCCCTGGGCTCCATCACGACCTGGGGGAACCCCCCGAACCGCATGTACTCCCGGAGCGCCCCGAGCACCCGCGATTGCCCCTCCGACGACATCTGCCTCCCGTGCTCGACCCCCCTGGCCCTGAGCAGCTCCCCGAGGGAGAACGGGAGGATGGTATAGGTGAGGCTCCTCCCGCGCATGGAGGTCGCGACCTCGGTCGACAGCAGCTTGGACGAGGAGCCGGTCAGGTGGACCCGGACGTCCTCCAGCTCGATCAATCGCCGGACGAACCTCTCCCACCCCGGGACCTCCTGTATCTCGTCGAGCAGGACATGCAGGGGGCGTCCCGCGCTGCCGGGGTACATCTCGCGGAAGGTCATGAGGACCGCGTCCAGGTCCTCGAGCCGCAGTCCCAGGAGCCTCTCGTCGTCCATGTTGATGAGGAGGACCTCCTCATCGGGGGCGGACCGCCTGAGCTCGCCCACCCTCTGGAGGAGGAAGTAGGTCTTCCCTGCCCGTCTGGGGCCGATGATGGTGACGCACCTGCCCGTGGATGGGAACTCGGCCACCAGGTCCCTCCGCACGAG
>CAYGVT010000049.1:0-18196 GCA_964353355.1 uncultured Thermoplasmata archaeon | reverse complement strand
CTGGGCAGGGTAGGGCTGGGCAGGGTAGGGCTGGGCAGGGTAGGGCTGGGCAGGGTAGGGCTGGGCAGGGTAGGGCGGGGAATAGTATGCCTGGGGCAGGGGGGGCGGAGGATAGGCGTACGTGGGCGGAGGACAGTACGCGGGCGCAGGCGGGGGCGAGGGGACGAAGTGGTAGGCCGATGGTCCCTGCTGTGCCTTGTCGACCGGGGCCTGAGGCTGCGAGACCTCCGTCCACGTGGGGTCCGTGTCCTGCGAGCTGCGCCGGGGGCTCCCGGGGCCAGTCCCCGAGCCCTCCTCATCTGCCATGTGCCCCCCCCACTCCCCGTCAGGCCCGGAGCTCTATGTCCAGGCAGTAGTGCGTGATGCCTGGGCCGTAGGTCCCGACCTCTCGGCGCGCGAGCGTGCGCGCGCCAGGATAGCCGCTCATGGCGGCGATGGAGCGCACGGACGTCTCCTCGGCGTCCACCTCCTGCTCGGTCCCGATGATGTGGAGGTGCAGCACGGTGCCGTCCCTGCCCGCGCTGAGCGCGAGCTCGAAGAACTCGACGGCCTCCGTCGGGTGGTTCATGATGATGCGGTCGAACTTCCCGAGCTTGGGCACCAGCTCGTGCGCGTCCCCCTCATGGACCTCGACGCGCCTCCTCACCTTGTTGAGCTCCAGGTTCTCCTTGATGAGCGCCGCCGCCACGGGGTTGATGTCGATGGCGTGGACCTCGCTCGCCCGCCCGTCGACTGCTATGAGGACCGTGAAGGGCCCCACGCCCGCGAACATGTCCAGCACCCGCTCCCCCTCGCGCACGAGGTTGGCCACGCGGCGGTGCTCGGTCGCGAGGCGGGGCGAGAAGTAGGCGCGCTCCAGGTCAACCCTGAGCTTGAGGCCGTTCTCCCGGTGCAGCGTCACGAGAGGGCCCTCGCCCGCGGCCAGCGCGAGCGCGCGGACCCTGTGCGGGCCCTGGACGCCGCTGTCGACGGCCACGGCCCGCAGCCTGGTGTGCAGGCCCAAGATGGCGTGGCCGATCTCCGCGGCGCGGGGGAGCAGCTCGTCGGTGAGGCGGATGATGGCGATGTCGCCCACGATGTCGAGCGAGCGCGTGACCTCGGAGGCCACCTCGGGGGGGAGCCCGGGCGCCTCCCTCAGCGACTTGGGCCTCACCTGCTCCTCCTGACACTCGAGGTCGGCGTACTTGACCTCGAACCTCATCCCGATGTCGAGGTTCTTGGGGGTCGAGACCAGGATGGGCAAGAGCAGGCAGTCGCCATCCTCCTGGATCCTCCTTCGCTTGTCCAGGTAGCCGAGCTCCACGAGCGTCTTGCGCGCCCGCTCGCCCCTCTCCCGAGGGACACGCACAACCCTTCCTCTCACGAGGGAGCCATCCCGATGAGGCCAGAAAAGGTTTGCGGGTGCGTTGACTCGGGAGGGGGAAAGGCTTTTGGTCCGCGAGGGCCCTTGCTCGCCCATGGATGAGGAGGGCGAGGGCGGCCGGTCCCAGGCCTCGGTCGGGAGCTCCGGTCGGTGGGTCGCGACATCGCACGTCTCGACGGACGTCGTGCGCTCGAACCTCGTTCCCCAGCTTGTGCGTGCCGGGGCGGCGCTCGCCGACTGCCTCGGGCGGGAGCGCGTCGGTGCAGGCATGGGGGCCGTCTCCTCCCGGCAGATGCACCACGTGGTGATGTCGGGCGCGGGGGCCGACGTGGGCGCGCTCGCGCTCGAGGACTTCGTCGAGCTCGTCGACTACGACCCCGTGCGGCACGTCGCGCTCGTCGTCGGACGTCGAGCGGCCCCTGGCGAGGCACCGCTGCTCTGGCTCCTCAACCGCGTGTTCCAGGGCGCGCAAATGGTGTGCGTCGTGCCGGGCGACCACGGTCGGGAGGTGCAGCCACTCGAGCGCGCGCCGCGCGGTAGCTTCGAGGAGGCCCTCGCTGTTGGGCGCGCGCTCAAGACCCCTGGCGGGCCCGCGATGACAGGGCCCGCGCTCGCGGTGCTGGAGCGCGTCGGGCTCGTTCTCGTGGTGCCGCCTGCGCAGGACATGGCCGCTACCATCGCCACGGTGCTCAAGGCGCCCTGATGGTACTATGGCCGTGGCTATGGGTCTTGGGCACAAGGCCTACGATGTCGCACGTTGGCTATGGTCCTAGGCCGCGCCGAACTTGTCCTTGATCTTCTCCATGCCCGATTGGATGTTCTCGTACGAGTTGGCGTAGGAGAACCGCATGTTCCTTATGCCCGTGTGGCCGAAGGCGGTGCCCGGCAGCGCTGCGACGCCGACCTCGTTCAGGAGGATGTCCTTGATCTCCTTTGAGGTCTTGCCCGTGCCCTCGATGCTCGGGTAGACGTAGAACGCGCCCTCCGGCTTGAGGCACTTGAAGCCCTTGACCTCGTTGAGCATCCTGACGATGAGGTCGCGGCGACGGCGGAACTCGGCCACCATCTCCTTGAACGGCTTCTGGTCCATCCGCAGGGCGGCCGCGGCCGCGACCTGCGAGAAGGCCGACGTGCAGGAGATGGTGTTGATGTTCATCTGCGTGAACTTCTTGGCCATGTCCTTGTTCATCACGCCGTAGCCGAGCCTCCAGCCGGTCATGGCGTAGGTCTTGGAGAAGCCGTCGAGCAGGATGGTGTTCTCCTGGCAATGGTCGAGGTAGGCCACAGAGTGGAACTTCGCGTCGTAGAGGTGCTGGCTGTAGACCTCGTCGGTCAGTATCCATATACCATTGTCGTGGGCTATCTCGGCGATCCCCTTGATGTCCTCCTTCGTGGACACGGCGCCGGTGGGGTTGTTGGGCGAGTTGATGATGATGAGCTTGGTCTTCTTGGAAACCAGCTCGTTGACCTGCTCGGGGGTCATGCGGAACTGGTTCCTCTCCAGCAGCGGGACGGGCTTGGGCACGCCGCCCGCGAACAGCACCACGGACTCGTAGATGGGGAATCCGGGGTCCTGCAGGATGACCTCGTCGCCGGGGTCGACCGTGGTCATGATGCTGTGGAAGATGATGGGCTTCGCTCCCGGGGTCACGACCACCATGTCGGGCGTGACCTTGAAGCCGCGGTCGCGCTCGATGTACTCGCAGATGGCCTCCCTGAGGGTGTCGACGCCCGGGGCCGGGACGTAGTGGGTCCAGTTCTCGACCAGGGCCTTGATGGCCGCGTACAGGATGGTCGGGTGGGTCTGGAAATCGGGCTCGCCGATCTCGAAGTGCAGAATCTTCTTGCCCTGCTTCTCCAGGGCCTTGGCCTGAGCCAGGACCTCGAACGCGCTCTCGGTCCCGAGTACTTCCATTCTCTTTGCCAGTGGCTTCATGGGTACGCCCCCTGGGGCCCGTGGGGGCCCCGGTCAGCGGCGGGCGAATCATGCTTCACCCAGAAATAGCTTGTGGGCGTCGCCGCCCCTGTGCTGATGGGCCTGGTCCGCACGCAAGATGACATCATCCTCATTGACTGGCCGACTGGAGGCGATGTCACCGAAAAGAAGATATATCGTCCGCGGTGCTAATAAAAAGGCCACCAGGGGTGGGGACCGTGGGAAACCGGACTCTGAGGACGCTCGCCTGTATTATACTGGCCGTCATCACGATTCTCACCATGCTCCAGACCCAAGGACCCCGGGCCAACAGTCCGGACCAGGCCGATTCAATCGCTACCGTTCCCTCCCCTTCGACCGGAACACTGGAACAGACGATAGGACTGGCGGGGTACCAGTTCATCGAGAACATTGGCCAGGTGCAGAATGACAGGATAAGGTTCTACGCGGAGGGGGACCCGCTCTCCATAGGAATTGTGCCCAATGGGCTCGTCTTCGTCCAGAAGGCCCCGATAGAAGGTGACCGCGCGAGGCTCGTGACCTCGACACTCACCTTCGAGGGCGGTAGGGAGGTGCAGCCCGTCGGCCGTGGTGCGGCGGGGTGCCTTAACCACTTCTATTACGGAAACGACCCTGCTCGTTGGGTGCACGGGGCGATGGCGTTCCCAGAGATTACCATGGAGGACGTCTACGACGGCGTGGACGTCCGGTTCTACTTCTCCGAGGGACGATTCAAGTACGACATCGACATCAGTCAGGGGGCAGAACTGGCCAGCGTCGTCCTCGCGTACGAGGGAGTCGAGTGTCTTGGCATAGACCCCATCACCGGGGACCTGCTCGCGAGCACGGCCGCAGGGTCCCTAAGGGACGCACGCCCAATCGTCATCCAGCGTGCTAACGATGGGAACGACGGGCAGCGCCTTTCCAATTTCATGCTCCTCGGCAACAATCGGGTCGCCTTCTCCCTTCCGGACGGCATCGACGAATCCAGGCCGTTCACCGTGGACCCTGGCATCGAGTTCTCCACATTGTGCGGAGGGATGCAGGACGAGTACCTCTTTGCAGTGAAGGAGGATTCACAAGGGAACGTCCACGTGGTTGGACGGACTGACAGCACGGCCATTTTCCCCAAGGGCACCGGCGTCAACTATACGTCGATGATAGGGGATATCTTCGGCCTTATCATCCCCGGTCTGGGCAATCCACCTGTCACGGTATACAGAATCGGAGGTTCGGGTAGTGAGACCCCTCTCAACCTCTTCGTCATGCCAGGTGATAGGATGTTCATCGGGGGCTCGACCTATTCCCCGGACTTCCCGTTGGTCGACGAGCTGGACAGCACACAGGAATGGGACGAGGCCTTCCTCCTCAGCCTCAACTGGAACGCCTCAACTCTCCTCTTCAGCTCCTACTTCGGGGGGAACAACAGGGACTATATCCTCGGGTTCAATGCGGACGATGATGGGAACCTCTACCTCCATGGTAGGACCTACTCCGACGATTTACCATGCACGTCAGGCGCCTTCTGTCGGACAATGCAGTTTCCATCCTTCTCGGGTGGGTTCGTTGCCAGGTTCACATCGACGCCGACCGCGCTCGCCTACTGCACGTACATCGATGGGGACGGCAATGATGCCTGCATGGACGTCACCGTCGATGCCGATGGTCGGCTGTACATAGTAGGCAATACAGACTCAAGGCCGACCGGATCGTTCGATATGCCCCCTGGTGCATATGAGAGTTCAAGGTTTTTGTACGACGACGGATACATCATCGTCCTCGACCCTACGGGCAGCACGATAGAGCATGGGACGTTCCTGGGCGGGAACTATATGGATGGATGCACGAGCATCGTGCTCTCCTCAATTGGTGACGTCATTGTGGTCGGTATCACCACCTCTGACGACTTCCCGACGACGGACGGGGCATTTTCACGGCAGCTCGGTGGGACAACTGGTGTCTACCTCTCTGTCCTCGATTCCACTCTCTCCACACTGGTGATGAGCACATTCTTCGGAGGGAGCACATATGACACCGTGAACCGAATAGTGCTATCGGAAATGGCGGACCGGGCATTCATGACTGGGTACACCGAGTCTACTGACCTCCCAGTGTCAGATGGGACATTCGACCCCATCCATCGTGGGTTTACCGATGCATATCTCACTGCATTTAATACGACAACGTGGAGACCAGTGTATTGCACGTACATTGGCGGAGCCGGGAACGAATCCATCGGCCAATACGGGATATCCCAGGGCACGTCAGGGAGTCTGCTTTTGTGTGGCCAGACCACATCGCCCGACTTCCCCACGACAAGCGATGCATACTCCACCAACCTAAGCGGCGGCACCGATGGTTTCCTGATGAGACTGAACCTGTCCCCCCTGGATATCAGCCCGGGACCGCCAAGGGACCTGAAGGTCACCACCGGCGATCATATTGCAAGCCTGACATGGTGCCCCCCGCAGTTCAAGGAGGCACAGGTCATCGGATACTCGGTCTACAGAACCAACACGACCCAGGGAGGACCGCTTCAGAAAGTGGCCCGTCTGGCCTGGTCGCAGACCTCATTCGTCGATTCACTTTCTATCAATGGCCAGGATTACCATTATTCATTGAGCGCTGAGAACTCCGCCTTCGAGGGATCAAGATGCAATCCCGTGCTCGCCCATCCGCTTGGCAGGCCGACTGCCCCACGTGGCCTCGGCTGGGAGACCGGGGGAGGCACGGTGAACCTCTCATGGGACCCACCTCTCGATAATGGAGGTCAGCTTGACGGCTACTACGTCCTGAGGGGCGATGATGCTGCGGACATCGACAAGACCGTGGGTGTCCTGGGAGGAGGCGATACCATATGGATCGACCCGGACGTCCAAACCGGTCTTCATTACTACTACCTCATATTAGCATTCAATCCGATTGGGAATAGCACATCGAGCAATATAGCAGATGCCTTGCCCCTAGATAGGCCTTCAAAGCCCACCAATGTCACAGCGACAGCAGATAACGAGGAGGTCAGACTACGCTGGGAACAACCAGCGAGCGATGGCGGTTCGAGAATCGGCGGCTACCGCATATGGTGGGGCATTGCCAAAGACAACCCCCCATATTCTGTGCCTATCGAACCCACGCAGCATGACTACTTGCACTCGGGTCTGACGAACGGGCAACCCTATTTCTACTACATCGAGGTGGTCAATGCCAACGGGACAAGTGATAGGGAGACCCCGAACAACTTCCCCGCCACACCGTTCGGTCGGTCCTCCCCCCCGAGGGAGCTCGACGCGAAGCCTGGTAACGGTTGGGTCATCCTCACGTGGAAGGCTCCCTCCGACAACAACGGAGCACCCGTTGAGCACTACATCGTTCACATCTCGACCACAGGCAGCTCCTTTAATCAGCACTCAGACCGGATATTCGACACGGCCTACAACTATACCGGCGCTATCAACGATGTCAAATACTTCTTTAAGGTCACCGCCCTCAATCCTGGGGGGGAGAGCCCCGCCAGCAACATTGTGAACGCGACACCGATGGCCATCCCCAACGCACCGAGTTCGTTGACCGCAAAGTCCGTCAAGGCCGGCATCCAACTCGATTGGATGGCACCGGATTGGACAGGGGCTTATCCTTTGGTCTACATTATCCAGAAAGGACCGTCCGAACAGAAGCTCGAGGATCTCTCCTATCCTGTCTATATCGGGACGACGTACCTTGACACGGATGCGCTGCTCGGCCATCTATATTATTACAAGGTCCGAGCTAGGAATGCCGCGGACAATGAAGGGGACCCGTCCAACCTCGCGTGGGAGACGAGGGCGACAATCCCCGGCGATGTCTTCAACCTCACAATCGGGGATGGTGACGGGGAGGTAGTGCTGTCATGGGCTCCACCGATGGACGATGGAGGCAGCATGGTGATGTCTTACAATGTCTACAGGGGAGCGAACACGACCACAATGGTACTGGTCCATACGGTCCAGGTAAGATCACAAATTTGGACCGACAAAGGCCTCATCAACGGTCAGAACTACACGTACGCCGTCATGGCCGTGAACGATGTGGGCGAAGCGCTGCTCAATCAGACGGCTCCAGGCAGGCCAAGGGCCAACTGCGGCATGGTTATCCTGCAACCGATCAGGTACAAGGACGGCAAGGTCATTTTCAAATGGACCCTTCCGGACTATCCAGATCGGCTTCCCCCTGTGAGCTTCGTCATCTACAAAGGTCGGTTGGCCAGCAGCATGGAGCCCGTCGCTACCCTCGACCCATCGGCAAGCGGATGGGTCGATGACTCCGTGGACGATGGAACGACCTACTACTACATCCAGTCCATCAGCTCACGCGGACCCGGTGCTCGGACCGACACAGTGCCGTTCAGCCCTCCGCCAGATGGTTTTGGGTGGCTGCCCATCCTCATCATTATCATTCTCGCAGCAATTGTAACATTGATGGCGATGTCAATTAGACGGCGGAGGGTGGTAGGTGCGGCTGAGACTGGCAAGGTCTCGGGGGACCTCATCGTCGAGGTAGGCACCACCGGGATTCCGGCAGCGGGAGCTGCCTCAGTGGCTACCAGTCCACGTCACCTCGTCGAGGAGATCTTCGTCATCTACAAGGACGGGCGCCTCATCGCGGAGTGCTCCAGGGACACGTGCAAGACCGCCGACGCGGACCTCATGTCGGGGATGCTCATCGCGGTCCAGGGCATCGTCCAGGAGGGCCTTCACAAGGGCGGCGAGCTCGAGAGCATAAAGTACGGCGACAGCCTCATCGTCATCAAGACCGGCGCGCACCTCAACGTGGCCGCCATCATCTACGGCGAGCCCGACGCGGCGCTGAACGAGGAGCTGGAGGCCACCGTCGAGCGCATCGAGGTGTCGTACTCGGGCGTCATCGAGCACTGGGACGGGGACCTCACGCCCCTATCCGGCATGACCGACATGGTGATGCCGCTGTTCGAGAAGACCGCGACCATCACCAGGGCCGACATCAAAGGACCAGCGCCCACCCCGGCGGTGTCGCTGCTCTCCTCCATCGACTTTCACAGGGGCTACGTGCGGCTGAAGCTCGCCGTCGTGAACGCGACCAAGGAGTCGGTGACGGACGCGTCCATCGAGGTCCACTACGACCACGACATGCTGCGGCTGGAGCGCGTGATACCGGTCTCGCTCGATGTGCGCGGGGATTCGATAATCCTGGGCAACATCAGACCAGAGGAGCGCAAGTCCGTGGCGCTGCTGCTCGACCCGCAGATCTGCCATGGCACGCACCTCGACGGTACGCTTGTCTACTACGACCCGAAGGGCGAGCTGCACCGCGTCGAGATGAAGCGCCGCAGGGCCGATGTCGTGTGCCCCATCTTCTTCACCAAGACGCATGCGAACACCGCGATGCTCCGCAGGCTCATCAAAGAGAAGCTCCACAACTCCGACGTCCGCGCGTTCCGCTACCCTGAGGGATTGGCCCCCGCCTCGCTGCTCGACCTGGGCAGGCGGGCCCTCGCGGGCAACGCCATCCAGATGGTCAGGCAGTACATCAGGGAGGGACCGTCCTACTGCGCCGAGGTCTGGTACTACGGCGAGACGAAGGTCAAGGGCCACCAGATCGTCATGAGGCTGGGGGTCATCGATGAGAAGAGGGCGTTCGAGTTCTTCGCCGCGAGCACTGACATGGAGCCCATCACGGGCCTGCTGGCGGACTTCAAGAGGGAGCTTGATAGGCTTTTCGTAGAGAGCCATCCCGGGAAACCCCCCATGGTGCCCTTGAGGTCGGAGGCAGTGCTCGGTGAGATCGAGGGCCGCACGCTGCTCATCGACGAGCGGGATGGACCTATCGTGGAATAGGCGATACTATCGCCATCACAGAATATCCAGACCTAGGCTAATGAGGAATGGATGGACAGACAGTGTAGTAGGTATGGTCTGGGGGAGGAACCGTTGGGTGGCTGGTCGATGCTGGAGGTACCTCTACGAGTAGGCAGATGGGGCAGTAGTACTTTAAAATCCCCCCACACACTGGACATGTCTTGCGCTTATCCGGCAGGTCGATGCCGCAGTAGGGGCAGTGGCAATGATCAACGACATGGGGAGTGTAATCCCCACCCTGGGTATGACCATCGGTGCAATTATCCCCCGAACCCAGGAGGTGACCGCAAGAAGTCTCCTTGCAGTAGTAGACCAGGGGTTTTTTGCAAGTAGAATTGTTACAGACTGGACCCCGCTCGGTCTGCGTCATATGAGTCGGCGGTTGCACCTTGTATGGACAGTTTTTCGGCATTTTCTCCATCTCCTGGTTGTTACCTTTCACTCTTCATCTTGATGGTCGCTTTCCTCTTACATTTATCGTCAGTGGTATTTCGTGTTCATTCGAGTACTAGTAGGATGTGTTGCAGAGTCGTTTTCATATCCTTCTTCAGGTCGTTCTCCACCAGTATCTTGATATCTTCAAGCTTTTTCCGATCCATTGTGGATTCAAGCTTTTTAAAGCACTTGTCAAAGGTGGCCTTCACCGCATTGTAGGTAACTGCCGACGCATCTGAGAAAACAGCGAACGCGTCCTCAATCTCCGGTTGGACCCCCGGACCTCCCGCGTTCCCAAGAACTGCACCGACATCCTGGAGGAGTGATCCCAAGGTCCACGGTTTTACGGTCCTACCGCAGTTCAGACATGTAAATTCATATGGGGCAGGTAATGTGTCCTCGAATAAGGCGAACTCGGCTTTGGTCAGGTAATTCATTGCCCCGCACCGCCCACAATGGACATGACGGCCCCTGGGGCGAGTAGATTTCCATCCTTTCGAACCGCCTAGGGAACCCTTACTAGCACCCACTTTCTTGGGCATATTATCCCCCTTTAAAAACGGATAACACTTGGGGACTAAATACTTTTCTCTTTCTTGAATCCTTCATCTTCAGCCTCCTCACATCCGTAGGATTGTTCTGGGCCTGCTACAATGTGCCACCACGTAAGGAGGTCATTGCCCTACTGCCTACCAGTAGGTAGTTACAGGGCACCTTAAGGCAATTCAAGCAGGCTCCGATATTACGCATCAGATACCAAGCCCAGGGACGTGGAGAATCCCTATCCAGCATTTCGCAACCTTTATTAACCCCCTCATGTTAACCCCACCCCGATGCCACGTGTGGTCATGGTCCACTACTCCAGGACGGGGCACACCAACGCCCTCGCCCTCGAGGTCACCCGGCGCCTGAACGAGGCCGGGCTCAGCGTGGACTCCCGGCAGATCCACGCCGCCCGCGCGCTCAGCCCCGTCCGCGCGCTCAGGTGCGTGCTCGGCCGCGGCGCCGAGCCTTGCACCTACGACCCCGTGGACCTCAAGGGCGCGAGCCTGCTGCTGGTGGGCACGCCCGTGTGGGGGAGAGGCATCGCGCCCTACGTCAGGCGGTTCATCCGCGAGGCGGACGGCCTCGCCGGCATGCCCGTCGTGCTCTTCACGACGACCGCGAACGGCGACCAGCGCGCGGCCGAGGAGCTGCGCGGCCTCGTGCGCGAGCGCGGCGGCCGGCCGTACGCCTACGAGGCCTGGCGCATCAACGAGGACGGCGCGAGCGGCCTGGACAGCGCGGCCGCGCGCATCGTCAAGGACACGATGGGGCTGCTCCCCCGCAACGGCAATGGCAGCGGTAACGGCGACGCTGCCCCCAACGGCGACGGCCGTGCGCGCAGCGGCTTGCGCAACGGCGCCGCCTGAGCCCCGTGCCCCGGTCCCTCCCAGCTGTCAGGGTCCAGCTGGCACGATTGCACAAGCCTTATTATCCGTCCAGCCCATTTCTCGCCGAGGAGAGCACTTGAAGGTCAGGACGGCCAAGGGTGTGGAGGAGTACAGGGCCGTCTGGATGGACGGCGGCGTGGTCCAGATGATCGACCAGCGCGCGCTGCCCCACACGTTCGAGCTGTTCTCCGCCGAGACGACGGACGAGGTCGCCTTCGCCATCCGCGAGATGGTCGTGCGCGGCGCACCCTCCATAGGCGCGACCGCCGCCTACGGCATCGCCATGGCCGCCATGAACGGCGAGCCGCTCGAGCAGGCCGTGAAGACCATCACATCGACGCGGCCCACCGCCAACGACCTCTTCTACGCCGCCAGGCAGGTCGCGGCGGACATCCAGGCCGGGATGGACCCGGAGATGGCGGCCGGGCAGTACGTCGAGGGCATCGTCGAGCAGTGCCGCGCCATCGGCGTGGTGGGCGCCGCGCTCATCAAAGACGGCGCGCACGTGCTGACGCACTGCAACGCGGGCGCGCTCGCCACCATCGACCACGGCACAGCCCTCGCGCCCATCCGCGCCGCGGTGGAGGCCGGGCGCGAGGTGTTCGTGTTCGTGGACGAGACCCGCCCGCGCCTCCAGGGCGCGCGGCTCACCGCCTGGGAGCTCGTCAACGAGGGCATCCCGCACGCCATCATCGCCGACAACGCCGCGGGGTTCTACGTCTCGCGCGGCGAGGTGGACCTGGTCCTGGTGGGCGCGGACCGCATCTGCCGCAACGGCGACTTTGCCAATAAGGTCGGCACCTACGAGGTGGCGCTGCTGGCGAAGGCCCACGACGTGCCGTTCTACGTGGCCGCCCCGACCTCCACCTTCGACACCGAGCTTCCGACCGGCGCCGACATCCCCATCGAGGAGCGGGACGCGAGGGAGGTCCTGTTCATCGGCGAGTACAGGCTCGCGCCCGAGGGCGCGGAGGCGCTCAACCCTGCCTTCGACGTGACGCCCGGCAGGCTCGTCACGGGCTTCATCACGGAGCACGGTGTGGTCAAGCCCGGGGAGCTGGACGGTATGCATCCCCACGGGACCTCGGAAATCAGACCGTCCATCAAGAGGTCAGAGCCCTCGGCCAAGGGAAAGGCCAAGCCGAAAGGGAAGGCCGCCAAGGGCCGCAAGGGCGAAAAGTGAGCAGGACAGGGGCGGGCGAGGCTGGACCTCATTTCATTTTCTTCATCTTCTTCTTCTTCCTGACGGCCTCCGCCTCGGCCGCGACATCCGTCTTCAGGCCCCCGCCCGTGATGGCGTCCAGCTGGACCAGGATGCGCTCCGAGGTGGTGATGACGCCGTCGAAGTCGCGCCCCTGCCAGGCAATCTTCACCTGCTTGAGGTCAGGGGCCAGAGCGCCGATGTCAAGGCCGTCCTTGTGAGCCTTCTTGGCCTGCTCGACCGCAACGGTCATGAGCTCCTTGGAGTAGCACCGCTTGCACCGGTCGTTGACCTTCCCAGCTTCCTCGCCGCACTCGGGGCAGACCTCGCTGGGCGTGACGAACTGAGAGCCCGGGACGGGGGTCGATGGCGCCTCGGTTGAGGCCTCCTCCGGCACCTCCGCCTCCATCGCCTCGGCCACCTCCGCGCCCTCTCCGGCCGGTGGCGGCTCAGCGCCCGGCATGACGCCCGCAGCATCCCCCGACTGGAACTGTATCTCCCCCGCGACCTCCTCAGCGAGCTCGGCCTGCCTCTGGGCGGCCTCGTCCATGCCTGGCGCCTCTCCGGCCATCGGGGCGGGTATCTGCTCGAGCTCGGGGAGCGGAAGCGACCCCTCCGTGGGCGACTCTTGAATCCCCAGGAGCTTGTTGACCTCGGACTCGTCGGCGTCCACGGGGGCGCCCAGGCTCGCCTGGAAGAGCTCGTCCTCGACAACGGGGGCCTTGGAAGTGACGGAGGCCTCCGCCGCCTCCATGGCGAGCTTCGCGTAGAACAGCGCGCGGTCGAGCCGCGTCGCCACGAGGTCCTGCTGGAGGCTCACGCGCGCCTTGGAGAGGAACCTGATGGCCTTGCGCATGTCGAGGTCGGGTCGGCCTGCGACGATATCCTCCACCTCGTTGATGATGGTCGTCGCCTGGTCGCCGATGTAGGAGGACCTCATCTGTTGCGAGAGCGCGACGGCCTCTAGCGCGGTCCTGATGGCGTCCCCGGACTTCCCCTCGGTCAGGAGGTCCCCGGCGCGCTGGTGCATCTCCTGCGCCTTGGCCACATCGATCGCGTCCGCGACCACGTGCTCGATTGCCTGCTGAGCGGCCTCGAGCACGATGGCGCCGAGCTCGGATATCTCGAACATGAGCGCGCGGTTGTCCTTGGTGGCGACCGCGACCGTGATGCCATCCTCCGCCACCGCGCCCTCCCATATCTCCTCGGGCAGGCGGCGCATGAACATGAGCTCGCCCCGGGCGTCGACGTACTGGAGGAAGTTGTTGTCGGTGAAGACCACCGCGATCTCGTCGCGCTGGACCAGGCAGAGGCCCTTGGAGACGCCCCCGATGTGGAACCGCCAGATGGGCTCGCCCTTGCTCGTGAGGCACGCCATCACCGTGTCCTTGGCGCACACGAGCACGCGCTCGCCCTTCGACGACACCGCCACGTCCGTGATCGCGCCCGCGGCCCTGTAGACCCACTTGGGGGTCCCCGCCATGTCGAAGGCGTGGACCGAGCCGTCCTCGCACCCCGCGACGACGGTGCCCCCGTCCGCGGACACGGAGAGGTCGAGCACGGCAGAGCCGATGCGCTGCTTCCAAAGGAGCTTGCCCCGCTTGTCGAGGAAGTACAGGGTCCCGCGCCAGGAGCCCGCGGCCACGTACTCGCCGTCAGCGCTCACCGACGCGGAGCGCACGTAGTTCTCGGTCTTGTAGCGCCAGGCGAGCTTGCCCGAGCCCTTGATGGCGTAGATGTACCTGTCGTAGGAGCCGACCGCCACCAAGTCGCCGTCCGCCGAGACCCCAACGCCCTTGACGTAGTCGGCCGTCTTGTGCTGCCAGATCTTCTTTCCTGACCGGTCCACGCCGTAGGCGGAGTTGTCCCAGGAGCCGATGACGACGAGCCGGCCGTCGCGGGATATCCCGACCGACCAGACGTTGTCCTCGGCCTTGAGTTCCCACGCGGGCTCCAGCTCCACCACAGTCCCCACACTCGCAACCCGAGAGAATGGTGTGGGGATAAATAAGGGTTAGGGCTCACTTAGCAGGTTATGGAGCACTTCAAAGGCGTTATGCGCACTTCGGCGCGGCAGCGCCCTGGGAGGCGCTGGTCATGACCCCCCTCGACCTTGCCCCAGACCCCCCATCCATGCGGCCCTGGGGCGCGCGCCATCGCGTTTCGACCGCTGCCGAGGGTGTCGGCACCCCCCAGGGCAGGGGTGGCAAGTTGGCCTGTCGAGAGGCCATCCTTCTCCCCTGCCCGGTGAGGTGCTACCTACTTGCCCGCGAGCGCGCCGACGGCGGCGGCGAAGGCCTCCGCCGTCAGGATGCCCTGCCGCTGGAGGTCAGCTAGCACCGCGACCTTGGCCCGGAAATCGTCCGGTGGGGTGGTGGGAGGTGCTGGCGGCGCGGCGGGCGCGGTGCCGTTGCCGTTCATGGCGGCGCGCTGGAACGCTACCCGCTGTTGCTCGACCCCAGCAAACGAGTAGTCCATGGTTGTCTGAATGTCTGAGTGGCCCATGTATCGAGCCACCTCTTGGATGGGCAGCCCCTTGGCCTCCAACAGCTCGAAGACCTTGGCATGGCGGAATGCCTGGGGGTTCACGTCGCGGTCTAGTATCTCCGAGGTGAGGTCACTCACCATCCTGCCGAGGAGCTTGGGGGGCATGGCCTCGCCCACGTTATTGCCACCCTTCCAGCCCCTGCCGAAGAAGAGGGGCTGGTCGGCCCGGTCCAGAACGTCTAGGTTTGTGGTGCAAACATGGACGCCCTCGCTGGCCCTCTTGCGAAGGTCAGCGACGATTGAAGACCGGGCCGACATGTAGCGCTCGTGCACGTCCCTACAGGGTACATCCATATAAATATCGCGGGCCTTGTCGCCCTTTGAATGTGGGACATGGAGCACGTTCTGGTCGGGCCTCACGTCGCACACGCGCAGCGAGGTCGTGCACACACAGCGGAGGCCATAGGCGGCGATGAGAAACAGAGCATAGTGCCGATAGACCTCGTGGGGATTGGTCGAGGTGATGATTGTGTCGCGGCAGACCGCGAGCACCTTCTGGACCTCGGCGGGCGAGGGTGCCTTGGCCTTAAGCTCCTCGCGCCGCGACGCCCCTCCCCTGTAACCGCTGCGTGTGAGCCAGAAGAGGCGGTTCGAGGTGCCGAGCATCTCATCGCACCCCAGGAATTTCCAGTAATTCTTAAGTGCCGCGCGGCAGAGGGCGCGTGTGGCATCTCTCCAACCTGCCCATTCTGTCGAGGCCATGAGGCGGTCGCATTCCGCTGGGGTCCATGTCGCGGGGTCGCTGCCGACGGCGCGCGCAGCGGCCCTGACCGCCCTCGAATAGGTTTCGATTGTCTTAGGCGGCCTCCCTGCCCGGGCTAGCATCGCGGCGAAGACCGCGATTTGAGGGGCGGGGTCGGTCCGTACACTGACACACTCAGGAGCTATAGCATTCGTGTCGCCCATGTTTGCACCGTCATGGACATGCCCCCCAGGGTATTTAAGGGTACCGGCCTGGACCTCATCCACTGGCATGGGCGGTGCGCTGTCGCCCGCCCCGGGGCGGCCCTGGGCCTCTTCGGTCACTTGAAGAGCACCCTCCGCATGAACGTCGCGGTCACTCTTCGGCGGCCTCCGGTGCGCACCGCGAGGGCGGCCCCATCGACGGCCTCAGCAGCCCAGCGGTTGAGCACCTCGACCGCCCCTGGGGATATCTGTAGGCCGAGATCACGGGCGCGGCGGCGCACCGCGCTCAGGTTAAGAAGACCATCCTGCCCCCTCGATGGTGTCGAGGCCTCCGGCGGTGGGGGCGGTGGTGGTGCGGCCTCGAGGGGAGGCTCGGTCATGGCGTCACGTCCATGTAGTAGCAGTGAATCGCGGGCATCTTGGGATCAGACATGAAGTCCACCGGGCAGTGGTCGGGGTCACACTCTCGGCGCTTGAAGGGCCGCTCATAGGCAGCCCTGCCGCAGAGAAGGCGGTATCGCTTCATGGATTCGCCTCTCGCTTCGGGCGGTAGGGGCGGTAGGGGTAGAGCGGGCAAGTCGGGCAAGTGCATCTAGCTATCTCATCCGGTGACTGTCCAAGGCAATCGAGGCAGAACGCCTTGACGCCCGCCCTCAAGGAGTGACCCCCCATCGCCTTGAGGTAGATGCCTCGGAATCTTGGGTAGTAGATGCTCGCCTTTCGCGCAATGCGTTCGTCTAGGGCCGGAGTGACCCCCGCCCCCTCGGCGCGATTCTGCGCGGCCTTCTTTATATAGTTACCATTGGGTGCCTCTTCTACTCTGTCTATGTCGCTCTCGGTCATGTTGCATCCCTTCTGTACAATGACTTGAACCATGCGGCCCACTGTCGGAGCGCGCGGCGCGCGGTGCCGCCCCCACGACATGCCGGGCAGAGGCGGCCTGCCCGCACCCGGCGCTCGCGGCCTCGCACGATCTCGCGGTAGTAGAGTAACACCCCGCCCTCGGCAGGGCGACCGCAGCGTAGGCAAGGCTCACGCGCCAGGGGACCGCCTCCATATAAGCAAAAAGAGTACGGATAGGTGAATACGCATGAATATCCCTGAGTTATCTTGAATATCAAGCATCTAGCTTGGCCTCCACCGCGAGCTGGTCGAATGACTTGAGTTTGATACCATACCAATCGCTGTCGCCGTGTCGCCTCTTAGACGTGAGGCCTCGGCCTCGAAGGTGCGCGGTGAAACCAGCGCGCTCCCCTTCTGCCATGCCCTCGTCGTCATGGTCGATTACCCACGATTTCCAATCTCCCCAGAGGTCGCTCGACCGTGCCTTGAAGGGAAGGCCCATAGGGTCATTGCCCAACTCACACCGCTCCCTAAGCCATCGCTCGAAGGGCTCGACCTCTTCCCTGTACTGAGCCACGGCGGCGCGCCATCGGGGAGGCAGCGCGCCATCATCTAGACAACCGGGCGAGGCGAGATAGGCCCGCGCGCTCTCTACAATGAACCGCATGACAGACATTGAGAGCTTGTGCTCCCTGAACCTGTCCCTTATCTCCTTGTCTGGATTGGAGATATGGAAATCAAAGGGCACAACGACAGGCCTCCGCCAAAACGCCTCATCATTTGTCGCGCGGGGGAGGTCGTTGGTGTCGAACATCACCGAGAAACATGGCTGGTACTCGTACTCGTGGCCCCACATGGCCCGCGCAGCTATCTTGCCACCCCCGGTAAGGCGCTTCATGAGGTTCACATCGAGGCGCTGCGCGCCGCTTATCTCGGAGGTTCGAACCAATCGACAACCCCGAGCGCGGTGGAATGCCTCGCTGGGCGCACCGCTCTGGCGCTTTTGTAGCATGAAGACCGAGGGCTCGACCGTTATGGAATAGCTCCCAAGGGCCTCCCCGAATATCTCAAGGATTGTGGTCTTCCCAGTATCCTTCGCTCCCCTGAAAAAGTAAAAGCGCTTCTCCTTCTCGGGCCTTCCGAGTACTATGGACCCCATGACGTGTCGCAGCGCCTCGACCTCAACATCGCTGCCAAGGCGCTCCTTGAGTAGGTCCAGCAACACCGTCATGTCTGCCTGGGGGTCATATGAGTACTTGGTCTGGCGCGTGAGCATGTCCGAGGGGCGCGGGGGCCAGTACTCGCCCGTCCGAAGGTTTACCGTGAGTAGAGGCGTCCCCAGTATGTCGGGGTCATGGTCAAACTCCTCCGGCTCGGCAGCGATACCCTCAAGGGTTTTAGCAATGTCGAGTAGATGGTCGAGGCCGGGGGCCGAGGCGGCGCGCTCGGCCGCCCTCAGCTTTCGCTTGCGCTTCTCCTCATCTACTCCGAAGAGGGCGGCGGCCTCCCTGCCCTGCGTCTTGGCAATGTCCAGGGCCCATCGCTTGATGAGGTTGGCCGACCCGGGCACCCATCGCGCACTAATCTCGACCCATGCCACCCACCCATCCTCGCGGCCCCATGCGCTCACGTACCGGACGTGCGCGCCATGGAGGTCGCGGA
>CAYGVT010000048.1:0-3588 GCA_964353355.1 uncultured Thermoplasmata archaeon | reverse complement strand
CGCGAGCCTGGCCAAGCCCAGGGGCGAGGGGGCGAGGACGCGGCGCAGCCGGGACGGCACGTGGGCGAAGAAGGGGGCCAGGTCGAACTTCGGCTA
Source organism: uncultured Thermoplasmata archaeon (assembly GCA_964353355.1). Lineage (GTDB taxonomy): Archaea > Thermoplasmatota > DTKX01 > DTKX01 > CAYGVT01. The sequence goes on along the minus strand of CAYGVT010000048.1, from coordinate 3,492 downwards.
CAAGCTCCACGCGAAGATGGACACGTCCTACGAGCTCATCCGCGGCTGCGAGGTGACGACGGCGTCGGTGCACGACAGCCAGGTCGACCTGTCGAGGCCCGGCGAGGTCGTGCGGCGGGACAAGGGGTACCAGGGAGCGCCGTGCAGGGGGTTCGACGCGACGATACGGAGGGGGGCGAGGGGGCACCCGCTGGGCATCCGGGACACCCTGCGGAACCTCAGGATCGGCCGGCGGAGGGCGCCGGGGGAGCGCCCGTTCGCGGTCATCAAGCGGGTGTTCGGGTCGGGGCACGTGCTCGTAACGACCGCGGGGCGGGTGGCGGTCAAGATGATGTTCGTGTGCTTCGGATATGACCTCTACCAGCTGCACGCGCTGCGGCGGGTCGGGGCGGTCTAGCGGGAGCTTTCCTGGAAAAGGAGATATAGGGCAAGGGACAATAGTCAGCAAGGCAAGTAAGAGGATGGAGTGATGCTGCAAGATGATGGTTGTGGCTCGGAAAGGGGTTTTTCGAAATGCTCAAGAGGGATTAAAAATGAAGAAAGGTGCTGTAAAGTTGTTAATGGGAAAATACAAATGGTATTTTTATATAGATTTCATTTTTCTCTTCTATTGGCTAGTATTTTCATTAATCCTCTTGATTTATGGTATAACTCAGACTGAAATATCAATTGTCCTAATATTCATTTTCTTATCAATATTGATTGTCTCATTTATTTCTATTTATATTTATTGGAGATTCTTTATTAAGAAACTAAATCAATTATAAAATGGGCCCAATTGAACCCTGGTCCATGTTGGCACGTGCCAATTTCTCTCGGCGTTCATATCGCTTACAGATGGACTTAAAAAATCCCCCTCAATTCCCGCCGCGCCCCTCCCCAGCCACCTCGATGCCGGCGGCCATGACGGCCCCGCGCAGCCTCCAGGCCAAGGGCGAGCTCGCCCGCGCGGACCCCATCCATAAATGGGGAACGGTCTCACGCACATTCCCCACCGACGGGTGGCATCCCGCCGCCCGGCCCAGGCCCAAGGAACATGCACTTTTACCACCCCCCGGCCCCTGTTCCGGCCCCGCCCGTACGCCCACCGCCCCCACGCGCTCCGCCCCGCCGCCGGCTGGCCGCCCGCACGCCCGTACAACCGGGCACCCGTACCGGAGCACCCATATCCCTGTACCCCAGGCACGTTATCCTGGTATACAATGGGATACCGACGAGAAACGGGCCCATTAATCGCGAAGGAAAAAAAATATCACGATGATTGATCAATACCCTCGGCCACGGGCAGACCAGTAGAGCGCTCGATAATATCAGGGAATACCATGAGGGCGTTCGATAGAGTCAACGGTTAGTAACCGCTAACATTCGCGAAAAGTATACGGTTACCAACCGGTAATATTGATAGATGGAATTCAGTCCAGCCATCAACGGGAGACCGCTGGACGGGCCTCTCGGGAGCTGGAGACGACGTCCATCGCATGGACCCTGCTGGTCGTATCCCCCCCATGGACCACCGGACGCGAACCATGGCGCGTGCCACGAGTCCCACATCATCATGCGGCATGGACGGCAGCACTTGCGCCATAGCGATTCCTGTATCAAGGGAGTATCACGACGCGATGTCAAAGGGTGGGGGCGAACCTCCAGAGGTCGCCGGCCCCCCTCCCGCCGCGTCTGCGCCCGAACTGTCACTTACCGCCCTCATCCGCGCTCGTTCCCATACGTGCATGTATCACGGTCCTCAGGCACCGTCCCTCAACCGCGTCCGTGCGCGACATTCCGGTCCCATCTGCCCCGGACCTTGTTCCACCTTGCGCCCCGCCCGATGCCGGTGGAGGCTATCCTGCCCTCGTCACGCAGGCGACGCAGGACATGGCGCACCATGTCCCTGCTGATGCCAGGGCACTCCCGCTCGATGTCGGATATCGCGAACGGCCCCGTCGTCCTGCCGACGGCCAGCTCTATCTGCTCGGTCTTCGCCCCATAGCCGGTCGTGACGGTGCCCACCCGCTCCTCGAACTCCCTGTAGGCGCGGATCAGGACCCCCCAGAAGTATGTCATCCATGGAATGACGTCGTGCGTCCCCTGATGCCAGCCGCGCGAGGAGGCCTTCAAGGTGTCATAGTAGCTCTCCTTGGTCTCCTCGAAGACCCTCTCCAGGCTGATGTAACGGCCCACGATGTAACCCGAACGGTAGAGCAGCAGCAGTGTCAGCAACCGGGCCACCCTCCCGTTCCCGTTCGCGAAGGGGTGGACGCACAGGAAGTCGAGCACGACGAGTGGGATGAGGACGAGGGGGTCGTCCCCCCTCCTGCACAGCTCATCGTATCGGTGGACGAGCAAGCGCATGGCCTCGGGCGTCTCCTTGGCCGGTGTGGGGCGGAACCTGACCCTCTCTCGCCCGTCGGACGACCGCTCGATTATAAAGTTGTCCTCGACCTTCCAATCCCCGCCCTTCTCAGGAAGGTACCTCAGGATGGTTGCATGCAGCCTCTTGACGACATCCTCGGTGAGCGGCAGCGATCCCCACCGCTGATGAACGAGGGCGAGCGCGTCCCTGTAGCCCGCGATCTCCTGCTCCGACCTGCCCTTCGGCCTCGCCGACCTGAGCGCCATCCCCTCGATGCGGGGGCGCTGCGCGACGATGCCCTCGAGCCGGTTGGATGACTCGATCGACTCGATCGTCGCGAGCGCCCGCATCAGCTCCAGGGCCTCGGGCGACTGGCGGGTATAGACCTCCTGCCGGCCCTTGTACTCGCCTATAGTCCGTAGGCTGGCGGCATGCGAGGGCCCCAGCTGGATGCGCCGGACGTACTCGGGGTTGACGGACCTCACGACATCGCCTCGGTAATGGGGTAATTCGTCCAATAATGGGGTAATAGGTATATAATAATTACCCGATTATTATCGTCCGGCATCGCTATTCGCGCTTGGGACGACATCCCGGGGGACCTCGGCGCGGCTGGGCACGATGGATGTCGAGAGCCGATGTGCCCCGAGTCAAGCGAGTTCGGGCTTTCCGGCGGCTCTGCGGTCCGCAAGGGGGCGGGACAGCAGAAGGTGTGCACCCTGGATATATCCGAGGCCATGCGCGCTCCCCACCTGCGGGTGGCATACTGCCGGACTATGTTTCTGTATGGGTCATACTCGAATTCCCGCAATCGTCCAGGTCCGCCGGAGCACCTGCACGTCCGCGCCCCCCTCCCCCCCGCCCCCCGCCACCTCCTGGCCGCACGCACGCCCGTACAACCGGGCACCTGTACCGAGCACCCATATCCCTGTACAAAATCCGTTCGACGCGCTCGAGATGGGCTTCGACTACGACAAGCGGACCGGCCAGGTGCTCGTGCCGAGCTATCAGACGCTCTGGTACTTCGCGACCGTGAGGTTCGACGTTGACGAGCTCGAGGAGCTACTGACGGTGCTCGTGCGCGAGAACGTGAGGCTCGGGAGGACGCACGACATCGACGTCGGGGAGCGGACGGGGACGGA
>CAYGVT010000047.1:0-31270 GCA_964353355.1 uncultured Thermoplasmata archaeon | reverse complement strand
CGCGAGCCTGGCCAAGCCCAGGGGCGAGGGGGCGAGGACGCGGCGCAGCCGGGACGGCACGTGGGCGAAGAAGGGGGCCAGGTCGAACTTCGGCTACAAGCTCCACGCGAAGATGGACACGTCCTACGAGCTCATCCGCGGTTACCGGGTGACGACGGCGTCGGTGCACGACAGCCAGGTGGACCTGTCGAATCCCGGCGAGGTCGTGCGGCGGGACAAGGGGTACCAGGGCGCGCCGTGCAGGGGGTTCGACGCGACGATGCGGAGGGGGGCGAGGGGGCACCCGCTGGGCATCCGGGACACCCTGCGGAACCTCAGGATTGGCCGCAGGAGAGCGCCGGGCGAGCGTCCGTACGCCGTCATCAAGCGCGTGTTCGGCTCCGGGCATGTGCTCGTGACCACAGTGGCGAGGGTGGCGGTGAAGATGATGTTCGCATGCTTCAGCTACAACATGTACCAGCTGGATGCTCTGAGGCGTGCGGAGGTGATCTGGCGGGAGCCATCGAGAGGTGCCAGGAAAAGGACATATGGGGCGAGGGACAATGGATGACGAGGTGAGAAGAAGGAGAGCGAGATGCCCATCAGGAGTCATCACATGCCAAAAGGCGGTTTTTCGTTATGCTCCGTGATATATGTACCACCGATATCATCATCATACGTGATATATATATCACAAACCTTATCTAGATGAGTGATATATACATCACCATGGACCAGGAGAAGGTGGTCTGGCTAAGACAGGCGCTGGCCTCGATGAACCCCTGGTGGCAGGCAGGCGCGGACGCGCTCGATGTCGCACGACTCGTGCCACGGGAGGCCCTCGCGGACCTGCTCGCGTCCGTCCGCGGCGAGCTCGTGACCTCGCTCATCGGACCGAGGCAGGTCGGGAAGACGACGCTGCTCAGGCAATGCATCCATGCCCTCATCGAGGATGAAGGGGTGGACCCGAGGCGCATCCTCCTGGTCGACCTCGATATGCCCTACATCACCACGGGACTGGTCCGCCCGCTCAACGACCTGCTCGAGGTCTACTCCACGAGCGTCCTCGGCAGGGACGTCTCGGCCGGTCCCGAGCGCGTGTACGTGTTCCTCGACGAGGTGTGCGGCCTTCCGGACTGGGAACAGGTCCTGAAGGGATGGCAGGACATGCACAGGCCAGTGAAGTTCGTCGCATCCGATTCATCGATGACGGCGATGGCGCGCGGCCACGGCAAGTCGCTCACCGGCAGGGTCGCCATCGAGAGGCTGGGCCACGCCACCCTGGCCGACTGGGTCAGGCTGGGCGGTGGCGCACAGGAGATGCCGAGCCTCGCGCACCTGCGCTCCGGGCTCGTCCAGGGCCTGGGGAGGGGCGATGCCGCAGGGACTGTCGAGGTGCTGAGGGAGGCCCACTCGACCCTCTATCCCTGGAAGGTCAAGATCGTCGCGGCCCTCGAGGACTACCTCGTGTGGGGGGGATATCCCGGGCTGGTCCAGCTGGGCCCGCGCGAGAGGGAGGCGAGGATGAAGGACATCGTCGACCTGACGATGCTGCGCGACGTCGCGGGCGTGAACGGCGTCCGCGAGGTCACCCTGCTGCGCGACTTCACCTCCATCCTCTGCCGGCAGACCGCGGGCATCCTCAACCTCACCAACATCGCCGAGGAGCTGGGGCGGGACAGGTGGGTCCTCTCGAGGTTCCTCGACCATCTCGTGGAGGCCGGGGTCGTCCAGCTGTCGCACCAGTACACTGGCCCGTTGCGCGCGAGCGCGAGGAAGGACCGCAAGGTCCACGTCGCCGCGCCAGGGTTCGCGAACGAGATGGCGGCCGCCCTCCACCCGAGGGCGGTCCTCGACACCGGGAGGGCCCCGCTCCTGGCGGAGAGCGTGGCGTCGGCCCATCTCATGTCGCTCGAGCACGGCCATCTGGGCCCGTGGGGGAAGGCGCCGAGGTTCTGGCGTCGCAACGGGGCCGAGGTCGACGTCATCATCGAGCCCGAGGGCACGACCGTGCCCATCGAGGTGAAGTACGGGAAGGGCCGCGGGGGTCGCAGCGCCATAGACGCGTTCATGGACCGCTGGGAGGCCCCGATCGGCATCGTTGCCCACATGGGCGACATCAAGCTCGAGCCGCCCGTCCTCGAGGTCCCGCTGTGGCTGCTGCTGATGCTGTGCTGACGCCCGGGCCGGGGGCGTGCCGACCGTGCAGGGCCCGCCCGTGACCTAGTCGGAACGGTGATGGGGAGATCGCAGGCCTCCGCTCCCCGCCGTGGCGCGCGATGCCACCGTCGTGGATGCGGTCATGGGGCTCTATCTTGGTAGGACCACCCATCCTCGCGAAAGGTCGCCAGTCGGCGCACCGAGCTCGCCGCCGCCTGGCCTCCCGCCCGCCCGTACGACCGGGCACCTGTACAGGAGCACCCATATCCCTGTACAAAACCCACTCTCCGGGCGGCGGGTGGGGAACAGGCAGGAATCATGAAAGGTCCGCGAAAGCCAGACCGGGTCGCACGGCGATTCCCCACCGGACCGGAGACCCCGCGAGGGTCGGATCACGTTTGATGCTCATCGTGATTCCATTCCTGGGAATTCCCGATCCACGAACCATGCCCAGGACGGATATTGTACAAGATCAATCGCACGAATCGCGATGGGGGAATGACTGCTGGACGAGTTGCCCTTGGGGATGGAATCGCGACGAGAACGGGATGGAAGGCCGTGTGCACGCACGGCAATCCAAAATCATCCCTGGACGACCATGAGAAGCGGATTCTCCCTCAAGCCGTATGGATGACCACGCGGGCCCTCACGGCATCTCCGGCCACATTCGCCCATCCCCCGGCATCCGCTATATAGGGCCGCCTTGCGTACATCAGGCGTCGTGTGCCTGAGATGAGGTCGAACGGACGGCGTCACGGGGGCGTCCCACCCCCTCCACAGCTTGGACCATTGGACCGGTTCATCGAGCTCTCGGGTGAGGCCCCGGGTGGGATGGGAATGCCCATCGGCTCGCCCGGACCCTCGAGGTTGGTACGGTCCGTGCCAACCCCAATGACGTCTCCAGCCCCACCGGCCCCAGCGATCCAACCGGCCCCGCAGGACGCACGGGTCCCAGCGATCCCGCCGACCCCGCCGATCCCACCGACCCCGCCGATCCCGCCGACCCCGCCGACCCCACGGCCCGCCGACGGCGCCCTCGCGCGCCTCGCGGAGGGCTTCCTGGACGACCTGAGGGGCGTGAGGGCCGACCTCACGGTCGAGGCCTACCGCGACGAGCTGGTGGCCGTCGTCAGGGACGCGTCCGCCCTCGGCCTGTGCCCCGACCCCACCACCTGGACCGAGCGCGAGGTCACGATGCTGAGGGACCTCTGGGGGGACCTCGCGCCCAAGAGCATCCACAAGCGCGCGACCGTGCTCGCCTCCTTCCTGTCCTTCCACGGCAACGACGTCGTCCTGGGCATGAGACGGAGGGGGAGGCTCCGCCTCCCACCGGCGACCAGGGGACCCGTCCGGCTCACCGACGAGGCGGCGCGCGCCCGCCTCTTCGAGCGCGCGAGCCCCTCCCAGCGCATGGCCATGTTCCTCGGTTTCGGCCTCGGGCTGCGGCTCGGCGAGATATGCGGATTGCACCTCCGTGACATGCAGGGCGGGGACCTCCTCGTCCGGAGGGCCAAGGGCGGCGGCACGAGGGCCCTGCCCGTCTCGGGCCACATCGAGAGGGAGGTGCGCGCCTACGTCGAGGGCCACAGGGCCAGCCTGATCGCCTGGGCACGGCTGCAGGGCCGCGCGGCCGATGACCCCGGGGCGCTCCTCATCCACGTCCACCGGGGCGAGCCCAGACCCTACACGCCGGACGGGCTCGGCGACTCGCTGCGGGACCTCGGCGCGTCGGTCGGGGTCAGGTTCTCCCCCCACGACATGCGCCGCACGTTCGCGACCGAGCTGGCCGAGAGGTCGGTGGGCCTGGAGGTCATCCAAGTGGCCCTCGGGCACGAGGTGCTCGAGACCACGCGCGACTACATCCAGGTCAGGGAGAGGCGGCTGCGGGAGGCGATGGTCGTGCACCAGGGACTGGTCCTCGCCGAGATGGGGCAACAGGGCGAGCAGGGCCCTGCGACGGGACCTGAGGCCGGGCCCCTGGGACCGTTCGCCGGCCGCGGTGCCGACCGACCCCCAGGACGCACGCCGAGGTCCAAAGTGGTGATCGACGGGGCCCTCGCCCGTTCCATGGAGGCCTTCCTGCTCGACCGGGAGGGCGCGAGGTCCAGGAGGTCCATCCAGGGGGACAGGTACACCCTCACGGCCATCCTGCGCGACGCGACCGCCCTGGGGCTCCCCACCGAGCTCTCCCGGTGGACCGAGCAGGACGTCCTCGTGCTCAGGAGGCGATGGGACCGCCTGGCCCCCACGACGGTCCACGGCCGCGCGGGCACGCTCGGGGCCTTCCTCTCCTTCCACGGCAACGACGTCGTGCTGGGGATGAGGAGGCGCAGGCGGCTCCCCCTGCCCCCCGCCAAGCGGGGCATAGTGCGCGTGACCGACGAGGCCACCCGCCGCCTCCTCTTCGCGCACGCCGACCCCACCCAGAGGGCCGCCATGGCACTCGGCTTCGGGCTCGGGCTGCGCGCGGGGGAGATCTGCGCGCTGCGCCTGGAGGACATCAGGGACGGCAGCGTCGTCGTCAGGCACGGCAAGGGCGGGAGGCTCAGGGCCGTGCCGATCATCCCCCCGCTCGAGGAGGAGCTGCGCGCCTTCGCCGCGGGGCACCGCGCCAGGCTCGTCGAGTGGGCCCGGCTGGAGGGCCGCGAGGCCCAGGACCCGGGCACCCTCCTGGTCCAGATCTGCCACCGCACGCCCCGCCCGTTCACGCCGAACGCCCTCAGCATGTCGCTCAGCCAGCTGGGGAGGGGGCTCGGCGTCAGGTTCTCCCCCCACGACATGCGGCGCGCGTTCGCGACCGAGCTCGCGGACAGGGAGGTGGGCCTCGAGGTCATCCAGGTCGCGCTCGGCCACGTCAGGCTGGGGACGACGAGGGACTACGTGCAGGTCAGGCAGAGGCGGCTCCGGCAGGCCCTGGACGGTTACCAGGGCGCGGTCTGCGCCGCTGTCGGGACGGGACATGGGTGAAGTGGTCCTGAGGTGCATCCACCTGGGCGGATGCGATGGCGGAGCGTGCGGTGAGGGGGACCGATAGCTGTCAGGTTCGAGGGGCAAGGCAGGACCCATCGGCCAGCCTCGTATGCGCGGCGTGGACACGCCCCGTGCATCCTTCCCGCTCCATGATCCACTATCGTGCATCCCTAGGTCGTAGCTTCAGGGACCTGATGTAATCAAGGTAGTCCATCCCGGCCTTCTTGGCCTCGAGGGCGAGTATCTTCCTCGAGAGATGCACCTGCTGCATGGCGGGGTCGTCCGGGAAATCCTTCTCCACGGACCTTTGGAGCCGCTTCAGCTCGTTCTTCGTTATCCGGACCATGTGTTCTCCATCTATAATAGCTCGGCGGGGGTTAATATCTCTACCTGTCTGATGCCATGGAGGGAGTTGACCATTCGGACGATATCCTTCGTCTTTCTCCGGACGATATGCTCGAAATTCCAGCTCAGAAGGAAATCCATATCGTTCGAGACCGCAATCGCGATATGAAAGGCATCCTCCTTGTATTTCTTGGGGACCGCTCCGTGTAGGATATAGTCATTCGCCAAGATCCTGATATCCTCGGTGACGGGCAACACGGTGAATCTGGAGACGCGTTCTCTCATCCGTCGACGTTGGGCTGTATCTGGCGTGCGGTCGAGCTCGACGATGGTTACCGCAGAGAGATAGAACTCAATATCTAGTGCCTTCCCGAAGAACATCTCGGTAAGCTTCCTCCTCTCAGGATTCCGCTCATCGTAGAGCGCCGATATCACTGATGTGTCCACATATACCCTTGACATCCGCGTCGTACTTGTTCCCCCATCCTGGCTGGTCACTCCTCATGGTTCCGCACTGCGGGCCCTATCCCGGTCGTCGAACCCATCCAGCACCCCGCGCCCATCCTCGGTGATCTGGACGAGCTTCACCCCACCGACGGCCCGCTCCGCGACCAACCCCCGCTCGAGGAGCGGCCCCACCAGCCTCTCGAGGGCGACGTAGAGCGCGCGGGGGCACTCCGACCTGGCGAGGGGCACCCCGTCCTGGCGCAGCGCGCCGATGAGGGCCCGCCGGGGCAGCATGTCCCCGTGCTGGGCCAGCGCGCGGAGGCACGCCACCGCGCCCTCGGACGGCCGCTCCATGCGGTAGCGGGGCACGGTGACGACATCGCGGGGGCCGTCCGGCGGCGTCCCCTCCGCGGAGGGCATCACGTAGTAGAGTTCCGCGCCCCAGAGCATGCCCGCGACCGCGACGGCGAGCGGGAGCAGCAGCTCGCCCGTGGAGACGTTCGCGAGCACGTGGTCGCCGTCCGCGGCCGCGCGGCGGACGGCGGGGCTCAGCGTCCGCAGGCAGTCCCGGAAGTCGCCGGGGTCGCACGCGAGCGCCTCCCAGGCCACGTGCGCGACGTCGAGCCTCGCCGTGACGGGATCGAGGGCGGCTCTTGCGGCATCAGGGGAGGCCCGATCCGTCACAAGGATGGCACGGTCGGCCTTCATGCGGACGAGCGGGAGGACGATGCGGTCGACGTCGGGCGAGACGGGGCAGACGTGGATACGCTGGTGCATGGATAAATGGAACTGAGCGGGGCAATATAGGCGTTCCATGAGATGTATCGCAGATAATCATGGATTGTATGAATTGGGAAATCATCCGGGTGGTCTCGTAAGCAATGCATTCAGTGTCGATGATAAGAACACGGTTGCGATGATATCAGGCATATTTCGAGGGTGGACTGAATCACTAGGCCTTCACGCCGGGCATCCGGGTTTATGGGGACCCATAAACCTGTACCGAAGGATGTTATGCGGGGTGAAGGGAAGAGGTCTGCCACTAGATGACCGGGATTGCTAATCCGAAACGCATCGTTCGCGTGCCATCCTCGATTTGCTCCAAGCCCCATTCCCCACCCACAGGTGGTGTCCCGCCGGACGAGAATCGCTGCGGGATCATGCACATTTCCCGGTGCTGACCACCCATCCCGGCCCGCCCGTACCCCCGCCGCCCCGCGCGCCCCGCCCCGCCGCCGGCTGGCCGCGCCCTACCCGTACTCCCGTACGCCTGTACCCCGCCACCCATATCCCCGTACCAGTACCGCTATCCTGGTGTATAATGGGGTATCGACAAGAAATGAGCCTATTTTATACGAATAAAAAAAGATATCGCGCATATATCTCGATGTCGACATCCACGCGAAGGTCGGAGGACAGCCCGATCGTCCCAGACAACCCTCTTCCACGCCTGACCCTGGCAGCGTTAACGAAGACGCCACGCTGCAGAACCCTATCGCGGATGCTCCTAATCCTTCATCCATGACCTCATACCCATCCTGGACAGGAATACGTCCGAAAAGGCGCGATATGCCATGGGAATGAAGGCGTTCACCTGGCATATTCCCAGGATTTTCGCTGCGTTGCGCACTGGCGATGGTCAGGTCACGTCCAGCTCCAACCGGTATCTGCCCTCGACGAGCCACATCCTTTAAAGGAATAGCCAGGAAAAACGAATCGAACCCGAATGCTAATTTCTCATGAATACAAAGGTGCGTAGAAACATCCGATTTGTTCAATCGATGACATCGAAATGCTTTTCTACCATCTTCACTATGCTATTACGCAGGTGGCTGTGAACATGCCCGCTGAGGGGTTGCGGTCTATCTCGAGACCGTCAGTGTGGGGCAAGCGCGCTGCCGCACTCTTCATGGTCGCCATCATGATCGGCGCGGCCTTCTACGTGGCGTTCAACGACCTACCCAAGGACGATGACCAGCTGAACGGTCGGAACGTCCTCGTTTGGGACATGGACATCCATTCCCCCAAGAAGGCCGGCGGAAGTCATCATGGAAGCGGGCTTTCAATGAGCATGACATTCCCGCCCATCATCCATGGGATGGATGTCCAGCTCAGGAACCCCGAGGTTGAGGTCGGGTACGAGGTCCTCGGGCTGTCCTACGAGAACAGCAACATCGTGCCCATCGACCGTAGCACGGGCATGGTCACGGGCAACTCCATCCTCTACCCTGACGTGTTCGAGGACATAGACCTTGAGTTCACGGTCGGAGCGAACGGATTGAAGGAGTACTTCATCCTCAAGGACCCCCAGCCCTTCCTGCGCAGCGACCTGACCATCAAGACATTGCTGCGATACGCCCCGAGCGCGCTGGAGCCCGTCCAGCCTGATTCCGGCCGGGTCGGTGGCTCGATAGACACGAACGGGCTCGTCTCGATGCTTGACACCCGCGGGAAGGAGGTGCTGCGCCTCGCCCCGCCGGTCATGTTCGATTCCTCCGACAGGGTCGATGAATCTCGAGCAATTACCGTCCCCTCGGACACCGCCACTCCCCCGGCGAAGTGGTCCGTTGGCAGGCTCCAGGTCATTGAGACAGCTCAAGGAGCCGAGTTGTCCATCGTCGTCCCCTGGGAGTTCCTCGCCTCGCCGACGACCAGGTACCCGGTCTACATCGACCCCACCATCTCCTCCCCCGTGACGGACAACGAGTGGTACTACGACTCCCTCATCCTCCTCCAGAGCGACCTGGACATCGTCTCGGGGGGCGCGCTAAACCTCTACAACGTCACGCTGCGGGTGGACCACGACACTGTGAACGAGTACAATATACAGGTGCATCCGAACGCGTCGTTCAACGTCTACAGGTCCTGGGTCGAGCCCTCGCACGAGAAGGGCGACAAGGCCTACAACTTCAACTGCAGCGGCAACCTCACCGTCCAGGACTCCCGCGTCAACTACACCTACGACGGCATCAAGGTGTCCTGGGGGAACGTATCGCTCAGGAACGCCACCGTCCAGCACTCGAGCAACCACGGCATCGATGCCAGCAGCGGCAACCTCACGCTCTTCCAGTCCGTGTTCAACAACTCCGCCTCAGACGGCGTCCACGCGAGCAACGCCCACATCGACCTGCTGCAGTCGGAGGTCAGGGATAATACTGGGAAGGGCGTCTATCTGTTCAACTGCGTCGGGAACGTGTCCGAGACCGAGATATCGGCCAACGGTGCCGACGGGCTCTACATCACGTCTGACAGCGAGCTCAACGTCACCGAATGCGAGGTCCACGGGAACGCGGGGACCGGCATCATCATCTCTGATGCCGGAGGATTGGTCTACGGGACCGATATATATGAGAATCTCCACGGTCTGAACGTCACGAGCGGGGGAGCTCCCGAGGTCATCAACAACACCATCCACGAGAACGACCTCAACGGCGTCAACATCATGGGTTCCTCTCCTACGGTCAGTGGGAACGTCATCACCCTCCACTCGGCCGGCGCGGGCCTGATGGTGGACGCGGGCACGCCGACCATGGGCAGCAACACCCTCGAGGAGAACGAGGTCGGCGTCCTCGCCCAGAACGTGGCGACGAGCCTGGCGAACCTGGAGATCCTCCGCTCCGACGATCACGGCGTCAGGCTCGCATCCGGCAACCTGACGCTTGTCAACTGCTCCGTCGAGTGGTCCGGTCAGTCGGACATCAAGGTCGAGTCGTCCGCGGAGCTCGTGGCGTTGAACACCTACTTCAACAAGGGCAACTCGGACCTGACCGGCGCGTCGGGCCACCTGACGGTGAAGTGGTATCTGGACCTCCAGGTGCTTGGGGAGTTCGATACACCTTGGGTGAGCCATCCGGTCGAGATCAAGGACAAGGGCGCGGCCGTCGTGTCCAACGCCAGCACCAACGCGACCGGTTGGATACCGCAGCAGGCGCTCGTCGAGTACGTCCAGAGCTCGAGCGCCTGGGACATCAGGTCCCCGCATACGATAACGGCCAACCTCACCGTGGCCCACGTGTACATGAGCACGAGCCGCGAGCTCGTCATCTACCACACCGGCGACATGGACGGCGACCTGGTGCCGGACGTCAAGGAGGACCCAGGGGACAGGCTCTGGCTCGAGGCAGAGAGCCACGGCTACGGCCCATCGCAGATAGTCGAGGACCCGTTCGCCATCGACGGGAGGGCGCTCGTCCCCTGGAACGGCACGGACCTCATCATCAACAAGGACACGTTCTTCGAGACGTTCCAGGTGTCCCCTCAGTACTATATGCTGATGGTCCGGGCCCGCTCGGACCATGCCAGCGATGGCATGACGGTGCTGATTAAGAACTCGGTCGGGACGGTCCTGCTGAACGACACGTTCCCGCTGAGCGAGGACTACTACTGGTTCTCTACGAGGTGGTTCAGCCTTACCTCCGCATGCCGGCTGTTCATCAACATCACGGCAGTTCCTGGCAACGACGGCACCGTGCACATCGATAGGCTCTGCATCAGCCCGAAGATGCTCCCTGGCAACGCCATCAGGGCCACGTCCGGCGGCCAGGTCACGGACCCTACCGTCAGCGACACGGACGGCGACCTCATGCCGGAGGGCGACGAGCGCCGGGACGGCACCGTATGGCTCGAAGCGGAGCATGCCGACACGTTCAGCGACACGGGCATGGTCGTGGAGGACTGGAACTACTCGAACGGGCATGCGTGCCAACTCGATGAGGAGGACGAGTACCTGGAGTTCGAGCTTAACGACCTGCTGCCCGTGCAGCTGGGCCCGCTGCCGGCCGGCTACTACGTCATCAAGGTGAGGGCCTGTTCCACCGCGGACGTGAACTTCTACCTCCCTGTGCAGGATGCCTTCAACCAGACGCTGTCCGTCGATTCCCCCCAGCCGACATGGTACACCCTGACCGGGCTGAGGATCAAGTCGGGCGACTCCCCGCCGCCGAAGAAGCTCAAGGTCACGCTTATATCGGGCACCTGCACCATCGACAAGCTCGGCCTGGTCATGGTCGTCGACGACTGCACGTCCGGGTGGCAGAGCCAGAACGTGTTCCAGCGCGCATCCGACACGACTCCCGCGATATTCGAGGACAGGATATTCACGACCTCGACCGCCAGCCCCCACCTGAGGGTCATCTATGGTAGTAACGGGACGACCGTCGCGTCCGCGACTGGCGTTGTCAGTAAGGTAACCTCTCCGACGTCGACGGATGGCGGTGTCGTCTATGCCGTGACGCAGACCTCCGGGACGAGGTGGCTGCGCCTTGTCGACGAGGACGGGGACGAGGTCTGGAACAACAGCAATGTCCAGTATGACAACATCATCGGCCAGGCCGTGCTCGGGGAGCAGGTGGTCCTGGCGTGCGACCAGTCGGCAAGGGGCTACTCGCTCGGCAATGGAAGTCTCCTGTGGACCTATGCCCCGGGGGCGAACCACTACATCCTCACGACCCCGGTGGTCTGCGGGGACTACATCGTCCTCCTCGTGAAGAGGACCTCCCCCTCGGTCGCGCGCTATGTGAGGATACTGAACTCGACCGGCGCACTCGTCCAGAGCGGGACGCTGACGACGAACGCGGACCCGCTCGGTACGCCGGCCGTCGCAAACGGGAAGATAATCATCTCCTACTACAACATGACGCCATACACCTACGTCGACGCGTACTCGTTCGACACGGCGGCCGCGCCCGCGAAGGTGTGGAGCTACAAGTCCCCGAGTAACACCAAGGTCGTGACCGAGCCGGTCGTCGCCGGGGATTCGGTCTACGTCATCATCCGGAGGACCTCGCCAACGACCGACACGTCCGTTGTCCGCATCTCGCAGACGAACGGCTATGGCCAGTGGACCTCGGGCTGGTTCAACGGGAACATCCTGTCGAGGACGCCCTGCTACGTGGACGACAGGCTCTACTACATGGCCACGTTGCCCACCGGGTACAACGCGGGCACCTACCTCAGGTGCATCGACCTGGCGGCCGGCATCACCTCGAGCCAGTCCCCGAAGGTGTTCGACCAGATAGTGTCCACCCAGACCCCCGAGCCGTACATAGGGTCGCCGGTCCTCGGTGACCTGGACAGGGACGGCTACCTCGAGGCCTTCTTCAATATCGACGGGGACTCGGGCACCGGCGGCGTCAGGTGCTGGAACGGCGGCGGCGTCTGGTTCGTGGGGGGCTCGGCCTGGGCCCAGTACCACAGGGACGAGCGGAGGTCCGGCGATGCCGGCGGGGTGCTGACGTTCTATCCCACCGACCCTGACGACATCGACCTCGACCACGACGGCCTCTGGGACGGTCCCGAGGTCTTCTCCGTCATCGGGGCCGAGAGGTTCGAGTTCGAGGACATGAGCTCCTTCTCGGCGTGCTACATGGGCTCGGTCTATCCCGGCAACATGCCTGGGGGGAGCGCGTTCACGGGGTTCTTCCACCAGACCGGCGCCGCGCTCCGCTCGGTGGACGCCGCGAAGGACGCGCGCGTCCAGCAGGGCTACCCGGAGGACAGCTGGGTCGAGGTGACGTTCAAGGTCCCGACGACCGGCGCATACGAGCTCAGGATACTGCCGGAGAACGGCTACCAGAAGAAGATAAGCAAGCTGCTGCTGCGCATGAACGTCCCGGGGGACTACTCCGGCTGCAGCATCGACGAGATACGGGGGTCCGGGTACACTGGCGGCCTCTACACCGGAGGGGGCGACGGCTACACCTACCAGGGCAGCAAGGCCAACGACTACTCCCGCGGCTCGGTCGGCGTGGCGATGTTCGCCGTGGACGAGGCGTACCTGAGGATGTTCATCGAGAACGCCACCTACATCACGCTCAGCACGCTCGTGAACTCGACGACCAGCAAGAAGGGGTACGTCCCGGTCGAGCTGCCCCCAGATGCCTTCCACGCGAAGCCCGCGGCGATAACCCAGCCCTCCTTCGACCTCGAGCAGGTCTACCTCCAGGCGTTCTTCGACGCCGCACTGAACGTCTCGCTGGTCGCGAACGTCAACTACTACCTGAGGGTCGGCCTGGACCTGGACAGGGTACCGCAATCGCTCATAGATGACCAACCGTTCGCCGGCACGATCACCCGGCTGGACTTGCTCGACATCGACTTCGGCCTCGCGCTCCACCGCGGGTGCGAGCCCTATGACGGTGACGTGGACAGCGACCTCCTCTTGGACGGCGTGGAAGCCGACCTCGAGCTGTTCCCGCTCGCCGCCGACGCCGACGAGGACGGCATCTCCGACCTATACGAGGTCAACGCGAGGACCGACCCTGGCAACAGGGACTCGGACTTCGACGGCATCAGGGACCGCGTCGAGATGGGGATGACCCAGGTCGAGACCGACCAGTTCACCGTCTGGGACACGACCGAGACGAGCTCGTCGCTGTGGGAGCGCGTGATGCGATACTGTCAGGGGAAGGCCGAGAACCTGACGTCCACGACGGCGACGGCGTTCCAGAACTGGGACGCCGACAACACAACGACCACGGACCCGAACATCCCCGACGGTGACGGAGACGGCTTGCCGGACGGCTGCATCGACGGCTGGTACTACGACCCCGTCGCGTACTCGAAGGGCCAGTACACGACCCAGTCCGTGAGCCTCGGCCTGTACGGCAAGGCCTACAGGGCGCCCTACTCCACCGACTACTGGGGCTTCGTGAGCAGCAGCAATAACGTGGCCGAGGTCTGGGAGGGCGAGGACTTCGACCTCGACGGTGCGAAGGACACCGCCGGCAACTGGAGCTTCGACGACGGCAGCGACGGCAAGTGGAACCTCGGCAGGCGCGTGGGGACCTACGAGACCGACCCGGAGGATGACGACAGCGATTCCGACGGCGTCGCAGACGGGTACGAGGTCCTCTACAGTGTCAAGCCTCCCTGCTACATCAGCGGGCAGCTCATTATCAATCCGACCGTGTCTGATTCCGGCCCGACGCACGACTACGATGGGGAGCTGGAGCCGGCGGAAGAGCTTGATTTCTCACCTTACAACGACACCCAGCTCACCGGATCCTTATACGACGCTTACGCGATGCGGTACACCGTATCGGCCGATATGTACCTTGATAGTGTAATAATCGATATCAACGCGTCCGATGGGGTCAGGGCCGACTGCGTCGGGCTGGAGGTCTTCAAGTGCCCCAGCGTCTCCGACACGTCGGACAGGAGCAACATGATAGCCTCGGCCACCTCGAGCACCGACGGTCAGACCACTGGATACACCTTCCGCGACCTGGCGGCGGTGCTCAAGACCGGGGCCAACTATGTGTACTGGTTCATCGTCAGGTGGCGGGGCGTCGACTTCGGCATCCCGCTGGGTACCCCGGGATGGACGAGCTACCTCCGAAACGCCGCGACCGGGCAGTGGTCCCTCATGACCCCCGGCAGGGCCATGCACATCACGTTTTACACGGTGTCGCATGAGGGCGACGGCCTGACCACCCTGGAGGAGTACTGCGCCGCGACGGACCCCAAGTGCGTCGACACCGACCGGTTCCAGAGGAGTGGCATGAGCTACGAGGACGGCCTCCGGGACGGCCAGGAGTGCTACTGGGTCCTCAGGACGAACGCGGTCGAGGGCGCGTTCAGGTACGACGGCTACCGCGAGGCTACCGTCATCGACTACGACGGCGATGCCAATGGCTCGGATTGCGACGTCGTGGAGTTCAACAGGACGAACACGACGGGCATCTTCAACAATCCCCTCGTAGGCTTCCCGGGCGCAGGCAAGGACGTCATCGAGCTCGCCATCCTCCCCGACCGCACCCAGATGTTCCTGAACATCTCGTCGGGGACGACCATCGAGCACGCCATCTACGTATGGAAGCCCGGCTCTAACCCGAGGGAGACGAGCGAGTACACAAACGGCACGAGGTACTATCCCGGCGAGTGCATCAGGTTCTTGTACGCCGCGCTCAGCCCGGAGACTGGGAACTATACCCCGACACTGACGTACTACCACAAGATGCTCTTCCTCGCGAACCCGTTCAAGCTAGATACCGATGGGGATAGCATCTTCGATGGCGATGAGGTCGATTGGGAGAAGGAGTGCTCCTACGCCGCCGCGGAGGGCGATTCGGCAGATTGGCTCAACAACGCCCGCGACCGCGACTCCGACAACGACGGGCTCATGGACGGCCAGGAGATAGAGCCATTCGTCGATTTCGAGGTGGACAACGTCACCATCATGGACTCCGACGACTACGAGAACATGGTGGACGCGGACTCGGACGGGGATGGCGTCAAGGACGGCGACGAGCTGGCGCTCTCGCAGGACACCGATGGGGACGGCAGCAAGAACGTCGCGGACGTCGACTCGGACGGTGACGGCCTGGCCGACGGCTGGATTGACGGTTACAGGTGGGATTGGACCCTATCCCCTCCTCGGTTCGTCATTTGTACGGGCACGCCTAACCAGTTCAACTTGTGGGAAGGCGAGGACAAGGACTGCGATGGTGCATACGACAAGGAGTCGTACGAGAGCAGCCCGATACTCAATGACACGGACGGCGACGGGCTGCTCGATGGCTACAACCACGGCACGGGCGCGTCGTTCCGCTTCGGGGAGCTGGACAACCAGACCCTGGGCGGCTACACCGCCGCGGGCCACACGAACCAGACGAACGCCGACACGGACGCAGACGGCCTGACGGACTATATGGAGGTCGCGGGATGGAACCTCACCGTGGGCCTCAGGACGAGCGGCCAAGGCTATGTCTTCGAGGCGTCCGAACGCACGGTCATGTCCGACCCGACCAAGAACAACACGGACGACGACGAGCTGCTCGACCTCGCGGAGTTCAGGTTCTCGGACCCGACGAAGAACGACACCGACCTGGACGGGTGGCTCGACCATGAGGAGGACTCGAACGGGAACGGATGGGTGGATACCGGTGAGACGAACCCGTCCGACGCTGACACCGACGATGACGGCCTCCTCGACGGCTACGAGCTTATCGACGGTCACTATATGGGCGAGGACGCGGACCGTGATGGCGATTACGATGCTGGTACGGACGCGGACCCGCTGAACTCGGACACGGACGGCGACCTCCTCCCTGATGGCGCCGAGCACAAGCTGTCTGCGACTCTGAAGGGGGATGGGTACAACGATGCTGATTCCGACGGGAAGATCAACATCCTCGACACGGATTCGGATGACGATGGCCTGACCGACTTCGAGGAGGCCTGCAAGTCACCGCTCGACACCTACGACAACGGCACGGGCTCGAGCGAGACGGACCCGTACGACCCCGACACCGACAATGATGGTCTCTACGATGGCGCTGAGCCGACGCCGGGGATGGACCTGCCAGCGGACAACGATGGCTACACGAATGGCCACGACACGAACTCGAACGGCGATGGGGGCTCTGACGACAATAACGAGACGTACGTGGTGTTCAGGACGAACGCACCGTTGATATCAGGCTCCTGGAAGCACTCGTATACCGGAGGCGGCGTGTGGATCGCCGTGGACAAGAACGTCAGCATCTTGCACGCCGATGATGCGAACCCAGTGCCCGATTATGCACTGGACCTCTCCTGGGGGAATGCTGCGTTCGTATACTCGAGCACGAACACATCACAACCAGAGGGCATGGGAGCGGAGCTGTTCGTCTCCAAGGATTACAGCCAGGGACATCACATCGACAACGTCACGCTCAGGACACCAGAAGGCTACACGATCTATAACGCCTCGAATGGCAGGATTGTCGTGAAGGTGAGCAGCGAGATCTACTACGTCTTCACCCATCCTGGCTCAGAACCCTCTGGCTACAATTCGAGCAAGCACAACGCCATTGGCTTCGTCGGCAAGCGCCAGGAGGTGTACGACTGGCGCAAGGCCATCACCGACGACAGCGACTGCGACGGGGTGGCCAACAGCATCGACCCGATGGACTACGACGCGGACTCCGACAACGATGGCGTGCCCGACGGCAGGGAAATACTCGGCGGTGTGAACCTCGACAATGATGGCATCCCTAACTGGTTGGACCCCGATTCCGATGCCGACGGCATCACGGACGGGACCGAGATGGGCTACACCGAGCCCGTCCCGGGCTGCACCGCCTATAGCGGGACCAACACGTCCGCCACGTTCCCTGGCTCCAACCGGACGACCTGGACCGCTGATGCGGACCCGTCGACCATGACGAGCCCAATCTCCGCGGACACCGACGGTGACGGTTTCTATGATGGATGGTATGATTCCTATACGAATGGCATCTTGGATGGCAATGAAACCAAGGGCGAATCCACCTTCAATTCTGGAATTATCTCCAATTACCACAATGGCAAGGTCGATGCCAGCGAGTGCGATCCCAACGACGATGACACAGACGATGATGGCCTGGGTGACGAGGACGAGTGGAAGAATCTCAGTCTTGATCCCTTGGATCCCGATAGTGACGCTGATGGCCTCTGGGACGGCCTCGAGATGGGCGTCACGGTCGGCCTTGCCGGGACCGACCTCGCCCTGTTCGTGCCGGACAACGACCCGAAGAATCAGACCGACCCGACGAATGACGACACGGACGGCGACGGCCTGTTGGACGGCTTCGAGGACCGCGACCATGACGGCGCGAGGGACTCGAACGAGACCAACGCGAACCTCACCGACACGGACGGCGATAGTCTTGAAGATGGCGATGAGGACGCGAACGCGGACCACATCGTCAACGTCAATGAGGATAATGAGTATACTGAAACGGACCCGTTGTGCAACGATACGGATGCCGATGGGCTCCTTGATGGTGGCACGAGCGGAGAAGACGAGGATAGCGATGCTGTCGTCGATGAAGGTGAGACCGACCCTAAGAAGCAGGACACTGACGGCGACGGGCTCTCGGACGGCATCGAGCTCGGCGGCTGGCAGATATCCGTCTACTACGAGGCGACCGGGGAGAAGAAGGTGGGCTATCCCAAGAACGTCTCCTCCGAGCCGTTGGAACCCGACAGCGATGACGATGACCTCATCGACGGCGCCGAGTTCGAGAACGCGACCGACCCGACCGTCGCGGACACCGACGGGGACGGGATGACCGACCTCGAGGAGCTTACGGCGGACGAGCCATCGGACCCGTGCGGCGTCGAGGGCACGCCGCCGAACCTGACGGACCTGAGGATAGAGTCGGTCCCCGTCTACCGCACGCTCTTCGGGGACCTCAAGTACAAATGGGGCTCGAAGCTCGTCGTCGTCGTGAGGGCGTACGACAACGTCGGGCTGAGCTGGCTCGAATTCAAGCTGAAGGACATCGGGACGGAGAGGTGGACGTTCGAGGAGGGCAAGAAGGATGATTATGCGTTCGCCATGTTCGAGAAGGAGTTCCTCAAGAGCCTGGTGTCGGGGTACGACCTGAACATCACCGTGTCCGATATCAATGGGAATGTCGCGTTCCTGGAGAGGCACATCAATAGCCTGTGGGAGGATTTCGTAGCGTGGTTGCTGGAGGGGATAAAGAGTCTGTGTCAATTCATGATGGAACTGGCGAGCAAGGCGATTGCATGGATTTGGAATTTCATTGAAAATATTATACATAGTGTTCTCGAACCTATTCAAGGAGTCAGCTCAAGAGTAGTTGATAGTAATTTAATAAAATTTGAGATATTATTAAGTGAATATGAAAATACTGGAGATATCTCCTCTCAAACACAAGAATCAATTCCAGGAATATTTTACAATCAATTATACGTATCAGTATTTATTATTCTCTCATGTATTTTTTTAATTTCAAAAATCATTGAATATTTCGCACCATTCATTTCTGGACTTGTAATTGGAGTCACATTAGCAATCATCGTAATAATCGTGGCGGTTTTAGCATCTGGTATACCTTTTGAAAAATCTGTCACTGTGGATTCTATATTGTCAATGAATAGCGAATTAAATGGAAATAAAATAAAGGCGGATATCAATGATTTTATATTTAAAGAAATTTATGATGATAGGAGTATAAGTCTATCAACAGTACTCGCAATCATCGGTGCGATTGTCGATTGGGCAATTATTGTATGGACGTTAATAGAAACTGCGTCACCGATTGCCGATGTTCTCTTATGCACCGCCTCAGGTGTTTGTCTTATTGCTGGAATCTTTTTTAATTATGTATTATATAATGATCTTCTAGAAAAATATGAAGATAAGAGTGTAAAATTTTTACATGCATTATTTAATTTCCTGCTTGGCGTTACCGGCACTATTCTTGGAGTAATCGGAATTATCTTAGTTTGCAAAGAACCAAAACCAAGTCTAGGATTAACTCTGGCATGTATAATTTCGGTAATATTAAATAGTGTAAATTATTGTCAGGCTGCTAGTATTGCATTAAAAAACCAACCATAAAAATTTAAAAGTGAAATATATGGACAGAAAAGAAATAGGAAAAAGAGCTTTTCCAGGTAATTATTTCACATTCTTACTTTTATCTATATTATTATATACTAGTAGTATTTGTATAATTTATATATTTACTTATAAATTCATATCATTCAAATATTATATTTTTATTTTTGTTCAGATAATTACATTTTATTTCTTATTGCTCTATTTTAATATAAGAGTAATTCAATTTGATCAAAAAATAATTAATAAGAAATACTTCATTTATTATTATAATATAAATGTATTCAAGGATATTTTACTTAAGGTTCTTCAAAATCTAAAAAATGAAGATTACATTGTTGATTTCAATGTTGAGACATGGTATCCTCAAGCTCAAATATTATCCTTAAGATTAAATACAAATGATTCAATTAACTTATATGTTCGAGAGAAAGGCTCAAATGTAATATTATATCATGATAATATGAGTATTAAAAATACAAATTTAATGAATGGTATTCTTTCGAGATTAAATCAGAATATTTCTATTGGAAATGAACGAGGGAAAAATTATCAATTAATAAGAAGGATGAATAATTCCATATATGCAATATTATTTATTATTATTTTTGGTTATTCATTAGCATTTTTTACTTATTTATTATTAGATAAGGAATTCGGACTCTTTTTATTGATTATGTTTACATTACTTTGGTATTTTCCCTTTTTGTTAATATTCATATTTCCTTCGTTTTTGAAAGGACATAGTACACCCGCCTTTGACATTCAAAAATAGAGCCAATTCTCAACCTGAACAAATTAGATATTTTACATTTAGGCCCAATGGCCACCACCTTGAACTCTCCCGAGCCCCACACCCGCCGCCTCGATGCCGGTGGCCATCACGGCGCCCCACGTAGCCTCCAGGTAAAGGGCTAGGTCGCCCGTGCGAATCCCATCAAGAGATGGGGAACGGTCCCCCGCGCATTCCCCACCGGCTGGTGGCATCCCGCCATGCCATGTATTACTTAAGAAAATACGCAATGTACCGTCCCCCAGACCCCTGTCTTGGACCACCCGTACACCCGCCCCTCTGTCCCTCTCCCCTCCGCCACCCCCTGGCCGCCCGCGCGCCCGTACAACCGGGCACCTGTACGCCCACGCCCGTAAACCTGTACCAGTACCTTTATCCTGGTGGCGGGTGGGATATGGACAGAAAACAAGCCCATTCTGTGCAAATATCTCAAGATATGCGGTCCGAACGCCACCGGCGGACCCCATTCACAGGTCGGATAAGCTATGCAATCAGAACTCCTATCCATCGTGCTCAGGGGATGCATCTGTCAATAGAGCATGGAATCGATGGAATCAACATCTTTATCATCGTCCCGGTCCAATGAAGTCCAGATGACGGACGGGAATCGTGCCGAGGGTTCGCGAGAACGGACTGTCCGTGCCTTCCACCGGTCCTCGATCCATTATTACTACATTCTCATCCTAATCATTCTACCAGTCGGAGCAGCGCTTGGGTTCATCATCGGAAACGAATCAATCTTCGCGAGGACATTGTGCGTCGTCGTTCTCCTGGTCTTCTATCCATTCCTGTACATCCTCTACACGCGCGTCCTCAGATGGATACGGGAGGTCCACACGGCGAGCGTCGGTCTCAGGCCCAGTCATCTCATGCCCATCCTCGAACAGGAACTGGCTGGGCCAAGGATCTGTATCAGGAAGAGACGAATTGGGTTCATCAGTCATCTCATGCGCTTCCAATACGCCGCATCCTACGACCTTGGGGACCGAGAGGCGATTCTGGAGGTCGTCCAGGACGTCGATTACTCCCAAAGGAGGACTACTACCTGGTTGGCGATCGGCAGACGGTGGAATTCGCCCAAGGAGTTCTCTGAGCAAGTCATGAATGCCTTGGGGGCGTTACAGTTACCAGAGGACCAAGGGTTCGAACCGGACGTGGAACGCGAGATCTCGAAGCTCTTCGACCTGCACAGGAAGGCGGCGTTCGGGATAAGCCTGGGCATTGGGATAGCAAGCCTATTGATACTATCGTACATCATCCTAGCACTTTTCGGATATCAAGACAATCCATATGTCCTGATACTGTTCCTGATAGCCGTCCTCGTCTGCATGGCGCCGGTCACGATCCTCGAGGCCATGATAGCCAGGCTCGCGTGGAGAAATTGACCGGTAGATGTCTTGGCCCGACTGAGCATCTGAAAGACGTGTGCATTCACATAGAATTTCGATCCCCCCAGTACGGTCCCAATTAAGATAAACCGAACCCAAGTTCCCGGGAGCGGGTGGGACATGCCCAGGAATCGTGATAGACCCGCGAGAGCCAGACCGGGCCACAGGTCGATAATCCACCGGGCCAGACGCCAACTGGAAGTCAGATAAGGGTTCACTGCATTCATTGATGGAACGCAAGATGGGCCATTCGCACAACCTAGAAAGAGGATGCTGTGCATTCGCGGATGGGACATGGCGATTATGTCATCGCGGGAAAGGCATGAGCCGTTCATCCCTCGTATTTCCTTTTCAGCTCTCGGTAGGTCTCCTCTGAGATCTTGCCCTCCAGAAGGGCCCGTTCAAGCAGGTCCAGCCTGTCCATTGTGTCCTCTGCCGAGCGTGAGGGGCGCACAGGCATCTCGGTCTCGATGCTCTCTCGCATGAACCGTCCAACGTTTCTCCGATCGGCGTTGTACCATCGGCCGCCGACGAGCACTAGCTCCGTCCCGTCGAGCAAGGTCCTCCTCCTCCCCGAGAGGACCTCCCTCGCGAGCGCGGACATGTCCCATCCCCACAGCGAGGTCGGAAGCCCTTGGGGCAGCTGCGTCAAGGCGGTCATCACCTCGCGCTCCTCCCTCGCCCGCGCGACCTCTTCCGCGTCCATCCGCATCCCACCAGGCTCGGGCGTGATGGTCGAGGACGCGGGCGCCTGCTGGGGCCCTGTCGTTGGCCCCTGCGGCGCAGGGGGCGGGCTTGCCGATTGCGGCGCGAGAGGTTGCGATGGATGGGGCCTGGTTGGGTCATATCGAACCGCGGATTCCGTCGGAGCATTCACCTGTCGCCATTCCATCGCTTCAGGGTGGACCGACTCGAGGGCAGGACCTTCTGGTCCCACGTCCGTCTTTTGTGCTATCTTCGCGGGTTCCTTGACGGCGCTCTCCCCCGTCGTGCGCTCCGTTACATCAGGGGCTCCTTGACGTCCGTGCTCCTCCCTCGCTCGCCTGGCAGCGACGGAACGCGTCCTGGCCACCACTATGGCCACGACCAGGACGACGACGAGCAGCAGAAGGAGACCCACCCCCATCCCCAGGAATCCACCGTCTTCCGGCCCATCAATCGGCTGGTCGTCGAGCGGTCTCACATCGATATATATCGACGCAGACCTCGAGTACTCAGAGTCATGGACCATCAGGGTGATGGTGTGACCGCCAGGGGCCAGACCGTTCAGCGTTACGTGTGGCCCGTATCCCAGCACGCCCGAGATGTCCGAGCTCCAGGTGAAGTTGAGCTCTTGGCCGTTGAGCACGTCGGGGTCCGTGCAGCTGCCCTGGAGGATGATGGTCTGGTTCTCCCTGTACACCATTCCCGTAGCAGGGCTCAGTATCCGGGGCGTGTCCATTGGGTCATTCACGTTCACGATGTCGATGACGATCTCAATGGTCGAGGCGACGTCAGGGTTCGCGAGCTCCCTGACGGTCACGGCGAGATGGATGGTGCCCACATCATCATTGGTGGGCGTGAGCACGATCAATCCGGTACGGCCGTCGATATCGAGCCAGCTCAGATTGCAGCTGAACCTCAGCTCGCTCCCCTCGATATCTACCGCCTCGAGCCGCACGGTCAGGTTCTCGTCCTCGCGCGCTGCGAGCCTGACAGGGATGACCGTGATGGGCTGGCCGTTGATGGCAGAGAATTGGGGAGGGTCGTTCACGGCCATGACGGTCACGGGCACGGTCTGCCGGGCCTCCAGCTCCCCGTCCGAGCCCACGAAGACGAGCTCCTCGACGCCGGACCAGTCCGCCTCGGGGAACACCCCCACCGCGCCGGTGCTGGCGTCGATGTCCACCCTGAGATGCGCGGGAGGCGTCGCCAGACGCCATGAAATAGGGTCGCCGTCGGCATCGATGAACGCCGATGCGAGGCCGAGCGTTGTTGTATCGCTCGCGTCCTCCTCCAGGTCCAGGGGAGGAAGCGGGTCGTTGGTCCGCGGTGCCGAGTTCAGGATGACGGACCAGGCGACCCCCGCCGGGCCTTCGTCGATGCCGTCGTAGGCCCGGACCTCGACGCTCCAGTTCTCCCCCCGCGAGGTGAGGGACGGGCTGACCCTGTCGGTCGTGAGCGTTTCCATCGGCACCCCATCCCTGTACCAATGGAAATGATAGGTGAGCTGGGTGCTCTCCAGGTCGCTCGAGGAGTCTGTCATCTCGGCGATGAGGACCGAATCGGAGAAGGCCAGGGAAGGGAGGATGCGCACACCGGGCGCGGTGGGGAGGTTGTTGAGGACGAGGATGAGGGAGGGGAGCTCGACGGGCGATGAGGACATGCCGTCGGTATCGACCGCAGAGGCCCTGAAGTCGTACGGCCCCACCTCCGAATCCAACCGTGGGCCGAACGCCATCTTCCAGAGGCCGTGCTCGAAGGAGGGCGTTCCCAGCAAGAAGGTCGTCCAGGGGCCTCCCGATGTGCGGTACTCGAGGCGGACCCGGAGCTCGCTGGCGAGGTCGTACTCGTCCGTGGCGTTGACGAAGAGTGTGACCTGGCGTCCCCTGAGGACCCGGGTCTCGTTCGCATCAATCCCGAGCACATAGGGCGGCGTGCGGTCGCGCTTCGTCCAGTTCAGTCGGAGGTCGTCGATGGACAGGTCGCCCGGGGCGTCGAGCCCGGACGCGACGATGGCCACGCGGACGGACACATGCTCTTTGAACCGGAACATGCCCGCCACCTTCCATGCGCACGTCCCGGCCTGGATGCGTTCGCCCGCGAGGACCTCCCAGGAGGTCGCGTCCAGTAGCATGACGCTCGCGTTATGCGAGGGCTCCTTGACGGCCTGGTAGCTGAGGGTATCGAAACCGCCGACGTCCGTCGGGTTCTCCGGTGAGATGACCTCGGAGAGGTAGGCCGCCGTCCCTGTGATTAGAGGGACGGCCATGATATCCGAGGCCCCAACGGTCGGCAGACGGATGTCAGCGAGAGGATGGTAGCCGGCGTCATCCCCCAGGTACACCATTGAGGACTGCGAGTAGCTGGTGGCGTTGCGCTGGCAGGCGAACACGATGTCCTTCCAGCCGGTGCCGTCGAGGTCGGCGACGGCCACCGCGCAGGCCCCGGTCGTCGGCAATCGGATGTCCGGGAGGCTCTGGAAGGCCCGCCCGCCAGCATTCAGATAGACGTAGGAGTCCAGCTCGTAGCTTCCCTCATTGTCGATGGAGTTGGCGAAGACGAGGTCCAGGTCCGAATCCCCGTCGAGGTCCGCGACCTTCACATCCGATGCTCCAGCGGTCCTGACGCCTCTGGGCGAGGATTCGAAGCCGCCCCCTGACAGGCCCCAGTAGATGAAGCTGTCGATCTCGGTCATGCCGGTCGAGAAGTTGTTCGCGAACACGATGTCCAAGGCACCATCCCCGTCGAGGTCCCCGACCGCCACCGCATCGGCGCTCTGGGTGGGGAGCAGATGGTCGGGCGTCGTCCCGTCAAAGCCGGTGGCCCGCTGGAGGAACACCATGCTGTCGCACGAGCTGGAGGCCGCCCGGCCGCACGCGAACACGAGGTCGAGCCATCCGTCGGCGTCGAGGTCGGCCGCCTCGACGGCCGTGGCCCCCGTGGTGGCGAGCGTGACATCAGCGGTCGAGTTGAACCCCGAGGCCGAGCCCCAGAACAGGACGCTGGGGTGGGAGTAGGTCGTCCCATCGGTCTCTTGGGCGAACACGACGTCGATGTTGCCGTCTCGGTTGAGGTCCCTGAGCAGGACGTCATGGGCACCGATGGTGTCGAACGTCCATTCGGGCGCGTCCCGCCAGCCCATGGGAGTGGCACGGTAGATAGGACTCGTCGTCGAGTACGAGCCACCCTCCCGATAGTTGGCAAGGGCCAGGTCCGCAAGCCCGTCCCCGTCGACGTCCGCGCAATCGATGGCATGGGCGTGGGACGCCTCGAGCTCGATGGGCGGACAGTCGTTGTAATTGAGAGCCCCCGAGTCCGTGAATCCGAGGCTCGGGGAGGCACCGCCGAGGTCGTTCCGAAGGCTCGCGAACAACAGCGACGGTCCGTAGGATGTCTGTGAGGAGTGCCCGAGGGCACCCTCACCGACGGTCATGCCGAGGAGGCGGTCGACCCTCGTCGTCCCGAAGAACCGGTCCATCCAGCTCATCCGGTCGATCCAGGTCACGGTCAACCTCTCGAGCCACGGGCTCGTCGTGTTCAGCTCGCTGGTCAGGTCGACGCGCACACGTATTGAGCTCTGGGTCAACCGGGAGAGGTCGAGGCTCATGGCCGTCAGATTGTCGAAACCGCTGATCGGCGCGCGCGAGGCGTCGAGGAGCGTGATGCGCAGCGTCGTGTTGGTCTCCATCCTCGCGGAGAGGTCGAGCACGTCCCACTTCTTAGCGGCCGGGATGGAGATCTCCTCCGTCACGAAGTGGCCGGAGTAGCCCTTGGCCATGGACCCCTTGGGCACAGCAATGGCCATGTCATAGGCGGAGCTCGTGGAGGGCCTCCTGACGATGCGGTCCATGGACCATGAGGGCGAGCCCTTGTAGACATCGAGCACGCCCTCGGCCTGGATGATGACATCATCGAATCCATCCCTGTCCACGTCCGCCACGAGCAATGCCCATGTGGTCAGGCCCACATCGAATGTGCGCCGGCTGGCATTGTCCCACCCCGATTCTGTGCCCTCGAAGATGTTTATGACATCGATGGACAGGAACACGAGGTCCAGCCATCCATCGCCATTGATGTCCCCCGCTCCGCAACTGCGGGCGCCATCATTGGTCGTGCCAAGCACGTAGTCGACGGTCGCGTCCAGGCCGCTCGGGCTGCCGAGGAAGACCCATTCATCGTGCTGACGGGCGCAGATGACGTCCGCGAAGCCATCTGCATTGATGTCCTGGACTACCATATAGAAGAATATGCCGCTATCGATCGTCAGGTCCGCCGTGGAACTGGGCCCAAGGGGACCCCCCATATGGACCTTGGTCTTGTAGTAAGTACCACCGCTCCAGAACACAAGGTCATCGTAGCCATCGCCGTTGACGTCCCCGGTCCTCACATAGAGGTACTGGGGGAGCTGCACATCAGGGAACGAGTTGAACTGGCCAGAGCCGTCCCCGAAGAAGACGGCCGAGCCCGTGCCGGAGGAATGGGCGGCGATGACGACATCCGTCCAGCCATCGCCGTTGACGTCGCCAGTGTCGATACCATAGCCCTCGGGGATGGCGAACTTCTTGCATGCTGACGGCGAGAGCGATCCCGAGGCCGACCCCCACCAGACCTCGGGGTAGTTGCCTGTGGTGCCATAGTTGGCAAACAGCAGGTCGAGATATCCGTCCGAATTGAGGTCGTCGAACGCCATCCTGTAGGTGTAGTTCGTCGCGGTGTACGACCCCTCCTCATAACCTGTGCGGGCCGAGTTCGCATAATAGGCGTACATGACGGTCGTCCTGTACACAGGTAGTTGCGCGATCGTGGGGAACTTCGGATAATCCTTCGATGAAGAGCTGCTCGATTTGTGACTATGATTGAGGGCGAGCTGGCCGTCAGCCAGGTCGATTCCCCTTGAGACGTCCATCTTGCCCCTGCTTTTGAAGTCATCCATCCACACATCCTCACCGATGAAGTAAAGGGCCCAGCTCAGGATGCGTGGTCGGTTGATGCCGTCAGCATGGAGGTCCAGCTGGACCCTCACGTGAGGATAGCGAAGGGGATCGACGTCACGGATAGAGAGCTCGATGGAGCGGACCTTTATAAACCCGGGGATGGTCTCATTGGCGAAGCCCACAACCGTGGACTCCCCAGAGGCGTTGAGCAGCGAAATCTCGACATAGCTGTCGCCAGGGAGCTCTGCCTCGATCAGGATAAAATCGTACAGGTGGCCCTTGGGGCAGGAGATGACGGAGGAGGCGAACCATCCGTCTGTCCTCCCAGACTTCAGATGAGCCTCCCCGCCGACCACCTCGACCCCCGCCAGTCCGGTCGTTGGCACATACACATGGCTGAGGTCATCGAGGGGGTCGGACCAGACCGGGTACTGCTCCGGGCTGGATTGAGGCTCCATGGGCCCAGAGCGGATATCAGAAGCCCGGCACTCAAGGGGCATCAGCCCCTGGGTAGAGAGGAGGACCGACACAATGAAGAGCATGGGCAGTCGAAATCTCCTACGAACCGCCCGTAAGCGTCGTTTATTGATTAGGGCCATCATACGCTCAATCCCTCCTGCAGGAAAAGACGGGCTCGACGCGACGTGCCTTCCAGGAATTTATGTCAGGAATGCGCCGCCCACCCACGGATGTCAATAGATGAAGCGCTCCCATATTGACCGATGCTCTCCCACCATCGATGGACCAGTTAGAATGGCGGACCTCGCCAATCCAATCTCTACGACCTTGCCCCTCAGTACTGACAACCTCAAGCCAGCCAGACAGCTTGACGCTTTTACCAGTAGATAGTCTTTTCGATTTTCCAGGTGAAATGATGACCAGATATGTCAACTCTATTTCGACGAAGTGGGATTACCACCGCGGCGTATTCTCGGGGTTCTATCTCTCAGAGGGGTAACATCCATCGATGGGATGGAGCTGGTCGCGTCGTTCACTATCGCCGCCAATGCTCGCGCACGGACATGAATTCTCATCAGAATTGAATCATCCTTGTTGATAAATCCCCTATCAATGATATAATTCATCCGAGCATTCCGAACCTCGCCCACATCCCCCTTCCCCTATCCAAGACATCCTCATCCCTCAGCAAGATGACTCCACATTTCGTGCCCTATGGAACCCGTTCCTCTGGAAGTATCTCCACGTCCTGGTGTACACCTCGTCCCAGTCGAGTTCCTTGTTTGTGCAATCGTATTCCCTCTTCAGCTTGGACGCCATGTAGTCCAAGCACAGATGCCCGTACGCGATGCGGACGTAGTCCGTCGCGGTGCCCTGGTATATGCTCCCGATGCTGTGCACGATATTGTCGATGAAGTCCCGGATGCCCTCCACGGAATGGAAGTAGTCGAGCTCGCGATGCATGTCCCCCATGTGCTTGGAGTTACGGTCGAGCCGGGCGTGCACTGTATCCCCGAAGGTGTCCTCGCAGATGACATCGTTTCTACGGAGGCGCTCGTCGAACTCCAGATGGTATCTCCTTGATGGCATGGTGCCTCCTCATCCGTGGACGGTCGGTCCCGCTGTCCGGTGGGGGGCGTGACGGACATACGGCCGCTCGATGGTCCACATCGTTCTTCCACCTGTTAGACCGAAAATAATCATTCAGCCTTATAAGGCCCCAGGGGGGAGGTCGATGAAAGTGCCAATCCATCACACCATTTTACTGGCTCAGAACCTGGAAAATGCCTCGAATCCGTTGAGACGCAGAGGCTCAGGCACTTTGACTTTCCACCAACTATAATAGACCGTTGAGCGCATACAGACACGTATGGATTTCGACATGATTGAGACCGATGGGACTCTAGGCTTCTTCGTCTGGGCGTACTATCCACAGGAGAGGCTCACACCGGAGACCGTCAAGCGATTTCAATATGACCTGGAGCTCCGTAACTTCTTCACGCAATTGGAGTACCTAGAAGATGAGACTTCCGGATGGGCGGGTGATAGAAAGAAATTACTGGACGGCAGCTTCTATTACTACGAGCCCAGATTCATTCTAGCGGACCCGGGTGACCTGGACCCCGAGCGATGGTCCGGACCGTTCGACATCAACAACCCGGAACATCGGAAGGCCAGCTTGAAGGTCGATCATGAGAGCTACTTCCAAGCCTGCGCTGGAATGCCAGGGAAGCCGGAGATCTACCCGAAATACCAAAGGTCGGATTGCTATAGCATCGGCTACTTCACGAGGAAGGACAACAATGACCCAAAGGATCCAAATCAGAGGAAACCGTTCCTCTTCGTCTTGAGGGAGTTCGCGACCCTGTTCGACGTCGTGTACGGGTTCGGGCACTACCACTACAATCGATGGGTCAAGACGCACGACACGATGCCCCCACCGGAGAGGCGCATCTGGCCCTTCAACATCTTCAATCTGGACAGATACGATAATGTCATCCTTACCAGGCTGCGCGCCTATGCGAACAGCAATCCAGAATGGCATATGGAAATCGTGGAAGGTCATATCGTGTTCTTCTACCTGGAGGACCTGACAACGCCGGAAAAGGCGATATCGCCCCAGACAACAGAACTAATACTGGGCTCCGGGGATCAGGTCCTGTTGCCAAAGGGGCAGACAGGGATATGAGGGATGGAATTGGAGCATTACTTTAGATTCAGCATCATTGCTCGGACAACCGAACTGACCAATGCGAACATCCGTTCGCTATTCGACCGCCTATCGAGATTCCCACACAGTCCTATCCCCAAGCCCATAGAGAACCTTGCCTCCCTCCCGCCGGTCGGCGAGTACAGGATGGAAGGGGGCCTGGGGTTCTATGCCAATGATGTCGAGCTGACCCTGGATGGGACGATGAGCGCTTCTCTGAGAAAGGAGTTGAAGCCTCCTCCTGGTTATGATATCGTCTTCCTCGATGCCCCGGACTGGACATTGGTCGACATGCCTGATCAGTTCGATGCCCTCGCCGAGGTACTGAAGGAGATTGTAGTAGGGCTCAAGGCAATCTATGCAGTCGGGATCTGTTCTGACTACTACGACGAATTGGGATACGACATGGACAATGTCCTTGATACTCCAGGTGGCATCCAATTCATATCCCAAGAGGTATTGGATCGAGTGGACATATCCGACTCGCCTCTGCCCGAAGACCACGACGACCTTGCTGGTGGCATCTGGCTGAGATACGACGAGGATTATTTCTATGGCATGGCCCCTGGATATCGCGACGGTTTCTCTTCTCTTCTGCCTCACTTGAAGCAGGCAGTCCTTGATGTTCTATCGAATGAGATCGCTATCAACGGAACCGATGAGTAAGCGATAGGGGCCGTATTGGCCACGGATGGTGTATATCCTAAAGATGCTACCAGCACACATGTGAACGATTGAATTCCATCCTGGCATCCAGAACCCGAGATCACGCGAACGAAAGAGAGTTCCTCATATGAGAAGATTATATGTCCAGATTTCCATCATCACTGCTGGAGCAGGCCGACGATGCGAGCGGGCCGTGGGGAGAGGGTCATCCAGGATGGCATCCCGGTGAAAGCATCCCACCTCGACCGTGGGCGCCTGCTGTTCGCCACCGAACTTGAGATGAGCATGCGGCTGGGACGCTACGTCCTGCGTTGGGCATTCGCCCTCTGCGTCCCCGCATTGGTCCTCCTCGTCCCCATCGAGGTCTATTCCCGGTGGCCTCCGTCTATACCGTTCATGGCCATCATAATGGGCATGATGTTCCTGATGTCGTTCATCATCACGTATGCGTACTTCGTCCCCAACCGGCACGTCCCCGGCATCTACGCGAACGGCATCGAGCTGGTCTACCGCGTCTTCGTGCCCTTCGAGGAGATCGAGGGCACGTCGCGAGGCAGCCCGTGGCTCGGGCGCGCGCTCATCCTCCACCTGAAAGGCCCGAGGAACCAGTGCGACCTCTCGGAATCGATGTACGGGATGGATGGACTGGATTACGTGGAGGCCAGGGTCAGAGAACGGATGGAGGCGATGAAGCAGCCCCCGAGGATGAATGTCTATCCACTCGCGAGAAAGATGGATGACGAGAATAATTGAATGCCAAGGCGATTCTGATACAATTCATTTGAAACTGCTCGCAACGCGTCTTCCCACTTCTGAAATCCTCACCGTCCGTGCCCTCGTGTGCCCCATCTCCTCTATCCATCCCTTCTCCGCGAGGGGCTT
>CAYGVT010000046.1:0-19992 GCA_964353355.1 uncultured Thermoplasmata archaeon | reverse complement strand
CCCAAGGAGACGGAGGCCGCCTCCAAGGAGACCGAGCAGCTGTTCAGGGACATGTCACGGGCCGAGACCGCGGTCCCGGCGCAGGACCAAGAGAGGATGCGCGTCGACAACCTCAAGCGCAAGTACTCGACGGCCATCGGGCGCCTCCCCTACGGCATCCCCGCCCCCGACCTCAAGGGCATGGACTGGAACGACCTCGCGGCCCTGCTGGCGACCGGGCAGAGGCGGACGCTGCCGGACGGTCACGAGACGACGCAGGTCAAGGGCAAGTGGTACTACTCGGACCCCTCAGACTCGTCGACGTTCCTCAAGGAGCACGGGGCCAGGTCCGAGGAGGAGCGGCGGAGGGCTGCGGCGTTGGCCCCCACCATGGACAAATCCGAGCTCCTCGCAAAGCTCGAGGAGCGGTTCATCGTGGGCGACATCTCGGAGGAGGCCTACAGGGAGCTCAAGCGCAAGTACGAGAAGTGACGGGGGGCCGTGCGCGCCCTGGCAGGACGGACGGTCACGTCTTTGGCCCGTGCCCTCACGGAGGGGCGGCTCACATCCCGAGGCCCTTGAAGTCCTCGCCGGCCATGCCGTGGCCGTCCATGAAGGGGTTCTGGAGGTGGGGCGGGAGCTCGTCGTCGGGGAGCTCGCCCTCGATCATCATCTCGAACAGCATGCGCACCAGATCGCGCAGCTGCTGCACCTCCTGACGGAGCGCGGCCACCTCGCCCATGAGGCTCTCGGTGTCCTTGTCCACCGGCCTCACCTCACCGTCGGCGCGGCCTTGGCGTGCTCGACGCCCTTGGGGAAGTCAACGCCGTAGCGTGAGGAGAGCTTGCGCGTCTCGGTGCGCTCGCACTCCTCGCACCACAGGTCGCGCCCCTTGCGCACCATCGGATGCCGGCACACGCCGCACAGCGCCTTGATGACGCCGAACTCCTCGGAGACCGACTCGAGCTGGATGCTCGGCTCGGCCTGGAAGACCCGGGCGCGGAGGATGTCGGTGATTCGGTAGACGTCGCTGAGCTCGCGGACGTAGTCGGGCGAGATCTTGGCTACGTGGATGGCCGCGTGCGTCTCTCCCGCCACGTGCCTGTCCGCGCCCTCGACGCGCAGCACGTCGCAGGTGACCATGGAGGATTTGAGGTCGTCGACCATGCAGATGACGACGTCGCCCACGCGCACGGCGTTGGTCGGGCGCAGGGGGGTCACGTGGACCTGCATCTCGGCCGTGTCGAAGACGGCGCGCCCGATCTGCGCGGCGTAGATCATGTGGTCCTGCACGAAGGTGCCGGGTCCCGCGATGAACTCCTCCGCGGTCCCGAGCTCCTCACCGGGGTACACTAGTTTTGCGTCGGTCATTCGGCCACTGGCCTCTCAATCAAGTCCTATCGGACGAGGTGGGCGTTGCTAATGCCGGAGGTCTATTTAATCTTATGCCTGAAGGTGGCCAGTGGACGAACGGCAATGCCACGGGCGAAACATAAATCAGGGCCCCGGGCGCTTCTCGGATCGGGATAGCGCATGGACGCGACCATCCTCTGGGACACATTCGTCGTGGCGTGGGTGCTGTCCTGCGCGCTCTTCTCCTTCTGGCTGGGCCGCGCGCTCGGCGCGTCGGGATGGCCGCACCGCGCCGCCTAGGCCCTGCCTACCCCGGCCGCCGCGCCGTCAACAGCTCGCGCATGTGGGCGACGCGGCGCTCGAGCAGGGGGGGGCGGCCGATGTCGTGGCGCGCGTCGTACTCGCCCTTGACGGCCCCGAGAGCGCGCTCCGCCTTCTGCTCGGCCTCGGCGATGGTCGAGCCGATGCCCACGATGCCCAGCGAGCGCGACGTCATCGTGTAGAGCTTGCCCTCGTGCTCGTCCACGGAGGCGTAGAACAGCTCCGCCCCCGCGCGCTTGATGGCGCCCTCGTCCACGGACATCGGGTAGCCCGAGAGCGAGCGCGTGCCGTAGCCCTTGGGCACGACGTACTTGCAAACCGTCGCTCTGTTCTCGAACCTGACGTCCTCGTCCTCGAGGGACTGCGAGACCATCGCGGTCAGGATGTCCACGTAGTTCGTCCTCAGGATGGGCAGCACGTTCATGGCCTCGGGGTCGCCGAACCGCGCGTTGACCTCGATGACGAGCGGGCCGCGGGCGGTGTACATGAACTGCCCGTACATCGTGCCCACGTACCGCCGGCCATCGCGCCGCAGCGCGTCCACGATGGCCTGGCAGATGGCCACGGCCTGGTCGTAGACCTGCCTGGGCAGGAAGGGCAGCAGGTGGTCCGCGTCCGAGTAGGAGCCCATGCCGCCCGTGTTGGGGCCCACGTCCCCCTCGTAGGCGCGCTTGTGGTCCTGGACGGCGGGCATGGGCCTCACCACGATGCCGTCGGTGAAGCACTGCAGCGTGAACTCCTCGCCCTCGAGCCTCTCCTCGAGCACGACGCGGTTGTGCCCCGACACCCCCAGCTCGATGCACTCGCGCGCGTAGGCGACGACCTCGTCCTTTCCCTTGAGGTGCTCGCCCTCGATGCGGACGCCCTTGCCGCTGGTGAGGCCGATGGGCTTGACGACCAGCTGCCCCGGGTGGGAGCGGATGAACTCCTCCGCGTCCTTCGGGACCGAGAACGTGTGGTGCTCGACGCGGCCAGGGATGTCGTGCCGGTCCATGAGCTCGCGCATGAAGGACTTGTCCGTCTCTATGCGGGCCGCGGCCTTGGACGGGGAGGCCGCGACGATGCCCGCGCGCTCGAAGGCGTCCGAGATGCCCACCTCGAGCGAGGCCTCCGGCCCCACCACCAGCATCTCCACCCCGACCGACTGGGCGAAGCCCAGGACCGCGGGGATGTCCTTCTCGTCGCAGAGCCTCACGTCCTTGGCGATGCGGGCGATGCCGGGGTTGCGGTTCTTCATGACGGAGAAGAGCTCGCCGCCGCCCTTGACGACGGACTGCGCCATCGCGTGCTCGCGGCCGCCGCCGCCGACCACCAGTATCCTCATGAGGACCTTCCTCCCTGGAGCGCCTCCTGGATGGACCGCACTGCTCTTAACGGTTGCCGTGGCGGGCCGCGCACGTGGCGCTCAATGGGGCGCGAAGAGGATGAGGCTCGCGGCCATGATGGCCATGCCCAGGATGATGCCGGTTATGACGGCATGGCCCTTGCCGTACTGGTGCGCGAGGGGGAGGAGCTCGTCCACGGAGATGTACACCATGATGCCAGCGACGAACCCCATGAGCGACGCGAGCAGCGCGTGTGTCAGGAACGGCCGCAGGATGGCGTACCCCAGCAGCGCGCCCGCGGGCTCGGCCAGGCCCGAGAGGAAGGACAGGCGGAAGGCCTTCTTGCGGTCGCCCGTGGCATAGAAGATGGGCACCGACACCGATATGCCCTCGGGGATGTTGTGGATGGCCACCGCGATGGCGATGGCGACGCCCACCCCCAGGTTGGACAGCGCGGAGGCGAAGGTCGCCAGCCCCTCGGGGAAGTTGTGGATGCCGATGGCGAGGGCGGTGAACACCCCGGCGCGCATCAGCCGCGACCGGCGCTCGTACCGGCGCTTGAGGTAGGCCTGTGCCTCCGCGTCCGAGGCGGCCATCCCCTCCGGCAGCGGTTCGTCGCACGGGACCTCTTGCCCCGGGGTGGAGCCCTCCACGGGCTCGCACTCCGCGAGGGGTGGCTCGTGGTGCGCAGCGGGGTGGACGTGGCCCAAGGTGCTGATGGTCTTGAGCTCGCCCTCCTCCGCGAACTCGTGGGGGTTGGCCTCGTGGGGGATGACCAGGTCGACGGCGGCGATGAACAGGACTCCCAGGAAGAACGCCACGGTGCCCCACGTCATGCCGATGTGGGCCACGGCCTGCGGGAGGAGCTCCATGAACGACACGTAGATCATCACGCCCGTTGACAGGCCCAGCGCGAACGCGAGGTAGCCCAGCCTGGGCCTCTTGAAGAAGAAGGCGATGGCGCTCCCGACGCCGGTGGAGAGCCCGGCAAGCACCGTGAGCGCCAGCGCGATGAGCTCGTTCGCCATGGGACGTCACCTAGGGGCCTGGCGCCCCCCTCGCCTGGGCGCGCCTCCGCATGTCCGCGAGGGTGAGGATGGGTATAAGCTCTACCCCCTCAGCCGCTAGGGCCTCGGCCGCCCCCTCCCCGCGGTCGAGGACCGAGACGACCCGCGTGATGGTCGCCCCGCCCTCCCGCAGCGCGCCCACGGCCTTGACCGCTGAGCCGGCCGTCGTGGTCACGTCCTCGACCAGCACGACCTCGTCCGCGGGCTCCAGCTCGCCCTCGAGCAGCGACTGGGTACCGTGGTCCTTGGGCCGTTTGCGTACCATGATGAAGGGCAACCCCGTCTCGAGGCTGACCGCGACCGCGAGCGGGACCGCACCCAGCTCCACGCCCGCGATGCGCACCGCCCCGCCGATGTGGTCAGCCATCGCGCGCGCGCACAGCCGCAGGATGCCGGGGCGGGTGACGGCGCGCTTGACGTTGACGTAGACGTCGCTCCGGCGGCCCGAGGCGAGCACGAACTCGCCGAACTCGACCGCCCCCACGTCAAGGAGCGCCCTGGCGAGCTCCTCGCGGACATCGCCAGCACCTCCCCTGCCACCGTTCCCACCCTCCATTCCACTCACCACGGGACGTCCTTCTTCCCCATCTTGTAGCCCAATATATTAACGCTCCTGTGGAGCGCGGGCGTGACGGCGAGCACGACGAGCAGGTGCCATGGCGCCCACAGGTGGAACGCGCCCTGGAACCAGGGCCACGCGAGCACCCCGGCCCAGAGGGAGGCGCCCAGCACGAAGTCGTACATGTCCAGCAGGGGCGCCTTCGCGCCGCGGTCGCGGCCGAGCCGGCGCTTGAAGAAGGACTTGACCGAGTCGCCGAAGAGCGCCCCGAACGCGAGAAGCGTCCCGACCCACAGCCACGAGGTGCTGCCCCAGCCCGGCATGAGGAAGTCGGTCGCCGCGTCCGTGCCCGAGAGCCTGACGGTCGCGGACAGGATGCCGCACAGGGCCACGCCCGAGACCGTGCCGCCGAGCAGGCCACGCCATGTCTTGCCGTCGCCCAGCACGCGGCGGCCGTCGCGCCACGCGCGCCCGCCGTCGATGGGTGCCCCGCCCCCCGTGAGCACGGCCATGGGGTTGGCGACGTAGGCGGGCAGCATCGCGAAGATGGCCTGGACGATGACGAGCAGCACGGCCGCCAGGTCCACCGGGTCCTCCCTCCTGAGCACCCAACGCCATGGGCGGTCAAAAGCCTTTCAGTCGGCCTCTTCCTGCGTCCCCGCGCTCCTCAGCCGGCCCAGCTCTGCCAAGACGCCGTCCACGAGGGGCAGGTCGACCACCGCCAGCACGCGGGGGTGCGCCTCGAGGAGGCGCGCGAGGGAGGCCGCGACCTTGCGCTCCCGCTCGTGCTCGAGCACCGCATAGCCACGGATGGACCTCTGCTTCGCGTCCCACGCGCGTACGAGCCCCTCGGCCCCGGTCGCGCGCAACTTCCGTATGCCGCGCACGGCGCGCGAGTGCCTCACGAGCTGCCAGTAGGTGACGTGCTTGACGAACACGTCCGTGTACTCGTCGTCGTCCAGGTCGAGCGCGACGACCTCGATGCCGCGCGCGTCGGCCCGCTCGACGGCCGCGCTGAACGACGGGGGCGGGAGCTCCACGTCGCCGAAGGCCGCGAGCTTGCGCGAGAACGTCATGTCCGTGTCGGAGACGAAGATGCGGTCGCCCCTGGTGGCGGAGTCGGCGGCCATCAGGTCGGGCGCGAAGGGCTCGTCCAGTGCCGCCTTGAGCTCCTTGCGGGTGACGGCGCCCGTGGGGGTCGCGACCGCGTCCGGGACGTCGCCGTCCTCCGGCGCATCCTCCGTCCCGCCCTCCCGCGCGCCCCCGTCCCCTTCCCCCCTCTCCCCCCCATCCCCGTCCTCCTCTCCCCCGTCGCCCTCGTCCGCCTCGACGCGCTGCGACTCGGGCCCGCTGTCCACATCAATCTCCTCCTCCCCCTTGAGCGCGAACCGGACCTCGGCGAGCTCCCTCGGGGACGCGGAGAGGCCCACGGCCGTGGGCCTGGTCCTCTCGAAGGCCTCCCCGACCTCGTCGGCCTCGGCCACCAGGCCCTTGATGGTCGGGTAGATGTAGATGCGGCGGTCGCCGATGGTGATGACCTTCAACAGTTCCTACCCCCACGCTCGCGTATGAGGCGCAGGATCTCCTCGGGGTCGCCGATGCGCTCGAGCTCCTTGCGCCCGATGACGGGCATGCCCTCTATCTGGGTGCGCTCGATGTCGCGCTCGACGAACAGCACGCTCTCGCGCTCCGCCACGCGCGCGATCTGCGCGATGGTGCGCACGCGGACGCGTGTCTGGAGGTCGGGCTCGCCCGCCTTGACCGCGGTCAGGAACACGTTCCTCTTGGCCGACGAGAGCGCGTCGAAGGGGCAGCCCGTGGTGGGCAGCACGCGGTAGCCGAGGCCCTGGAGCCGCGAGAACACGTCGTGCTCTATCTCCTGCAGCCCCGATAGCACCGTGCGGCGGTCCTCCAGCTCGGGGCTCGTCTTGAGGGGGTCGAGCGGCTTGACGAGGGGGATGCGGAGGAAGGCCTCCAGCCGCCGCGCGGTCTCGACCTGCGCCGCCATGCCCTGCTCGTACATCGAAACCGTCCTGCGCGACACCCCCGCCGCCTCGGCGAGGTCGGCGAGCGAGAGCCCCCGCTCGTTGCGCGTGCGGGCGAGCGCGTCCCCGTCGAGGCTCACGTACTGGCCCCCCGGGCCCGCGAACACGAACGGGGGCACGCCCTCCAGGAGGTGCTCCTGCAGCGTCGAGAGGGAGAGGATGGGCACCGCGTGCCTCAGGAAGAGCACGCCGGTGTCGAGGTCGCCGCGGGACGTCCGGAGCCCGACGACGAGCGGGGCGGCCGAGAGCGTGGACGCCACCGACCTCATCAGGTCCGCGGAGCCCTTGGAGAGCCGGTCCACGTTGGTGAGGACCTTGATGACCAGGAGCGACTGGTCGCGCCTCGCGACCAGGTCGAAGGTGGCCGCCCAGGGGTCGAGGGGCTCGCTGGCGCAGTAGCCCGCGCGGACGAGCGTGTCGCGGACCTCAGAGAGCAGCACCTGGCGCGTGATGGCCATCAGGGACATGACCGAGCGGCGAGGTATATAAGGATTGGCCCATCCAGGCGGCGGGCGGCCGACCGGTGAGGCCGCGCAGGGACGTGCGCCCCCCCCCTCTCCGATGCGCCCTTCGTCACGACTCCCACACCCCGCGCCGCTTATATATCGCGCCCGCCCTTCCCTCGCGCGTGACGGACCTCCCCGTGGGCGTCCTGGACGAGGGGCGCGTGGTCGTCGCCGACCCCAAGGCGGCGAGCCAGCTGCACAACAAGGGCAGCCACGGCACCCCCCTTTCCGGGGGGCCGCTGGAGCTCACGCTCCTCGAGGCGGCCTACCTGGTCGAGGCGGGGCGCATGCGCGCCGAGCGCGCGGACGGCTCCGCGGTGGGGCTCGAGGACCTCGCGACGGCGGGCGGGGCGCAGGACACCGCCTTCGGCGTGCGGTACGTCGTCTACCGCGACTTGCGCGAGCGCGGCTACGTCGTGCGGCCCTCCACGACGCCTGGCGTCGACCTCGAGGTCCTGCCCAGGGGCGCGCCCCTCAAGGGCGGCGAGCGCATGTGGATGCTCGCGGTGAGCGAGCGCGCCTCGTTCGCGACCACGCCCTTCCTGGAGCTCGTGCACCGCGCCGAGGCCCTGGGGCGCAAGCTCCTCATCGGCGTCGTGGACGAGGAGGGCGACGTCACGCACTACCGCGCGCAGGTGCGCGAGATGGGCGGGGAGCTGCCCCGGACCGCGACCGAGGGCGCGCCCGAGCTCGGGGGCTGGGCGTTCGAGGACCGCGTCGTCACCTTCGACCTGGGGAGCGCGGACGCGCTCGCGCCCCCTGGCCAGCTCGGCAGGAGGCTGGGCTCCTCGCACCAGCTCTCCCTCATCGAGGCCGCGTGGCTCGCGCGCGCGGGACGGCTGCGGCTGCGGGACGCGTCCACGGGCGCGCCCATGGACGCCGAGGGCCTCGTCGCGCGCGCCCGCGCCAGCCAGACCGACTTCGACCTGCGGCTGCGCGTCTACGCCGACCTGCGGGAGCGGGGGCTCGTCGCCAAGACGGGCTTCAAGTACGGGACGCACTTCAGGGCCTACGAGGAGGACCCCGAGGGCCACCACGCGCGGTTCCTCGTGCACGCGGTCCCGCGCGACCACGAGACGTCCTGGCCGGAGCTGTCGCGCGCGGTGCGCCTCGCCCACGGTGTGCGCAAGGAGATG
This sequence comes from uncultured Thermoplasmata archaeon, assembly GCA_964353355.1. Taxonomy (GTDB): domain Archaea; phylum Thermoplasmatota; class DTKX01; order DTKX01; genus CAYGVT01. Next base: position 11,701 of record CAYGVT010000046.1, on the reverse strand, counting down.
GTCTTCGGCGCGGCAGGCGAGAGCGGCGTGGAGTACCTGAAGATCAGGCGCGTGCGGCCGTAGGGACAGGCCCGGCCATCGCAACGGAACCTCCTTTTCTCAAGTGGAAATGAGAGGGCAACCATTAATACCGCCCTCCGCCACCCAAGCGGCAAGGTGTGGCCATGCGAAGAGCCCTCATCGCGGCAGTGTGCCTGTTCTCGGTGGCGATCCTCGCGTCCCCTGCGACGTCCATCCCGCCTGCGACGTTCAACGACAACTCGGCGCGCGTGCTCTTCGGGCACACGTTCAAGGAGGAGGTGTGGACCGCGCCCGACGTGCGGTTCCAGGCGGGCAACGCCACCGCCTCGTTCGCCGTCTCCTACGCGCAGTACAAGACCGTCAAGGCCTTCCTGGTCGCGTTCAACAACCTCACCATCGACGGCAAGGTGGGCACCGTCCCGTACCAGCTCTTCGGGATGCGGTACTACACCCCCGAGGGCAACGAGGTGCTCATCGGCGCCGTCCTCGCGTTCCTCATGGCGTTCAACGACACCTACGACGGCACCGGGCCCGGCTCGAACGGGCTGCCGGACCCGGGCAACGAGGAGGTCTTCTACGTCATCCCCTTCGGCGTGGGCGAGGCCCTGCCCGGCGAGCCATACGCGCCCGTCGCGGAGCCCATGACGGCCCAGAAGCTGGGCGCGGGCCACTTCAGGTTCGGCCAGACCTACCGCAACATGTACGCCAAGGTCATCGACGCCAACAACCTGATAGGGTTCCTGCTCTCGGCCGCCTTCCCAATATACATCGCCAAGTTCTCCGAGCTCAGCATCGTCTACGACATCAGGGTCGACGAGGCCGCCGGGACCGTCGTCGCGGAGACGTTCTACACCATCGGCCAGGTCTCCAAGCTCTGGCTCTGGGGACAGCCGGTGGACCCCAAGCACCTCAACACCCAGTGGGGCCTGTGCGCGGTGCACTACGTGGTCGCGTTCACCTCGACCTACGTCGTGACCGGGGCCAACCCCGCGGTCAACCTGGAGACCAACATCTCCAAGAGGATGGACGAGGACATCGCCATCCGCGTCGGCGACGGGCGCGAGCGCGCGTTCGAGATCGGCCACCGCGGCACCTACGACCTGGTCGACGAGACCACTTCCACGAAGATAGCGGAGGAAAGAGACGCCGTGGCAATCACGCTGCACACCCTCGGCACCGACTACCTGCTGGTCGTCTGGCAGGCGAGCTTCGCGCTCGACCAGTTCACGACGCTCGCGTGGGCGGTCTCCGAGCACCTGCAGGGCAGGTTCAAAAGCCCGCTGCAGCTGTGGCAGAACGCGCGCGGCAACTTCACCGCGGGCGCGGTGTGGTACGGCACGAGCTTCCCGAACTGGACCGGCTACCGCATCGAGCACGACCCGACCTACACGGCCTACGCGGACGTGGACTACGTGGAGACGCAGGGCGACGAGCCGGAGCGGTCACCCGCCTTCGGGGCCATCGTGGCGACGGTCGCCATCATGGTGCCCGCGCTGCTCTTCACGTCGAGGCGCAGGCGGACCTGAGGGCCTCCCGAGAATGCCTGCGGGATGCGGGCACATGGTCGTTCGCGAGACGTCCCGGCCCGCCTACTCGGTCATGAGCAGCAGCCAAAGTGGCACGAGGGTGCACCCCTTCACCGTCCCGATGTCGTCCCGCGTGACCACGACAGTGGCATCGGCCCCGATGCGACGGCCATAGGCAGCCACTTTCCCGAGCTCCTCGTCCCTCGGACTGGCGCGGAACTTGGATTCCACGACGACGGTTCTGCCCCCCTGCTCGAGGACGAAGTCGGCCTCGTGCCCCTTGATGGCTGGCCCGTACGAGAGGCGACCCCAGTGCCTCGCCGCGAGCCTCGCGAGGTGGATGGCCGTCGCCTCCTCCGCGATGGCCCCCATCGCCGTGGCGTCCGCGAGCAGGGAGGCATCCCTGTGCAGAATGGCGTTGCACAGCCCCGTATCGCCGAGATAGTACTTCCTCAACTTCCTGCCCCTTGCGAACTCGCTTCCCCCGAAGGGGTAGAGCTCGAGGACCGTTCGGGAGCCCAGAAGGAACTGGATATAGTCCTCGACGGTCTCATGCCTAGAATGCAGGGTCGTGGCCGTGCCGTCCACGGCTAGGGGGAGGCCGGACCGGTCCGCGATGAGCAACATCAGTTGGGCGAGCTTCTCGGGTTGCCTGATGCCGTAGAGCGTCGGGATGTCCCTGAAGATGATGCGCTCCGCCACGTCCTCGTACAGCCTCCTAAGGTAGGGCACGTCCGGCATCTCCCCTGCGGCCTCGGGGAGCCCCCCCCTCAGCAGGTAGCGGGGGAGGATGGGCGCAAGGGCCGTCCTCATCGACTCGACCGCCCCGGCCCCTCCCAAGAGCGCGGCGGGCGCGTCCCCCGAGATGAGCCCCTTCCAGGGGAGGCACCCGACGTTGACGCCACAGAGGGCTGACCAGTCGTGGAGCTCCCACGGGCCGAGCTCGATCGTGGTGGCCCTGCCTGCAAGGCTCTCCCCCACAGCGCCTCTGATGAGCAGGCCGGAGGAGCCTGTGACGACAGGTCGTGTGCCGTCGTTCCTGTCCCAGACGACCTTGACCCCCTTGGCCCATGAGCTGACGTTCTGCACCTCGTCGAGGAACATGTAGCGGGCCTCGCCCGACCTGGCACCGACCGCGGCGGTGTGCGAGTCGAGGATGAGCTCGATGGCCTCAGGGCCCATGCCCGTGAACGAGAAATCGTCGAGGGACGCATAGAGGATGTCCATGGGGGGCACCCCCCTTGCGATGAGCTCACCTATCGCCTGGTGGACGAGCGTGGTCTTCCCGGACCTCCGAAGGCCTGCAAGCACCGGTATGCGACGTCCCTGCAGCGCATCCATCAGGTCGGAGAACTCCCTGCGCCTGTAGGTGGGGGATATCCAGTCCGGCACGCGACCTGTGGACCACCATGGGTTCATCTGCTGGAGGCTTCGGATGATGGGCTCGAGGGCCATGTCTGTGATATGTTGGTTTGAGTTTATATATATTGCTATTATGATAGCAGTATTATATATATCTATAGTTGCTATTGTATTAGCAATTATGTGTTGCCCACAGGCACTGGCCAAAATCCCCCGGGTTGATCCATCGGGGGGTCCTGGAATGCCCATCCTTAGAAGAGGTGCAGGGAGTTGAGAGTGCACGACCCGACCTACACGGCCTACGCGGACGCGGACTACGTGGAGACGCAGCCAGACGACGAGCGCCCGCCCTCGGTCGGGTTCGTGGCCGCGACGGTAGCGCTCATCGTGCCATCGCTGCTCTACGCGTCGAGGCGCAAACACACCTAGACCGCGGGGCCCCGCCGAGAGCCCCTGGACCAAGAGGTCGTACGATACATACAGCACACAATGGCGATGGCGAGCACCGTCACGATAATGGTCGGACCGGGGGAGCCGGCCGCCCTCGGCACCTCGACCACCACTTGCGTCGGCAGACCTTGGCCCACGCCGTTGATGGCGATGACGGCGTAGAGGTAGTTCCTCCCGCGCTCGACGCCTCTATCCGTGAAATCGTATCCGTCGCTCACTTCTCCGATTGATGAGAGGCCATCGGCGCTCAGACCCCTGAGCACGGAGAACCTGAGTATCGGGCTCCCGCCATCGCTCGAGGGCGCGTCCCAAGAGAGGGTCACGGTCCTCCCCTTCACGGAAGCCATGACCTTGAGGGGCTTCCCGGGAACCCCCGCCGGGACGGCATCGACGGTCCCCGAGAGCGTCCCATTGCCGACCTCGTTGACAGCAGCCACGGAGTAGTGGTACGTCCTTCCGTTCGATAGGCCCTCGTCGGTGTAGGTGGTGACGAGCCCGAGCCTTGCGATAATCATCATCAAGTCGGGACTATCCCCGCGCAGAACCCAGTAGCCCGTGATGGCGGCGCCACCGTCATCGACAGGGTGCTCCCATGACAGCGTGACGTTGGCATCCCCCCTGCCGACGGTGACGTTGAGGGGCGGGCCGGGCAGGCCGCGGGGCGTCGCGCTCACGGCGGGGCTCGCCAGACCCTCGCCGACGCCATTGATGGCGACCACCCGATAGAAGTAGGTCACGCCGTTGACCAGGCCCTCGTCGCCATAATTGAGCGCGGTCGGGGGTACCTCGACGCTCCAGTCGGTGACGTCCTCGCTCGGGCCCCTGAGAATGAGATAGGAGGCAACGGACGCGCCCCCGTCGTCAACAGGCGCCTCCCAGCGCAGGACCACCGTCCTATCCGATGCCACAGCCTGGATGTTCGTCGGTCTCCCTGGAGGGTCCACCAGCACGATCGATACATCGGTCGTGAACGGGCCCGTGCCATGCGTGTTGATGGCGCAGACGCGATAGATGTACGCCCGCCCCAGCTCGATGCCGTTGTCGACGCAGGTCGTGACCGTCCCGATCTCCAGCAGTAGGATCGGCTCGGTATCCGGGGTCCCGCGGTACACGTGGTATCCAAGGATCGGTCTCCCACCGTCGTTCGATGGCTCCATCCAGGACAGACCCACCACCCTGTCCAATCGCACCGCGACGAGGTCGAGGGGCGCCGTCGGCCTGCCCTCGGGCGTCGCGATGACGGTCACGGACATTGCGCCATCGCCGACCGACGTGAAGGCCCGCAGGGCATAGTCGTAGGTTACCCCGTTGGTGAGGTTCCTATCGGAATATTCCTGCACGTCTCCGAGCACCTGAAGCTCCTCGAGCGGCGACCCGGTGATGGCCCTGAAGAGCCTGTATCCATCTATCGGTCGCCCACCATCGGTCTCCGGGTGCCTCCAGGTCAGCCTGACTGTCCCATCCCCTGGGAACGCCTTCAGGAGCGACGGTGCCGATGGAAGGTCGAGCTGATACGCGGAGATCGTCTTCGAGAGGGAGCCGTTGCCTGCGAGGTTGAACGCCCGTACCGAGTAGTGGAACAGAACACCAGGTTCGAGCCCGGTGTCGGTGAAGTTGGTGATGTCGCCCAGCGTTGCGTGGACTGACAGATCCCACACGACCATACCACGGAGGACATGGTATCCCAGGACGGGGGAGCTACCATCGTCGATGGGAGGCGACCAGGTGAGGCGAACCTCGCCCAGGCCGGATTCGCCGACAAGGTCCAGTGGTGGACCGGGGGGGCCGAAGGGCAAGGCCTGACGGCTGCCGGTGGAAGGCCCCTCCCCCACCCAGGTGACGGCACTGACCCTGAACGACCAGACCAGCCCGTTGACGAGGCCGGTCACCAGGAGGCCGGTGTCGCCCACGACCTCCTTGAAGAAGGGCTCGTAGCCCGTTGTTAGGCCCATGAACACACGGTAGTGGCGGATGGTCCAACCGCTGTCGTATGCCGGGGGCTTCCAGGTGAGCAGGACGGCTTGGTCCATAGGGATTGCCGTGAGGTTGAGGGGCGCGGATGGCAGCTCCCAGGGGGTCTCCGTGAGCCTGATGGCGGCCAGGAACCCGTCGGAGGGACCCTTCAGGGATGTCTGGTGCGCTCCCTCGGTCGTCAGGAATAATTTGGATGAAGTGGAGCCCGAGACATAGCACACCCCGTCGGCGACGTTGTCGGACAGGTACATCGAGTACTCGTTGTCGCTCCCCCCAAGATAGGTCCCGTTGAGCATCCTGCCCGCACTGGCATCGAACCACACGAGGAACACATCCTCGTTCCCAGGCGGCCTGCTCTGGATGGAGCCGGACGGGAAGGAGTAGTCCGTGCCGTTGAAATGCCCCGTGATGAGGAACCGGCCAGGACCGGTCATGGCTATGGAACTGAGTGCCTCGTAGTTGGCACTGCCGAAGTAGGTGCAGTACGGGACATCCGTCCCATTTGCGGAGATCTGCACAACGAAGCCATCGCTCTGGTCGCCCCCGAACTCCGACTGGAACGCATCGTCCGTCGTGGGGAGGTCGGTCGAGTTGGTCCATCCGCTTATCCAGACGGACATGTCCTGATCGACGGCCAGGTCATTGGGGCTGTCGTGCTCACTACCTCCGAAGTAGGTGCTAGACTCGAGCCTGCTGCCGTTGGCGTTGAGCCTGCAAACGACAACGTCATCATCACCGATGGGCCTGTCAGAGTAAGCGTCATCGGTCGTGGGGAATCCAGAGCGGTCGGTCCCGATGAGCAGATACGGGTTCTCCTGGGCATCGACCGCGAGGCCCGATACGTCCTCGAACTCGGGGCCTCCGATGAGCGTGCTGTAGACCAGATTCCGGCTCTTCGTCGAGAGCCTCAGGAGGAAGGTGTCAGCCGGGCCTGCCAGCGTCCTGCAATAGGCGCCTTCGGTCGTCGGGAAATCACTGGACATGGTCATGCCGGCGAGCACGACAACGTCGGATGAGATGGGTGCAATTCTGCGAGCGTAATCTTGGCGACTTCCCCCTATGTACGTGCAATACTCGATTCTCGGGTCGGATGTGTTGAGCCTCAAGAGGAACGAATCGGAGAACCCGAATGTGCCATGGAGGTTCTTGGAGTAGGCATCGAGGGTGACCGGAAGGTCCGTCGCGTTGGTGAAACCAGTTATCCAGACGGAATCCCCACCGGCATAGGCCATGTCGGAGGCCCAGAACATCGAGCGCCCGTGCCACTCGAGATAGGTGCAGTAGAGAACCCGGGAGGCGTCGGCATTGTACTTGGCAAGGTAGTAGTTCAACTCCCCCTTCTTGTGGTGTGTCGTCTCGCAGAACGCGCCGGTCGTCGTCGGCAGGTCGACCGACATGGTGGTGCCCATGACGTGCATGTTGCCGAGGGGGTCCACATCGCAGGAGCCGGCGCTCTCCCTATCAGAGCCTCCCACGAACGTGCTGAACAGCAACCCCTCGTGGGAATCCAGTGGAGTCAGCCCATGGAACGGGGGATATGCAGGTTCGGATGTCGGGGAGACGCCGGAGGGAATCGACGGAGCCTCATCATCCGCATCGGCCTGAGCGAGCCCGGCCCACGGCAGGCCGATGAGAAGGACGACGATCGCGACCTTGACCAAAGCCATCTGACGTCGCGTCACTGGAACCCCCGCAACACGTGTACATGCGGTGCGCATGTCCTTTGGCAATTGAGGATGGACCTAGATAATGCTTCTGGTACGGTAATGGAACAGCGTATGGTGCGATGTGGGTGCCCGCCCTATCGCTTCCGTTCGGAGACCTTGTACAGCTGCAGCATGCGCATGACGGTCATCACAACCAGGATAAGGGCGATGATGGACGGCCAGAGCCACCAGGTCTCCTGAGGTTCCTCGCTAGAGGGCTTTGGGCGGACATCGACCCGCATCGTAGTGGAGTCGGTGTTCCCTGCCGCGTCGGCGACGGTGAGGATGATGGTGTAGTTACCCTCTCGGGAGAACGTGAAGTCACGAGTCCATCCATGGAGGTAGCGGGTCACTTTCCCATATGCGAAGGACCATGTCAGGTTCTGCACCCCCACATTATCCCATGACCCCGTGCCGTCGAAGATGACGGTCGACCCCCACTCGATGGTGATGTTCCCCCCCGCCACGGCGACGGGCGGCTCGATGTCTATCACAGATATCTCCATCAGGTCCCATGACGCGTATCCCTCGGCGTCCCTGACCGTCAGGCGGACGACGTACGTCCCCACCAGGTCGAACCTGAAGGTCGGAGTGGGGGTTCGGAACTCCTTGTCGGTGCTATCGTAATTGAACGACCACGTCCAGCCCAGGATGGCGAGGTTGTCGGTTGAGCCGGCCCCATCGAAGGTTACGACGGAGTGCTGGGGCACCTTTTGGTCCGGACCCGCGTCCGCAATCGGAGGTGTGGTGTCGCGGACGGTGAGCACCATTGCATCGGCCCCGACATTGCCTGCGACGTCCCACACCGTGAGCTGGAGGTCGTACACCCCTGCCGTGTCGAACCTGAAGGACGGGTGCGAGCGGTCTAGGACGACAATCTGGCCGTCGTACGTGAACTCCCAGCGCCATTGGACGATCCCGACATTGTCAGTGCTGGCCCAATCGTTGAGGGCGAGGACGTCGTGCTGGTCGACCTGCCTGTCGGGGCCAGCACGCGCGACCGGCGGCGTGACGTCGGTGACGGTGCCGTTCAGCGGCAGCACGGCATTGTTGCCAGCGAGGTCGGTCACGCGCAGGCTCACGAGATGTTTACCGATGCCCTCGAATGTGTAATTGACGATGGGCCCGTATAGGTAGACCCAGCCGCCCGGGTGTCCCGTTGTCCATGTCCAGTTCACGATGCCGACGTTGTCGTAGGAGGCGGAGCCGTTGAGCACGGCCGCCTCGCCCTCGGGGACGGACACATCGGGCGCGAGGGGGGTGGGCGGCGTCGTGTCCCGCACGGTCACGACGCAGCAGTCTATGTCCCAGTTGCCGTCGGCGTCGGTGACGTTGAGCGTGACGTTGAAGGCTCCGGCCTCATCGAACTTGGGCGCTGGCATGGGACCGTAGAGCGTCCTGGTCCCACCAGGCAAGTCGATGGTCCATGTCCAGTTCACGATGCCCTTGTCGTCCAAGGAACGGAACCCGTTCAGGACCACCATCTCATGCTGGTCGATGGTCATGTTCTCCCCCGCATCAGCCATCGGTGGGTTGAGATGCTCAGAAGAGAGACGAGTGAGGAATCTCATCCATGTGGAGCCGGAGGTGAACACCGAACAGTAGGCTCCCGGTGTCAACGGAAAATCGGTGGATTCCGTCATCCCGAAGACGAATGCATCTTGGTCGTGTCCGAGAACAAACTGGTAGAGTGATTCCTCATCAGTCCCACCAAGGAATGTGGAATAGACCACATGGGACCCATCTGGCGATAGTTTGCACAGATATGCATCGCTATTGGAGTGGCCCCCTGCCCTCACCCGTTGAAACGCACAGTAGCTCACTGGGAAGTCGACCGCCGATGTCGTGCCAGATATGAACGCGCACCCATCCTCGTCGACTTCAATGTGCCTTCCCCATCCATAACCGGAGCCGCCAAGGAGCGACATATAGACCACCTTGGTACTCGTAGACGGTGCAGAATCGAGCTTGCACACGAATGGCGTATGTGATATCTGGTGACCAATTCTCGAGCTCACGCTCATCACGGGAGCCAATGGGGCATGAGTCAGGGGCAATTCCGTGGTGCTGACCGTGCCGACGATATATATGTACCTGTTGGAGATGATGGCGACATCCTCCCATGCGCCATACCCATCCCAAGATAGGCTATAGATGGTCCTCACATATCTTCCGACCTCGTCTATCCTCAGAAGGAATCCCAAAGACGTGATTGAACAGTATTCTGAATGATAGGTCCCCAACACGTATGCCCTACTAAGCTCGTCGAGGGCGATTCTACAATAGCGCGTCCAGGGAGGCGAAGGTAGGTCCGCGTCCGTCCACTGGATGTACCTGCAGTAGTCGAGCGATGAGCCATTGGCATCGAGCCTCACCACGAACGCTACATCCTTCATGGTCGTCGGAACGTATGTGGTCGGAGCGGTGGGCAAGTCCGTAGAGTTAGTATCACCAAGCACGAACGCTCTCCCTTCCCCATCGACCGCGATGTCAATGCCATATTCATTGCCAGAACCCCCGAGCAGTGTGGAGTACGCGAGCGATGTGCCGTCGGCATCCAGTTTGGTCACGAACATTTCATATCCCTGCGCGGTCCGCCGATAGGCACCCTCAGTGGTGGGAAAGTCACTGGACAATGTGTCACCGATAATGTAGATACTGCCGAGGCCATCGGTCCAAATCGCACGACCTGTGTCGTTCTCGCTCCCCCCCAGATATGAGAGGTACTCCAAGCTGGAGCCGTCAGAGCCAAGTATCGCGATGACCGCGTCCCAATTGCCCCCGAGGGAGCTTTGCGCGGCCCCCTGGGAGACGGGCAGACTTGTTGAGTTCGTACCCCCCATGAGGATTGTACGGCCGAGATGGTCTGTGGCGATGTCGGAGAAGAATACCTTACCATCCCCCTCGCCAGTAAGGAAGGTCGAAAAGACGAGCGGGTGCATGGTCGATGCTGCGGGCAAGTTGCGGTTCTGCAGGTAATCGATGTTGGGATTGCTCGGTTCGTTCGCAGAGGCGAGCCCCACATTAAATACAAAGAGGATGGGGAGAGCCACCAGAAGCCCTTGATGGAATTCTCCATCAGGCAGCTTGATGATTCCATGCCTCTTGATCGGATGCCTCTGGAGTCGATGCATTTCCTCATGCTAATTAGGACAGGTAACCTATTTATAATAATTGAAACAGCTTTCGAACCGTTCGTCCTCTGGTACGGTCCCGGGGCGCGTTCGGCTGCCGACGGCAAACCCCATATTCCCCGGGAACCATCCATACGCGTGGCCATCCTCCGCGCCCCCGACGGCTCCCGCATCGGCGACCGCCCCCTCGTGATGGGCGTGGTCAACGTCACCCCCGACTCGTTCTCGGACGGGGGATTGCACACGGGGGAGGCCGCGGTCGAGCACGCGCGCAAGCTCGTAGCCGACGGGGCGGACATCGTCGACGTGGGCGCGGAGTCCACGCGACCCGGCTCGGACCCCATTACCGCGGCCGAGCAGGTGAGGCGGCTCGAGCTCGTGCTCGGCCCCATCGTCGCCCTCGGCGCGCCGGTGTCCATCGACACCATGAGCGCCACGGTCGCGCGGTGGGCGCTCGACATCGGGGCAGCCATGGTCAACGACGTGTCCGCGTGCCGCACGGACCCCGCGATGGCCCCGCTCGTGGCCGAGCGCGGCTGCCCCCTGGTGCTCATGCACATGCTGGGCATGCCCAAGACGATGCAGCTCGAGCCTGCCTACCCCAAGGGCGTGGTCGAGGAGGTCGTCGACTTCCTCCAGGCGCGAGTGCAAGAGGTCACCGAGGCGGGGGTGGCGCGAGAGCAGCTCATCCTCGATCCCGGCATCGGGTTCGGTAAGACCGTGGAGCACAACCTGCTGCTCATCCGCGAGCTCGGACGCATCAAATCCCTGGGCCACCCGGTGATGGTGGGCGCTTCCCGCAAGTGGTTCATCGGGCAGATAACCGGTAGGCCCGTGGACGACAGGGTCGAGGGCTCCATCGCGGCCGCGGTCGTGGCGGTGCTGATGGGCGCCGACATCCTGCGCGTGCACGACGTGGCCGGGACCGTGCCCGCCGTGAGGGTCGCGCACGGGATCAGGAAGGGCGCGTGGCCATAGCGACGGCATTCCGTCCCGCCCGAGATGCGGAGGAGACGTCAGCGCATCCTGCGCCTGCGGAAGAGCATCCAACCACCGATTGCGACAGATACCAAAACCAGGACCAGGGCGATGGCGCCCCAGCTCCATTGTCCAGGCAGCTCGAGCGCTCCAGCCGTCGGCTCAGGCCTGCTCACGACCTCGATGGAGCAGTAGTCGAGGTCACGGTTCCCCTCTTTATCCTGGACGAGAAGGGTCACGTTGTACACGCCAGGGGCATCGATGGTGAGGTTCTGGACCGCGCCTTCGTACCTCAGGGGCTGGTCGCCCAGGACTATCGTCCATGTCCACGATGCGATGGCCACGTTATCCGACGAGCCCGAGCCGTCCAGGCGCGCCTGCTGACCGGTATCGACCGTTTGGTCCCCGCCGGCCTCCGCCAGCGGCGGCTCGGTGTCGCGCACCGTGATGCACACCCAATCGGTCGCCCAGTTACCCGCAGCGTCCACGACGGCGAGCGAGACGTTGTATATGCCCGGGTCGTCGATCACGAAAGACTGGACCGGGCCCG
>CAYGVT010000045.1:0-51370 GCA_964353355.1 uncultured Thermoplasmata archaeon | reverse complement strand
GGCCATCGGGGCCGCGCTGGTGGCGCGCGACGCCGTCAGGCTCGGGAGGATGCCGGACGGGAGGGTCGTGGAGGGGAGGGAGGCCCGCACGCCCCTGAACGAGCCGGTGGCGGGCACCGCCCGCGAGGGGGCGGGGGGTGGGGGGGCGAGGGGTGGGGAAGCGAGGGGTGGAGGGTCGGAGGGTGGGGGGGCGGAGGGTGGGGGGTCGGGGAGTGGGGGGTCAGGATGACGCTCACGGCAGGGGTGGACATGGGCTCGACCGCCACGAAGGCGGTCGTGCTGCAGGACGGGCGCATCGCGGGCTCGGACGCGCGCGAGACCGGCTCGGACCCCGAGCGCGCGGGGGAGCTCGCGCTCAAGACCGCGCTCGTGCAGGCCGGCACGGACCTCGATGCCCTGGAGCGCGTCGTCGCGACGGGCTATGGACGCCGCGCGCTCGACCTGGCCGACGAGGTCATCAACGAGATCAACGCCAACGCGCGGGGAGCTGCCTGGCTCGGCTCGTCGCAGGGCCGCGTGCGCACCATCATCGACATCGGGGGGCAGGACTCGAAGGTCATCGCGCTCGACGCCGACGGGGTCATCCGCGACTTCCAGATGAACGACAAGTGCGCGGCCGGCACGGGCAAGTTCCTCGAGGTCATCGCGTCTCTGCTGGAGGTCGGGGTCGAGGACCTGGGCGCGCTGTCGGCCAGGGCGACCCGGCCCATCGCCATAGCGTCCACGTGCGTCGTGTTCGCGCAGTCCGAGGTAGTGGGCCTCATCGCCAAGAGGCGTGGGAGGGAGGACATCGTCGCTGGCATCCACCGCGCCATCGCGTCGCGCGTGGTGACCATGGCCCGGCGCGTGGGGGTCGAGCCCGTCGTGGTGTTCGACGGCGGGCCGGCCAAGAACGAGGGGCTGAGGCTCGCCCTGGAGGCCGAGCTCGGCACATCCGTGTTCGTGCCCGCGCACCCGCAGCTCGTGGTCGCGCTGGGCGCGGCGCTGGTCGCCGCGGACATGCGAGGGGGGGAGGACTGACGGCGCTCGACGGCGGCGGCCCCTGGGCGAGCGCGCTCCTTCTGGGCTTGGTCTACGGCGTGACGTTCTGCACGCTCACCTGCTCGCCGTTCATCGCCGCCTACGTCGTGGGCACCGACAGGGGCACGCGGCGGGGGCTGTGGCTCTCGCTCGTCTTCAACGCGGGCCGCGTGGCCACCTACGGCGCGCTGGGGCTCGCGGTCGGCCTCGCGGGCTCGGCGCTCATCGAGGACGGCGCGTTCGCGCGGTGGGGCGCGCTCGCCTTCGGCACGGTCGTCGTCGGCGTCGGCCTCTACCTGGCCACGCGGCGGCGGCCCCGCGCGTGCGGATGCGGGCGGGAGCGGTCGCTCGCGCGCCGCCTGGTGGCGTGGCTGCGGCCCGGCGAGGGCGCGGGGAGGGAGACCTACGCGGCGCTCATGGGCGTGCTCATCGGGCTCGTGCCGTGCCCGCCCCTCGTCGCACTGCTGGTCGCGTCGGCTGCCTACGGCTCGGCCGCCACAGGGCTCGGGATGGGCCTGCTGTTCGGCCTGGGCACGGTGCTCTCCCCGATGCTGGTCGTCGCGGCCGCCGCAGGGTGGTTCTCGGAGCGGGTCGCGCGCGACGCGCCCCTGGCGAGGCACGGGGTCACGAGGCTCGCGGGGGTGCTCCTGGTGCTGCTGGGCGCGTGGACCGTGTACCGCGCTGCGGTGGCGGGCGCAGGGCTTGCGTGACGTGATGCCCCTCGATGGGGGGACCCGTCGGGCGCGACCCCTCTCTCCGGCCTGTCACCCGGGGACCTTTATCGAGATGAGGCGCCGCCAGGAGTGGTGGCAGTTGGGGTTGCTGCACTGGATGGTCCAGAGCTGCCCCGTGGTGTCGCCCGCGGTCCTCCCGCCCTTGACGGGCGAGCCGCACCTCGGGCACTGCTTGAGGTCGAGGTAGTAGTAGGCCTCTGGCGGGGTGGCGAACTGGAGCAGGTGCGCGCGGTCCTCTCCGCCCGAGAAGCCGCTCGGGCGGTTGGTCTCGTGCATGAACGCGCGCTCGTCGAGGCTGAACATGAGGTGGGCGGCGACGATGTTCCTCGCGGTGGGGAACAGCGCCATCAGCCCCGGGCTCTCGTCCTTGAGCTCGGGCCGCTGCATCGCGCCCTGCAGTCGGGGGATGCTGTCCTCGTACTGGCCGTCGCGGGTCATGCTGATGGCCTCCGTGAGGTACGGGGCCATCTTGCCGACGAGGACCTTCTGGTCCGCGATTATCCTCTGCGCCATGTCCTCCTTCTTGGCGAGGCGCAGGAGCTTCACGTGGAAGGACATGAGCGCCACGCGCTGCTGGTGCGAGAGGTCATCGCCAGACAGGTCGGCCACGCCGCTGGCCGCCTGCGGGAACTTCTCCTTCTCGAGCTCCTTGTGCAGCTTCTCGATGCGCTTCTCGAACTTCCTTGGGTCCATTGTCAATAGCGTCCCTCCGTCGCTCCCCGACGTAGATGGGGCTGGACGGGATAAAAGCGTTGCGCCCTCGCTCCGTGCCGGGTCCGTAAGGTCCCCCCCGGGTCGTGCGCACCATTTATCTACGCGCCAACCGCTGCGCCAATAGATGGACTGGTGGGCGCTCGCGGCCGTGGTGGCATCGGCCTTCGTCTGGGGCCTCGCCAGGGGCACCGCGGTGTGCCTGTCCATCTGCGTGCCGGGCATGCTGCCCTACCTGACCGAGAGGCCGGGCGGGGCGCGCCGGGGGCTCGCGTTCGGGGCGTTGCTCTGCGCCCCGCGCCTGCTCATCTTCGCCGTCCTGGGGCTCGTCTGGGGCGCGGCCTCCTACGCGGTCTTCCAGACCGACGCGTTCGAGCGCGCGGCCCGATGGCTCCACGTGGGCGGGTACCTGGTCCTCGGCGCTGTCATCACCATCGTGGGCGTCGCGCTCTTCCTGCGGGCCGCGAAGGAAAAGGACAGGTTGCGCAAGGCAAAGCGGGCCTTGGCGGCGGGCACACCCTCCGAGGCCACGCCCGTGACGGGCTCCGAGGGGCCCGGCGCGCTGTCCGTCATCCTGAGGCGGCTGGTCCCGTCGTCCGTCAAGGGCGAGCGCGCGTTCGTGCTGCTGTGGGGCTCCATGCTCGGGTTCGCGTGCCTCCTCGAGGTGTCCGTCATAGAGCTGGGCGTGCTGGGGACGGTGTCCGGGTCCGTCGCGACTGCGACCGCCGCCGCGGCCGCGCTCGGGGCCGTCGTGATGACCGCCTTCGCCGCCGGCGCCTCGGTGCCGGTCATCGTCGCCTCGGCCGGGTTCGCCGCCTACGTGGACCGCGTCCGGACGGAGGAGCGGCTCGTGTCCCTCCGCGTGACGGCCTCGCTCATGATGGTCGCCATCGGCCTCATCCTCCTGCTGCGGTACTCGGTCTTCCTGGCCTCCCTCCCTTGACGGGCTGGCAAGGGGCGTGCCAGGAGCGGGCCATTCGACGCATTTATCTATCCCCATGGCCCTTCCAACCCCAAGTCCGAGGAGGGTTGTCCCTGGCATACGAGCTTGTGAAGACGTACGTGGAGGGGTTGGACGAGAAGCTCGAGGGCGGCATCCCCGCCGGGCACGCCATCCTCGTTTCGGGCACCCCGGGCACGATGAAGTCGACGTTCGCCTTCTCCGTGCTCTACCACAACGCCACGCACAAGAAGAAGCACGGGGTCTACATCACGCTCGAGCAGTCGGAGGAGAGCCTCAACCAGCAGATGGCCACCATGGGCTTCAACATGGGGCTCGTCGAGAAGGACATAACCTTCGTGGACGTCAGCAAGGTGCGCGGGGGGCTCCAGGAGTTCGGCAAGGTGGGCGCGTGGCTCGACTTCATCAACGACGTGCTGCTCGAGGTCCACGAGCTCAAGCCCATCGACATCGTCGCCTTCGATTCCCTTGGGGTCATCGAGGTCCTCACCGAGATGGAGAAGCCGCGCAAGGACCTGTTCGGGATGATACGCGTGCTCAAGAAGCTCAAGGTCACGTCGCTCCTCATCTCGGAGATGTCCCACGGCTCGATGGAGTTCGGCCGGCACGACGAGGACTTCCTCGTCGACGGCATCGTCTATCTGCGGCATCAGGAGATACACGAGGTCGACCACGAGAACTGGCTGCGCGTGGTGAAGATGCGCGGCGTCAAGCACTCCACGTCGTACAACCAGATACACTTCAAGGACGGCAAGTTCTCCATCTCGTCCATCGTGCCGGACTGAGCCCGCGTCAGTAGCCGACGTCGGGCTTGGCGCCCACGGGGAACCGCCTTCCGTTGAGCTCCATCTTGAGCTCGAGCTCGCGCGAGAGGTCCGCGCCGAGCCGCGCGGCGGCCCGCGCGAGGCTGGCGACGAGTATCTCGACGCAGACCGCGATGGGCGGCCCCTCGTCGTCCGGCAGCTCCAGGGCCGCGACCATGTCCCCCTCCACCGCCCTCACGGCGACGAGCGCGAGCGCGGCGTTGGCCGCCACCTCCTCGGAGAGGGTCTTGGGGCCCGCGTCGTCGGGCTCCTCCCCCGCGAGGACGCCCCCGAGCGTCATGCCGTCGATGGCGAGGTCCTCCTCCGCGGCGTTCGCGAGGGCGAGCGCGTAGTGCAGCACGTCCGCGAGCTCCTCCGCGGCCGACCGCGCCACCCCCTCGGGCACGGGGTCGCCCTCCCTGCGCCACTGGAACAGCTCCAGCAGCTCGCCCGCCTCGACGAGCGCGGCCGAGGCCACGTTGACGGGCGAGTGGTAGCGCCCCCAGTCGCGCTCCCCGACGAATGCGTCCACCGCCATGCGCATCTCGTCGACCGTCGTGAGCCTGTCGGACCACATCGCGCTCCAAAGGGACCTCCTGGGAGATATCCATTGCGGGGCCTTCGTGCTTAGGCGATGCTTTAATAGATGTCCGCATTCTCACCTCGGCCGGGGCGATGGGTATTGTCACAGGAGGCCCCGAGATGAGAACCGATGCCACTGATGTGCAGGTCGTGCCTGCCATCGAGACCGAGGAGGGCGATGGCGCCCGCGTGCGCCGCCTGTTCCCCACGGGTGCGATGCGCGACCACGACCCCTTCGTGCTGCTGGACGAGTTCGACCTGAGACCGCCCGCCGGGTTCCCCGAGCACCCCCACCGGGGGTTCGAGGCGCTGACTTACATGCTCGAGGGCGGCTTCCACCACCGCGACGACATGGGCAACGAATCGACCGTCATGGCCGGCGGCGCGCAGCGGTTCACTGCGGGCGGCCGCGGCATCGTGCACTCGGAGATGCCCGGGGCGAAGGGCCGCAACCGCGGGCTGCAGCTCTGGGTCAAGCTGCCGGCGAGGCTCAAGGGCGTGCAACCGTCCTACCAGCAGGTCGACGGCCCGAGCATCCCGGAGGCCGCGGGCAACGGGTGGCGCGCGCGCATCCTGGTCGGCGAGGGCTCTCCGGTGCGGCTCTCCACGCCCGTGCGCTACCTGGACGTCCGGCTCGACGCCTGGGCCACGTTCGAGGACGAGGTGCCCGAGGGCTGGAGGGGGCTCCTTTACGTCCTCGACGGCCGCGTGACGGTGGAGGGGCAGGAGGTGCGCTCGGGGAGCGCCGCGACGCTCGCGCCCGGCTCCCTCCCCAAGGTGTCCGCGGTCGATGGCCCCGCCCACTTCGTGCTGTTGCTCGGTGTCCCGATAGGCGAGCCCATCATCCACAGGGGCTCGTTCGTCGACTGACGCGTCATGCGACGGGGGGATGGGGGGGGTGGAGAGGAGTGGGGTGGGGTGGAGCGGGGTGGGGGGTGGAGCGGGGTGGGGGGGGCGCCGGCTCAGCGCTTGATGGCCTCTGCCGCCCGCTCCATGTCGCTCGCCGTGAAGGCGACCTCGGTCTTCCCGCCTCCGCGGCTGAGCATGTACATGCTCTCGATCTGTATCATGCGCCTTGCGAGCTTGCGCGAGACTTTGGCCAGCTCGCCAGGGCGGTCGAAGATGACCACGGAGAGGACCTCGCGCTCGGTGAAGGGGGCCGTCTGCCTGGCAAGCACCGCGCGCGTGGAGGCCTCGTCGTCCGTGACGACCTTGAAAACGAGCTTGTCGCCACGGGTCTCCGTCGAGATGCCCCTGATGTTCACGCCGCTGCCGGCCAGCGTCTCTGCGATGCCCGCGAACGCGCTGGGCTTCCTGGGTAGTACGATGTCGAACTCCTTCATGTGGGTACTCTCCCGTATGGCAAGAGGGCCCGGGACGCCGCGCCCCCCTCCCCTGGAAGGAACAATGCGCCGCGCCTTGACGGCCCCCGGGTCGGCTCTCTGAGCGCACCATCCCATAAAGACTTTTCGCCCAGTGCGGCTGGACCACCGGGAACCCCGGGAACCCCGGGAACCCGATGTCACGAAGGGATGCGGAGAGAGGTCCCTGAGTACGGCCCAAGTCGCATGTCCGGACCATCAGGGTGTCCCCCGTCCCTTGTCATCTCAGCTGGCCCGTCGGGCAAAGGTCTTAGACCGGCAACGCCATGGCGCCGGCGATGCCGTCCGAAGGAGAGCCATCGGCCGCGTCGCCGCCCCATCCAGTCGTGGGCCTCGTTGTCAACCCCATCGCTGGCATGGGGGGCCGCGTGGGGCTCAAGGGCACCGACGGCGAGGAGACGCTGGCGGAGGCCCGCCGCAGGGGGGCCGAGCCGCCCGCGCCCGCGCGAGTGCGCGCCTTCCTCGGGCGCCTCGGCGAGGGCGCACTGCGCGTGCGGTGGCTGACCGCGGCGGGGCCGATGGGCGAGGACCTGCTGCTGGAAACTGGCGTGGACGGCGCGTCCGTCGAGGTGGTCCACCGCCCGCCCCCCGGGGGGACGACCCCCGCGGACACGCGCGCCGCCTGCGCGGCATTCCTGGCCCGTGGCGCGTCCGCCATCGTGTTCTGCGGCGGCGACGGGACCGCGCGCGACGTGCACGCGGCCGTGGGATCGCGGTGCCCCGTGCTCGGCGTGCCGGCAGGGGTGAAGATGTACTCGGGCGTGTTCGCGCTCTCGCCCGAGGCCGCGGCCGAGGTGCTGCTGCTGCGCCTCGAGGGCATGGCCGAGGAGGGCGAGGGCGAGGTCGCTGACGTCGACGAGGAGGCCTACCGCGCCGGAAGGCTCGCGGTGCGGCTGCACGGCATCGTGCGCATCGTGCGCGCGCCCCTGCTCATCCAGGCCATGAAGTCCGCGTCCGTGCTCTCCGAGGAGGCCGACTACCAGGAGGCCATCGCCAAGTACGTGGTGGAGCTCCTGCGCGAGCGCGCGGGGACCCTCGCCTTGCTGGGCGCGGGGTCGACCGTCGAGGCCGTGGCCCGCGCCCTGGGGGGGGCCAAGACCCCCCTAGGCATCGACGCCGTGGACGTGGCGTCGGGGCGGGTCGTGGCCGCGGACGCGTCCGAGCCCGAGCTGCTCGCGGCCATCCGGGGGCACCGGGGCCCCGCGCTCGTCGTCGTGAGCCCCATCGGGGCGCAGGGGTTCGTGCTCGGCCGCGGGACGCAGCAGATCTCCCCCGCGGTCGTCGAGGCGGCCGGGGGCCCGGCCTCGGTGCTGGTGGTCGGGACCCCGCACAAGCTCGCGGGGATGTCGGTGCTGCGCGTGGACACGGGGGACGCGGGGCTGGACCTGCGGTTCTCGGGCTGGAGGCGCGTCATCGTGGGCTACCACGAGATGCGCATGATGCGCGTCGAGCCCGCCTCGGGCGCGCACGCCGACGGGTAGCTCACGCGTGGCTCACTTGTCGAGGCCCAGCACCTTCGAGTACCCGTACATGTCCATGAAGCCGTGGCCGCTGATGTTGAAGGCGATGGTCTTCTTCTCGCCCGTCTGCTTGCACCGTATCGCCTCGTCTATGGCGCCGCACACGCCGTAGGCCGATTCGGGCGCGGGGAGGAAGCCCTCGGACCTCATGAAAATCCGCGCGTTCTCGAACACGTGCCTCTCGTCCTTGGGGTACGCCACGGTGTCGACCATGCCCTCGGCGCGCAGCGCGCTTATGAGGGGGGCCGCGCCGTGGTAGCGGAGGCCGTCGCCGAAGATGGGGTCCATCCTCTTATCGTGGCCGAGCGTGTACATCTTCAGGAGGGGGGTCATGCCCGCGTGGTCGCCGAAGTCGTACTTGTACTCGCCCTGGAGGTTGGGGGCGACCTCGCTCTGGCACGCGACGAACTTCGTCTTTCTCCCCTTGCGGATGTTCTCGCCCGCGAACGGTATGATGAAGCCGCCGAAGTTGCTGCCGCCGCCCAGGCACGAGAACATGACGTCCGGGTAGTCGTCCGCGAGCTCGAACTGCTTGAGCGTCTCCTGGCCGATGATGGTCTGGTGCGTGAGCACGTGGTTGAGCACGGAGCCGAGGGAGTAGATGGCGTTGTCGTGCTCGATGGCGTCCTCGAGGCCCTCGGAGATCGCGATGGCGAGCGAGCCGGGGTCGTCGGGGTTCTTGTCGTAGAGCGCCTTGCCCACCTTGGTCTTGGGGCTCGGGGACGCGTGCACGTCCGCGCCGTAGAGGCGCATGAAGTTGAGCCGGTCCTTCTTCCAGCTGTGGACCGCGCGCACCCAGTACACGGTGAGCTTGAGGCCGACGACCGCGGTCGCGTACGCGAGGGCCGTGCCCCACTGTCCGGCGCCGGTCTCGGTGGTCATGCGCTCGTAGCCCTCCTTCTGCGCGTAGTAGGCCTGCGCGAGGGCGGTGTTGACCTTGTGCGAGCCGGTCGGGCTGTAGAACTCGGACTTGTAGTAGAGCTTGGCCGGGGTCTTGAGCCTCTCCTCGAGGCGGTGGGCGCGGAAGAGCGGGCGCGGGCGGCCGGCCTGCCGGTAGAGCTCCATGACGCCCTCGGGGATGGGTATCCAGCTGTCCGTGGACATCTCCTGCCTCAGGCACTCGCCCAGGAGCATCTCGGGGAGCATCTTCACGCGCGAGGGGCCGTCGGGGGGGTCGATTGGGGGCGGGAGGCCGTGCGGCAGGTCGGGTGCGATGTTGTACCATTTGTTCGGGATGTCGTCCACGCCCAGGTTGTACTGTATCTGTCGCTTGGCCATGCGTTCATCCTCCGATTCCACAGACTGGCTCCTATGCTCCTCACTGAAGGACGGGGGGGCAACGGATTTGCGGATATTAGACCTTTTGGTCCTCGCCACGGGATGGCCAGCGCCCCCGCCGGGCGCTCGGGCGCCCGCGCGCCCGCCGTGGGACGCCAGCGTCCTCACTGGACGGGCTCGAGCTCGCACGTGAAGTGCCGGAGCACCTTGGGCGCCTGCACGATGCGGTAGCCGGGGAGCTTGTCAGCGTCCTTCAGGATGCTGCCGGCCACATCGGCCACGTACTCGAGCTGCGAGACGGTGTAGACGCGCCTCGGGATGGCGAGCCTCACAAGCTCCAGCTCCGGGAAGTTCATCTCGCCCGTCGCCGGGTCCGGGGCGGCGAACATGAGCGAGCCGATCTCGACCGTGCGGATGCCGCCCCTGAGGTAGAGCTCGACGGTGATGCTCTGGCCGGGGAACCTGTCCTGGGGTATGTGGGGGAGCATGCGCTTGGCGTCGATGTACACCGCGTGGCAGCCCACCGGCGTCATGATGGGCACCCCGCGCTCCTGGAGGCAGTCCGCCAGGTACTTGGTGTGGTTGTAGCGGTAGGCCAAGTAGCCCTCGTCCAGCACCTCCCGGAGGCCGATGGCCATGCCCTCGAGGTCGCGGCCCGCCAGGCCCCCGTAGGTCGGGAAGCCCTCGGTCAGGATGAGCCTCTGCGAGACGCGCTCGAAGAGCGCCGGGTCCCGCACCGCGAGGAAGCCGCCCATGTTGACGAGCCCGTCCTTCTTCGCGGACATGGTGCAGCCGTCGACGTGGGAGAACATCTCGTGGACGATGTCCACGATGGGCCTGCTGGCGTAGCCGCGCTCGCGCGTCTTGATGAGCCAGGCGTTCTCGGCGAACCTGCACGCGTCGAAGAACATCGGGATGCGGTGCTCCTTCGCGACCTTGGACACGGATTTGATGTTCGCCATCGACACGGGCTGGCCGCCGCCGGAGTTGTTGGTGATGGTGAGGAAGATGGCCGGGATGCGTGACCCGCCCATGTACTCGATGGTGTGCTTGAGCTTCTCCACATCCATGTTGCCCTTGAACGGGGAATCGGACGCGATGTCGAACAGCTCCGGCGTCGGCAAGTTGCGCGCCTCCGCGCCCGTCGCCTCGATGTTCGCGCGCGTGGTGTCGAAGTGCATGTTGTTGAGCACGACGTCGCCGGGCTTGCAGATGGACGAGAACAGCACGCTCTCGGCCGCGCGGCCCTGGTGGGTGGGGACGAAGTGCTCGAAGCCGAACACGTCGCGGATGGTGTCCGCCAGGTGGTAGTAGTTGCGGCACTGCGCGTACGCCTCGTCGCCGTCCATGAGGCCCGCCCACTGCTTGGCGGACATGGCCGATGTGCCAGAGTCGGTGAGCAGGTCGATGAACACGTCCTCCGAGCGGAGGCGGAAGACGTTGTAGCCCGCCTCCCTCATCATGCGCGCGCGGTCCTGAGGCGGGTGGAGGTTGATGGGCTCGACGACCTTGATGCGGAACGGCTCTGGCGGGGGCGTGTGGGGCATTGTGGGCCCTCCTGGACAGGGGCTGGGAATGGGCGTTCCGCAGATAAGGATTTCTCTAAGAGAAGCCCTATCCAGTCATCGTATCGCGATTCTCCGCCCTAGGCATTCTCTTTGCATTCTCGGGCAACCCAATGGTCGTGCGCTCCAGGTCGACCTCGGTCTGTCCGTGAGCGGGTCCACCCGATCAGGGTCCGTCCAATTATCCAAGATTGATCAAAAATGGCCAAGCTTTAAATATGGACGGACCGCATCCATGAACCGACCGGGCCTAGAGGGACTGGGATGCACGCCCGGATGGAGCGGAGGACAATGCCAAGTGATAGCCCGAGCCATAGGATTGTCAGTCTGAGCGTCGTCGCCATGCTGCTGCTGGCGTCGCTTTTCGTCGTCGTGGCGTTCGCGCCGGTCGCCGCGGCCGCCGTGACGATTGGGAAGACCACCGACGTGGTGCCTTCCTCGTCCCCGTATATCAGGGACGACTCGACCGCCATCCCTATCTGGGGTTTCGGGGCGACCTCGAACAACGGCCTCGACCGCCTCCAGCGGGTTGAGGTCTGGTTCGACACTTGGAACACCAACCTCAACACCGGCGAGCTCAAGGGCCTCAACGTCAACGGTGGCCTCTCGGGCGTGGGCCTGTTCCGCGACACGGGCGCGGTCGACGATGTGCTCGACGCGAACGACCCGGCCATCACCGTCACCAACCTCAACTGGATCTTCAACTGGCCCTACGACTACTGCCAGCTCAACTTGAACGCGGCCAACGAGTTCGTGCCCGTTGCCATCAACGGGGACTACCAGTGGTTCATCGTCATCCGCACCGATACGGACATCGATGACAACGACGTCGTCCGCACATGGATCAACGCGGGCGGTATCCAGTTCTCCGACGGCTCCTCCCAGCCCGCCTTCAACATCGGCGGGACCAGCCTCGACGTGCGCGAGTCCCGGTTCTACGACATCGGTACGGGCTTCATCGGCCGCGGCCTCGCCCAGGCTGCCCTGGGGCTCACTATCGTGGACGGCGGCTCCTACGAGTTCCTGGACTACCTCTCGCTCTGGTTTCAGAACGACGGCGGGTTCGACTTCAACGACCTGGCCGCCATCGGCGTGAACCCCACAACCTCGGGCGTCGCCATCTACCGCGACGACGGCACGTCCGACGACTCGTGGGACGCCTCGGACACGGGGCTCGTGCTGTCCGCCGTCGTGGTCAACGCCGGGGCGCTCACCGTGGATCTCGACATCAACGCCGCGCCCGTCCCCAACACCCCGACGGGCAACTACGAGTACTTCATCGTGGTGCGCACCTCCACCACCATCGCGAACAACGATGCCTTCACCATCTGGGCCGAGGAGAACGCGCTGCGCGTGGACGGGACTCCCGTCCCCTCCGACCAGAACTACCTGACCCCCGAGGCGGGCAACAACGACTGGTCCTCCTATCGCGCGGACACCGTCGCGCCCACCATCACCTCCTCGTACTGGTCCGAGTCGTCGTCCTACCTGCACGTCATCGGCAGCACGCTCTGGTTCTCGCACGTATCCACGGGCACCAACACCGCGACCGCGAACGCCGTGGCCACCGACAACGCCGGCGGCTCGGGGCTCTACTACGCGGACTTCTCCTACGAGGGCAGCCTGGGCAGCGGCGGCACGCGCGACACGACCTCGGTCTACCAGGGCTCCTACGGCATCGAGTCGTGGGACACGGCCGCAGACTCCCCCGTGACCATCACGATGTACGACCGCGCGGGCAACTCGGCGACCGCGGACCTGCCCTACGCGCTCGACACCACCGCGCCGGGCGTCGGCATCACCACGCCCTCCCCCTATGACGTCCTCTCTGGGACGGTGACGGTGTCCGCGACGGCCTCCGACGCGCAGTCGGGCGTGGGCACCACCTGGGCCCAGCTGACGTGGGACTACGGCGCGGGCTCCAAGTCGATGACGTGGGATGGCACCGCGTTCACCTGCGACCTCGACACCACCACGCTCACGGACGGCGAGCACCGGCTCCTCGCGCAGGTGTGGGACAACGTCTACAACGTGGGCTCCGCCCAGGTCATCGTGACCGTGGACAACACCGGCCCCACGCCCTACATCGTGTGGCCCGGGGAGGGGCAGTACGTCGACGCCTCGTCTGCGCTCACCGTCTACGCGGTCGCGGCGGACCTGACCGGCACAACCTCGATGTGGGCCTGCATCGATGGGGGCATCTGGGTAGCGATGGGCTACTCGGCGTCGCTGGGCATCTGGAGCGCCAGCCTGGGGGCGCCAGGCGGCGGTGCGCACGTCCTCAGCGTGCACGGCGATGACCCCGGAGGGAACTGGGGTCCCACCGCGGGCGTCAACGTCATCGGCGACACGAATGACCCCACGGTGACCCTGGTGGGCCCGACGGACGGCTCCGACGTCGGCGACACGGTGACCATCCGGGTCGATGCCGACGACGCCGAGCAGCTCGGGTCCGTCAAGGTCTACCTCGGCGACGGCACCATCACCTACGCGCTCGACGCCGAGCTCAACCCGGCGACGGGCTACTACGAGGTTGTCGTGGACACCAAGGTGCTGCACGACGGCTCGTGGGGCATCGCGGTCGTCGCGACCGACGAGGCCGGCAGGACCGCGACGACCCCGCTCGCGGTCATCACCGTCGACAACGCCGAGCCCGTCATCGCCATAACGCAGCCCGTGAACGGCGCCTACGTCGTGGGCACGTACACCGTGAGCGCGTCCGCTAGGGACGCGGGCGCGGGCTTCGACTACGGAGGAGTGTACATGAGCGTGGACGGCGGCGACTGGGTCGCGCTGTCGCTCTCCGGCGGCGTATGGTCCGTCGGGTGGGACACCATCGCCGTCGCGGACGGCGCGCACACCCTCACGCTGGTCGCCCTCGACGACGCGGGTAACTACGCCGCGCGGGCCGTCACTGTCTACGTGGACAACGCCGCGCCGACCGTCGCCGTCGTCGCGCCCTACTCGGGCGAGCGGCTCGACGGGGTCATGGGCTTCGCGGTCAGCGCCTCCGACAACGCGGGGCTGCGCAACGTGTCCGCGCGCATCGCCGGCCCGTCGTGGACCGTCGACGTCGCCCTGGGCTACAACGCCGCCTCCGGCTACTACGAGTGGACCGCGGACACAGGGCTCTGGCCCGACGGCAGCTACACCATCAAGCCCTACGCGACCGAGCTCACGGGCCGGGCCTACCTCGCGGCCGCGTCCGTGACGTTCTACGTGGACAACAACGCGCCTGGGCTCACCATCACCGCCCCGCGCGACGGCGAGGTCATCATCTCCCCGTCCTACCTCGTGGCCATCACCGCGACCGACGGGCCGTTCAGCGTGGCCGCGGCCGCGGTCGAGTTCCGCGTGGACGACGGCAACTGGCGCACCCTCAATGCGGGCGCGTCCCCCGCCTGGTCCATCACGTGGGACACCACCGAAATCGCCGACGGCGTCCACACCCTGACCTTCTGGGCGACGGACCTCGCCGAGAAGGTGACCGAGAGGACCATCACGGTCACGGTCGACAACCACGACCCCTCGGTCGCGCTCGTGACTCCCTCCGAGGCCGAGTACGTGGGCGCCGTGTACACCTTCACCGCGCGCGCGGCCGACCTGCTGGGCGTGTGGAGCGTGGAGATGCACTTCGGCTTCTCTGGGCCAGGCGCGCTCGAGAGCGCCGACGCGACCTTCGACCCCTCGTCCGGCTACTGGGAGCTGACCGTCGACACCACCACCCTGCCCGACGGGCCCGCTAGCATCGTGCTGGTAGCCGTCGACATGTCCGGCAGGACGACGACCATGGACCTCATCCCGTTCGCGGTCGACAACACGGCGGCGCGGCTCACGCTCGTGAGCCCCGCCCCGGGCGAGGTCATCCTCGACGGCAAGCTCAACGTCACCGTGACCGCCACCGACGCGGGCTTCAACCTGGGCACGGGCGACGTCGAGTACAACCTCAACGGCGTCGGCTGGAAGTCCCTGAAGCAGGACCTGGCCGATCCGTCGACCTTCTCCATCGAGCTCGACTGGGCGCTGCTCCCCGACGGGCCCGGGAGCGTCGATGTGCGGATCACCGACGGGGCCGGCCACGTGACGTCCGCATCCGTGGGCTTCACGGTCGACAACACCGACCCGACGTGCCGCGTGGTCTCCCCGGCGGTCGGGGAATACGCGATCGGGGTCTACCACTTCCGCGTCGCGGCGTCCGACAGGCTGGGCGTTGCTGGGGTCGAGCTCGTCTTCACCGGCATCGAGGGCCTCACCAGGGTCATGACCACATACAACCCGGCCTCCGGCTACTGGGAGTTCCTCATCGACACCACGACGCTCCCCGACGCGTCGGCCGAGGTCTCGGCGCGCGCGATGGACTCCTCGGGCAGGTGGTCCGCGGTCTACGGCCCGGTCGACTTCACCATCGACAACACCGCGCCCTCCCTCGCGTTCGGCTCCCCGGCCGCGGGCGAGATTATCACCTCTGGCCAGAATAAGGTCCTCCTGCTCGCCTCGGACGCACCCTTCGAGCTCGGCGAGGGCGATGTGGAGCTCGGTGTGGACGGGGGGGGCTGGATGCCGGTGCCCCTCTCCGGCGTCGACTTCACGTGGTCGTGGGATACGTCCGGGCTCTCCGACGCCTGGCACGTGCTCTCCGCCCGCGTGACCGACGCCGCCGGGCACGTCACGGAGGACCGCATCAACGTCATCGTCGACAACCACAACCCGAGCCTTGGCGTGGTGGCGCCCACCGAGGGGCAGTTCGCCTACGGCGTGCTCCTGTTCAAGGTGGCCGCCTCCGACGCGCGCGGCATCGTGGAGGTCACGCTCGACTGGTCCGACGGCGACCCCGTGGCGGCGACCCTCAACGCGGGTTCCAACTACTACGAGTACACGCTGGACACGACCACCCTCGTGGACGGCAACTACTCGCTCGTGGCCAAGGCGCTGGACGCCTCGGGCCGGTCCTCGACCGTCATCGTCGTGTTCCAGGTCGACAACAATGAGCCGGAGCTTTCGCTCGACGACCCGCTGCCCGGCGACGTCCTGGAGGGCATGGTGACCGTGACCGCGACCGTGCGCGACACGTTCATCGACACTCTGCAGTTCTCCGTGGACGGCGTGGGCTGGGTGGACATGGTGGGCGGGAGGGGCTCGTTCAGCTCCTCGGTGTTCGCGGACGGGCCGCACACCATCATCGTGCGCGCCATCGACGGGTCCGGCAAGGAGGTCCACGCCTCGTCGCCGGTGACGCTCGACAACAACGCGCCCGCGATGTCGGTGGCGTCCTTCCCTGCGCCCAGCGAGCACGTGGCGGGCGATGTGCCCTTCACGCTGTTCGTCAAGGACGCGGTCGCCGTCGCCTCCGTCAAGGCCAGGGTCGGCACGGACGTCTACGACGTCTACTTGAACCCGGCCACGGGCTTCTACGAGTGGGCGCTGCCCTCCGGGGCCTACCCCGACGGCGAGCTCGGCGTGGCCTTCGTGGCCTCCGACACGGCCGCGCACAACGCGACGCTCCTGTGGACCGTGGTCGTGGACAACTCGGCCCCCGTCATCGCGGCCATGACACCCGTCACGGGCGCGTCCGTGAAGGGGACCGTCGAGTTCAAGGTCGACGCCACGGACGCTACCGGCGTCGAGTCGGTGCAGATCCGCATCGGCTCGGGCCCGTGGGTCGCCATGACCCGGCAGGAGACCGGCATGTGGCTCCACTCCTGGCCGACGACGGTGAGCGATAACGAGGACGGGTTGGCCTACACCGTGCGCGTGGCCGACTCCCTGGGCAACCACCAGGACGTGTCGGCCACCATCGACGTGGCCAACCCGGACTACGCGTGGGTCGCCATCCTCATCCTGGTCGTGTTCGTCATCCTGGTCGCGCTGCTGGTCTTCTGGCGGCGACGGAAGGAGATGGAGGCGGTCGTAGAGGAGGAGGAGAAGGGGAAGGGGAAGGGGAAGAGCGCGGACGCCATCGAGCCCCTCGACGAGCTCGAGGAGCTCATCGCCCCGCCAAAGGCCCCCGACTCGCCCAAGATGGAGGAGATCGAGGTGGAGCTCGAGCCCCACGGCAACCCATAGGCGTCGCGATCCCCAGTGGTGGCAGGGAGGGCGGGCAGCTTCCCTCCCCCATCGCACCCCAGCGGCCGCCAGACCTGCCCTTCAGAGGCGAGAAATGTACGGTTAAGCATATAAAGGCGCACCAACTATTCGCACGCGTACCGCAAGGAAGGTGGGGCGAGATGATGGACCGGGTGGAGTCCGGCATACCAGGGCTGGACGAGATGATAGAGGGTGGCTTCATAGTCCCGTCGGCCGTGCTCATCGCGGGCGCGCCAGGCACGGGCAAGACCACCCTCGCCGTGCAGAGCCTCTTCTACGGGGCCAAGCGCGGCGAGACAGGCATGTTCATCACCGCCATCTCGGAGCCCAACTGGGTCGTGCAGCGGTTCCTCAGCAGCTTCTCCTTCTTCGACCAGTCGCTCATCGACCAGGGCCGCGTCATCTTCGTGGACGTGGGCGAGACGCTGCGCGACAACCCAGACGGCGTGCTGCAGGCCGTCCAGTCCGAGGTCGACCGGTACTCGCCCAACAGGCTGGTCCTCGACCCCGTGTCGGTCATGCGCATCGCCATCCACGACGACCGCAAGTACCGCGAGTTCCTGCACGACCTCATCACCTACATGAAGGCCTTCAACTGCGTCACCTACCTGACCGCGGAGTTCGACTACTCCTCCATCACCACGGCGATGGAGGGCTACATGGTGGACTGCATCCTGCTGCTGTCGTACCCCAAGGAGGAGAACACCCGCCGCAAGTACATCGAGGTGCTCAAGATGAGGGGGACCAAGCACCTCGCCGGCGAGCAGTCGGTCGACATCGACAAGTCCGGCTTCATCGTGCAGCCAGGCCTGAGGTAGGCGGTCTCCGCCGCAGGGGTCGTGCGAAGGTCGGTCGTCCGGGCAACGTCCAGGGGTTACGCACTTGAGCGCGTTCCGCGTGGGGATAAGGCTGGTGGACGAGCGGCTCAGGCTCGGCACCGGCCCGTTCCGGGCGCTGTTCATATCCTCGCCCGGCATCGACCCCGCGCCCTACGGCGTGAACGCGGCCGTGGCGGCGCTGCGCGAGGGCATGCGCGTGACCTACGTCGTCAACAACAAGCCCGCGGACGCCATACGCGCCATCGCGGACATCATGGGGTTCGACCTCGACGAGTGGGAGTCCACGGGGCAGCTGCGCATCCTCGACAGCTTCACCGCCTACATGAACATCCCGTCGAACGAGGCGTACACGGTCGATTCGCCCCAGGAGGTGAAGTCGCTGGTCAGGGCGGTCTGCGACAACACGCCCAAGGACGGCGTGGTCGTGCTCGACAGCCTCTCGTCCTACATCGACATGTGCAACGGGGGCGAGGACGAGGGCGTGCGACGGCTCGTGGACCTCATCGCCTCGGTGTGCATCGGGCGGCACATGGTGGGCCTCCTCTCGACGTGGGGGTACGAGCCTGCGAACATCGCCCGGCTCCGGGGCACGTTCGACACCGTGCTCGCGCTCCAGCCCGTCGAGCGCATCGCCATCGTGCGCCAGTTCCTGCGCGCCGAGAGGATCGACGGCAAGCCCACGTCCGACCTCGTGGTCCCCATCAAGGTGATGCGGCCCGGGGGCGTGCGCGTGTTCTTCCCCAAGATACTCGTCACGGGGCCATACCACTCGGGCAAGTCCACCATCGTGCAGGCCATCTCCACGTCGTCGGTGAGCGTGGACCGGATGGGCACGACCATCGCCATGGACCACGGATACCTGGACTACAAGGGGTTCGCGGCGGACCTCTACGGCACGCCGGGCCAGGAGCTCTTCGACCCGATCCTCGAGTTCCTGGCCGAGGAGGCCGTGGCGGTCATCCTGGTCGTGGACGCGACCAAGCCCGAGACCTTCCCGCGGGCGCGCAGGATGCTGCAGCTCACCAAGGGCTTCGCCCTGCCCCTCGTGGTGGCCGCGAACTTCTCCGACCTGCCCGAGGCCCTGGCGCCCGACGAGGTGCGCGACCGGCTCGGCCTCCCGGCGGAGGTGCCGGTCGTGCCCATCATCGCCGTGAGGAAATCGGGGTCGGAGGAGCTGCTGGAGGCCCTGTTCGGGCTGCTCATGAAGGACGAGCGGCTCTCGAGGCTCGAGACCGATTCCGGAGCCACCGGGGTGGAGGAGAATGCAACGGACGAACAGTGAGCCTCCCGCCCCCATCGGGGGCGCGCGCAGGCACAGGACGGGCATCGAGGGCCTGGACGAGCTGCTCAACGGGGGCCTGAGGCCTGGCGCGCTGTGCCTGCTCACGGGGCCCTCGATGTCGGGCCGCGGCACGCTCGCGCGGGGCTACTTCCACCAGGGCCTCAGGGAGGGCGGGGCCTCCATGTACGTGACGACCAAGAACTTCACCGAGGACATCGTCGCGCTCATCGAGGAGAAGAAGTGGATGCTCCACCCGCACGTGGGGCGCTACGTGTTCATCGACGCCTACTCGCCGCAGAGCGACCCGTCGCTCAAGGACTCGGAGGAGGTCAAGTACGTGGCGTCGGTCGCGGACTTCGCGCGGCTCACGAACGCGATAGTCTCGTCGATGTCAGAGTACCTGGCCCGCGGGACGGAGAACCAGCGGCTCGTCTTCGACTCCATAGACACCATCCTCATGTACGTGTCCGCCCAGGGCGTGTACAGGTTCCTCTCGTACCTTCGCGCGAAGGTCAAGGGCTTCCGCGCGAGCTCCATGTTCATGATAGAGCCCGAGCTCCACGACGAGCGGCAGGTGCGCACGCTCTACCAGCTCGCGGACGTCATCATCGAGATCAAGCCCGATGAGGGCGTGGTCGAGGTGACGCAGCCCGGCATGCCCAGGAGGAGGGGCGCCTACCGCGTGACCGAGCTGGGGTTCATCGTCGTGCCGGAGCCCATCGACTGAGGCTCGGATTCCGAGAGGTGGGGCCGGGAGCTGGACGGGCGACGTGCCGGCCCCGGGCTGCGACGAAGGCACCACCTGGACACCCGTCCCCTCACAAGGGCGATGCCTGCGGTCCATCCCGCGTCCCAGGCATGGTCGGCGGGAGGGGGAGGATCACTGAAGGACCATCCCGTCCGAGGTCGCCCGAGGCGCTGTCCGGTCCTCCGACCGGAGCACGCCCGAGCTGGTCGGGACGGTCGGGCGTTCGCACCGCGCGCGCTGGGGTCCTATTTCGCCCTCATCCTGTTGTTCTTCGCATTGTGCTCGAGCTCCGCAAGTCCCATCGCCTCCATCAGCGGAGGGATGTACATCCCGAAGCGCCCGCGAAGCCCCTTCCTCAGGCCGTACCAGCCGCCGATAGGATTGCCCGGTGACCTCGCCCAGGCCTCGACGGTCCCATCCCTTGCGGGCTTCTGCTCGTCCGCGGCACCGAGCTCAATCCAGTCGCCCTGCTGCTTGCGGGCCTTGTGGAGGTCCGCGATGCACCTGTGGTCGTAATAGAGGACCGTCTTGCCCACGGTGCACACGAGCACCTCCTTCCCATCGCGTTCATCCCTGTACATCTCGTAGCTCGACGTCCCCGGGGGCGTCTTGAGCCTCCAGGGATTGTCCTTCGTTCCCGGTTCGGTTGTCAATCGGAAGCCTCCACCGGTCCCCTTCGACGTGATGCCGCTCTGCCGCCCGCCGTTGGATGGCCCGGGGCGTGCGACGACCGTCGAGGAGACCCGCAACGACGCGAGCTGGAAATCCCATGCCTTCATTAATAGATGCCGCCTGACCACCATCGGGTCGCACATCGCCGCTCCCGCCGACGAAGGGTCGTTCTCGCTCGAACCCTTGGCTGGATGTCAGGGCTGGCGCTCCCACCGGGAGGGGAGCATCGCCTCCGTGCGGGCCTACCACCACTTCTTCCTCTTGAAGAAGTAGAGCATCATCAGGATGCTGCCGCCCATCGCCACCCACGACAGCGCGTACCCCGCCGGGTGGTGTATCTCCGGCATGTTCACCTGGAAGTTCATGCCGTAGACGGACGCGATGAAGGTCGCCGGCGTGAAGATGGTCGTGATGATGGTGAGCACCTTGAGCACGTCCGTCATCTTGTGCGAGAGGCTCGAGACGTACGTGTCCATCATGCTCGAGAGCAGCGCCATGAACGTGTCTATGGTGTCGAGCACCTGCACGGTGTGGTCCGTCAGGTCCTTGATGTAGAGCGACGTCTCCTGGTCGAACCGGGCCGTGCCCTTGCCCATGTGCTCCACCACGCTGCGCAGCGGCCACAGGGTCTTTTGCAGGAAGATGAGGTCGCGCATCAGGTTGTGGATGGTGTGCATGGTCTCCTCGGTGGGGTTCGTCACGAGCTCCTCGTCGAGGTTCTCGAGCTTGTTGCCGAAGTCCTCGAGGATGAGGAAGTAGTTGTCGACGATTGCGTCGATGAGGGCGTACACGAGGAAGTCGGCCTTCTTCTTGCGCGTCAGACCCTTGCCCTTGCGCAGGCGGTCGCGGACCGGGTCGAACACGTCCCCGCCGATGCGCTCCTGGAACGAGAGGACCCAGGTCATGCCCAGGATGATGGACACCTGCTCGGCCACTATCTCCTTGGACTCGCCGAACTGGTAGATCATCTTGACGACGATGTACAGGTACTGGCCGTAGTCGTCCACCTTGGGGCGCTGCCCGATGTGCAGGACGTCCTCGACCGTCAGCGGGTGGATGCCGAAGCACTTGCAGATGGCCTCGACGGCCTCGTGGTCCTCGACCCCGTCGACGTTGACCCAGGTGATGGTGGGCCTGCCCTTGTACTCGAGGCACTCCTTGGCGGCCTTTATCTCGCGCTCCTCGAACATCTCCTCGTTGTAGTCGTAGATGGTTATCTTGATGGGCCCCTTGGAGACGCCCTCCTTGCGCGTCGGCAGGCTCGACTTCACGATGCGCCGCTTCCCCTTCCGCTTCGCCACTGGACTACCTCCCTCTATGGCGGCGGGGGTCGCCTTCGCGCGACGTGGGGGGGGCGCTTCCACGATGGGCCGCCGGGGGGGTCCCATCCCCGACCGGCGCTCCGAAGGCCTGCGTCCCCGACAGGGCGCCCAGAATGCCCCCGGGCGCCCGCGGGGCGTCTCCGGCGCTCCCGCAGCGGTCGGTCGAATCGGAGTGGGGTGGTTTAATGCTTGCCATCGCGGGACGGGGGCAGGAGGGGCTGTCGGGACGCGAGGGCCTCACGCATCCGAGAGCCGGGCCTCCTCGATGGCGAGCACGGCCGAGGTCGGGCCCTCACGCTTGGCGGCCCTCACGACCTCGACGCGTCGCGAGAACCGGGGGGCCCAGAGCACGGTCGTCTCGAGCTCGCCGCCCTCTCCGGCGGGGTTGATGCCGTGCGAGCGCTGGAGGTGCGCAAGCTCGCCCACCATCGCCCGGTCCAGCACGCGTCCGAGCCAGGAGCCGTCGAGCGGGGGCGCGAACACGCCCACCACCATGACCTCGAACCGCAGACGCAGAAGCTCCCCGAGCAGCCACAGCTGGTCGACGCCCCAGAGGGGGTTCACCGACGCCAGGCCCAGGCCGTCGCAGATGCGCCGCACGCGGTCGGCCTGGTAGCGGGAAGCGACCGCGCCCGTGACCACGCCCCCGATGCCCCAGTCGCGCCGCGCCTGCGCGACGGCCGCATCCAGGTCGGAGAGCTCCTCCTCCTTGACCCCGGCCGTCTCGCGCTCGATGATGGGCAGGCCCATCGATTCCGCGTGGAGGCGCGCGAGGTGGACGTCGGGCGTGTGGAACATGTAGCTCTCGGGGTTGCGGCTCCTCATGGTGACGAGGCCCGCGACTGTGTCGCGCTCGGAGGCCATGTGCAGTGCCAGGCACGAGTCCTTGCCGCCGGAGTACAGCACGCCCAGGCGCATCGTCCTCGCGGAGGGCGACGCGCGTATTAAAGGGGAGCGGAGGGAGGGCCGAAAGTAGGAAATACGGCCCCTGCGATGGGTGCTCGAGGTGGCGCCCTTGGTCGAGAGGCTCGTGCAGCACAAGCACTGCAAGATGTGCGGTAAGGCCATCCAGCCCGACGACATCACGTGCTCGGACGCGTGCAAGGCCAAGTGGGACGCGCAGCAGCGCAGCCGCAAGCAGACGATGTGGCTCTTCTACCTCAGCATCGGCGTGCTCCTCTTCGTGCTCATGCTGACCCTCTCGGGTGGGGTCTAGGGGGCCATCCCGTGCGCATCTCCGCCGTGGGTGGGACGTTCGAGGTGCTCCACAGGGGGCACCGGACGCTGCTGGCGCAGGCCTTCAAGGAGGGCGACGAGGTCCTCGTCGGCCTCACGACGGACGCGTACGCGAACAGCACCCGCCGCCGCCGCGTGCGCCCCTACAAGCAGCGCGAGCGCGACCTGCGCG
Source organism: uncultured Thermoplasmata archaeon (assembly GCA_964353355.1). Lineage (GTDB taxonomy): Archaea > Thermoplasmatota > DTKX01 > DTKX01 > CAYGVT01. Next base: position 28,459 of record CAYGVT010000045.1, on the reverse strand, counting down.
CGTTCCTCGATTCCGAGTTCAGGGACCGCCGGTACGAGGTCGTGCCTCTCTCGGACGAGCTCGGCCCGGCCGCGACCAGGCCAGACCTGGATTCCATAATCGTGTCCATCGACTCCCACGCCAACGGGCTCAAGGTCAACGAGGCGCGCGAGAGCAACGGGCTCGCCCGGCTGCGCGTCGTGCGCATCCTGCACGTGCTAGCGGACGATGGCCGCCCCATCTCGTCCACCCGCATCCTCGAAGGCGAGATAGACCCGGACGGGCATCCCGCCGGGGACCTGGAGTGAGACGGCTCAGCCCTTGAACACGGGGCGCATCGACATCCTCACTGGCAGGGCCGTGGGCTCGTACGGGTATCCCTCGAGCTCGCCCTCGAGGAAGAGCCGGAGCTCCTCGACCGTCATCTGCTTGGTCTCGCCCGAGCGCAGCCGCACGGGGAGGAGCCCGCCCGCGGCTGCCTCCTTCTCCCCGTAGACGACCGTGAACGGCACCCACTCCGTCTCGGCGCCGCGTATCTTCTTGCCGACCTTCTCGTTGCGGTCGTCCACGTCCGCGCGCGCGACGCCGTCCAGGTGGGCGGCGAGCTCCAGGCACTTAAGGGCGTGCTCGTCCCCCACCGGGATGAACCGCACTTGCGTGGGCGCGAGCCACAGCGGGAACTCGGCCTTCTCCCCCTTGGCCATGCGGGCCGCCTGGTGCTCGAGTATCGAGTAGACGCACCGCTCGGCCGCGCCCGAGATGGAGGTGTGCAGGATGACCGGGCGCTGCTTGGAGCCGTCCGCGGCCGTGTAGGTCAGGTCGTAGGTCTCGGCGTTCTCGACGTCTATCTGCACGGTCGAGATGGCGCCCGCCTTGCCCTGCGTGTCCACGAAGTTGAACTCGAACTTGGTGATGAAGTAGGCGTAGCGCTCGTCGAACAGCTCGAACAGCACCGGGCGGCCGAGCGCCTTGACCATGCGCTCGTACCACTCGCGGTTCTCGGCGAAGAACTGCTCCTGGGAGCGGAAGGCGGCCTCGTAGGGCACGTCGAGCGAGCGCATCCACTCCATGCTGAGCTCGAACTGGCGGAAGAACTCCTCCTTGGACTGCGGGATGTCCGCGCACAGCGTGTGCAGGTCCGGCATCGTGAACCCTCGCAGCCGGCGCAATCCCATGACCTCGCCCGACTTCTCGCGGCGGAAGCTCTGCCGGGTGATCTCGAACAGTCGCAGCGGCAGGTGGCGGTAGGAGATGTTCATGTCGTGGGCGATGAGGAACTGGCCGAAGCAGGCGGCGAACCTCAGGAAGAACCGCTTCTTGTCCGAGATGACGATGTACTGGCGGGCGGGGAACCGCTCCATGTACTTGCGCAGCGACGGGTGCTCGTAGTCGTACATCTGCGGCGTCTCGACCTCCATCGCGCCCGCGCGGTGGCACAGGTCGCGGATGAGGTGCTCGATGAGCACCTTCATCGTCTTGCCCTTGGGGTACCACCTGAGGTTGCCCTGGTCGGAGCCGGGCTCGTAGTCGACCAGCTCGTGGCGCTGCATGAGGGCGATGTGCGGGGGCTGCTCCCCCGAGGTGCGGTCCTTGTGGGTCTCGTACTGGATGAAGGCGCGCAGGTTCTCGTGGCCCTTCCAGTCGAACCCGTCGACGGCGAACATCTCGCCCGAGGGGGTGAGCACGTGGAAGGTCGAGCGGACCTTCTCCTCCGCGTACACCGCCTTGGACACGCCCTCCTCGCCGGTGGGCTGGAAACCGACGTGGCGGGCGAGCTCGGCCAGGGGGTGGCCCTTGCAGGCGATGTCGAAGGACTTGTACCAGCCGAAGGGCGCGCGGTCGGCGATGACGCCGCGCGCCAGGAGCTCCAGGTGGATTGCCGAGAGGAGGCGCACGGACTCGGACCTGCCGGCGAGCGACGACGAGAGGTGGGCCCAGGGGTAGACGACGACGCGGGGGGCGTTGACCTGGCCCAGGACGTCCGATATCTCGTCCGCGACCTTCTTGACGAAGCCCTCGGCGTGGCCCTCGTCCTCCTGCTCGACGGTGACGAACACGACGAGGCACTCGTCGAAGTGGGCCTTGTGCTCCCCGGGGATGTCCTCGGCGAAGTTGGGGATGGCCTTCTTTGCCTCGTAGGTGAGGTGGTCGGAGTGGATGAAGAGCAGACGCATGGTATCCCAGCGCGCCGAAGGGCGGGGGCGCGTAAAAAGGTTTGCGCACGCCGGCCAGTCCCCTCGGGGCTCGGGAGCGCTGTCGCCGTTCGGCTGGCAACCGCCGTCGCGATGGCAAGTTTGATAACCGTCCAGCGGTGTCCATCACGACCGTGGACAGGTTGTATCCTGGCGGAGGGGCCGCGCCGGAGCGGCCCGCCCATGGGCCCGTGGCCTCGCTGGGGGTCGGGCTGGAGCGGCTGAGGCAGCTCGGCTGGGTGAGGAGCAGGCACTACGACGAGGCGTACGGGAGGCTGGGCATGGTTCTCATCGTCCTGCCAGTCGCGCTGCTGATGGTCTACATGGTCTTCGACGACATGCTGGACCTATCCCCCGTCCTCTGCGTCCCGCTCCTGATGGTCATCTCCCTCACCCTCTTCGTGGTCTACTACCGGACCTGGGTGCTCGCGCGACGGACGCAGGGCATGCTGACGAGGAGGGTGACCGCGCCACGCGGCAGCGAGCTGCGCATGGAGGCCGAGGTCGCGATGACGGCCGTGGGGTTCCAGCACAAGTGGGTCGGCCCCTCGGAGGGGGACACGCTGTCCGTGCACATGGTCACCGGTGCATACCATGTCTACAGGCTGCCGGAGCTCAGCGCCGAGCTCCTGGTGGGCTCGCATGCCGACACACGTGACGAGGTCACGGCGACGACGATGCTCCTGGGCCCGGTGACGGCGGACAACGTGGGCGGTGCCGTCAGGCTGGCGGAGGTGCTCGACACGCAACTGCGCGGCAGACCGGTGTGATGGTGGGCCGACCCGTGGCCCAGGCTGCGAAACGGTTCATAGGCGCGATGTGGATTGGCGGTTGAGGGGATGTCGAGCCTGATGCCACAGCCATCGGTCGATGGGGCGGGTGCGACGGCCCATGGGCCCGCCATGTCAAAGGACGAGGCTCTGCGCACGTTGGGCGAGCTCTCGTGGGCCTTCTCCTCCTACGCTTACTGGAGGATGAGGTACTTCAAGAAAATGCTTGTCCTCGTGATGCTGTTCCTCATCACCTTGTCGTTGGTCCTGTGGACGGACCTGTCCAACGCGCACAGAGGGGACTTCCCCTACGTTCTGAACCTCATCCTGACCGCAATTACCGTGTCTGCCTCCTCAGGCCTCATCCTATACGTGAACTGGTCCTACTATCGTGCCACGCGAGACCACGTGATGAGAAGGTTCACCGGGACGATGTCCTCCTTGTCCAGGGAGAAGGTCGAGGAGGCGCTCGCGCAGTCCATCGAGGTGGTGGGCCTCGCGTGCACGAAAACGACAGTGGTGGCCAAGCCTTCCGCCATCTCTTGGCTGATGAAGGCGTTGAACCAGCACGCCACCGAGTACGAGCTGCCGGAGCTCGGGGCCTCGGTGATCCTCAACGAGTACATCGATGAGCACGACATGGGTTACATGGTCTATCTGGGGCCAATCACCGACTCGAACTGCGCGCGCATGGTGAGGCTGGCGAAGGAGCTCAACAGAGCCCTGCGCGGTAAGAGCGCCTGACGTCCTCCCCGTCCATGGCTCGGGCTGCGAAACGGTTTAATGGTCAGGAGCGGATTGACTCGTGAGGGGTCCATGCAACCTCCACCGACGGACGGGACGGGCACCGAGGTCGGAAGACCCGTCGGGTCGACGACCGATGCCATCTGGACGCTGAGGGAACTCTCGTGGAGGTTCACACAGGGCCCGATGAAGAGGGTGAGGACCTATGGGATGTACCTTCTCATCGCCGTCGTGGTCTCCGTCTGGACCCTCTACCCCTTCTTGGACGGCTCATCTCTCGACGAGGACGCCTTCTTCCACCTCTACATCACCACGTTCATCTTGGGCATCCTCATCGCCTTCATCCTGATATTCCACGTGGCATGGCTGTTCCACCGCGCCACCCGCAACCACATGATGAGGCGGCTCCACTTGGGGTGGACCTACCTGGTCGAGAAGGAGGTCGGGAGGTCCATCGAGGAGTGCGGCCTCGCGTTCAATAAGACCACGGTTGTGGCTGGACCATCGCCCCTTCAATGGCTGTTGAGGGTCCTCGACAAGCATGACACCATGTACGTGCTGCCGGAGCTGGGGGCGACGGTCATCCTCGCTGATGAATATCGAAAGGACGCCGTGGGGGACCACGCGATCTACATCGGGCCGGTCACCGACGACAACGCGGGGGGCATCGTGAGGCTGGTGGAGGCATTGGAGCGCAGGTTCGAGCAGCAGGGCATGTGAGCGGGAGTCTCAACTCCCGCGCCTAACCTCCGCCCAGCTCGCACATCCAATCGATGACCTGCTCGGGCTCCGCGCCCTCCACGCACACCTCGATGTCGCCCAGGGGGGAGCCTTCGGTTGCGAAGGTCACCAAGCGCATCGTGGCCGCCTGCTTGTTGACCATGAAGCACAGACCGCCGGCCTTGGCGCACCTGCGGAAGTAGGCCCGGGCGGCGTCGCGTATCTGCTGCTCCCGCAGCCGAATGCGCAGCCGCGCGAGCGCGACCGGCCCCGCCGCGGTGCCCCGCAGCCCCCCCTCGCCGGGCTCGAGCACGACCCTCGGCAGGACGGCGGCCACCCCCCTGCGGACCGCGCTCGGGTCCTCCGTGGGGTAGACAGGCGTCCACACCTTGACGACCAGGGCCGCGAGCGACGGGGGGGCCTCCTTTGCCTCACGCTCGTCGTCCAGGTCGTCCGGTCCGCTCCAGGATGGCTTGTCGGCGGACATGGTGGGCCTTCAGGGGGATGGGGGGACGACGATCGGGCTCAGGCGGGGGCGCGCGCTAGAAGTCGAGCTCCATGGGCTCGATGTCGATCTCGTCCGTGATGGTCGGCTCGAGGCCCAGCGGGCGGATGGACGCGAACTCCTCCAAGTCGATGATGAGGAAGTCCTCCTCGAACGGCTCCGCGTAGTCGGTCACCTCGCCCATCGGCCGGATGGCCTCCTCGGGCACCTCGATGAGCACGAAGCCCTCCTCGAGCGCGCCGTGCTCGAAGGGCTCGTGGACCTCCATGACCTCGAGCCCGTACTCGTGGCCGGCCATCTCGAGGATGTCCTCGAGGAGCTTCTCGGGCGTGATGATGGCGGTCTCGATCTCCTCGAGCCGGCGGACCATCTCCGCGAGCTCCTCCTCGGTGTGGGTCCTCGGGAAGCCCTTGAACCTCCTGCGGGGCGGCGAGGGCCCGTAGAGCGACTGCACGGCCAGCCGCTCCACGTGGCGCAGGCGCTTGTCGACCTCGTCCTTGGTCGTGAGGGCGAACTTGACCGTCTTGGCGTCGCCGGGCTTGACGAGCGGGATGCTCTGCTCGAGATCGATCGGGACCACGCCGTAGGGCAACGAGGGCTTGACGGAGATCGAGCGCAGGTTCCACCTGCGCTGGTTGGTGACCGTGACCTCGTAGCTCGGCAGGCGGTCGCGCACCTTGAGCACGGCGCGGACCGTCGTGTCGAGGCCCGAGATGGTCTGGCCGTCCACGCCCTGGGTGAGGGCGTCGAAGCTCGCCTTGACGAGGAAGACGACGGTCCCGCGCTGGCCGGGAGCGATGGGCCCGACCGGCTTGGTCGCGGCGTCCTGGAGCTCGAGGCCCTCGGGCAGCTCGGGCCGCACGCTGAGCTGCGGTATCTCGTCGGAGCCGTTGTTCTCGACGGCGATGGTGTACTGGAGGCGCCCCTGCTGCTCGCCGATGCGCATGTCGACGGTCAGGTTGTGGTCCAGCACCGGGAACGGGGAGTAGATGCCCGTCTCGTCGATGATGCCGAAGACCCCCCCGCCCTCGGTCGAGTCGACCTCCTCGAAAGCCTCCTCGACCTGTGCCTGGACCGGTGCTCCTGCCGAGTCCGATGGCGTCACCATCATCGTCCATCCCTTTGGGCCCTGGGGCTGGCCAGGTCGTACCGCTTGACCGTACGGTCTGGCACGTCTGGAAGGGACCTCGCCGTTCATATGGCTTTCGGCCCAGCGCACCTCCCTGGGCCCCCGGCACGGGGATGTCCCGGGGGCCGTCCCCCCCACCTTCGCCCTGCCCCCCCGCGCGCACCGGTCTCCGGGCCGTGCGCGGCAGCCGGGCACAACCTTATATTCTCTGCGAGGCGATATTGCCGCGGAACGAGCGCGTGCCGGGGGAGCACAGGATGGATGTGGTCATCGCATACTACACCAGGACCGGTAACACCCAGGCCTTGGCCGACCTCCTCGCGGAGGAGCTCAGGGCCAGGGAGCACACGGTCCGCCTCGTGTCCATCGTGCACAGCCGCGAGCCTGGCTTCTTCGGCTGCCTGGGCCTCGCGTCGGGGCGCAGGGAGGCCGAGATCTGCAACCCGGAGGGCGAGCTCGACCTCTCGGGCGCCGACGTGGTCGTGGTGGGCGCGCCCGTGTGGGCGGGCAGGTTCGCGCCCTTCGTGCGCACCTACCTGGACCGCGCCAAGGGGCTCGAGGGCAAGCCGGCGGGCGTGTTCGTGAGCTGCAACTCGCAGTCCGACCGCGCGGAGGACTTCGCGCCAGCGATGGCGGAGCACGCATCCTCGAAGGGGCTCGACGTGAAGGCCCATCTCACGGCCTCCCGCAAGGACCGAGGGCGCCACCGCGAGATGGCGCGCGCGTTCCTGGACGAGCTGCTCCCACAGGGGCCGTAGGGCGCTGGCGGCCCCCCCGCGAGGCGCGGGAGGGGCTCCGAACGGTTTTTATACGGCCAGACAGTTGCACTGGCGAGCAGCATGCCCGAGACCAAGGCGCCCGAGCCCCCCATCGCCACCATCGATGGCGTGAGGCTGCACGGGGGCGGGTCCTACCTCATCAAGGACCGCACGTCGACCAAGCTCTACTCGGTCTACAACGCCCTCGTCGAGCAGATGGAGGCGGGCTTGTGCATCTCGCGCACCTACCCGCACAAGGTGGCGGCGCAGCACGGGGTCAAGAAGGGGCAGTTCGTCTGGATGACGACCAACACGGTCGGCTACGACAGGTGCGTCAACCCCACGAACATCAGCATGCTGCACATGGCCATCATCGACTTCCTCAGGTCCTCGCCGCGCGGGGTCGTGAGCATCGACGGGCTCGAGTACCTCATCTCGAACAACGGGTTCGAGGCCATCCTCCGGCTGCTGCACTCGATCAACGACAAGGTCACCGTCTCGCACTCCGTGCTGCTCGTCACCATCGACGAGCACACCATCGAGCCGCGCGAGCTGCGCATCCTCGAGAAGGACTTCGAGGCCACGCTCTGACGGAGGGGCGGAAGCCTTTTCCCCGCGCAGGTCGGTCCCATCCCCGTGCACAGCGCGCTCGAGGGGCTCATCGGGCGGGCGACGCGCGACGGGGCGTCCTACGCTGACTTGCGCGTCGTCTCGGTAGAATCCACCAGCCTCGAGCTCAAGGACGGCGAGCTCAAGCAGGCCGTCGAGGGGGCCGAGGCGGGCTTCGGCGTGCGCGTGCTCGTGGAGGGCAGCTGGGGGTTCGCGTCCGCCAACGAGCTCCGTGCCGCCGCGGGGGAGGCGGCGCTCGACGCCGCGATGTCCATGGCCCGCGCCTCTCGCGCGAGGGCGGGGGAGGGCGCCCGGATGGCCGAGGTGCGCCCGGAGGTCGCCGAGGTCGTCTGGGAGCCCAGGAGGGACCCCAGGGACATGCCCATCGAGGACAAGCTCGCGATGCTGCGCGAGGTCGAGGCGGCCGCGCGCGGGGGCGCGCACGTCGTGACCGTCACGTCGAGCTACGCGGACGCGCGCAAGCGCGTCGAGCTCGAGACGTCCGATGGCACGCGCCTCGTGTGGGGCCTCGCGCGGGTTGTCGCGGGCGCCAGCATCGTGGGCAGGAAGGAGGGGCGGTCCGCGTCGCTGCTCGCGCGCGTCGGCGGGGTGGGGGGCCTCGAGTGCCTCGCGTCGCCGACGCCCGTCGAGGAGGCGGCCAGGGCGGCGCGGTCGGTCGAGCGGCTGCTCGACGCGGCGGCGCCGGGCGCCGGGCGCATGCCGGCCGTCATCGACCCCGACCTCGCGGGCGTGCTGGTCCACGAGGCCTTCGGCCACGCCTGCGAGGCCGACCTCGTGCTCGCGGGCGAGAGCATGCTCGCGGACCGGCTCGGGCAGCAGCTCGGCTCGCCCCTCGTCTCCATTTTCGACGACCCCACGCTCCCAGGCGCGTTCGGCTCGTTCCCGTTCGACGACGAGGGCGTGCGCGCGAGGCGCAAGGACCTGATGGTGCGCGGCGTGCTCGCCGCCTTCATCCACAGCCGCGAGACGGCCGCCAGGCTCGGTGCCGAGCCCAACGGCGGGGCGCGCGCGCAGGACCACGCGTCGCGGCCGCTCGTGCGCATGAGCAACACCTGCCTCGGGGGGGGCGACCGCTCGTTCGAGGAGCTCCTGGAGGGCATCAAACGGGGGATATACGTCAAGGGCACGCGCGGGGGCCAGGTCGACACGGCCAAGGGGACGTTCCAGTTCGGCGCGGAGGAGGCGTTCGAGGTGCGGGATGGCGAGCTGGGCCGCCCGCTGCGCGACGTCGCGCTCATGGGCTCCATCCTGGAGACGCTCCGCAACGTGGACGCGGTCGGCAATGACCCCAGGGCCGGGAGCCCCGGCTACTGCGGCAAGGGCCAGCACGTGCCCGTGGGGGACGGGGGACCGCACGTGCGCGTGCAAGACGCGGTCGTGGGGGGGATGTGAGGCGCGCGCGCTGCAGGACCCCCAGGCGCTGCTCTCGCGGGCCGAGGACGCGGTCCGGGCCGCGCTGGCGAGGGGCGCGGGCCAGGCCGAGGCCTTCGCGGTCGCCGGGGCGTTCGTGGGCGTGGACGTCGAGCGCGACCGCGTGACGTACACCAACGGGGTGTCCGAGTCCGGCGTGGGGCTGCGCGTCGTGCGCGACGGGAGGCTCGGCTTCGCGTTCGCGTCCGACCCCGCCCGCATCGCGGCCGCGGCCGAGCGCGCGCTCGGGCTCTCCCGCCTGTCGCCCGCGCGCGGGTTCTCGCTTCCCGCGGGGGGCAGGCCCTACCCCGAGGTGGGGGGGCTCCGCGACCCGCGCATCGAGGCGATGGAGCCGTCCGAGGCCGTGGCCCTCGCGGGCGAGCTGGTCGACGCCGCCAAGGCGGTGCACCCGGGCGTCATCGTGGTCGGCGGGGGCGTGAGCGTCGGCAGGGGCGCGGCAGCGATCGCCAGCTCGGAGGGGATATCGGTCGCGAGCGCGGGCACGAGCATGAACGCCACCGCCTACGTGGTGCTGCGCGACCGGACGACGTCGACGGGGCTGGAGTCGCTGAGCTCCCGGGCCCGCGACGTGGACGCGTCCGCGGTCGGCGCGGCGGCCGCGCGCATGGCCGTGGATGCCCAGGGGGCCGTGCCCCTCGGGGCCGGGGGTGAGATGACGGTCGTGCTCCGCCCGACGGCCGTCGCGGAGCTGCTCGAGCACACGGTCGTCCCGGCCGTCATCGGCGACGCGGCCCAGCGCGGCGAGTCCGCGTGGACCGGCAAGGCCGGCGAGCGGGTGGCCGCGGAAGGGGTGAGCATCTGCGACGACCCCACCATGCCGGGCGGGCTCAACAGCGGGCGCGCCGACGACGAGGGCACACCCACGCGCAGGAACGCGCTGGTCGGCTCGGGGGTGCTCAGGGGCTTCCTCTACGACGCGCTCTCCGCGCACGAGTACGGGGTCGAGGGCACGGGCTCCGCCGTGCGCGGCGGGGGCGGCGGCGGGGGGTGGAAGGCGCAGCCGGACGCCTACGTGACCAACCTCCTGTTCGAGGCGCCCTCCAGGGGAGCGCTGGAGGACCTCGTCGCGGAGGTCGACCGCGGCGTGCTCGTCCACGACGTGCTGGGCGCGCACACCGCGAACGCGTCGACGATGGACTTCTCCGTGAGCTCGACGATGCCCTACGAGATCAGGCACGGAGAGCTCCTCGGGGTGCGCGAGCCCCTGATGCTCGCGGGGAACGTGGGGGCCCTGCTCCGGTCGGTCCTGGGCACCGGGGGGGCGCCGCGCCAGTGCGGCGGGGGGATGTCGAGCGCGTGCATCGTGGTGCCCTGGGTGGGCGCCTCCGGCGTGGTGGTGACCCCGTGACGGCGCCCGTCGTGCGTCTGCTCAAGGCCGGCTCCGTGCTCAGGGACGAGGTGGGGACCGTGGTCGACGCGAGCTCGTCGGTCTCGCTCGTGCTCGCGGGGGACGTGCGAATCGTCGTGGACACGGCGCTGCCGCGCGACGCGGGCGCGGTGCTCGCGGCGCTGGCCCGCGAGGGGCTGGGGCCCGGCGACGTCGACATGGTTTTCAACACCCACAACCACATCGACCACACCGGCGGCAACGACAGGTTCGGCCGTGCCGAGGTGGTCCTCCACGCGCTCGAGGGCGAGCCCCGCCGCGGCCGCGACCGCGTGCGGCACCTGGACGGCGGCTCCGTCCTGGCCCCGGGCGTGAGGGCGTTCATGACCCCGGGCCACACGCGCGGACACATGTCCGTCCTGGTCGAGGCCGAGGAGGGGCCATGGGTCCTGGCGGGCGACGCGCTGCCCACCGAGGACAACCTGCGCAAGCGTGTGCCGCCGGGGCTGCACTACGACCGCGAGGTGGCCATGCGCAGCCTGGAGGCCATCGCCGCCGTCGCGAGGACCGTCGTCCCCGGCCACGGGGCGCCGTTCGAGGTCGCCCCCGTGACGGGCGGGCGGTCGGGGATGTAGGGGCCCCCGCCTGCCGCATGGCCAGGTGGCCGTCGGGGCGGGCGGGCCCCTCTTCCGTGGTCGCCGCTCAGCCCCACAGGCCACGCGAGAGTGCGACGCGGTCCCCGTCGACCCTCTTCAGCCTGCCCACGGCCACGGACAGGTCGACGTCCACGATGCCCCCGCCGCGGACGGCCGCCATCCTGCCGAACGCGCGCGCGTGCGCCAGCTCCGCGGCGCGCCAGCCGAGCTGCGTGGCCAGGACGCGGTCCAGGCACGTGGGGGGTCCGCCGCGCTGCAGGTGGCCGAGCACGACCGAGCGCGTCTCGACGCGGGTGCGCTCCTCGATGAGCTCGGCCAGGCTCTCGCCTATGCCGCCCAGCTTGACGTGGCCGAAGGCGTCCAGGCTCTTGTCCTTGTGGACCTCGCCACCGGCCTGCTTGAGCGTGGCCCCCTCCGAGACGGCGATGATGGAGTAGCCCCGCCCGTCCGGCCCCGACCGCCTCCTGACGACGTCGCACACCGCGTCGAGGTCGAAGGGCTCCTCCGGCAGGAGGATGGCGTGGGCCCCGCCCGCGATGCCCGCGTACCAGGTCATCCAGCCAGCGTGCCGGCCCATGACCTCGACCACCATGCACCGGTGGTGGGACTGCGCCGTCGTGTGGAGGTTGTCGATGGCCTCCGTGGCGCGCGAGATGGCCGTGTCGAAGCCGATGGTGAAGTCGGTCGCGTCCAGGTCGTTGTCGACGGTCTTGGGGATGGCCACGCACGCGACGCCCAGGCCCGCCAGCCTGTGGAGCACCCCCAGGGTGTCCTCGCCGCCGATGCCCACGAGCACGTCGATGCCGTGCCTTGCGAGCTGCTCTTTGACCCTCTCCGGCCCCCGCTCGACCTTGAACACGTTCGTCCGCGAGGTGCCCAGCATCGTGCCGCCCCTGTCGTGCATGCCCTCGAAGTCCTCCGGCTCGAGCGGGACCGTGTCGCCCTCGAGCACGCCCTTCCATCCGTCGCGGAAGCCCACGACCTCGTGGCCGAGCTCCTTGCCCCTGACCACGAGCGCGCGCAGCGCGTGGTTGAGACCGGGGGCGTCGCCCCCTCCGGTGAGCGCTCCGAACCTCATGCCAAGCCCTCGAACGCATGAACGGGCTGCCCCCTCATAAATTTGCCGTCCACCGAGGGGCGCCGTGCCCGCGCGGCGCGCCCACTGGCCCTGCCGAGCGGATATTATCAGGCACCGGAACTGAGGGGGCAAACATCATATACCCTGGCCATCTCTTGAGAGGGCGCGGAGCGATGGCCTTGGCGAAGGGCGAGGGCGCGCAATCGACCGCGACAGGCGCGGGACGGCTGGAGCTCATGGACATGCTCAGCCACGACCTCGCCAACCACCAGCAGGCCGCGCTCGGGTTCCTGGAGCTCCTGGGGAGGTCCGAGCACCTCGACGAGGCCGAGAAGCGCCTCATCTACCGGACGGTGGAGGCGCTGGGCCGCAGCGCGCGGCTGCTGCTGCAGGTGCGCGCGCTCCTGGCCAAGACCGAGCAGGCCACCGCCAAGCCCGCGCCCGTCAATCTCGACAGGGCCGTCGAGGCCGCGAGGAGCGCTGTCGAGGGCGTGTTCTTCACCCACCACATCGTCATCTCCACGGAGGGGCTCGCCGCCGCGCCGCGCGTGAGGGCGGATGCGCTGCTCACGGAGGCGCTGACGCAGCTGCTGGTACTGCTCGTGGAGGGGGCACCGCCCGACCGCGAGTGCCTGCTCCGCATGGGCGCCAGGCACGAGGGCGACCGCGTGCTGCTCAGCCTCTCGAGCGAGGGGTTCGCGCTCGACCCGCGCGTGACGGACGCGCTCACGGCGACACGGACGCAGCCCGGCAGGACCCGGGCGGCCTCGAGCGTGTCGCTCGTCCGGGAGCTGCTCGGGCACTACGGCGCGAGCGCCAGGCTCGAGCGCATCTCAGGGTCCGTCGGCTCCCAGCTCGTCATAGACATGCCAGCGTGGGGGAGCGCATGACCACGGTGATGATCGTCGAGGACGAGGAGTTCCTCCAGGACCTCTACGCGGAGGTCCTGACCCGGAAGGGCCACGAGGTCGTCGCGACCGCCCTCGACGGCGAGGCGGCCGTCGAGTCGTACCGGAGGATGCCCCGGAAGCCCGGGCTCGTCCTCATGGACCACCGCATGCCCGTGAAGGACGGCATGGCGGCCATGCGCGAGATACTGTCGCTCGATCCGTCGGCGAGGATCCTGTTCCTGACGGCCGACTTCAGCATCGCCAAGGCCGCCCTGCTCGGCGGCGCCATGGGCTACATCGCCAAGCCCTTCGGGATGGATGCGCTCATCGACGCCGTCGACAGGGTCCTGGCATTGCAGCTAGGGCGCGCGGGGCAACCGTCCTAGCGTCGCGCCGCGCGGCCCACCGCCCGCCCCCAGGAGTGCCTTTTTATGCGCGCATCCCATTCAAGCATCGTGGATGCTGGCGACACGCCCCTGGAGGACGCGGGCGCCGCCCCCGAGGGGGCGCGCACGCCCCCGGCCGATGGACCCGGGCCCGTCGAGGGCGCGGACCGGCCCCGCGCTCCCATGCGCGGGGGCCGGGCGCTCGTGATCGGGCCCGCCGTCGCCGCGGTCGCCATCGCCGTCGCCGTCATCCTGCTGCTGTCCAGCATCCCTGGGGTCGAGCGGACCGCGTGGGCCTACGAGATGACCCAGCTCGACATGGCCTACGACCTCGACCTCCGTGGCGAGGGCGTCCGGGTGGGCATCGTCGACACGGGCGTCGACACCGGCCACCCCGCGCTCGAGGGCGCGCGCGTGGTCGCATGGAAGGACCTGGTCAAGGGCAGGGGCTCGCCATACGACGAGGATGGGCACGGCACGTCGATGGCGAGCATCATCGCGGCCCAGGGCGAGCTGCGCGGGGGGGCTCCGCGGGTCGAGCTCATCGTCGTCAGGGTCATCGGCGACGACGGCATGGCGGACGACCGTCGCATCGCGGACGGCATCGACTTCTGCCTCGACCCCGACGGCGACGGGAGCTACTCCGACGGCGCGGACATCATCAGCCTCTCCCTCGGCGGCAAGCTCGAGCGCCTCGCCCAGCTCATCGGGTCGCGGACGCGCGACGCGGTCACCCAGGCCGTCCAGAACGGGGTGCTCGTGGTCGCGGCCGCGGGGAACGACGGGGGGCCTGGCGACGACGGGGACGTGGCCACCCCGGGCGTGCTGCAGCAGGTCGTGTGCGTGGGCGCGGTGGACAGGAACGGACGCGTGGCGGCCTTCTCGTCCTCGGGGACCAAGGCCCTCTGGACCGCCCCCAACGAGAAGCCGGAGGTCGTGGCGCCGGGCGTCGAGATAGCGACCGCCTACTCCGACGACAGGTACGCCGTGGGCTCGGGCACGTCGCACGCGACGGCCTTCGTCACGGCCGTGCTCGCGGCCGCCCTCTCGGGCACGCCGCGGCTGCTGCACGACGGCGCCGAGGGGGGCGACCTGGACGCCGTGAGGCTGGTCAAGGAGGCGCTCATGACCACCGCCCTCGAGGTGGAGGGCCAGCAGACGCCCCACGACGACCGTGCCGGCTACGGCATCGTCCAGGCGCGCGCCCTGGCGGCCACCCTGGGGACGGCCCACCCATAGGCCCAGTCCACCGGGGGAGCGGGCTGTTTACGAAACGGAAACATTTTAAAACCGCACGCCCATCCCCGGGGGCACCGGCGGGAGAACGGATGCCTCACGACCCTAGGGACGAGGTCAGGCGGGCGCTCGGCGCCCTTGGCCTCTCGGAGGAGGAATCGCGCCTGTACAGGCTGCTCGTCGAGCGCGGGCCCAGCACGGTGGGCGCGCTCGCCCCCTCGGCGGGCCTGAGCCGGACCAAGGCCTACGGCGTGCTCGACGGCATGGTCGAGAGGGGCCTCGCCGCCCTCGTGGGCGACCGGCCCAGGACCTACGCTGCCGCCGACCCCGACACCGTGCTCCGGCGGAGGTCCGAGGACCTTGGCTCGGCCGAGAGGGTCGTCCGCAGGCGGCTCGTCCCCCAGTACAGGGCGCAGGAGGGGCGCGCGAGGCAATCCACCCTGAGGGGCATGGCGGTGATGAGGCGCGCCGAGGAGATGCTCGCTCGCGCCAAGCACGAGATAGTGCTCGTGGCAACCTTCCTGCCGCACGACCTGGCGGTCGGGCTCGCGGGGTCGCTCAAGGACGTGCGCGCGCGCGGCGTCAGGGTCCGCACGGTCATGACGGAGGCGCTCATGGAGGACCGGCGGCTGCGCGCGCTGCGGGGCGCCGTCGACCTGCGCGTCACAGCCACGCCACGCGCGGGCATGCTCATCGTCGATGACGAGGAGGTGCTCATAGGCAGCCTCGGCGAGGAGGGGGACGACGACGAGGGCGAGGCCCTCGACGCGTCGGACGCCCGCGACGGGCCGCACGCGCGCATCCGCGGCATCTGGAGCCGCGACCTGGAGCTCATCAAGCTGCAGAGGCTCGTCTTCGAGCGCCTCTACAGCCAGGGGGCGTGAGCATGGCGATGACCAAGGGCACCGGCGGCGACGGGGCGTGGAGGTCGGCCTACGAGGAGGTGGCCAAGAGACCCCTGTCGGGCGAGGGCGCCTTGATCGTGCTGACGGCGTCCGCGTCCGAGATATCGGATTTCAACTCCTACGGCGAGGAGACCCCGAACCCGTTCATGGCGTTCACGAGCGCGTTCCCCAACCGCCTGGTGCCGCGCACGTTCCTGCGCGACAGGTGGTTCGCGCCGCAGGAGAACGAGGACCACACGGCCAAGTTCGTCCCCCTGGGGCTGCGCAAGGTGGAGGCCATCCTGCTGAAGGAGTTCCCCGAGCGGGACGTCAAGGTCGTGCACCCGGAATCGCTGCACCACTGGGTGGGCCCGCGGACCAAGGTGCTGGGAATTAACACCATGAACCCGCTGGGCCTTGCCTACGTCGACGTCACGTACTCGAGCATCATCGGCTTCGGTGGCGAGTCCATCAACTCGGCCGAGTTCAAGAACACCGTCTTCCACCCCAGCGTGCTCCAGCACCGGCCCAGGGTCATCGTGGGCGGCGGCGGGGCGTGGCAGATCGACCGCGCGGACGCCTACGCGGAGCTGGGCGTGTCCACCGTCACCATGGGCGAGTGCGAGGACCTCATCGTTCCCCTCTTCAGGAAGGCCATCGCGGGCGAGGAGCTCCCGCGGGTCGCCAAGGGCGGCCACCCCGCGCTCGAGGACATCCCGCACATCCGCCACCGGTCGACCTACGGGCTCGTGGAGATCATGCGCGGCTGCGGGCGCATGTGCAAGTTCTGCTCCCCCACGATGCGCAAGAAGATCTCCTTCCCCGCGGACTACGTCGTGGACGAGGTCCGCCGCAACGTGGCCGAGGGGTGCAACATGGCCTTCACGGTCACGGAGGACATGTTCCTCTACCAGAGCAAGGAGGACTTCGTGCCCGACCGGGAGGCCATCGTGGACCTCTACCGCCGCATCGCGGGCGTCCCGGGGGTCCAGTACATCCAGATATCCCACGCGTCCCTCGTGCCTGCCATCTACGACGAGGCCATGATAGAGGAGCTCTCCGGCATCCTGCTGCCGCGCACGCTGTGGAACAAGCGCCACCACCCCGCCTACAAGAGCGACTTCATCTCCGTCGAGGTCGGCATCGAGACGGGCTCGGTGCGCATCATGCGCGACATCATGCCCAACAAGGCCAAGCCGTTCGCCATCGACGAGTGGCCCGACCTGGTCCAGCAGGCGGTGGGCATCATGAACGACCACGACTGGTACCCCCTCGCCACCATCATGACGGGCATGCCCGGCGAGACCGAGGACGACACGATGCGCACGCTCGACCTGCTCGACCGCCTCAAGGGCAGCAAGATGTTCTTCACCCCCATCCTCTTCATCCCGCTCGAGGACTGCCTGCTCAACAAGACCAAC
Organism: uncultured Thermoplasmata archaeon; assembly: GCA_964353355.1. GTDB lineage: Archaea > Thermoplasmatota > DTKX01 > DTKX01 > CAYGVT01. The sequence continues at coordinate 11,723 of CAYGVT010000045.1, read as the reverse complement.
AGCGTGCCGCTCGACCACCTCACGGAGGCGCAGTGGGAGTTCATCTCGACCTGCTGGCGCAACAACATCGACTTCTGGTACCCGGAGGACTTCTGGTCCAAGGCCGAGCTCATGCTGGGCTCGATGATCGCCTACTTCTTCTACTACCGGTGGAAGCACGGGCCCAAGGTCGCGCGCCACGCCTGGAAGGTCGCGGGCTTCCCCGAGGGCTTCTGGCCCCGGGCTTTCCTGCGCGGGCGCATCGTGGACGGGTGCGACCCAGCCATCTGCGCGTCCGCGGCCGCGGGCTCTGTGCCGGTCGTGCCAGTCCCCTCGCCCGCGGACCCGGGCGCGTGCGAGCCCGAGCCCGATGGACGGGACGGAAGGCCTGGCGACGCCACCTGAGGGCATGCGTACCAGAAAGCCTTATACTGGCGTACGCGCATCGAAGGGGCGATGCGCGCAAGGACGCTCTGCCTGACGGGCCTCGCGGCGGTCGCCCTGGCGGTGGCCGCGACGGCGGTGCTGCTCGCCCTGGACCTCGCCGAGGCGCAGCTCGCAACCGAGGTCAAGGTCGACGTGAAGGCGGGGACCGAGCAGCAGAGGGCGAGCGTGACCGACCTCACGGGCGACAACGTGACTTTCGAGCTCACCGTGACGGTGACGCGGCCGGTGCCGCTGCCGTTCACGCCCATCACCGTCACGCCCACGGGGCATGTCACCGGCGGGACGGGCTGGGAGATCGTCTTCACGCCCTTCAGCGCCAGGTTCAACGGCTCTGGCTCGTCCGACTTCACCGCCAACGTCATCGTGCCCGAGAACCTCTCGGCGGGGAGGGTCTTCAGCCTCACGTTCAACGCGACCGTGGAGGGCGTGCTGCTCTACAACACCGTCCCCGACAACGGGCTGGTCGAGATACTGCCCTACTACAAGCTCGGCCGCAGCTTCTCCACCGAGGCGCGCACGCTCAAGCAGGGCGACCGCGGTTCGTTCAACTTCACCGTGACCAATCGCGGCAACAGCGTGGACACCGTCGTCATCGCCCTCGAGGACGAGGCCGGGCTGCAGCTGCGGGGCCTCGGGGTCCAGTACCCGCGGTCCCAGCGGCTCGAGCCGTGGGACACGGCCGTGGTCCATTTCTTCATCGACGTGGCGAACGATGCCGACGAGGGCGTGGCGCTTGTCAACTTCACCCTCAAGTCCCAGGGCTCGGGGGAGAGGGTGACATCCTCCGTCCAGTTCACGCTGCAGGTCGAGCCTGACGTGCTGCGGGGGCTGGTCTTCAACTACTGGTGGGCCATCGTGCTGCTGGTCGTGGTGCTCGCGGTCGTCCTGTACGTCGTCGCGAGGCGCCGGCGCATCCGGCGCGAGGACGAGGAGGCCATGGAGTACCTCAAGAGGAAGGATGCGCGCAGGAGGGCCGCGGGCACCGGCCCGAGGGCCGTTGCGGGGAAGGGCGCGCGCGAGGCCCCCGCCGACGAGGGGGGGACCGAGGCACCGGGGCCCGATGAGCCCGACGGCGAGGCGCCCGAGACAAAGGAGGGCGCAGAGGAGGCCGTCGAGGTGGAGGTCGGGGTCGGGGTCGAGGTCGACGGCAATTGATGGCGTCCTGGATCGTGGGGGGAAAGAGGATGATGGGCCCGGTCGGATTCGAACCGACGACCAGCCGGTTATGAGCCGGACGCTCCACCAGACTAAGCTACGGGCCCGCGAATCACGTGGAACGCGGAAGGATGTACTTAAAGGTTGACACGGGAGCCACGAAGGCGGCCGTGATGCCCTCCATCCCCTCGGGGCCCCCCCGGGAGGAGGAGAGGCGCCGCGGGTCGGATTCGAACCGACGACCGTCCGGTTAACAGCCGGATGCTCCACCAGCTGAGCTACCGCGGCACTCCGGTGAGTGGGAAGGTCCCTTCCGTACTTAAACCTTTCCGGGAGCCTGGTATGTGACCGGGAGGGTCAGTGGCGCCACATCGATGCGGGGGCTCCCGGGCGGGAGGGCGCAGCCGCGCGCGCCCATGCGCGCCCATGCGATCCCATGCGCGCCCATGCGCTCCCTCCGGCACAACTCGCCAAATTACCCACGATTGAGTAAATACCAAAGATTTATTCAAAGGGATGGCTTTCCCACGCTTCCCGCGGAGGATGAGGACGTTGGCCAGGGACCAGGTGGACGCAGCCCTCGAGGCCCTCAGGGAGGGCCGGTTCGCGTTCGTCTACGACGCGGACGGCCGCGAGGAGGAGACGGACTTCTTCATCGCGGCCGAGCACGTCCGCCCCGAGCACATCCGCACCATGCGCAAGGAGGGCGGGGGCTTGGTCTTCCTCATGGTGGGCAACGGCGTGGCCGCCAAGGTCGGGCTGCCGTTCATGGTCGATATCCAGATGGTCGCGGCCGCGCGGTACGGCGTGCTGCAGGCCTTCGTGCCCGACGACATACCCTACGACACCAAGTCCTCGTTCTCGGTCACCATAAACCACAGGAGGACGTTCACGGGCATCACCGACAGGGACCGCGCGCTCACCGTGTCCGAGTTCGGCAAGCTCGCCCGCGTGGTCGGGGGGCTCTCCGACACGGAGGCGCTCGAGGTCTTCGGCAGGGCGTTCCGCTCGCCCGGCCACGTGCCCATCTGCGTCGCGCAGCCCAAGCCGCTCAAGGACCGGTTCGGCCACACCGAGCTCTCGGTCGCGCTCATGCTGATGGCGGGGCTCACCCCCGTGGCGGCGGGGTGCGAGATGATGGACGACGGGGGCGGCTCGCTGCCGAGGGCCAAGGCCCGCGCCTACGCCAAGGCGCGCGGCGCGCCGTTCCTCGAGGGCAAGGAAGTCATCAGGAGGTTCCGCGAATGGTCCGAGTGATGGCCCAGGGCGTGTTCGACCTGCTGCACCTCGGCCACGTGCACTACCTGTGCAAGGCCAAGGAGCTCGGGGACGAGCTCGTGGTCGTCGTCGCCTCGGACGCCACCGTCAGGAGGCGCAAGCACGAGCCCGTCACGCCCCAGGAGATGCGGCGCGAGATAGTGGCAAGCCTGCGGTGCGTCGACATGGCGGTCATCGGCGCCGAGGGGGGCGACCCCTACGCCGTCGTCGAGGAGCTCAGGCCAGACATCATCGCGCTCGGCTACGACCAGCACCACGACGAGCGCGAGATAGCCGCCGAGCTCGAGCGCCGCGACCTCAAGACACGGGTCGTGCGGCTCGAGTACCACGACACCGACCTGGACGGCACGCGCAAGATCATCCAGAAGATACTCGGCCTGTGGTCGTTCCAGAAGGAGATGGAGCGCGTCGAGGAGGCGCCCGTCGAGGGCGGAAATGGCAAGGGGGGGCGCCGCCATGCCTAGGCGCATCGGGGTCGCCGACACCACGTTCGCGCGCGTGGACATGGCCGCGCACGCCATCGACGAGCTCAAGGCCACCGGCACCGGGTTCGTCGTCGAGCGGGCGACCGTCCCGGGGGTCAAGGACCTGCCCGTCGCTTGCAAGAGGCTCATCGAGGAGCGCGGCTGCGACATCGTCATCGCGCTCGGCATGCCGGGTCCGGAGGCCATCGACAAGATGTGCGCGCACGAGGCGTCCCAGGGCCTCATCCAGGTCCAGCTCATGACCAGCAGGCACATCGTGGAGGTCTTCGTCCACATGGACGAGGCCCCCGACGACAAGGAGCTCGCATGGCTCGCCGAGCGGCGCGCGCGCGAGCACGCCGTCAACGCCTACGACCTGCTGTTCCGCCCCGGGAGGCTCACCGAGCGCGCGGGCACCGGCCAGCGGCAGGGCTTCCCCGACGCGGGTCCCGTCGGGGCCACGAGGCGGAGGACAGGCGGGACCAAGGTCGGCAGGGGCGACGCCAAGGGCGTCGCGCACCCGACGGAAAGGACCGCCAAGGACGGCCCATCCGCGTCAGATGCCAGTGGCGCTGACGCGGTAGGGCACTGACGCTCCAGCAGCTCACGCAAGGACACGGGAGGAAGCAGGATGAGAATAGCGATGGTGGTATCCGAGTACAACTTCGACATCACGATGCCGATGCTCGAGCAGGCCAAGCAGCACGCGCAGTTCCTGGGCGCCGACGTCACGAGGGTCGTGCAGGTGCCCGGGGTGTTCGACATGCCGATTATCGTCAAGCGCCTGTGCGCGCGCAAGGACGTCGACGCGGTCGTCTGCCTCGGCGCGGTCATCGAGGGCGAGACCGAGCACGACGACATCGTCATGCAGAACGCGGCGCGCAAGCTCGCGGACCTCGCGGCCGAGACCGGCAAGCCGGTCGGCATGGGCATCACGGGCCCTGGCATGAGCCGCCTTCAGGCCGAGGCGCGCATCAACCGCGCCAAGTCCGCGGTCGAGGCCGTCGTGAAGCTCGACCGGGCGCTCAAGGGCCTTTAGGCGCAGCCTCGATGGGCGCCCTGGACAGGAGCGACCATGCCCTCGGGCCCCGCTGCCATCCCCCCGAGGGTTGGGGGGAGCCCATTCCAGCACCCCCGCCGTGTTGGCGACACCAGGACGGTCGCCGGCCGGGCCTGACAGCCCCGCTCGATGGCACACCGATGTCACGGCCGCCTTGCACACCCATCCCCGGGGCAGATGGTCGCGCCAGGAAAACTATATAGATTGGTCCATGCTATATCAATGGGCCCAGGGGGGTTGCAATGACGGACTTGACACAGCAGATAGTGCAAAAGGAAGGGACCATCGAGTACTTCACCGCGAACGAGGTCCGGTTCTGTCACAGGGGCGACAAGGTCACCCTGAGGGGACCGGTCCACGCGCTTGTGAGGTACGTGAAAGACGACGGCAAGGAGAAGAAGTTGGAGGAGCTCGTCCTCAGGACGCCGGCCGACACGCGGACGTTCGTGAACGAGGAGAAGGATGGCGACCGTTACGACATACACATCACCGACCTGGGAGAGCTGCCCCAGGCACAGACCATCCTCGACCTCGTCCTGGACCGGAAGCACCTGGAGATAGTCAACACGACCATGTTCGTCGGCAAGCACAGGGACGACATGGTGAGGCTCAGGGGCCCGGCACGGTTCAGGGTGGAGTACAAAGACAAGCACGGCAAGGTCAACAAGGCCGAGGACCTGGTGCTCAACGGCCCCGCCGACGTCCGCGACTTCGTGAACAAGAAGGAGGACGAGGACATGTACGTCATCGCATCGGTCTCGGGCGCCGTCGCCAGCGCCCCCGCGATGGCGCCCATGTACGCCCCTCCGCCGCCTGCGCCGGCACCCATGTACGCCCCTCCGCCGCCCGCGCCGGCACCCGTCTACGCCCCGCCACCGCCGCCCGCGCCCTCCATCATGCCGAGCCAGCCTGCCATGTCAGGCGGCTTCCTGGGCCTCCCCGAGGGGACGCTCGTGAATTCCCCGGGCAGCCCCAACGTCTACGTCATCGAGGGCGGCAGGAAGAGGCACATCATCGACCTGATGGCCGCCCAGAGGTACGGGTACAACCTCTCGAACGTCAGGCAGTTCTCGGACACCGAGGTCAACGCCATCCCTACGGGCGAGCCGAAGCGCTAGGGCCGGCCGCGTCCGACGGGATGGGCGACGTCCCCAACCCGCGTGAGCGTAGCCCCGGCCATGGCAGGACCATGCACATCGTGGGTGCGGGCCCCCCGTTCGCCATCAAGGGCCAGGCGCCATCGCCAACAATTAATAGCCGGCCATGCCCTTGTCCGGCCCGCGCGGGGGTACCCGAGCGGCCAAAGGGGCAGGGCTTAGGACCCTGTGGCGCAGGCCTCCGCCGGTTCGAATCCGGCCCCCCGCACCAAAAAATGTCTAAAACTATATAAACATGGGCGGACCTACCAATTCCCCATGACGACCGTCAAAGCAAAACCGGAAACCGTCCAGGCGGCCTATGAAAGGCGGTTGGTCATCTATGCCCCGACCAAGAAAGTAGCCGAGGAATGGACGAGGATAGCCAAGGAACATCATCACATTCCTTTCTCCAAGTGGGTCGTTCAACTCATCCAATCCTCCCTCAAGGCCGAGGAGAAGGACGAGGCATATCGCGAGGTCCTTCGATCTAGAAATGAACTCCGGCAGAAGGTTGCCGAACTCTCAGAACAGAGCAATAGGGACAAGATCGTCATCAAGGCTCTTGAGCGCGAGCTGAAGGACCTCCGTGCACAGCCCTTCCTTGATGAGGGTTTCCGTGGCAAGAGGGCATTCCCAAAGGATCTAATTGTACTCCTGAAGGGTGGTAAGGTCCGGTACGAAGACCTTCACTCGCGTCTCGGCATCGACCCCGGAAGCGATGCTTCTAAAGCTCTCCAAGTCCAGTTGAATATCCTGGAGCAGTACGGGCTTATCGAACTCACCGACCGTTATGTGAGGTGGCGAGAATGAAGAAGAGATTTAGCGACGAGAAATTAATAGAGATGTTCGAATCGGACTGTAAGCTTCGGGGATTGGCTGTGGAAACCACTCGGAGATATATTGATAATATCAAATTATATATGGATTTTTTACATGCAAGACAAAAGGGATTTCTCGATGTAGATAAGCAGATATTGAAAGAATTCATTGGACATCTCCGTAATGAACGGCAGAATAAGGTCAAGACCCTCGAGAATGTATTTTCCTCCCTGAACGCCTTCTATGATCTCCTGGTTTTTGAGGAAATCAACGATAGTAACATCGTTGGACCTGTCAGGAAGCGATTCCTCAATAATTACAAAGATGAGCAGGTAGAACGCCAGGTGCCAGAGGTGGAGACAATGGCTAGATTCATCAATAGCATTCCAAAGGTCAGGGACAAGGCCATCAATCTCCTTTTTGCTAAAACGGGCATCAGACGGAACGAATTAATCACTTTGGATGTAGGGGACATCAATTGGGAAGAACAATCCATTACCTTGAAGCGGACAAAGAAGCGTTCGAACCTAATCGTGTTCTTCGACGCCGAGTGCGCACGGATCTTGAGGAGATGGCTCCAACTCCGTGAAACCCTCCAACCTCAAACACATGCCCTATTCATCGGAGAATCTGGGAGGCGTTTACATCGAGCAGGAGTCTATGATGCAACGATAAAGTGGGCCACCACTTTTGGCCTTCACAACCCCAAGGCCGACAATCTCCAGGATAGGTTTTCCCCACACGGATACAGGCACTGGTTCACCACGATTCTACGAAGGAACGGGATGCGACGAGAGTTCATCCAGGAACTTCGTGGCGACGTTAAAACCGCAGCGATTGATATCTACGACCATATCGATAAGAAAGAACTAAGGCAAGCATATCTCGTAGCCATGCCAGAACTTGGGATCATTTAATCATTACCAACTATATAAACGGTGAGAGGTAAAAACATGTCAAGCATCATAGAGGAGAACGGCAAGGCCTTGGGAAAGGCCATGAATGATATCGGGAATGCTTTCTGCGGAGCGATAGTGTCCATTACGAAGGACATCGAGACCCTGGGCAAAGACACCATTAAGGCGGCCTTCCTTGAGAATGAGGCTGAGAAGCTAAACAAATCAGGATAATCATGGAGTTATGTGCGTAATTGGATATCCGTATGCATTTTATTTATAAGGCTGAACGGGATTAGCGCGAGATTTTCACAGCCTTGAGCCATTCACGTAATGCCTTTGTCTGCATGGTCTTTTCATGATAGACGATTCGTGCTATTGGCACAATCTTCGATTTATGTTCATTTTGTACCCCGTAAGAAAAATCAGCCATTTTTTTATTTGTCGCTTGAGCATAAGAGAGATAAACTGGGATTCATATTGAATCACCATGGACGGAACCAATAAAGCCAATTCGGCCAATGGACTGACGCGCGGGGAAGCTGCTACGATTATGCAATCATCAATGTACAATACTCAAAATAATTTTTTATTGATAGCTATCACTCTATTGTTTACCGTTATTTCCGGTTTAATCGGCAAATTATTTGTGGGGGGTTCGGTTTCGGGATTGTTCGTAGCCATTATCTTCGGTCTCTACATCGCAACTTTCATTTTGGTCATTCTCATCGTCAGTCAGGTAATGATAGCAAAGCAACGTAAAATCTTCTTTGAACTTATAACAAATAGAAAGTCGCCCCGTGAGGCTATTGATGACTTTTATCCACAAATAGATGAAATGCTTGAAGCATGGGAAAAAAAAGATAAGGATTCGGAGAAGTGAAGATATGACCGATATATGTTCCCGAGAAGTCGAAGTTCAATTAGTCAAAGACATGCTCGACACCGAATTGCGAACGCGGTACTTTGGTTCGCTGGCTGAAAAATATAGTACAAATGAAAAAATTATTCGAATGGCGCTAGTCGTGGTCTCCGTATTGACCACCGGTGAGGTAGCAGTAAAGTATCTGGCTGGATTTGCGAATGATATTCTATTGCTCGGTTCCGCCATCGCGACCTCCTTACTCGCAATTGCTGGATTAGATTCAAAGGTGAAAATATTTTCCGAATTGAGTGTTCAATTCGGCCAAATTTCATATGAATATGATGTAATTTGGCGAAAATTTTTGTTTGGCGAAGATGTAAATTTTTAAATCTAAAGTTTTTGAATTATTTGAAATGGCACATAGAATTAAAATCGACCCGACTATTTCGATAGACCAAAAAACTCTCGATAAAATATTCTATGATATTAAAAAGGATAAGATGAACCAAGGATGGACTTGAAATGACAGACGAAAAAAAGAAATTCCAGGAGAACCTGCAAAAGTCGGACCCTGCGGCACATAAACCCGAGCCGTGGCCGGTACCTCAAAGAAGAGACATTGAAAAGGCGGACCCTGCGGCACATAAACCCGAACCGTGGCCGTTGCCACCAAAAAGAAAAACTCAAGAAGAGAGTAAATAGGCCTATCATCGCTCCTGGAAGGCGCGCTCCTGCGTCGGGATGTGCGTCTCGTTACATGAGCAATGGATCCTCGATATCGCTTGCCGGATAGTTACTTTGCTTAGGCGTTATCTTTATTTCCCCTAGGATAGATATCCGTCAGATGACATGTGCGTTTAGACCCAACCGCCACTTCAAATACCGTCAGATAGAGCGGGGGGTCTCCGACATCGAGATTCGGGATGCGATTCTCAAGGGTTCAAAAGAATATTGTGGTGGACACAAAGTAAAAGCGACATGCGGTTTATGGACTGTAATATTTTTACAATACCCTTGTACATATCGATTGAAAACCGTTCATCCAGCAGAAAGATGATGACTATGAAATGCGAATGTGGAGAAGCAGAGATGGAACGTCGGAATGTTCCTTTCTATTTCAATGAAATTTATTTTGGTGATTATGAAGCTGATATATGCCCTATTTGTGGAGAGGTTCTTTTTACAGAGGAATCGTCAAGGCTAATCGATGAAATGGCGGTCATTTGTGGAGTATGGGGACAATCTCGGATTCAGAGGATTACAACGGGATGTTCTATCAGCACAGCTGAGAGTGGTATTCGGTCATGGAGAGAAGCGTTCTCAATACCAAACCAAATAGATAGAATATTATTCAGTGTAAACTCGGGTGCGTGACCATATGTCTATAGATAAAAACCCTAAACCGGCTATCAAAGATGCTTCTTATCGACAGTACTTGGCATCTCATTTTGCCTTGAATAGAACCGGACACATCTATAGACTTTATTTTGGAAATGAACGCATCAATATGCCGGATGGAGCTCAAGTAAATGTCATTCAACTTGAAGTTTTTATGGAATACGATGGATTAAAAGCGATTTCAGAATTAGCAATCCATATGTTAAACATGCTGATTGTGAAATGTTCTACTTGCCAAAAAGAGATTCTTACTAACGTTAGTTCTCCGCCTCATTCCGGTAATCGTTTTACTGAAAATGAAAGTGGACCTTGCCCTAATTGCGGTGCAATGACAAAGTGGTCGGATAAGGATGCATTCTATGGTGATGGAATAAAATATACACCATGATTCTTTAGTCTATCCGATTCTTAAAATCCTCACGTTTTAAAAAATAACGATTAGTAGGATTTTTGAGCTCCCCCAAATTAATCTGAAAATTGCGTCAGGGTAGCTCCAAGAAGAGAAGTAACGAGCACGGGACATTAAAAGAAAGCAGACTGAAACACCCGATTAATCATGATTAAACATTTAGTGGTATAGGGTACATGCACGGGGATTCACCTGTACCACCAAAGGCCTCCATATTGATATCTGGAAATTTCTTTCATTTTTTCTGCTATAGCATTCCGAATATAACATTAAATATTGATTTATTTTTTGACATCCTAAAATATATTTCAAAATATCGACAAGTCGTACCATGTAATGTAGGATCACATATGTCTCTCGGGATTTTATCGCTTCATGTTAGGTTAATAACATACGATGGCCTTCAAAAATAATGAAAGAAATCGCTCTAAATCAATAGTAAGACCGATAACCATTTGTCAAGAGTATCTTTTTTTCCATTATTATCAAGGCGATTCTTATCATTAAATAAATAATAAAGAATAAAGATTTCAATGAACATAATAAATAAGGCGAATTCAATTTTATATGCATCAAGGATCTCAAATTGTCCATTGACCTCGGCATTGGTATTGAAACCATTCATGACTGAATGCGACATGACCGCAAAAATATAACCCAATGAATAATATCGGTCAGATATCATTTTTTGTTTCACATAAATAAAGAATACAGAGACCCATGAGGTGAACACGGGATGGAATAATAGTTTAACCGCATAATTTTGGAGGCAAATTTCGAAAGAATATTTGAGTGAACCATCATCATTCTCTAGGAATAGCAATTGACGAAATTCATCAGTCGCTTGGATTCTCCCTGCGATAATCACACTGATAATGATAGCCCATTTCCAATCTAAATAATCCTGTAATAATCCATAGACGCCATATGCAATCAATATTTTACCAAGTTCTTCGATAATGGGTGCACTGAGACCTCCGATAAACCATTGGTCATCGTATTTACCATGTAAACATCCTGATACGAAAAATAATCCATACCCAAAAGGAACGAAAATAATTAGATTAAAGAATTTTAGTAAGCGAAGATCCTTTTCTTTTTGGGTTTTCATCGTTGGCATTTAAACTCCTTGATTCAATGTGGCCAAGTCGGTATGTCCGTATAATGCCACACTTCACATCTAATACCATTCCGCTCCAGGAATCCCTCAATCTGCGGTATCCCCGCACTTGTCCCCGTGCAGATGATCACGACGAGCCGTCTGCAATTTGGATCCCGAGCGAATGCCTTGATCTGAGATACAGAATTCCTAACCGAATGATACGTCTCAACCTCGATGACCGTGCCTATTTCCGAGATCACGACATCGGGTTTGTACTTGCCTCCACGGGGACCTTCGAACGTCGGAGGCTTGGAGCCTCTGCGGATATCTGCCCACACATCATAGCCTTGATCTTCGAAATACTTGGCTGCGACCTTCACGACGTAGTTATGGGTTGCCATATGAGATTCTCCTTTAAAGGTGTCAGTTATTCACATTCAGATTATCCCTCGCATCCCATCTTGGAACTTTCGTCGCCGCTTCCTGATATCGAGATGCAGATATTCCTCTAGGTATTCCATTTCGGTATGCCCGAGATTCTGACCCACAGTATAGATGTCAATGCCCCGTTCTAGTGTCTTGACAATTTAATTCCGTTACGTTTATAAGGTCGAATACCAATTACGTTCCTATGGAGAGAATCTCGCTTCCTCCGGAGGAAAGGGCGTTTCTCGAGCGGTTCGTCGGCACGGGAACCAAGAAGGCGAGGACG
>CAYGVT010000044.1:0-3359 GCA_964353355.1 uncultured Thermoplasmata archaeon | reverse complement strand
CCCGCCGCACGACCTCGCCGGGCCTCGACAGGTCGACCTGGCTGTCGTGCACCGACGCCGTCGTCACCTCGCAGCCGCGGATGAGCTCGTAGGACGTGTCCATCTTCGCGTGGAGCTTGTAGCCGAAGCTCGACCTGGCCCCCTTCTTCGCCCACGTCCCGTCCCGGCTGCGCCGCGTCCTCGCCCCCTCGCCCCTGGGCTTGGCCAGGCTCGCGTGGCCGGGGTCGGACGTGATGAACGTCGCGTCCTGCACGACGCCCTTGCGCACCTTGAGCCCCCTGGCGTCGAGCTGCCTGTCGAGCTCGCGCCATATCTCGCGGCCCTTGCCCGCCTTGGCCAGTCGCTCGCGGAAGAACCAGACCGTCGAGCGGTCGGGGATGCTGGCCGGGAAGCCCAGAAACCTGCGGAAGGATATGCGGTCCGTGACCTGCCTCTCGAGCTCGGGGTCGGAGAGGCCGTGCCAGGCCTGAAGGACGAGCATCTTGATCATGATGACCTCATCGATGTTGGGGCGGCCGCCCTTGATGCTGGTGTTGTCGAACATGTCGGCGACGATGGGCCGGAACGCGTCCCAGTCGATCATCGCATCAACCTCCGCGAGCCTGTCGCCGAGCTTGGCGAACAGTTTGTACTGCTCTCGGAACGCGAAGTCTGTTAAATTATTCATAAAAAATAGAATGCATTACTAGCATATAAATATTTTTATTGACATGTAACCTCCCCACTACCATCATCGAGGTTTTTCAAAATTCTCTACAGAGCATTTCGAAAAACCTCTTTCCGAGCCATTGCCATCACCTGACAGCATCATGTCCTCCTCTTACTTGTCTCGCTAACGATTGTCCCTCGGCCTATATCTTCTTTTCCTGGAGAGCTCCCGCTAGACCTCCCCAACCCGCCGCAGCGCGTGCAGCTGGTGGAGGTCATATCCGAAGCACACGAACATCATCTTGACCGCCACCCTTCCCGCGGTCGTCACCAGCACGTGCCCTGACCCGAACACGCGCTTGATGACCGCGAACGGGCGCTCCCCCGGCGCCCTCCGCCGGCCGATCCTCAGGTTCCTCAGCTCGTCGCGGACCCCCATCGGGTGCCCCCTCGCCCCTGGGCTTGGCCAGGCTCGCGTGGCCGGGGTCGGATGTGATGAACGTCGCGTCCTGCACGACGCCCTTGCGCACCTTGAGCCCCCTGTCGTCGAGCTGCCTGTCGAGCTCGTTCCAGATGTCCTTGTCATTGCCGGTCCTGACGAGCCGCTCGCGGAAGAACCACACCGTCGTGCAGTCGGGGACGGTGTCCGGGAATCCCAGGAACCTCCTGAATGATATCCGGTCCATCACCTGCCTCTCGAGCTCCGGGTCCGAGAGGCCGTGCCAGGCCTGCAGGACGAGCATCTTGATCATGATGACCTCATCGATGTTGGGGCGGCCGCCCTTGATGCTGGTGTTGTCGAACATGTCGGCAACGATGGGCCGGAAGGCGTCCCAATCGATGAGGGGGTCCACCTCCGCGAGCCTGTCGCCGAGCTTGGCGTATCGCTTGTACTCCTCGCGAAATGCGAAGTCTGATAAATTATTCATAGAAGATAGAATGCATTACGAGCATATAAATATTTTTATTGGCCCGTAAGGTCCTCACTCCCCTCACCCAAGTTTTTCAAAATCCTCAGATATATTTTCAATTCACTATACCTCTATGAGAGCCTATTGATATATCACCCTCTGGTTAAGAGGAAGTGCTATTCATTCATTGCATCTGCCAGAAAGTTAATTGTGTATGTGGCCGGTCCGGTCCGTGTCCCGGCATCATCACGCCCGATCCCGCCCGTCGGCCGGCGCCTCGACGAGTTCGGTGCCGCCCCGCACTCGGCCGTGGCGCATCGACACGAGCAGAATGAGCACTGCGATGGCAGTCGCGATGGCCACGACGCTGGCCCACGATGCCGACCTCCCGTCGGCCTCGCCGCGCACCTCGACCTCCCTCTCCCACGCCACCGCGTGCTCCCCGGGACCGAACCTCACCTCGCCCTCGAGCCGGACCTTCCCGCGCCCCTCCGCCACCCACACGAACGTCGCCGTCGCCTCCCCCTCCTTGGCGATGCTCGCGACGACCTCTTCCTTCGAGCCCGGCATCGTCACCGTTACGTTCACCACGTCCACGGGGCCCGCGTTGTACAGCACCACCCGCACCGTCACGATGTCCCCCGCGTCGGGACGCGACGGCTCGACGTCCACGCGCGTCACCCTCAGCGACGGCAGCACCACCTCGAAGGGGGCGCTCGCGCGAATGGAGGTCTTCGGGTCGTCCGTGCTCGCCGCCGTCACCCAGAGCTGGCCCTGGCCCGCGGGGGCGCTCCCCGTCACCCTGGCCCACAGCACCAGCGTCCTCGTCCCTCCTCGCGGCACCCATACGAACGTCGCGTTCGCGCCGTCCAATTGGAATTGCGCGTCGTCAACCCACTCGCCCGACGCGTTCAGTCCCACGACCTCGGGGCCGTTGCCCAGGTTACGCACCACCACCGTCATCTCGACGTGGCCGCCCGCGTACGTCACGACCCTCACCGGGCTCACGCTGACAGCAAGCTCCCGCACCTGCGCCACGCGCGCCTCCAGGTCCACGTGGCCCGCCGTCGCCCCTCCGGCCTCCAGGTAGAGGCGCAGCGCGTGACGCCCCGCCGCCGCCTCCGCGGGCACGCGGAGCCAGACCTCCACGCCCACCATCTCCCCCGGTCCCACTCGGACCGTCGCGACCTCCAGCCCGTCGCGCTCGAGCCACCACGTCCACCCCGTCTCCAGCCCGTCCACACGGAAGCTGACTGTCTCGTACAGATTGCCAGCGCTTGAGATGTTGAGATGCCGCGCGCCGGATGCCATCGGGGCCAGGTCCCACGCAATCGCGGGCGGGTCCCACGCGAGCGACAGGATGTGTATCACCTCGCCGCTCACATCCGCCGTCACCTCCGAGAACGGGTGGGGGCAGTAGGCGCGGATGCGCACCACCATAAACTCCCCGCCCATCGCGTTCTCCGGCGCCCCAAGCAGCAGCTCCAGGCTCTCGAACTCGTACGCCTCCAGCACCAGCGTCTCCTTCGACAGCACCACCAGCCAATCCCCAGGGTCAGTCAGCGTCGAGACCTCCACGTACGCCTCCCCGGGCATGTTGCCCATGTTCCCCACCGTCACGTTGAACGCCGCCACCTCGCCCGGCCGCAGCACCACCCGGGTGCGGTTGAGGTCCATCACGACGAAGAACGAGGGGCGCACCACCGTGCGCAGGTGCAGACGCGCCGCCGCCTGCGTACCGTCGGCCCACTGGAAGTCAATGCGGACCACGTACGTATCGTCCGCGAGTGCGCCCTCGGG
>CAYGVT010000043.1:0-4965 GCA_964353355.1 uncultured Thermoplasmata archaeon | reverse complement strand
TCCATCGGAGGTCGGCGCAGTCCGTGGCGGGCCTCGCGCCTGCCACCTGGCAAGGGTCCCTCGGTCGGGCATGTGCCGCGTCACCACTGCCCCGGACCCGATGCTCGCCCCCCCGCCTCACCACCGTCTGGACCCACTCCCATTCCCCTCGCGCGGGACCCGGTCGTTCGTGAAGCACGCGTGGGGGCCGACGAAGACCTCGTCCTCGATGACGACGCCGGGGGGGATGAAGGCGAAGGCCTCTATCTTGCGGCGGTTCCCGATGCGCACGCCGTCGCCTATCTCGACGAACCTGCCTACCGTGCAGTCGTCGCCGATGCTGTGGTCGCCCCGAAGGCCGCTGCGGTCACGGACGCGGGTGCGGGCGCCGATCCCGCTCACATCGAACACTCCCTGATAATCCGGTAGGGAAATGGCACGACATCATCGCAGGCGCTTCTCACTTTCGTACCAATCCTCGCATTAAAGGTCTCGTGCGAGGCCTCCGTGCATTATGGTCATCAGAATGATGTCGCGGTCCAATATCATTTAGATGAGCCAGGGGTCTCATATTCTTGGAGGCTCTTCTGTTTCCCCGTATTGCTGGTCTCCGGTTCTTTTTCTTTTTCCTGCGCTTCTCGGTGAATCCCTAGGCAGTGAAGACGTACCAGGCGCTGGCCGTACTCATGGACCTCGTCCATCTTCCTCTCCGCATCAGTGGCGAACTCTCTGGAGCTCACGGGGACGTTCCAGTATTGCACGCGTATGGTCCCGTCCGGATTTATCTCGGCGAGACCACATGACGACAGGAACTCGAATCCCTTTCTCACCCATGGCCTCCGCACACGGCCTCCTTTCAACATCCTTTCGTTGATGAAATCCAAAACCTCATCGACGTCGAGGTCGAGCCCGAGGCGCTTGCTGGATCCACCTATCCTCAAAGCTTCCTTCTGTTCATCCGAGAGGAAGTTGATGAGGACCTTCACCCAGAGGATCACCGCCATATAGATCGCAGGGGGCTGGTCGTTCGTGAAGACCCGGGTGATGTTGAACTCGATGAAGTGCTCGGGCTTCACCCTGATTGGCTTTCCCTGGGTGCCGAGGATGCTCTCCAGCCCCTCCTCGCCAAGGCCGTCACGGAAGGCCCTGTTCGGACCGGCCCACTTCTTGAGCACGTACCTCGAGGTGGTTCCCGAGGAGTCGTAGTAGTACTCCATGAACACGAGGTTGTTCTCGAATCCTATCCCGTTCTCCTCGCATACCCGGGTGAACCGCTTGAATATCTCGGTCGCGTTCTCGGAATTGATCATGATGACGATATCCATCACATCGGGCAAGATGGTCCCGCCATCCTCTCCCGCCCTCAGTGCTAGCTTCCTGTCGTAGCTCTCCAGCTGCTTGATATCGGCAAGGAACCCCTTGTCGTTCAACGGGAAGGTCCTCTTGAGTTCGATGACCAGGCCGTAGCCGTTCCGGAAGAGCACGGTGACGTCAGGGGTCAGCTCCGGGTCCTGTATCTGGGGGAACCTGTCGAAGTAGGACAACTGTTCTCTGTAGGCATTCTTGAAGAAGGATTCGAGGCAGGACACGATGTCGACCATCTGGTCGTACGTCGAGAACTCGGCCATGAGGTCGGAGACGCATCTTTCGACCGGGTCTTCCTCGGGGGTCATGGTTCAGGCCCCGATGAAGTCCACGAGACCGTATCTGCGGGGAATCGCCTTTTCTATATTTCCCTCGTAAAAGTTCTTCGAGATCTCCTCGGAGACTCTCGTGAGGGAGTAGAAGCTGCAATTGTACCCTGGATAGATGCTCACCTCGCTCGCGCTCGTGGACACGATGTCCATGGTGGAGCCATCGATGAAGTCCGCGAGTGACAGGTGGAGGTACGGGTTCATGTGATAAACCGCGATGGCTGACCTCTGGATGTTGGAGATGGCCCTCGCAAGGACCTCGTTATGGACCTTGTCGGTGAGCAGGTCCCTGTCGAAGGAGATCGTGAGGGGTCGCACATCCCCCTGTCCAGAGTGTCGTTCGACGTGCTTGATGCCGTGGCGCTTCCGCTCTCCCCTCGTGATTATCGACGGAAGGATGTAATTGAAGAAGTACTCCACCTTGCCCGTGAGGTAGTAGCAGATGCAATCCCTCGAGATAAAACCGTGGAACAGCACTCTTCCATTCTTCCTCAGGGAGAAATCGATCTTGTCCACGTACCTGTCCTCGAGGTCCGGGGAGTTGAAAACCTCTAGGTACGGCCGCTTATTGAAGTCAATCCTCGCCCTCTTGGCGTGGGGATAGACGATCGCCTTGTTCACCCAGATGTCGCACGAGAGGCGCTTCTCCACCGTGATGAACACATCCTTCAACTCGTCGGAGTTGAGGAACATCCGCGTGAACGAGGGGCGGTAGGACTCGATGAAACCAACCAGGCCGTTCTTGAAGAAATCCGGCGAATCGCTCGTGAATGCGACCCATATGTCGTTCTCGGTGACTCGCCACAGGCCGAAGGAGCCCGAGATGCGGCGGGAACCACCTTTGAGGCTGCTCCTCTCGATGGTCCTTTTCAGGTCTATCTCCGTGAAATCGGCCATCTTGTTGATTTCTGGCTCGAAGTCATGTCGATGCCATCTGCGTATCGAGTCCAAGGGGTCGCCCCTCGAGATGAAGAGTAGGAACTGGAGCTTGTATTTGGAGGGCGACCTCGACATCGAGTCGATGATGGGTTGTATGGATTGGAGATTAAAGCCCTCCCCGTCCTTGAAGGAGGCTTTGTACTTCTCTATCTCGCGCATGATAGTCCATCCTTCACATTCTAACTTGGTCTTCAATGTTCCATGTGCCTTCGGACTATATAAAGCAAGCGTGGGGGTAAGCGAAACTCCGCGATTTGGGATCCTATGGATATCGACTTGCCTTCACTGTTGGTTGCTCCTGCTGGATTGACTTGTGATTCCCTCAGCTGTTTCCGGTCGTTGATGAGGCAGACATGCGGGCCAACGAACACCTCGTCCCCGATGACGACGCCGGGGGGGATGAATGTGAAGCCTCGACCTTGCGGCGGTTCCCGATGCGCACGCCGTCGCCTATCTCGACGAAGGCGCCGATGGTGCAGTCGTCGCCGATGCTGTGGTCGCCCCGAAGGCCGCTGCGGTCCCAGACGCGGGTGCGGGCGCCGATGCGGCCCTGCTTCCTCGTGCCCGTCTTGGCGTTCATGGTCGACCACAGCCCATCGCGCTCATCTCAGCATGGCCACGGATTCGATATCACGTCCACGGACGGGACAGGCCCCCCACGGGGCGCTCGTCCCTCCCAGATCACCTCAGGGCGTTGACGAGGTCCGAGAGTATCCTCACGTCCACGCCCGAGCCGCAGTAGGGGCACTTCTCGAACCTCCTGTCGCCCACCAGCTTGAGCGTGCCCCCGCAGCTCGGGCACCTGTACGGGACCGCCAGCCCCTGGGTCTTGATGGCATCGTAGAGGCGGTTGATGTCGACGGTGACCTCCCTGGTCGTCTCGCGGTACTCGACCGTCGGCCTGACCTTCTGTCGATGGACCCGTTCGAGGTCGCCCTCGACGGCCTTCATGAGGTCCGCATGCGCGGCGCTCTGCCGGGCATGCATCGCATTCAATGCGCTTCCCAGCCTCTGGATCTCTGCCGCGTGCCAACGTCCAGCGGACCTGGACAGGTACATCAAGAGCAGGAGCGCGATTATCGCGGACGTCAGGCACGCACCGCCCAACATCCTGTAACTGGACAACGGGATGAGACCGACCAGGGAGCCCGAGAACCCGACGACGCACACCACCGTGCAGACCGGTATCAACCGATGGGAGGAGGCGTTCTTGAGCTTGTACCGAAGGTTCTCCTCCTCCTTCCTGCCTCCCGTCACCAGGGTCTGATACTCACCGACCGCTCTTTTCGTGGCGATGGAGAGGCAATCGGTATCGACCCTGTATCCCATGAGCTGTTCCAGGAACAGCTCCATCTCGTCCTTCATGGCGACAGATCCCGCCCCCTAGGCCGGTCTCGATCCTGACGTTTACGGTCTCGAGCGTCACCGCAGCGCGTCGATGAGGTCCGACAGTATCTTGACGTCGACGTCCGATTCGCAGTAGGGGCACCGCTCGAACCGCTTGCCACCATCGAGCTTCAGGGTGCCCCCGCAGCTGGGGCACCTGTAGGGGACCGCCATGCCCCCGCGCATTATCTGGTCGTAGAGCTGGTTCATGTCGACGGAGATGTGCCGAACGGTCCTGGACACCTCCACCGTCGGTCTCGTCCTCTGCTGGAGGACGAGGGTGAGGTCCCTCTCGATGTCCGACTTGAGCTCCCTCTCGAGCTGCGATTTGCCCGCCATGAGCCTGTCGAGCTCTGCCCTCGCGGCCCTCTTTTCCGGCCCGCCCAGCCTCTCGAACAGCATGAAGGAACCGAACCCAGAGATGATGGCAACGACGATGAGCGAACCGCATTTCATGCCTGCTGACGCATCGGCCGCGACCGTGTTGATGAGGCCCAGCGTGCCGACGACGGCGACCGCTATGACTATCAGTACGAGGACATTCGCGCCATCTCCACCCGATTCCAGCTCCTTCAGCCGATGCCTCAGCTTTCCCTCCGCGCCCTCGTTGCCGATGTACATCCTCTCGTAGTCGACGACCTTGCCCATGGTGGCAGTGGAGAGGTCCTTGAACTGGATGGGGCATCCCACGAGGCCCTCCATCCTCTCTATCGTCCTCCGGTCCAAAGTGCCCCTACCCCCTTCTATTGAAGGCCCATCGATGTCCCCCTCGGGCAGGGCGCCATCCCTGCCCCGCGGAGGCCGACGGACGGGACCCACCCGTCCATCTCGCCCGGCCGGGCTCGGTCCACCACCGCCCAGATTCCCCTTCACCTCCGCCGCGGCAGATCTGTTCGCTTCTGGGGCAAGTGGGGTGTGGCCCCCGGCCGGATGATGAGATCAATCGCCATTGATGGAATCGGTCGGG
>CAYGVT010000042.1:0-2478 GCA_964353355.1 uncultured Thermoplasmata archaeon | reverse complement strand
TCTTCGACCTCATCGAGTACGTGCTCAGGCGCATCCTGGGCGAGGCGGGGGCGCTATCCGCGGACAAGCAGGAACAGCTTGCGGGGCTGATGAGGGAGCTGGTGAGATAGGCCGGATGTGTCCAGAGCGCAAAGGTCCAGTAAAGACACATGCGTTTTCAGTCACTGGCAGGACTAGATTGGTATTTGAACGCAGCCATGAAAACGTATTAATATCACCTTTCTCACTATGTATCTGAACCGACAGTCCCCTTCTGCTCGATGGGGAGTGAAGCCATCGGGGGGGCGAGGCGGGGCCGAACCCATCCTCGGTGCGAGGGGTCTGCGGTGGGGGTATTGGGATGGCGATGCGAAGCCATGGGGCAGGTGCGCTCCTTCTCGTGATGCTGATGCTGAGCGCGGGCCAGGTGCCATCGGGGACCGTCGGTGGCGGGGCTAACGATGCCCGCGCGCCGGCTCCGATGGCGAGCGAGCCGAATTGGACGGACACCTTGGACGACCTGAGCCACGTCTACGTGACCGATAGGGTCGAGGTCACGGGCGGGGAGGCGCGTCTCATGGCGGGCGAGGCCGAAGGATGGATAGTCACTTCGGTAATCACGTGCCCGCCGGGATATCGATATGACCTCGTCTATCTCGAGGCGGACCTGCCCGGCGCGAGCCATGTCCAGATATCTGTCCTCAATGCCTCGAAGGAGTCGAGCGAGGTCGGCTTCGCGAACGAGACCATCCCTCCCCACGTGAAGGTGAACGGGACGGACCACTCGGTCTACGACGTGTCACCATGGATGTACCCGAAGATCCGTATCCAGGTGAACCTGGTCTCGAGCGGGGCCAACCAACCGCGACTGCTGGGGTGGAGCGTTTACTTCACCCCGCTCGACGAGTGGTACGACGACTTCCTAGGGAAGGGGAAGATGGTGAGCGACCGGGGTATCAACGTGACTGGGGGGCGGGTGAGGATAAACCTGACAGACGATAGTGGGGCAGCGCATGTCGACTACGAGGCCTATCCACCCATCGTCAACGCAGGGTTGCACCATGTGATGGTCTACTACCCCAATCCGTTCCGGACGGGCTACGAGGACGGGGTCGACATCCTGTCCGAGGGGGCGAGCGGTGTCGAGACCGATGACCTCGACGGCGATGGGGACCTCGACCTGGTCTTCTCTGCCCCCGAGGCGTCCCCTGGTCCCTCCGCGAGCGTATTGTGGTGCGATGGTACCGGGAGGTTCACGACGACGGACAGGATTGACCTCGCGGTCCCCGACCTCTACGATGTGGGCATCGGTGACGTCAACGGGGACGGATGGGTCGACCTCGCGTGCGGATGCTACAATCCGACGGGAAGCGCCAGCTGCAGGGTGTTCCTGAACCATGGCGATGGCAACTTCAACGCACAGGCGGACCATGTCTTCACGGACTTCGAGGGTACCACGGTTAAGGTCGGGGACCTAAACGGGGATGGCTATGAGGATATAATCTTCGGACGATATCCAGATACGTACGTCTTCTATAGCGGTCCAGGTGGCCCTGACACGACTGTGGACGTCATGCTAATCGGAGCGCTGAATTCCGTCGGTGACCTTGACAAGGATGGATACGATGACGTGTTCACTTACAGTACCACTGGGAACCTCCTCGTCTACCTGGGAGCGGCTTCGGACATCGATAATGTCGCGGACATCACCCTCGCGATATCGTCCGCGCAAGGCCAGGCAGTTGCGGGTGACTTTAACGGGGATGGGTTCGACGACATCGTCGCGTGCAGTGGCACGCTAGGTGCGTTCCTTATCTTCAAGGGGGACGAGACGGGGTGGAGCGCCTCCAGGACCCACCAAATATCCGGCATCGGCGGGATAAGGGCGACGACTGTCGGTGACCTAAACAAGGACGGGTACGACGACTTCGCCGCGGTCGCCTGGACGGGCAGCTCGTCCAGATACCTGCTCTACTTGGGCAGCGCGACATGGCCTACGAGCGCCGCCGTGAACAAGGATTACACCTCGGACCAGTACATCTACGACCTTGCGTTCGCCATCCCGCGGGGAGACCGCGCAAGGAAGAGCTTCATCGGGACATTCACGACCACCCCCATCCCCCCCGAGGAGACCTTCCCCTCAACCAAGAAGTGGGACATCGCGTACCTGGAAGGGTCGGCGCCCAAGAATACGACGGTCATGATATCTGTGTTCGACAGCGAATCCCCCCAAGTGGCCCTCCCGGGCTATAAAGACCTTGTGACCTGGGATGTCGACCTATCCGGAATCCCGACAACCGTGAGGAGGATATCCCTCAAGGTCGCCCTTATGTCCGAGTTCAACTGGACTACTCCAGCGCTCGACCGCATCACCGTCAAGTGGATGGACCGGGGGAGATGGCGGGAGGAGTTCTGGGGTGTCGGGAAGGTCGAGCGGGCCTTCGGGGTCGGCGTCCAGGCCGGGGAGCTTCTCAGGGCCGCGGGGACCGCGAGCCCCCG
>CAYGVT010000041.1:0-3192 GCA_964353355.1 uncultured Thermoplasmata archaeon | reverse complement strand
GGGGCCTGGCGGGCGGGCGGGGCCATGGTTATCTACCATCCCGGCCATCATGCTCCCGAGCCAAATAGGGTGGCGACGGAGGTGCTTGTTAATGTCCGGTGATGCCAGTGTGTCCGAGAAGGAGGCGGGTCTGCTCCCGCGTGGCGTGCTGGTCGTGGCGGCGTACCTGGGAGCGGTCCTGGTCGCGGCGGCCTCGCTGCTGGGGCCGCTTGGGTTCGACATCATCGAGTATCGTATGTCCCAGTCCGGGATATACCAGGCGATGGGTGCGGACGCCGTCAACCTCGGCCTCAACGTCCCCGTGCTCGCCATCGGGGGGACGCTGCTGCTGCTGCGCCGGGAGGGGGCGAAGTTCTTCCTCATCCTTGCGCCCGTCACGCTCTTCTCGCTGGCCATGGAGGCCGGCCTCGGCCAGGAATGGGAGAAGTACACAGGGAACGTGGAGCATTGGGCGTGGCTCTACATCCTCGAGGTTGTCGTCGCCCTGGTGCTGCTGGTGGGCACGCTGCCTATGTTCACGCGGCGGGACGTCCCCCGATTCAGTCGGCGGGGGCTGCGCGCGTACGTAGCGCTCGTCACGCTGCTCCTCGTGCTCTTCACCGCGATGTGGCTCGGGGAGCTCGTCGAGGTGACCACGACGGGGGACACGGCGTCGGGCTCGTACGCCAACGCGCCGAACGGCTTCTGGACGGTGCGGTTCATGGACCTCGGGCTCACGATTCCGCTGGGCTTCCTGGGGATGTACCTGCTCCTTACGCGCCCCGAGCGGGCGTACGCGCTCGTCCTGCTGTTCTTCGGGTTCTTCGTCACCATGGGCACGGCCGTCACGGCGATGGGCGTGGTCATGGTCGCGAACGACGACCCCGAGGCCCAGGCGGCAGCGCTGCCGATATTCCTGACGCTCACCTTGATGTCGTGGGCTGGGCTTCTGTACCTCGTCAAGGACAAGCTGCCGACGAGGAGTCAAGCGGCCCGCGATGAGGGGTGAGGGCGGGCTCGCTGGAGCGCGCCTCTCGGGATTGACGGTCCTTCATGGGGCTCGGAGGGAGGGGGGGGTGGCGAGGAGGATGGTCCAACCATGAGCACCACCGAGCGGTCCGGGCGGGGATCGGCGGGTCGGGGTCATATCATGACCGTCTCCGACGACGACGCTGGCGCGCTCGGCGCGCACACGCGCGCCGAGCTTGCGCAGACACGTGGTGCTGCCATAGGCTCCCCGAGAATGCTGGTGCGCGCCATTGACCAGCCGAACCCCCCGCCCCCGCCGCCTCGATGCCGAGGGGCCCTCGACGGCCTCCGCGACCCGCCACCTCACCGCGAGCTCCGAGCTCTTCAGGGGGCTTCGCGCTGGGCTCTCCCCCTACGAGTTCCGCGAGGTCATGTGGCAGCTGCCGGGGGGAGGCGTTCGAGAGGGTGCGGATAGGGCACTGGACGGAGGCGCGCGGGAAGAAAAGGATGTCGAAGAGGGAGGCCGGCGCCATGTATTGCGCTGTCTGCGGGGGGGCGGCCGGGGGGAGGTGCCGGCGGATGATGACGAGGGGGGGGCGCGGGGGCGTGGCGCGGGAGGGAGTGGGGCGGAGGGGCGTGGCGTGGGGGGCGGTTGGGCGATGGCCAGTAGTGCGAGGTATTGTATCGGTTAAGGGCGGAAAAGGTGAAATAGTATATAAACGAATAGAAGAGGCTGTGAGTGAGTGAGGAAACCACTGCCTCCGAGAGTCTTGGCCGGATTTGAACGTCATTCATTGCATCGTCTGCTTACCCCCAGCACTTTGCCGATTATCATCGACGCCTTGGTGAGATCATGATCTCCAGCAGGTTGTCATCGACCTATGTGGTCGGCATCATCGTCTTGTCAATGCTCTCGGGAATCCAGGTGATGCATGCGGAGGCGAAGAACGGCTCCTTCGGCGGGGGGGACGGGACACCGGCCAATCCGTACGTCATCGAGGACGTTTGGGACCTCCAGAACATGAGCATCGACCTGGCTGCACATTACGTCCTCGGGAACGACATCGATGCAACTGCAACCTGTGGTTGGAATTCGGGAAAGGGATTCGAACCTGTGGGAACCCCTGCGAATAATTTCACTGGCAGTCTTGACGGCAGAAATCACACCATAACGGGATTGTTCATCAATCGTTCTGAGACTAAGTACATCGGTCTTTTTGGGGAAGTGGGTGGCACAATTCAGAATGTGAGCCTTATAGATATCCATGTGAATGGAGAAACTTGGGTGGGTGGGCTTGCGGGATGTAACCGCGGTGGCAGGGTTACCAATTCCTGCGTAATCGGCAACGTGTCTGGAGGTGGTGGTATCGGCGGGCTCGTGGGATTACTCACTATCTATGGCATTGTGACAGATTCCTATTTCGCAGGTGATGTGGAAGGAGGGGCCGAAAGTGGTGGGCTCGTCGGAGTAATCGAGGGGCGTGGCACGATCTCCAACTCATCCGCCTCGGGGAATGTCAAGGGAGACAGAAACGTCGGCGGGCTCGTGGGATACAACTTCTGGAGCTTTGTTTCGAACTGCTACGCCACAGGTAACGTGACCGGAACGAACATGTACACGGGAGGGCTCGTGGCGTGGAATGATGGCGGCACGGTATCCAAGTCCTATGCCATTGGGAATGTGACTGGTAATGTTCAGGAGCCGGTTGGCGGGCTGGTTGGACTCAACTCTAGCAATGGCAAGGTTTCAAATTGCTTCTGGGATGTGAATACCTCAGGAAAGAAGGTTTCCTGCGGCGGTACCGGAAAGACAACCTCGGAGATGATGACGGAGGGCACTTTCACCGGAGCCGGATGGGACTTCGTCGAGATATGGTCCATGGTCGATAAGGTCACATATCCCGTGCTGAGGTGGCAGAACGGTGGATATCCTTGCGCGGACGCTGGTCCGAACCAGACGGTCGGTGAGGGGACCTCGGTGACGTTCGACGGGAGCCAAAGCTCGGATGAACATGGGATAGTCAACTATACGTGGACCTTCTTTGACGAGGCACCCAGAATCCTCTACGGCGTCCGTCCGACGTACCGGTTCGACCGTCGCGGGGCATTCCCCATCACCCTGTTTGTCACGAACACGGTGGGAAACCGTGACACATGCACAATCACCGTCACCGTGATTGACGTCACACCTCCGGTGGCGGATGCTGGTAGTGACCAGACCGTGGACTGTGGGGACCTGGTGAC
>CAYGVT010000040.1:0-15793 GCA_964353355.1 uncultured Thermoplasmata archaeon | reverse complement strand
GAGAAAGATGGAGAGGAAAGCGAAGGCACTGCCAGATGTCGACGTCAGCTTGACCTTCGCTGGCCTTCCAGAGAACGCAAGGAAACTCTTAAGAGGTGAGCGAGACATTACCGATGCTGGATAGACCGGTTTTCAGAGAAGTGGCATCTAAAGCACTTCGCCTTGGCATCCCATGCCTCCTTCAGCGCCTTGACGCGCATGCACTGGTTGCCTTGGTGCATCCACACGAATCCACGGCATCGAGGACAGTAATAGGACCCTGGCCTGGGCGGGCTCATGCAGATGACACATGCCTCCACATGGACGCTTGTGAGTTCCTCCCGATGGAGGCGGTGGTACGGCCGTGCCGGTGAAGGTGCCTTGAGGTCCCAATATCTGAACTTGAGGATGTCGCGGTCGAACTGCTTCCCGCAACGGTGAGCGGCCAGCTCCTTGATGGCGATGCGGAACTCTTGGGGCGTGAGCTGGGACTTCATCGAGTTGAAGAGCTCGGAGCTCACGACCAGCGTGGAGGTCCTTACAGGGTATAGATGATCGAAGCAGAGGTGGAACGGGCTCGCGAGGTCCCTCTCCTCGAGCAGCACGTTGGACCATTTGCACCGGAAACCGTCATGGTCCTCGTCGTAGGCATCCCTTAGGGCCGCGCGGCGCTTCAGCTTGTCGTCGTCCCCTCGGATGAAGGAATAGCATCTGTCGCAGTAACGGTGGTTTGGGCGCGTCTTCCCCCTGCACACGCAACAGGTCATGGCGTCGACTCTCCGTGATGGGTTGATATCCTAACCGGTATCGCACCTTCGCAAGGGATGACCTTTGTATGTGGGGTCAGCATCCTCCCATCCTCCTTGATGACACCGATTCATTACAGGGCGATCGTGGGCTGCAACGGGTAATCCGAACGGGAGGAGGTGGACCTCGGCCATGGTCTGTCGCCCTGTTCTGGCGCGATGGCGTTGATCATGCGATGACGGCTGATAATCTGGACTGCTTGCCCAACCAATCATCGAAATCCTGCTCCAGGAGGGATGCGAGGACCTCTTCCGAACCCGACACCATCCTCCCCTCGGAGACGAGGGTCCCCTTGTGGAGCATCGACTGCAGATGGTTCTCGAATCCGGGCGGTGCTCGCGCGTAGTACTGCTGGAAGGACCTCTTGAACCTGTCCCGCAGGATCCTGATGTTCCTGCCCGCCCGGTGCGCGGGCCAGTAGTACGAGTTCTCTATGCGCAGGAAAGGCTTGATCATCGTGAGGTGGAGCGCGTCGGTCAGGTACTGGTGGCTCGACTGCAGGACGCTGCCAAGGAACTCCTCGTATATCTCCTTCGAGGGCGTGTCCGCGTCGAACCCGCTTGGCAGTCTCTTACCCGCAACGAATCCCATTCCCCTCCTCTCGATGAACTCCATGTCGGAAAGGAGGCGGAGGTACTTCCCGATCCGCTTCTGCCTCGTGCTCTTGGCGCCCGGCCTCGGGGCGGCGGGGACGTACTCGCCGTACTCGTGCACGCCTATCAGTATGTTGGCTATCGGGCGCATGGCGAGCTCTATCTCCGGGATCCTCACGAGGCCCCTGTAGCTGTGCCTCAGGACCTCGTCCTCGTGACGGACGATGAGGCCCCTGTAGCGCTGCTCGAGGCGGCCGAGGGGGTCCTCGGTGGGTTTTCGCAGAAGGAAGCCATCCTCCCGGCGCTCTGCCACCAGCGTGAGCAGGTCTGGTATCTTGGTGAAAGCGATGGTCCTCTCGTCGGTCCGGTCATCGTCGATGAACTCGACCTGGATGGAGCCTGCGTGGACGACCTCGTCCCCGCCCATCCTCCCGGTCCCGCTGAGGTAGGCGCGGATCCCGAGGAGCCTGCGGAGGGCTGGCGCGAGCTCCTTGGGCGCGAGATGTCCGACGATGACGCTCTCAGGCATTTTCATCCTCCTCAAACGGCAATAGGGTCGAGAGCCTGGCCCTCTCGACCAGCCAGAGCATCCACTTCGGTGCCAGGCAGTCATTGGCCCAGAGGGATGTAAACTTGGTGGTCGGCATCCGGTTGATGGCCGCCCCCTTCCCCGAACCGCTCTGTCTCTGGAAAGGGTCGTAGTAGACCACCTCCTCTTCTGTGGCATCAAGGACGATTAGCGTGTGCTCCATCTCTCCCTCGGGCTTGACCTTGGAGTGGGCCTGGACGGCCCAGTATTCCCTGTTCACGCTCACGATGGGGAATGATGTGGCCTCATCGACAACGAGCCTACCAAGGCGGGCTATCGTCGATTGGTCCCCCTGTGATTCCGTCGCCTCCAGATAGTCACCGAGGCGCAGGTTCCTAAGGTGAATCTGTAGATTGGGGGCTATTCTTGTCAATTGCGAGCCAAAACCCCTCGAGTAACCGCATATCTGTTTTATCCTATCGCGTGAGAGGTTGAGGTCGAGACCTTTCCGCCTTCCATACTCCGCCATGATGCCGGCGACGTTGACGACGAGGCAATCGTCTGTTGTGAATTGCGGAACGAAATCCAGGGCTATCTCCTCGAGGGACCGGCCGAGCTTCTGGAGGGACGGCCGTCGGGACACGCGAGGAAGGCCTGGCTTCTTCATCGAGGTCAATATCGAGGATTGGAGGCCCTTCCTTATATAGGTACGGGGAGGAGGTCTCCGAACGTGGATAAGCCGCCTGGCGAGGGGGCCCTGAGGTCCCAGTACTCGAAGTTGATGAGGTCCCTGCGGAACGGCCTGCCGTTGTGGTGGGCGGTGAGCTCGGCCACGGCGAGGCGGAACTCCTCGGGCCCGAGCTCGGTCTTCATGAGGTTGGAGAGGTCGGAGCAGACGACAAGCTTGGAGGACCTGACCGGGTACATGTGGTCAAAGCCCATGCGGAAGGGGCCGGTGCTGTCCCTCCCGTCCAGGATGACGTCGGACCAGTGGTCGCGATATGCGTCGAGGGCCGGGTCGTAGGCCTCGCGCATGGCCGCGCGGCGCTTGAGCTGCTCCTTGCGGCCCACGACGAAGAAGCGGCAGCGGGAGCAGTAGCGCTGCCGGGGAGGGGTCTCGCGGCCGCAGGCGAAGCATCTCATGGCTGCTGGCTCCGGGACCAGTTGGATACCGTGAACGACCCGGTCACGGCCTGAAGGATGGCATTCCAGATTGAAGACGGCATCGGCCGTCCATGGGAGATGCTGGAGGGGGAGGGACCGCATCACGGTCGAGGCGATGGACAACGCCGGGAACGCGAGGGCGGAGGAGGTCGAGGTGAGGAACGGGGCGACCTGGCCCGAGGTCGGGCTGGTCGCGGCGGTGGTGGCCGGCGCGGTGGCGGCGAGGTGGGCGATGCTGGGGCGGAGGGGGGAGAAGAGGGGACGGCGGGCGGCAGAGGACGTCCCTCGCCGTGGACGAAGAGGGACACAACGGGCGGAACGGATTTTCGCATCCGGCCTGGTCGCCCCGACCTCTCAGGTCACCTTGGGAAGTTGCCCACCGAGGCGAACACGCCCAGGCTCTTACGCGGGCCGTCGAGCCATTCGTCGAGCTCCATGTTCAGGTGCTCTAGCTCGTAGGCAACCTTCCGTCTGTCCCCCTCGCTGACGGACTCGAGATGCGCCCTGAGCCTTGATGTCCATCTCTCGTCGCTCGGCATGTTGGCGTAGTGGATGGACGGATGGCTCAACAGCCACCGAGAGAGCCTGTACGCGGCGAAGGGGTCGATGGGGTTCGTGACGAGAACGACCTCCCTTTGCGGGTGCTTTCTGTCGTTCAGGATGTCCATGAACATCAGGACGTCCGTGTAATCGGTCCTCCTCTGGCACATCCCTAAGAGCATCCCATGGATCCCATGGAGATGCGCGAGCAGCCTCTCCGATTCCCTTGAGAACAGGGCAGAGGTGATTTCACTGCCGAACCCCATGGTGGTCGATGTCTGAGCGATGATGGACGGGCTGTTCCTAGGCCTGCACGAGAGGGCCATGACACAGATGGAGGAGCTGAGGAACAGGCCCGCGATGCCCACGACTTGGGCCCTTGGCTTCTTGGTTGCCTCCCGGATGGTGCGAGGGTCCCCCAGGGAGACCCTGTTCCGCTTGAGGAACCTGTGGACGGTCTGGTAGGGGAGCTCGCATCGCGTGGCGAGCTGCTGACCGGTCCAGCGGCATCCCTTGGGAGGCACCTCGGACAGGGCTATCTGGAGGACCGTGTCGGCCCTCCCCCCCTTGATCGTGGGCTTCCGGCCGAGCCGGGGAGCGCACCTCTCTATCCCGTCCAGCCCGAAGATGAGGAACTGCCGGCGGACCTTCGAGACGGTTTGACGGGACAGCCTTTGCTCCTTGGCCACTTCGTTGACGTGACGTCCATCGGCAAGCCTGAGTATGATGTCGGAGTTCCTCACCAGCGACCCAACCGGATGGTCAGAATGAGACCAGGCCATGAGTTGGCCCTTGTCTCTGATGGATAGAACCAATGGGAACAATTCCCGCATCATGTGAGAATTCCCTTCCATATACAAATATCTTTCACATGGTTGCGGGCGAACACCATGCTAATGTGAAGGTTCTTTCAGGCAAATGTCAACGTTCTTTTGGTAGAACGGTACGAGGCGCGGGGCGGAAGCTATCACGGAAGGTCACATAGGGGCCTGCGCAAGAAATCATCCGCATGGGCATCGCCGCGGGCGCAGGGCCAGACGGAGGGCGGCCCCTCTGCCCCGAGGCCCTGCTCCGGGCCCTGCGCTCTCGCGTCATCCATCTCGCATGGACCCGACGCCCGTTGGCCCGGACGATAGCCCCTGGAGCGTCCGCTGGGACTCCCATCGCGCCTCGGTCACCAAATATATATATGACGGCTCGGGGATTGGTCCTTGGGTGGTTTCATGGATGATAGAGGGAAGGTCTTCTCGATCGCGTGCGTCCTGCTGATGATTGCCAGCTCTGCGGTCGTGCTGGTCCCCGCATCCGCGGATGAGGGCGACCCGGGCTGGGAACGCGATCCAGGGAACGATTCGGTCTTTGTGGACGCGTACATCCACCAGAGCGGCGCCAAGGCGATCAAGCTCTATCCATCGCCGACGAACTTCTTCAACACAACGAGCCAGGAATGGGACCGGATTGACACGAACATCTCCATGATAAGCCCGAACCATTACTCCGCTGACACCAGCCTGCTCGACTACAACTTCCTCAAGGCGTACGACAACTACCTCATCAATATGGCAGGAGCGAACGACACGCTCGACATCCTTTCCACGACGATACGGCTCGAGGATAGCGACCATGTATTGGTCGACTCCATCAACTATGTGACGGCGACCACAACCGTGGTGGAGAACGAGATGACCGTGCGCGACGCCGAGGCGTTCGCGTACGAGGCCTACAGCATCTCACCGAGCAAGTGCACCTATGACATTTTTTGCCTCAGGGACGTCGTCAACTCCACTGGCGAGAACAAGGATGAGCTCCTCATCAACATATCCATGGACCTGACCTTCAACTACGACGAAGGCCTCGACTACTTCGTGGATGCCAACGATACCAACGGGTCCGCGATGGGATGCATGTACGTCACGGGCAATGATTGGAGCGATTCATGGGAGATAGGCCCTCCCTCGTTGGTCACGAACGATTCCGTCGTGGACATGTGGAACATGTCAAGGACCATCACTCTCATCGGGGACTACTACCACCTTGGATTCCTCATCCCATACAACAACACCTACAACGGGACCGACCAGGCATCGTGCTACATGTCCATCCCGATCAGGTCGATTTCGCCGGTCGCTGCCCAAGACGCCATGGTGCTCGACGACATGAATAGCAATTTTGGGAACAGCGGTTACCTCATGGCGAACTATGGGGACACTCAACGCGTTGCATCGTACGTCGGGTTCCAGGGGTACGATAGCGTGATGACGCAAAGCGGGATGTCCAAGTACTCCCTCATCGACGTCGCCACCTTGAAGGTGTACCAGATGAACACCAACCTCCAGTCGAACTCGGTATGGGGGATATACGATGTCCTGAACCCGTGGGACGAGACGAAGATCAAGTACAGCAACCAGCCCTCCCGGAAGATGAAGCCCATCGAGACCGTGACATGGAACGGGGCCGGCACATGGAGGTCGTTCAACGTCAAGACCTCCGTCCAGCGGTGGACGGACCAGGTCGACAGCCCCTATGGGTTCTACATCTGCAGGAAGTCGAACCCCAACGCCTCCCCATGGCCCTTCCTCTTCTCGTCCGAGTACTCCGACGCCTCCAAGCGGCCGTACCTCTACATCGAGTGGCATGACCCCGTGACGCGGTTCATCGAACCACCAACCTATCTAATCTCCCAGGAGACCGTCACCTTCCAGTACTACATAACCCCGAGCTCCCTATCCAATGTGCATATCCTCACCTCGACAAGTGAGCAGTTCTCCACGTACGTATCCGGGTCTGGATTGAAGACGGTGACGTGCACAGTCCCGACGTACTCCTCGAGCTGCACCATCAAGATCCACGACCACGATACGGACTCGTACTATGACGCAAAGACGGTGAAGATGGTCTACGCGTCGAGGATGGACCAGGGGCTTGGGGAGTGGACGTTCACGAACAGCGTGGGCGGGCCTCCCCCCAACGGACCGACCATCTCGAACGGGTACGTCAACAATATGGTACTGCAAATGATCAGCGGTGGCGGGATGGTGAGCCAAGACTATGCCACGCTCACCGCCACATCCCCGTTCATCCCCTGGGGGGACACCGGCCCCGTCGTCAAGGTGAGCTGGAAGGTGCTCGCCTTCGGCGTGCTGGACAAGGGCGACTTCCCGCAGTCGTGGAACAACGGGCGTATCATGGTGGTCGTCAGGGTCTACGACGTCAACCACGCCGAGGTCACCGACAACAATGGCCAGGCGGGCTATGGCTACATCCTGGCCGGGGACCGGGGGGACGCCACGGGGGCCTACCACCGCAACGCCCACTCCCACTGCTGGCAGTGCGGGAACAACCTGAAGGTGCTCGACCACATCGACCACTCCAAGATGCAGGTCTGGCAACCGTTCGACCGGAGCCTGCACCTCGACTACACGGCGATGAGGGGCGTCCAGAACAGGTGGTTGAACGTGGCGTTCGTCAGGGTCCAGCTCATCCTGGAGGCCTCTGGCACCCATGACGACGCCTGGGAGATCCTGTGGGACGACCTGGTCGTAGGCAACGACGAGGACGTCGCGGCGACGAGCACCGCGGACAGCCTGGCCGACTTCGAGGAGGACGGGTCCAACTGCAGGGTGAGGTACGAGGCGGAGAACCCTACGAGCCAGAATGGCATGCACGGCACGCAGGTCGATGCGTCAGCCAGCGGTGGGGCTTACATCAAGGCGTGCCATGACAGCAATCAGGACTGGGTGGCCTTCAACTACCGCGTCCCGGCCGGCCGGTACCGCGTCTACGTGAACCTCCGATGCCTCGACAACAAGGGAACCACGACCACCGGCGTCCAGGTGGACGGACAGACGCTGATGAAGATCAAGACGTCCTCCCAGAGCTGGGAGAGATGGTGCGTCGAAGCGAACTTCATGGAGACCGGCGACCACGAGGTGAAGCTCCTGTTCAAGAAGGAGGACAGGGCGAGCTCGAACAAGGACCTCAACGTCGGATGGGACTACATCGAGCTCCTCGACGCGGGCGGCGAGACGTACTCCAACAAGGACGACGACGACACGGACTTCGACAAGGACGGCGTCGACATCACCGAGGAGGCCAGGTTCAACGGCATCCCCAGCGTCCCGGAGGTCTTCCTCGAGGTCGACTGGATGACCGATGAGGACCCGGACTCCAGCACGCTCGCCAACACGAGGGACTACTTCCTCGACCTCGGCATCGTGCTCTGGATAGACCTGGACGAGGAGATCCCGAAGATCGCCACGATCACGTTCGACTCCCAGGAAATGCACGAGATACGCTGGGGCGAGGAGCACGACATGAGCGACGACGGGATACGCACAGAGGCCGGCGACGGCGACGCCGAGCTCGACACGGGGTACCAATGGTGGGGCAGGTACGCCTGGGGCAGCTCGGTCCCGCACACCTCGGTGTACCGGTACTGCGTGTGGGCGAGCCAGGTCTCCAACGATTGCTATGGGTACTATGATTTCTACGGGGCGTTCTACGTCTTCAACGACGAGACGCCTGACGAGCACAAGACGTTCATGCACGAGCTGGGGCATGCGATCCAGATATTGATAACGGATAGCGGCGGGGACGAGGTGTACTGCACGGACAACAACTGCGTCATGAAGACAGGCGCCGTCAATACGCACGCCTACTGCAGCACTCACCGGGCGTATATGGACCTCGACGACTTCTCGTAGGATGGCAGCTGAGAGCCGCGCGGAACGAGCGACGGGACCAATCCTCGATGGGGCGGACTGGGCACGGATCGGCCGGGCCTGGCACAGCCGTGGCAGCCGGGCGGCGGCCATCGTGCTGCGGAGACGTCGGCACGGAGGTCCGGCAGGAGGCGAGCACGCTGTCGCAGCAGGGCATGGGGAGATAGACGGCCCCGCGTGACCCAGAGGCCTGACCTAGGCTGAAGTGGGTCCTCAGGGCGCCGGCATGGGACCTACGGGAAAGCGATCTCCTCGCCATGCACCGGTATCCTCAGCTCGATGTCAGGCCCCCCCGCGTCCCTGATGTCGTCGCAAAGCCCGCGGAACGCCTCGACATCGTCGGTGTGGATGGGGATGAGGGTCTTGGGCCCGATCCGCGAGATGAGCTCCTGAAGCTCAGGCCGCGAGGCATGCCCGGAGACATGGGCCCTGTCGATTCTCGCGCGCAGCTTCGGGCACCCGGTATTCTCGCATCCGGCGGGCACCGGCGCTTCGCACTCGTCGTAGCCGATCCCGAACGTCTCGAGCCAGTTGATGAGCCGCTCCTCGTCGATCTCCATCTCGTCCGAGAACGGGTCGCACTGGGCCTTGATGAACAGCGAGCCGGGGATCTTGCCGTCCCCGTCCGCAAGATCGAAGATCTGCTTGAGGTCGAAGTACGAGAGCATCAGCATGTAATGGCGCGGGTCATCCATGATGGTCCTCGCGATCACGCCGTTGTCGTAATGGGTCGAATCCTTCTCCTCGCCCTCCTTGAAGACGGTGCTCAGACCGTACTCGTACTTCTCCCCGACGTAGTCTGCCGGGGAGTAGAGCGCGCTCTCCTTCCGCTTCAGGAAGACCTTGACGTTGCTGTCCGCGTCAGGGTACGCGTTGAGCTGCTTGAGGAGGTAGGCCAGCTTTGCGTTGATGACCAGCGTCCTCCTATAGGATTTGGCGGCCTTGCGGACGGTCTCATACCTCGTCGTGTCCTTCCAGCTGAAGTCCACGAACACGAGGCCCTTGACGTCCTTGATCCTCTTCTTCAAAGCAGCGAGTACGTCGGCCTCCTTCGTCATGGTCTTGCACCCGATGCGGGTGCCCTCGCAGATCATGATGTCAATCCCTGGTCCGACCTTCTTGGCATAGTCCTTTGGCTTCATCGGGAGTGTGCCGTGGAACCTGATGTCGCCGGTGTACAGGATCCTCTTCCCGTCGATCTCGCACACGAAGCTCGCAGCGCCCGGTACGGAATGGTCTACCGCTATGAGGGTCACCTTCGCGCCCTCGACAGGCTCGCACCCCCCGTCCGCGAGCTCCCTGCACTCTCTGTTGACCTCTCCGACGTTGTCAATCCTCGGGCTGTCCGGGAAGGTGGAATTCGGGCCGTTCAATTTGATGACGGGCAGCTTGGAGGTGATCGCCTCCGTCCTGAAGGACGGTGCGGTGACCGCGTCGATGGCCTTGATGAGAACCGCGGTGTCGTGCGAGCAGATGAGCGGTATCTCCTGGTGGAGGAATCCCAGCATGCCTGTATGGTCCAGGTGGGCGTGGGAGACGAAGACCGCGTGGACACCGCCCTTGCCGGCCCGTGCCTTGTGCTCCTCGTAGGTCTCGAGGTCCTTGAGATGGAGGTACGGGGAATCCGCGGGGAGGAGCCGTGGGTACTTCACGCGGTCGACCACATCATAGCCGGGTGGAAGCATGTGGTCGGCCCTGTAGATGCCCGGGATCCTGGGAAGGGAGCCGATGGCCAGGCGGTCGTGGAGCGAGGTGTTCGGGCGTACATTCAGGAAGTCCGAGAAGAAGGTCGAGTCGAAGCCCATCCTGGACCCGAAGTCGAAGAGCAGTCGGGCCTGTCCTCCCTTGACAAGCACCTGGTTGCCGCCTATCTCGCCCGCCCCACCGTACACCGTGATGCTGACCATGCAACCCCTCTGTGACACTATAGATGAGATACGTATTTGAATGTGATGCATGGCCCCGCCCATCTCAGCATCGCATTGGTGCGGTGGGGGCGCCGGCGTGGTGGGCAGCAAGCTCGGCCACGGCGAGGCGGAACTCCTCGGGCCTGAGCTCGGTCCTCATGAGGTTGGAGAGGTCGGAGCAGACGACGAGGCGGGAGGAGCGGACCGGGTACATGTGGTCGAAGCCGTGCGCCATGGCAGTGACGGACACTGGCGGGTGCAAGTCCCGCCCGGGCACGAACCTGTTGGCCCGGTAGCGAGGGGAGCTATTATTAGGGGTAACTCTATATGGTAGAAGCCTCCCGACAAAGGGATATTGAGTATCTCGACGCAAATCTGCAGGCCGTAATATGTGTGAAGCTAGGTGTAGCGTCGTTAACACTACCCTTCCACCCCGGGAAGGGCAGCGAGAACGTCGAGCCTCTTGTTTTAAGGCGAAGACCAGTGCGTCCTGCTGCGGGACAGGAGACGCGCGCCCGGAATGAAGGGTGTGGCCGTGGGGTCGACCATGTCACGGAAGGGCGAGCGGACGGAGCAGGACGGTTCTCCGGCGTAACAGGCACGGCATGCAGGGAAAGTGTCCGGCGTGAACCATGGGAGACCCTGGACATGTCCCCAAACCGAAGGGGTAATCACGCAAGCTGGCGTGGGAAGCACGTTCAGGGAGTCGGAACGGTCCACAGTAGCGAGGAGGGCGGGTAATGCCGTCGGAGCGAAGGGGCCGTACTTCCGCAATGCTTCCTCAAGAGTCGAGGACCGGGCCCATCCTCTGCAGGGGGCCTCCGATGAGAACGAACATCAAGCGCCCTGATACGGGCTCGTCCGAGGGGGAGACCCGAGAGGCAATAAGACCCATAGACAAGGTCAGGAGACTCCAGGGGAAGCTCTACGTAGCAGCGAAGGCGAATCCGACGCGACGTTTCGGAGCCATACGAGACCGAGTGACGCGGTGGGACGTCATGTCGCAGGCCTGGGAGGAGGTGCGTAGAAACCGAGGAGCCCCGGGCGTGGATGGCGTCACCATCGAGATGGTGAAAGAGCAGGGAGAAGAAGCGTTCATTCAGGAACTCCAGGCGCAACTCCGCGACGGGACGTACCGGCCGAAGCCGGTGCGTCGAGTTATGATACCGAAGCGGAACGGAGGCCAGCGCGCCTTGGGCATCCCAACCGTGCGGGACCGCGTGGCGCAGGCAGCGGTGAAGCTCGTCATCGAGCCGATATTCGAGGCGGACTTCCTGCCGTGCAGCTACGGGTACCGACCGGGCAGGAATGCACAGGACGCGGCACAGGAAGTACACAAGTGGCTAGACATAGGCCTGGAGAACGTGCTGGATGCCGACATCAAGGCCTGCTTCGACACCATCCCACACGACCGCCTGTTGCGCGCTGTGGCATGCCGCATCTCGGACGGGTATATTCTAAAGCTCGTCAAGATGTGGCTGAAATCCGGCGTGATGATGGGCGGGAGTGTGGAGGCCACGGACATCGGGACACCCCAGGGCGGTGTGCTAAGCCCCCTGCTCGCGAACATCTACATGCATCGGCTTGACGCAGAGTGGGAGCGACGGGGGCTGGCCGACCGTCACGGGGCTGATGCGAAGCTCATCCGCTATGCGGATGACTTCGTCATACTGTCCTCGAAAACGGTGCGGCCGCTCGTGTCAGTAGTGCGGGAGGTCCTCACCGAAATGGGGCTCTCCCTGAATCTAGAGAAGTCTCGTGTGGTACGCGCTGAGAAGGGGTTTGAATTCCTGGGGTTCCGGTTCATACGCCTGTACTCCAAGAAGTATCAGAAGAGGAGAACTGTATTCTTCCCAAGCCCCAAATCAGAAGAACGTATCAAAGAGAAGGTGCGTGACCGTTGTGGGAAACATCTGCTGAACATGGAGATTGGGATTATCGTGGAAAACGTGAGCAGTGCACTACGAGGATGGTGGTCATACTATCGCTGCTCGAACGGGTCCCGGGTCTTCAACGAGGTCCAGCACTTCGCGAACCAACGGTTACGGCGCTTCCTCAGACGTCGGAAGCAGAAAGCAGGTCTGGGGCTGTATCGGAACGCCACCAACGAGTTCCTGTACAAGGAGCTTGGCCTGGCATGCATCGTTGGCCGGGGGTCTGTTCGATATGCTGGACCGAGAGATGCTACGCGAAAGCGGTCGGAGAGCCGTATGAGTTAATTGCTCACGTACGGTTCGACGAGGGGCGGGAGGAAACCAGGGTGACGCCGGGCGCCTCCCGTCTACTCTACCATGCGGAAGGGGCCGGTGCTGTCCCTCCCGTCCAGGAGCGCGCCGGACCAGTGGTCGCGGAACGCGTCGAGGGCCGGGTCGTAGGCCTCGCGCATGGCCGCGCGGCGCTTGAGCTGCTCCTTGCGGCCCACGACGTAGAATCGGCACCGGTCGCAGTAGCGCTGCCGGGGCGGGGTGTCACGGCCGCAGGTGTAGCATCTCATGACGGGGAACCTCTGTCGAGCCTTGCAGATGGCACCGTCACGAGGATGGTGGTTGGGGTTGAAAATGGTAGCGACTGGCCTCAAGTACGCCAACGTGGCGACGGTGCTGATGGAGGGGATGAAATATGCGGTCGTGAACGGGTCGTTCGACGCGGTCGTGAGGCTGGTGAAGGGCAAGAACCGCAAAACGGTCGAGGTGGTGTACCCGGCCGGGAACGCGAGGGCGGGGGAGGTCGTGGTGAGGTGCGGGGCCACCTGGCCCGAGGCCGGGCTGGTCGCGGCGGTGGTGGCCGGCGTGGTGGCGGCGAGGTGATGCGCAGGGACAGAGGCTACCAGGGCGCCCCGTGCAAAGAATACGACGCCACGATGAAGCGGGGCGCCAGGGGACATCCGATAGGGATCAGGGACAAGATGAGGAACCTCCGGATCTGTCGGAAGAGGGCGCCGTGCGAGCGACCGTACGCCGTCATCAAGCGCGTGTTCGGGTCAGGGCACGTGCTCGTGAGGACGGTGGCGAGGGTGGCAGTGAAGATGATGTTCGTATGCTTCAGCTTCAACATGTACCAGCTGGACGCGCTCAGGCGCGCGGAGGCGTTCCAGTGAGAACCATCCCGGGAGACCTGGAAAAGGAGAAATAGGTCGAGGGACAATTGATGACGCGGTGAGAAGAACGAGAGCGAGATGCCCCATGGGAGTTAGCACATGTTAACAGGCGGTTTTTCGTTATGCTTTGAAGTGTTATTCACCTCCCGAGGAATTGCATTATGACTGAGAATGAAAAAAAGAAAGAGATGGACGAAAAGTGGGAATTATTTGAGAAACAAGTTATGGATTTATTTGATATCATGGGATATAAAGTAGAGAGAAATCGTTCGATTAATAATAGACAAATCGATTTATACGCTGAAAAAAATATTCCGCCTGATGAAACATTAAAGGTTGCCATCGAATGTAAAGACCAACAAACCAATGTATCACTCGTTGATGTCGACAGATTTCTATTAAAAATTCGTCCTTCTCTTGATGATCGAACAATACATAAAGGGTTTATTATTACGAGTTCGGATTTTTCAAAAGATGCAAAAGAATTTGCACGTAAATATAATATCACATGTATGACTTATCTTGAATTAATAGGTTCTTTAGCAAATTTTAAACAGTATATAAATATGACTATAGAAAAATTTGAGAAAGATGAAGTGTTTCACAGATATATTGAATTGGAGGGAATTATAAGTGAAGGAAAAGAAGAAAATGATTTAAAATCAATTGAAAACTACTTGTTAAACAATTGGGTAAGGCGAGGTAAGACAAACCACATTTCAATATTGGGAGAATATGGCTCTGGAAAAACGACATTATGTAATATGCTAGCATATGAATTGGCAAAAGCATATAAATCAGATCCTATTAATAATCGGATTCCAATCTTAATAAATCTTAGAGATTATTCAAAAGCGATGAATTTGAAACAACTAATAACAGATTTGTTAGTTAATACCCACAGAATACAAAATATGACAAACTCGATTTTTTTGAGAATGAATGAATATGGCAAGTTTGTATTGATATTCGATGGATTCGATGAAATGGCTCAACGAGTGGATATGAATACAACCGTTAGAAATTTCAATGAATTAGCCCAGACAGCCATTCCGGATAATAGTAAAGTAATATTAACTTGTAGAACTGAATATTTTCGATCTGATATTGAGGAGAGAGAGATTCTCTCCTCGGAAGAAGGTAAATATATTAATTTGAGTACTCGCCCAAATTTTGCTATTGTACATTTGAAACCTTTTTCCCTGGAAAAAATAAGAAAATTTTTAATAAAAGTCAATAAGACAGAAGCAGAACAATGGTTCAATCAGATTAGAGAAACCTATAATCTTTTTGAACTGTCACAACGTCCAGTATTACTCGATATGATTGTTAAATCGATAAAACAGCTCTCTAGAATTGGAGGTTCGATTAATGCGGGAAGACTCTATGATATATATACTGATGAATGGATACAAAGAGATATCGCTAGTGGTAGAACAATGGTTACTAAAGAAATGAAAAAAGATTTTGTTATGACGTTAGCAAACACCCTTTATTTCGGAGTAAAAAGTACTGTACATTTTTCTGAAATACCAACATTAGTAAAAAAGCAATTTGAATTACAGAATAAAACGGAAGTCGATTTTTATGAACACGATTGCAGATTATGTACATATTTAATAAGAGATAATAATGGATATTATACATTTGTACATAAATCATTTATGGAGTTCTTTGTGGCTAAAAATTTGACAGAATCAATATACAAAAATAATGTGGAATGCCTAGATAATTATTTAAATTCGGAAATAACACATTTTATAGCAAATTTATGTGACGCTCAACATCAATTCAATCTAAATAGATATATAGAATCAAGTAAGAATGGAAAAGAGCAAGATGTTCGTTTTAAGGCAAGCAACGCGATAACAATATTAAATTATCTAGGTTATTCATTTATCGGAAAGGATTTATCTAATTTATATCTTCCGTCATGCGATTTATCAAGACCTGAACAGATTCGGGATTCCTCCCTACACTCGTAGATCGACCTCGAACTCCTCCTTGAGGAGCTTCTTGTAGCCCATCTTGTCCAGCGCCTCTCGGTTCTTCCCGCTCAGATTCAGGTACCATGACTTCGCCTGGCGTCCGAGCCTCACCCTGACCCGTTCCACCCGCCCCAGCTCCTGCAGCAACGTGTCCGCGCGCTCCCACGTGTCGTCCTTGTCGGAGAGCTCCCTCAACCGGTACTGGAGCATGGCCAGCAGCCGGTAGGCCAGCACGCATACGAACAGGTACGCCCTCACGCGCCACTCGAGCCTGTGGCGCACCGGCACGATCTCCTCGGATGTCTTGAGGGTCCTGAACACCTTCTCGATGAAGTCCTTCTCCAGGTAGAGGTTGGTGGCCTGCTTCGCCGACAGGACGGGGTCCGTGCACAGCAGCAGCCACTTCCCGTCCAACCTCTCCATCCTGTGGATGTCCTGTTTCT
The DNA here is from genome assembly GCA_964353355.1 of uncultured Thermoplasmata archaeon. Lineage (GTDB taxonomy): Archaea > Thermoplasmatota > DTKX01 > DTKX01 > CAYGVT01. The sequence goes on along the minus strand of CAYGVT010000040.1, from coordinate 25 downwards.
TGAAACCCCACGAGAGCCGGGTACC
>CAYGVT010000039.1:0-3495 GCA_964353355.1 uncultured Thermoplasmata archaeon | reverse complement strand
CCCCCGCGCCACCCCGGCGGCCCCCATTGGCTCTGGCAGGATGCGCGACGGCGCTCTTGGCGCGTCCATGGGGCTGCCAGTATCACAGCACCTATGTAAAGCCCGCCCGTCCGGCGACCGTAATCACATTTCAATCCTATTTCATCCTTTTCCTCCCTCGTCCTCTCCATTCTACCAGGGTACCAGCGAGCTTTCACCTATTCGAGGTCGAGCCTCATGGTGGCTAATCTACGCCCTTTCACCCGGGGATCTTCCCTCATTCAAGGCCGCGAGGTCTACCCTCATGCTGTGACCGGAGGTCCAATCCCTGGGGCTGGTATGGTAGGTTGAGCTTCAGCATCCAGTACATGATCCTGAGCAGCTTCGCCGCACTCGCGACTATCGCTGTCTTACCATTACGCTTCCTCTCTATCTTCTTGTAGAACCGGCAGAGCCGGCACTCGTCCTTCTGCTTACAATTCATCAGGTGGCTGTGCATCGCCTCGACGAGGACCCAACGGAGGTTGGAGGAACCGGCCCTCGTGATGTGCCCCATCCTGGTCACACTGCCCGACTGGTTGACCCGCGGGGCCAGCCCCGCGTACGAGACGACGGAATCGCTATCGGGGAAACGGCTCACGTCCCCGAGCTCGGCGACGACCGTCAGCGCGGTGTAGAGTCCCACCCCGTCGATTGTCGCGAGCAGCTGGGCCTTCTCATTCTCGATGAAAACCGGCATCAGCAGCTTGGCGTTGTAGCCCTTCAGCTCCTTCTCGAGGTCCTCGAGTATGTCCAGCCTGCGCAGGATCCGAGGGACGGGGAGCGTCTCCCTTAGCTCGTTCCTCCCCTTCATCGTGGCCAAGTATCCCGGCCTGTACTTGATGCCGTTGCGCATCATCTCCGAGTACAGCTGGTTCCTGAGGGCCACTATGGTCTTCTGCAGCAGCTTCCTCCCCCTGAGGTCCCTCCTGAGCTCCCTCACCCATGACGGGGCGATGTACGATTCCGGGATCATGTCGGTACGGAGAAGGTGCGCGAGCGTTTCCGAATCGACCTTGTCGGTCTTTATGCGGGCCGCGGAGATCGCCTTCACCTGGCCGGGGTTGGCCAGGACGACCTCGACGCCCGCTCTCCTGCCCGCGTTGTAGACGACCTCCCATACCGGGCAGGCCTCGACTACGGCACGGCTCTTCTTGTACTTCGAGAAGAACGTCTTGAGCTCCGTGACGTCCGTCTCTATCTTCTTGCGTTCGATGACTCGTCCCTCGCCGTTCATCACGGTGGCCTGGCACGTCTGCTTGTGCGCGTCTATCCCGATGTAGTGCATGTCCTCGCCTCGCTCCTCTAACGGAGCGGGCGTGGCTTTAACATGTCATCAAGGCCGGCGCGCGTGTGCGCGCCGACCGCGCGAGCGTCGTCGTCAATTTTCGAATATCATCAAGAGACATCGACCGATAACGTGCGTCGGGAGGGGGCATGCCATTGGTCCAATGCGAGAATTGAAGGACCGGGGACAGGATCTTGAAGGATTCCCAAAAGCCTTTCGTCTCGAACCCAGGGCCATATTTTAAATTAATCTTTAAGTATCTTTAACTATCTTTAACTTCTTCGACCAATTTTTATGGGTCCCTTGCGAAGACAATCAATTCCAACGTCGGCTGCTTCTCTCATCCTAGCCATCGAATGACGTCACGATAGGTCTCGACCTCCACGCCCAGATGCCCGGCAGCTCTGCTCGCGACCTCGTCGGTGATGGCCGCGAGCCCCGACGCGCACTCCGACGCGTACTCCCTCCTGACCGCCGCCACGATTTTGCCGAGCTCCTCTGGAGAGTGCCAAAGAAGAGCGTAGATGTCGCACGCGTCCTTGAGCACCTTGTCATCCTTCTGGCGCGAGGGAAGGGCCTTCAGCTTCATCGCGAGCAGCATATGCGTGGAGGGCACGAGGACCGTGGTTTCACCGACAGGCACCCGCTTCCAGAGCGCCTCGTCGAACACCCGCGCGAGGATGGGCTCATCGATGGCTTTGGCGCCGAACGCGTCCTGGTGCTTCGGATGGATGCGGTCCACCATCAGGTCGACGAAGAGGTAGAACAGGTCATACAGGGGGATCCGCTTGGCATCCTCCTCGGTGAGGGTCTCGCCCGTCCCCTTCCTTATCATCCTGCAGTAGCGGAAGGAGCCGTAGGGGACGTAACCGACGGAGCGGATGACATCGATGGCCCTAGAGAACGGGGTGGTCCGGAGCTCGCCCATGTCCGCGGACGAATCGATGTGGAATCCCAGGTCGATGTCCCTGGAGCCTATGTAGGGCACGTCGTGCTCTCGCTTGTAGGAATCCGTGACCGTGAGATACACGCCCCATCCGCCGAGGACCACGTATGGTTCGGGAAGCACCCCCGCGATATCGCGTAGCGCCCCGAGCGCGCTCCCGGTCTCCATCGTATCGTAGATCTCCTCGGTCATCGGTAGGCCCTCCCGACGAGGATGTCGGCGGCCTCCGCGCACTCGGCCCCCGTCCTGTAGAGGTCCACGATGAGCTGCTGGATGGAGACGACCGGCCACCCATCGACCACATCCGATTCATAAAAGACGTGTTCGTCGGCGAGGAGCACCTGCACGTTCCCCCTTCCGACGTAGCCCTTCCCGATCAGAAGCTCGTGCCAGGCGGGAGCGTCTGGCCTGTGCACGTAGAGCTCGTGCAGCCGCGGGAAGACGTAATGCCCGACGAGGTTCTCCGCGGCGTAACCCGTGAGGGCGTAGCCCATGTTGGCGGCTTCTAGGACCGATGGCGCCTCCTTGACGTGGTACTCGCGGTAGACCCTCCGGTCCTTCCGGTCCGCCCATCTGGAGAACATGGCGCGCGGGTCCATGAGCTTCCGGCCCTTGATGAGGCCGTCCCTCTCCAAGGCCTTGAGCACCCTGAAGGCCCAGCCGTAGCTGACGTCGGCCTCCTTGGCGATGCGGTACCACGTCGGACGGTCCAACTTGCGGCTGAGGAGGACCCGGTAGATGCGCTCGACCTTATCCCCGTAGGGGGATGGGCCGGGCCAGGTCGATTCCGAGGGCTTCATCGACATATCTCATGTTTATCTTACTATATATAATTGACGGATATATCCTCTTGAATTAATCATATTTAATCATGACGGATATATTCTTGATGCTGGTGGGATTGTCTTCCATTCTTGTTCGAAGCAGTCCCGACTGGGCATCTCGAAGGCCTTCATTTCATTTCCCCCGATGAGCGTTCCTCGCCCGTCTCTACCCAAGGCTACACCTGCCGGATCGCTTATATACCCGTCCACCCGCACCGCCGGCTTAGCCACCCCACGTGCCACTGGCCGTCGCCCAACCGCCCCCGCGCAACGTCCCTCCACCCCACCCCCCCCGCACATAGACCCGGTCCCCCACCTCCGCCCACCCCCCTCGCCGCCCCCGCGCGCCACCCCGGCGGCCCCCATTGGCACTGGCAAGATGTGCGACGAAACTCATGGATAGTCCATGGGAGTGACCG
>CAYGVT010000038.1:0-46822 GCA_964353355.1 uncultured Thermoplasmata archaeon | reverse complement strand
TCCTTACAGAGGAGTACCTCAGGAACGTCGTGCACAACGTCCGGAGGCTGTGCTATCTCATCTACCTCATCGATCTGAAGGTCCTACCGCGCATTCGAGCCGCTGCCTGAGTGTGCCAACCTATTTTGTCCCAAACCCCCCCCCGCCCCGGGCGCGCTCGGGATCGGCCCCCGGCCTCGCGCGCGCACCCGCGCGCGCGAGATTCTCACGGTCTGGACCCAGGGAGCAAAGGTTAAAGGCGGCCCAGCGGACTTGAACGCCGTCCAACGAGAGGAAGCGGGGTCCCTGGCCCTGGTCCATTTGGGGGCCCCGCGCAAGGGGCGCGGTCGGTTGGAGAGCCGCTCAGGCATGCCGGGAGCCGCACGAGCCCGCGCGGGCAAGCGAGGCCGGGCCCTCCCTGGCCCAGCCGCGCTGGGCCTGCTCCTGCTGTCCCTTGCGTCCCTGCTCCTGGCGTCGCCCGGCTGCACCTTCGCGGATGCCGATGGCGGCCATCGCGCGCCGCTGCTCTCGTGGGAGGCGCCCCTGGAGGACGCCCACGTCATGGGCGTCGTCGAGCTGTCCGTCCTGGCGAACGAGACGGTCTCCAACGTGACGTTCCACTACCGCGCCTTCGATGAGTGGACCTTCATCGCAAGCGGGACGGCCGGACCCGGGCCCAGGTGGAGGGCGCTATGGGAGACGGAGCTCGTCCCGGACGGCACCTACGAGCTGATGGCCAACGGGACGGTCGATGGGGGCGGGGAGGCGAATGCGACCGTGGAGGGCGTGACGGTCGACAACCAGCCGCCGTTCCCCGTGTTCCTCGCCCCGCCCCAGAACACGCGCGTGAGGGGCCAGGTCCCGGTCATCGTGACGGCCGATGAGCCCCTCGCATCCGTGGACATCCTCATCAGCACGGGCACCGAGCCCTCCATGCTCGGACCCTGCAGCCGGACCAACGACACCAACAACTGGACGCTCATGTGGGACACGACCACCTTCACCGAGCGCGTGGACCTGACGCTCATCGCCTCCGCATGGGACCTCGCGGGGAACAACAAGTTCGAGTTCGATTGGGGCATCGACGTCGACAACGCACCGCCCGAGGTCGAGCTCCTGGCACCGGTGGACGACGAGCCCATCTCGGGCCTCTACACCCTCAAGGCGAGGTGCGCTGACCCGAACATGCGCAACCTCACGTTCGAGTGGCGCATCGGGGCCGGGTCATGGCAGCCCATCGCCGATCCCGTGTGGAACCAGACGATGCAGTGCTACGCCTACGTGTGGGACCTCTACGACCGGACCGAGTACGACGACATCCAGGTCAGGGCCGTCGCGTTCGACGACCTCGGGCAGGAGGGGTCCGCCGTGGCCACGGGCGTGGACATCATCGACGCCCCCCCTGAGCCCAGGCTCATCGCCCCCCTTCCAGGCTCGCACCTCACCGGGACCGTGACCATCGAGGTGGGCTCCCAGCCCGACACCAGGAGGGTCGAGCTGTCCTTCGCCCGTGACGGGGCCGACGGGAACTGGACCGACATCGGGCAGGCGACCAGGGGAACGGACGGCCTCTGGAGGTGCGGCTGGGAGACCGCGCCCCTGACGGCGGCCGGCCTGACCATCAGGGCGGTCGCCATCGACGGCTCCGCCGGGAGCGGCGAGGCCAGGGCCTCCGACGTCGAGGTGGACAACACGCCACCTGCGCCGTGGATACTGAAGCCGTCGCCGGGCGAGTACAAGATCCCCCACGACTACATCCTGGAGGCGAACTCGGACCGCGACACGGTCCGGCTCTTCTTCTCCTACAAGGTCGATGGCTCGTGGCGGTTCATCGGCGACGCCACCTACGACTCGGACCACGACAGGTGGCGCCTGGCATGGACCTTCGAGAGCCCCGTCAACGACTCCGCCATCCTGGCCACGGCCACCGACGAGGTCGGCCTCTCGGGCACCGCCGAGGTGGCCGACGTCGACATCGACCCCGGGGACCGCGCTCCCGTCTTCCTCGCGACGATGCCCGCGCGCGTCGAGATGCAGGAGGACTCCCCCTACGAGGAGCTCGACCTCGCGCCGCACGTGGACGACGACAGGCCCGCGGACCTCATGTTCTACGTCACGGGGGAGAACCCCTCGCTGGTCTACGTTGCCGGCGAGAACCAGACGGGCGAGCTCGTCATGACCTTCATACCGGTCCCCAACGCCTTCGGGGAGGTGCATCTCAGGCTCTTCATCGTCGACAAGGCGTTCCAGCGGGCCCAGGCCGAGCTGCTGGTGGTCGTCTCCAGCAGGCCGGACCCGCCCTACTTCGTGAGCGTGCCCCCCAACGTGTACGTGCACCCGGGCAAGCCCTACTCCTTCAACTACTCGTCCTACGTGGAGGACGTCGACACGCCCAGGTCGCAGCTGCGCATAGAGGTGCCGGTCCTGGCCCGCCCGTACGTCACGGTCAACCCGAACGGCACGCTGGGATTGACGTTCAGCTTCACCGACAAGCAGCTCGGGGAGGTCATCGCCTACAAGCTCGTGGTGCTCGACGAGTCCGACAACCAGGTGAGCCGCGACATCTCCATCACGGTCACAAGCGACCTCGTGCCCGAGCTGCGTGAGCCGCTCCCGGACGTCGAGATGGAGGAGGACGTGAGCAACACGTCCGTGTTCTCGCTGGACAACTACTTCTTCGACCCAGACCGCGACACCCTCTACTACTCGTACGGCAACACCCACGTCACCGTGGTCATCGCGGACAAGTTCCCGCACACCGTGGGCATCTTCCTGCCCTCGGACTGGAACGGTGAGGATACCGTCACCTTCCGTGCGACGGACCCGAAGGGGGCGCTGCTCGAGGACACGGTCCACATACACGTGCGCCCCGTCAACGACCCGCCGAGGTTCCTCGACAAGCCCGCCATACCCGAGCTCAAGGTCCGCATCAACTCGGACTACTACTACGAGCTCAAGCCCTACATCGTCGACGTCGACGATGCCATCGGCTCGCTCGAGCTCATCACCGACGACCCCGCCCACGCCCTGGGCTACAAGTACGCCCCCTTCGTCCTCGGGCTCAAGCTCACCTACCCGCCGCCCGAGAGGACCATCCGGCTCAGGTTGACCGTGTCCGACGGCGTGTCCACGATCATGAGGAACATCACGGTCACCATCATCTCCGGGTACGTCCCGGAGCTCATCGGCTGGAAGCCCCCGTCCGACATCATCCTGGAGGAGGGCGGCACCTACCCGCAGGCCTTCGACATGGGCGTGGCCTTCGACCAGGACCTCGTGGGCACATCGGATGGACTGCACGCGCTCAAGTTCGAGTTCCTGTGCTACGATAGCCGGCAGAGCGAGCCTTTCGGCCAGGCGGAGTTCGTATGGAGGTCGGGCATCGGTGTCGGGTCGGGTACCTGGGTCGACCTCTTCGCCGACCGCGACGTGGGGCTCGTCAAGTTCCGCATGACCGCGATGATGCTCGTGGACATCGCGCTTGCGGACCCCGACTGGCACACGCAGCTCGAGGGCTACGACAGGCCTCTCATCGTCATCATCCGCGTCAAGGACCAGGGCAACGCGTTCTCGGAGTACTCGCTGCTGCTCCACATCATGCCCGTCAACGACCCGCCGAGGATATCCCCCATCCCCGACGTCAACGTCACGGGCGTGTTCGGCCTGGTGCTGAAGACCTACGTGCGCGACGTCGACACGCCCTACTCCCAGCTCACCATCCGCGTCGAGAGCCTGACGGCCGGCATCATCGCCAACGCGCAGGTCTACGGCGAGCTCCTCTACCTGGACTTCACGGACAGCCGACCCCATGTGGAGGTCCTCAAGCTCACGGTGAGCGACGGGGAGTACTCGGTCTCGACGAACATCACCTTGCGCGTGAGGGCCGTGCCGGGCGAGCGGTCGAGCCTCACGACATGGCTCTGGTTCATCGTCGTCATCGCCGCGTCGGGAGGCGCGGCGCTCTACTTCAGCAAGTACATCTGGAGGCGGTTCGAGCCCCCGAACGTACAAGACGTGTTCCTCGTCTACGGCGACGGCGTCATCATCCGCCACCTGACGCGCCGCGGGGCCATCGGCATGGACGAGGACCTGGCCATCGCGATGCTCACGGCCATCCAGGAGTTCGTGCAGCAGTCCATGCGGTCAGCGCAGCTCAAGTCGATGCAGGCCGGCGAGCACAACATCTTGATCGAGCGCGACCGCAAGCGCAACTTCTACATCGCCGTCATCCACACCGGCTCCGTCTCCGACGAGCTGCGCGTGGCCGTCAACCTGGCCACGCGCGCGGTCCAGGAGAGGTTCGCGCGCGTGCTGGCGCGGTGGAACGGCGACCTGGCCAAGTTCGACGGCGTCGACGAGCTGCTGAAGGACATCCTCAAGATCAGCTCGGCGCGCATCCCCGAGGGCGTCCGCTTCGAGATGGAGGGCATCACGAGCATCGAGCCCGGCAAGACCTTCCTGCTGCAGGGCCAGGACGTCACCCGCACGCACAACATCTTCCGCGCCCTCGTCGAGGAGCACGGCCACGGCCTGCTCATCTCGCGCGTGCACCCGGAGCGGCTGCACGATGGCATCGCGAAGGCGGGGGCGGAGTGCGTTTGGCTCAGCAAGACGCCGACCAAGCGCGGCGTGAGCCCCTCGAACACGACGATGATACTGAGCGAGATAGCGACTTACGCGCGCGAGCACCCGCGCACGGTCGTGTGCCTGGACGGCCTCGAGTACCTCACGGTGCACAGCCCCGTCGACGAGGTCGTGAAGTTCCTCAACGAGCTCACCGACATGGTCCAGGTGGACAACTTCGTGATGATGGTGCACGTGGACCCCGGCGCGCTCGACCAGGCCACGCTCGCGCGGCTCTCGCGCGACATGGTGCGCGTGTCCGAGTCCAGGTGAGCAGACCGGTCCGCGAGGCCACGTTCGCATGAGCCGCAAGCTTTATTAAGGACATCAGGTATGCCACCTCCTGCGCCCGCCGGTCACGGCAACGGTCATCAGTAATCCACTGACGAAACCGTTAAATACGTGGCAGGCACAAAGGATATGGCGCATCGCGGCCCCGGCGAGGGACGCAAGGTGGGCGGTCAACCGCCCTCCCGTGAACGATCCCCGTTCCACGGCCGCGCACAGACCCCATGGGGGTCCGAGAAAACTGTCGGCGCCGCGCGCCTCAGGCTCTCTCGGATCCGACGTCCGACAAGAAGGTGATACCTGGCGTATCGCCTCAAACAACAGAAAGTGTGCTTTAAAAAAACCAATTCCAACCCAAAAAGGAAATGACTCTGGTTGATCCTGCCAGAGGTCACCGCTATTGGAGTGCGCTTAATCCATGCGAGTCGAGAGGGTTCGGCCCTCGGCGGACTGCTCAGTAACACGCGGACAACCTGCCCTTGGGTGGGGGATAACCTCGGGAAACTGAGAACAATACCCCATAGATCATCTCTGCTGGAATGCTTGATGGTCAAAAGTTCCGACGCCCAAGGATGGGTCTGCGGCCTATCAGGTCGTAGTCGGTGTAACGGACCGACTAGCCTACGACGGGTACGGGCCTTGAGAGAGGTCGCCCGGAGATGGACTCTGAGACACCAGTCCAGGCCCTACGGGGCGCAGCAGGAGCGAAAACTTCGCAATGTGGGCAACCACGACGAGGGGACTCCAAGTGCTCAAGTTTTACTTGGGCTGTTTTCGTGCCTAAAAAGCACGGAGAGTAAGGGCTGGGTAAGACGGGTGCCAGCCGCCGCGGTAATACCCGCAGCCCGAGTGGTGATCATTATTATTGGGCCTAAAACGTCCGTAGCCGGCCCGGTAAATTCTTGGGGAAATCGGTGCGCTTAACGCATCGAAGTCCGAGGAGACTGCCGGGCTTGGGACTGGGTGAGGTCAGAGGTACTTCTGGGGTAGGGGTAAAATCCTGTAATCCTGGAAGGACCACCAGTGGCGAAGGCGTCTGACTAGAACGGATCCGACGGTAAGGGACGAAGCCCTGGGGCACAAACGGGATTAGATACCCCGGTAGTCCAGGGTGTAAACGCTGTGGGCTTGGTGTTGGGAGTCCTACGAGGGCGCCCAGTGCCGGAGAGAAGTTGTTAAGCCTACTGCCTGGGGAGTACGCTCGCAAGAGTGAAACTTAAAGGAATTGGCGGGGGAGCACCGCAACGGGAGGAGCGTGCGGTTTAATTGGATTCAACGCCGGAAAACTCACCGGGAGCGACGGTTACATGAAGGCCAGGCTGAAGGTCTTGCCTGATTTTCCGAGAGGTGGTGCATGGCCGTCGTCAGTTCGTACCGTAAGGCGTTCTCTTAAGTGAGATAACGAACAAGACCCCTGCCTCTAATTGCCACCCTGCCCTCCGGGGCAGGAGCACATTAGAGGGACCGCTGGTGCTAAATCAGAGGAAGGTGGGGGCAACGATAGGTCCGTATGCCCCGAATCTCCCGGGCCACACGCGCGCTACAAAGGACGGGACAATGAGCTCCGACACCGAGAGGTGAAGGCAATCCCGAAACCCGTTCATAGTTCGGATTGAGGGCTGTAACCCGCCCTCATGAAGCTGGATTCCGTAGTAATCGCGGGTCAACATCCCGCGGTGAATATGCCCCTGCTCCTTGCACACACCGCCCGTCAAACCATCTGAGTTGGGTCTCGGTGAGGACGTCGTTCATGCGACGTTCGAACCGAGGTTCAGCAAGGAGGGTTAAGTCGTAACAAGGTATCCGTAGGGGAACCTGCGGATGGATCACCTCCTAAGAAACCCAATTGGGACGGTACGCTAGGCACTAAAGACTTGTCGGACGACACACACCATGGGGTCCTATCTTTTTCCCTTCGAGCGCGAGCCCTGCCCTTCCCCACGGCTTCGATCCCGAGCGTGGCTTTGACAAGAGGACGATGAGAACCCACTGCTCGTAGGTGGGATGGACCACTTCGGGCGAAAGGTGGACCTCTGCGACGGGAGGCCCCCTGCGGAGGCTCTCCGACGGTTTGTCTGGATTGGCCGCTCAGTCGCAAGAGCTGTGCCAGATGGCGCCCTCGGGGCAGACGCCCGAGCAGGCGCAGCACTCGATGCACTCGTCGATGTTGTCCGCGTAGGCCTTGTTGTCGTCGTGCATGACGTACACGCCCGTGGGGCACAACTCGACGCACTTGCGCTGGCCCGTGCACTTGTCGAGGTCGATCTTGATCGTCACGCCGCTGGCGTCGCTCTTGAAGTCCATCGAGGTCCCTCTCGCGGGCGCGCCCCTGGCGCGCCGCATCGTCCTGGAACGCGCCGGGGTTTCAAAAACCCTTCGCCGGGCCTCAGGAGGACATCTCGCGTCTGACCGCGGCCTCGACGGCCTCGGCCGCGCGCCTCGGCGCCGCGACCAGCAGCCCCCAGTTGGTGGCGGTGCGCTGCTGCAGCGCGCGCGCGAGGGGCGAGTACTTGGAGAGGGGCTCCAGCTCGCCATCGTCGAGCACCCGGATGTCGGTGGCGTAGAGCCGCGGCTCCGACAGCAGCAGCTCGGCGGCCGGGACGTCCACGATGACCTCCCAGGGGGTCAGCCCCGCACGGTCCGCGAGCTGGTCCTCGAGGGTCCTGCGCTCCTCGGGCCTCGCGAGGCTCACCATGGCCGCCCTCTGCCCCGCCGTGGCCTCCGCCACCGGCAGCTGGTAGACCGCCTTGAGCAGCCGCCTGTACTTCAGGCTGAGCATGGCCTCCCTCGTCGGGCCCCTGCGCCCGACGAGCTCTGCGAACAGCTCCGCGTCGGTGAGCGCCATCGCGCGCGCGAGGAAGTCGCGGTCGTCGAGCCGCTCGACCGCCCGCGCGAGCATGAGCTCTGCGATGCGCGCCGCCCGGTGCAGGTACACGGACGTGAACATGAGCCCCCTCGCCACGAGCATGCCCTCCAGCGCGGACACCCCCGAGCGGTCGATGGCCAGCTCCCCATCGTGCACGACCAGGGTCTGGAGGAGCCTGTCCGCGTCGATGACGCCCTGCGCCACGCCGGTGTAGTGGGCGTCGCGCATGAGGTAGTCGAGCTGGTCCACGTCGATGGGCCCCGCGATGAGCTGGCGGAGGTGGCGATCCCCCTGCGCCCCGGCCACTGCATCGCCGTGTCGCCCCTCCTCGTAGTCGAAAAGCGTCGGCCCCCGCACGGGGTCGAGCAGCGACGCGATGCGACCCGGGTCCCTCCCCGCCTCGATGACGAGCTCGTGCACGGGCGCGGGGGCGCCGAGCTCCGCGCGCTCGCGCCCAGGCAGCGCGTCGACCTCGCCGCGTATGATGCGCTTGCCGTGCTCGACGTGGTCGAAGCCCAGCACCGAGTGGACGACGCCCTCCAGCGTGTGCGAGAACGGCCCGTGGCCCACGTCGTGCAGCATCGCCGCGATGACGAGGTCCTCCCGGTCGTCCCCCGCGAGCCCAAGCTCCTCGGCGAGGCGCTCGGCCATGTGCAGCGCTCCCAGGCTGTGCTCGAGCCGGGTGTGGTTCGCGCCCGGGAACACGAGGTACGCCATGCCCAGCTGCTTGATGTGCGCCAGGCGCTGCAGCTCGGGCGATCCCAGCAGCTCCAGCGTCAGCCCCGCCACCTTGATGGCACCGTGGACGGGGTCGTGCACGACCTTCCTGGGCTCCACGTGGCCTGAGAGGGGACGGACGCTATTTGAGGGTTATGGTATCATCATCGCGCACCATCGCCCGGCGCGTCACGCGTGGATGCGTCGGATGACCTCGAGAGTCTCGGACAGGTTGCGCCGCGCCTCCTCGGAGGCCGGGTCGAGCTTGACCGCCCGGTCGAACGAAATGTAGGCCTCGGCGTAGCGCTTCTCCGCGAGCAGTATGCGCCCGCGGTCGACCCACACCTGCGGCAGGTCGGGGTCCACCTCCAGCATGAGGTCGTAGATGGCGAGCGCCTTGCGGAGCTTCCCGGAGAGCGCGAGGCACTTGGCCTTGCCGATCCACGGCCTGAAGTACTCCTCCGGGACGGAGGCGGAGTGGACCGGCGAGCGCACCCGGGGGTTGCGCACCGCGAAGACGGCGTCCGAGTAGAGCGTGTGCGTGAGCGTGATGCCCTGCGAGTAGAGGCGCATCGCCTCGTCGAACCTGCGCGCGGCGAACGCGCGGTCCGCCGACGAGATGACCTCGTCGAGCTGCGAGTACTGGCCCTGGCGCATCTGCCGGACGACGAACGCCATGAAGACGTACCCGATCCCAATCATGATGAAAGTCGAGCTCCACCAGAACCCGGACGCCATGAGGTCCCCGACGGATGGCAGCGCCATCGGGAGCGTCGAGAGCACCACGCTGAGCGCCCCGAACTGGTAAAGCGCGAAGTAGGTGCCGCGCTCCTTCATCCCAGAGAGCCCGATTATCATCAGGAGCACGGCGGCGCCGATGATGAGGTAGTAGACGGGATGCATCGTCTGGGACTGGTAGACGAGCCCGAGGGGCTCCGCCAGGAACGCGCCGATGATGGGCACGAGCCACAGCGCGAACCCGCCCAGCCTGACGTTGGAGAGCTTGGAGGCCTCCGTGGCCCCGACCTTCTCGCGGGTCTTGGAGGCGGCTCGCGAGGCCATGAGGAGCATGTAAAGCGACACCGCGAGCGCGACCACGCCCGCGGGGTTGATGGTCTTCCAGAGCTCCGCGCTCTTGCCGGTCGTCCACATGGTGAGCGTGACGGCCCAACCGGCGATCGCGACGACGACGGTGAGGAGGATGCCCCTGCGCATGGTGAACTCGCGCAGCTCCTCGCCCGCGAGGCCCTCCCTCGCCTTGGTACGGGCCGGCTTGCCCGATATCGGGCTCGGACGCCCTGGACCCCTTGCGGGAGGCTCCGGCGCGGTCGCCTGCGCCAGCAGCGCCTCCACGCTGGACGCGGGCACGGCGGCGGGCGCTGCCGTCGGCGGAGCCGCGGGCATGCCCTGGGGGGGCGGAGGGGGCGGCATCGTGGCCGGCGGGGCTGCAGGCGCGGCGAGGCCGGGCTCGTCCCAGACCACATCGGACGGCGCGGGGGCGTGAATGGGTTGGAACCCCCCCGCCGGGACCGGCTGGGTGGCCGGCCCCGGCGTTGGGGGGATAGAGACCGCGGCGACCTGGGTGTGGGTGGCGGCCGAGGGCGCCGCGGTCCGGAGGTTAGTGGAACAAATAGGACAGACGACGGTCGAGGATGGAAGGGTCGCCCTACATGTCGGGCACTGAATCTTGCCCGAAGTGAACCCTTGGCCGCCACCCACAGCCATCGAGCGTCACCGTCTTTCGGTGCTGTCGGCTTGTATGGTGGTGGACCGTATAAATAGTTGCGGCCAGAGTCGCGCCGCACCACACCCGCTGGTACGTGCGGGCGGGGGGCGGGACCGTGCTGCGAGACAAACCCTTTTAACCGCCGACCGCCTAGCCCGGGGCGCATGGACCGGAGGAGGAAGCCCGGCAGGAAGGCACGGCGGCCGCGCGACGGAGGTCCGCAGCGGCGCGAGGACGGTCATGGCAGGTCGGAGCGCCGCGACCGTCCGAAGCACGAGGTCGACCGGCGCGAGGGCCGTCCACGAGGCGCATCGCGCGAGGAGCGCCCCCGGGCGGGTAGGCCGTACGGGGGAGGCCGCCCCCCCCAGCGCGGGCAGCACGATGAGCGCCCGAGGTACGTTGGGGCGCGCGAGGGCCGTCCCCGATATGGTGGCCAGCGTGGGGACGGACCACGTCACGACAGGCCCTCCGGCGACCGGCGCCGGGAGGGGGGTAGGCCCATCAAGGTCAGTCCCCACGGGGGCCGTCCCTATGACGGGAGGCCGCGGCAGGGCCGGTCTTGGCAGGCGAGGCCACGGCAGGATGGACCACGTCACGAGCTGCCTTGGCAGGACCGACCACGGCAGGACCGACCACGGCAGGACAGGCCGAGGCAGGACAGGCCGCGACAGGACAGGCCGAGGCAGGAGGGATGGAGGCCCCGACAGGAGGGACCTCGCGATGGTCCAGCATGGCGCGAGCGGGCGCCATCCCCGGAGCCCTCAGAGCCCCCCCGACCGCACGCGGTCAGGGCAAGGGGGCGCGCGGGCGAGCTCGGCCTTGACGGGCGCCTTCGCGTGGTCCTCGAGCCCCTGGACCTGTCGCTCGCCGAGCAGCTTACGTCCAAGGGCGGGGCGTCCGTCCTCCAGCCACGCGGGGACCGTGTGGGACGTGTGCTCGTCGTCGTGGGCACGCTCCAGAGGCCCATCGCCATCGTCGAGCTCGACCCGAGTGCGAGGGAGCACGCGCTCGCGCTCAGGGGTAGAGAGGTCCTCATCCCATAGGTACTGGCAGGCGCTCACGCAGGCTCGTCCTCAGGGGGTTCCTTCGCACCGCCGTCGGGGACGGTCGACCGCTCATCGGCCGCGTTACCGGCATGCTCCTCCTTGACATCGGTCGACTCCTTGGCGGCCCCAGTGCCCGCGGTACCCTCCGCGGCCCCGGCATCGTCCTCCCCCTCGCCACTGCCCCCCTCCCCGTCGCCGGCCTTCGCCTCGTCCCTCTTCTTGCGCTCCCAGGGCGGCACGCGGTTGCGAAGGTCGTAGATGCCGCTGATGTTGTCGAGCATCTCGGGCAGGAGGTTGAACGTCACGAACGCGAGCACGAGCAGGATGACGAAGCTCGAGCCCTTCCCGAGGTCGCCGTGCGCGACGTCGAAGTCCCAGCCCTGCACGTCCACGAGGTAGATGATGCCGATGTTGCGGATCAGGTTGCCCACCCAGATGATGGAGGTCGTGTACAGGAGCGCGCGGGCCACGCGCTCCCGCCCGGACATCGCGCGGTAGCGGAGGAACTTGGGTGAGTCCGCGTCCCTGTACGCTGTCCACGGGTCGGCCTCGAGGCGCGTCGCGAGGATGGCGCCCACGAAGATGACGATGGCCTCGATGCCCGTGCAGCCCAGGATGATGCTGACCGGCGAGTTCTCGATGCTCACGGACAGCTGCTCGCGCCCCCAGTTGATCTGGTCGATGGCGAAGTCCTTGCCGAAGCCGAACGCCTGGCCGAGCCATATGGTCTGGCCCGCGACGACGTAGACGATGCCCGCGGTCAGGACAGGGATGCGGTCGAACGCGTAGTAGATGACGCCAGCCATGCACGCGGTGCCGGCGAGCCACCGCAGGCTGCGGTTGTCCTCGTCCCACGAGTAGGAGAGCCACTCCTGCCAGGCCACGAAGGCGAAGATGGGGGGGGTGAAGGCGGTGAAGGTCACGTTCCACAGGTCCTTGCCCGCCGCGACGATGCGGACGACCTCGGCGGTGAAGAACACCGCGAGCAGGGCGAAGCCCAGGATGCGCAGCAGGTGGCACCGCCTGTCGGTAAGGAGGTAGCCCCCCGCGAGCGTGAACAGGCCCGCGAACAGGACCACGCTCCAGACGACCCTGACCACGTCCATGGGAAGCGCCGTGGGCATGTTGGCCACGCGATATAAAGGTTGCCGCGGAGAAGCCTGGCGGTCGGGGCCGTGGCCAGCCCCAAGCCCCTCACGGCGCATCAGTAAACCTTATGAGGGGTGCGTGTAATACCGCGGTTTGCCACGCGGGCTTGTAGCTCAGCTAGGTAGAGCAACCGGCTCTTAACCGGTTGGCCGGGGGTTCGAATCCCCTCAAGCCCGCCTTCCCCCCTGGCTCCCCAGGGTTTCTCACGAAGATAGGAATCGAGCCGAGCACCCGTGGCAAGGCGGCATCATGGCAGGCAACCATCCGCCGCAATCGATATCAATCCCGTGTGGCACTACCGGTGCGGTCCCCGGAATGGACGACGCCATGGCAGGTCTGATAGGCCCCGTGCAGCGCCGCAGGGCACCGTGGAGATGGGCCCTCGCGGGGCTCGTTGCAGCGACCCTCATCGCCCTCACCCTGTTCGCGGGATATTCGCCAGGCTCGGATTCAGCCCCCGACGTCGAGGTTGTGGGCGGTGTCGCAACCGAGGTAACTCATGACCTCGTCAGGGTCATCGCCACCTCCCCCAGCTGCCGCGTGCTGCTGACGACCGCGGAGGGGAGGGACCGACCCGGAGAGCTGCGGCTCGAGCTCCTGAACGTCGGCGCGGCATCGAAGGTCACCGGCCTCGTCAAGGGCGAGATGCTCGAGCGCCACAGCAGGAGCGCCACCGCCGTCATCGGAACGGGCGCGGGATGGCCACGGTGGGTCAACTCCTCCCTGCCCGCGCCCGCGGATGGCAACTGGTCCTTCATCGCCATCGGCGACCCGCAGGGGCACGACTGGAACGTCGGGGCTGCCGGCGCGCTCGCGAAGGCCACGGGGGCGCGGTTCATCCTCCTCCTGGGCGACACGACCGCCTCGGGCGAAACGCGCCAGTTCGACCGCCTCGCGGACGCCCTCGATGCCGTCGACGTGCCCGTGTACGCGACGCCAGGGAACCACGACGTCAAGGGCGGCAGCACAGCGGGGTTCACGCGCATCTTCGGGGCGACGGAGGGCGCCTTCGACCATGGGGGCGTCAGGTTCGTCCTCCTCGACACGTCCTGCCAGGTCTTCGACGCAGCCTCGGCCGCGCGCCTCAGGTCGATGACCGGGGGCCGGGCAGGCGGCGAGCGGCTCATCGTCGCGACGCACACGTCCCCAATCGACCCGCGGCCGGGCCTGAACAACACGTTCCTTTCCGCGTCTGACAGCTCAGAGCTGATGGACGCCGTGGATGGCGTGGGGGCCGACCTGCTGCTCGCCGGGCATGTGCACATGTACTGCTCGACGGCGACCGCGGGCGGCGTGCCCATCGTCATCACGGGCGGCGGAGGCGGGGTGATGGAGCTGCTCGACGACCCGGGGAGCTTCCACCACCTTCTGAAAGTCGACGTGTCCCCATCAGGCATCTCATGGGCGCCCATCCCCCTCTCGGACCTTCCCCCTGGTGGGGATGGGGCCGTCCAGGTCGAGGTGGAGGGGCGGGACGGGCGCACCGTCCTGCTAACGCTCCCCCAGCTCCGTGCCATGGCCACGCTGGAGGGCCGATGGTCCTTCGAGGACCGGCTCGGGAACATCGAGGGCACCGGCCTCTACCGGGCCGTCCCCGTGCGGGCGCTCATCGCGCTCGTCGGCGCGATGGACGCCAACGACACCCTCGCCGTCACCGCACGCGACGCGTACACCCTGACCCTCGCCTACGGCAACGTCTTCCCCGACGGCACGGCGCGTCAGGCGCAGGGGGAGCTCGCCCTGGCGGTCTCCTTCGAGGGGAACGCGCCCCCGGCCTGGGACGCGGGACCGAGGCTCCTGTTCACACCCGCGGACGGGCTGTTCAGCAACGCGGACGCGGAGGCGGCGACCGACCCCGCGCTCTTCCCGGGCGAGAGGTCGGCGGGTTCGATGTGGGTGAGGGAGGTCGCGCGGCTCGAGGTTGTGCCCTGGTAGGTGGGCATGACCCACCCGACGCGGCTCGCATGCAGGAGGCCCTGCTCGAACCGGAATGCCCAACCGGGGCCCCAAGCCATGCTGGGGAGGTGCGTGCCGGGCCTCACCAGTGGAGAAGCATGAACGGGCTCGGACGTGCCTCATGACGCAAGCCAGGTCCCACGGATGCGATGCACGGGAGGGCCCTGGGACCCTGGCAACGGCACCGGCATCCCATGCCGGTTGATGATTCGGTGCACACAAAGCAAACGTTCTTAAGGCCAGGACCCCCCGAACGGAATACTGGCCGGAGGAATCCAATGTTATCTAGTCGCACTTTTAGGAACCTCTCAGCGGTGGTCTTGACCCTTCTCGCGGTCGCGCTCGCGGCCGGTATCGCCCTGGCGCAGGACGAGGACACGCCCGTCGTCGTCGTCCCCGAGGACATCCCGGGCGCGGACGTCATCGTGTTCTACGGCGACAGCTACACCTTCGACGCGAGCGCGAGCCACGACGACGACGGCATCTCCTACTTCACGTTCGAGTTCAACGACGGCGGCTCGCCCATCTCCCTCTGGTCGGGCGGCGGCGTCGAGGACTACTACTTCAACTCCTGGGGCCAGACATGGGTGACCGTCTCCGCGTACGACTGGTACGGGACCATGGGCAAGGGCTACTTCAGCATCGACGTGGTCGAGGTCATCGACTACGACCAGGACTGGATCGGCGAGTACAGGTACATCGACCACAGCCTCTACATCGACGGGGCCGACCTGAACATCGAGAGGTCCACGGTGGTCTTCGCGGACGGCGCCGGCGGCAGCCCGGCCAAGGGCGGCGGGGGCGGCGCGCCCGAGATGCTCGCCGACAGCGCGAGGCCCGGCGGCGACCTCGCCGGCTGGTGGGCACCAGCCTACAGCAACTACTACGGCGACGGGTACGGCGTCATCTACGAGGACTACGACACTAAGTTCTCGGGCGACCTCTCCATCAAGTGCGCGGACGCATCGTGGGGCTACATGCAGGGCTTCGAGTACTTCTTCGACCCGCCGGTCGACCTGTCCAACTTCAACATGCTCACGTTCTGGTGGAAGAACAGCTACCCCTACTCGAGCGACATCTCCGTCTACTTCTACACCGACGACAGCTACGGCTGGCCCAACGCCTACACCTACGACTACATCTGCTACTACGCGACGCAGGGCTGGTACGGCGTCTCCATCTCCCTGGACATGGACCGTGTCGGCTACGCATGGAACGACATCGGCTCGTGGGCGAACATCCGCTGCATGCAGATACGGCAGTACGGCGACCCCTGGTACGGCCCGATGTGGATCGACAACGTGGGCTTCACCAAGGTCGAGCAGTTCGGCGACTCCATCACCGAGGACCCGTACCCCGGCGGCGACATGGCGGGCGAGTGGAGCGGCGGCGCCTGGGGCGCGGAGCAGTCCTACGAGAGGTGGACCGGCGACTACTCGGTCCAGTTCTACTTCTACGCCTACGACTACAACTCGATCACCTACAAGTGGTACGACCCGGTGGACATGTCGATGTACGACGCCATGAGGATGTTCAACTGGTTCACGGGCTACTACTACCTCTCCTGGTGGGGCAGCTTCAACGTCTACTCCGCGAACGGCGGCTACGCCTCTTACAACAACGCGAACTACATGAACTACTACGCCTCCTACTACTACGGCAAATGGTACCTCCTGAGCCTCCCCTGGGGCCCGAAGAGCTACTACAATGACTATGGCATCGACTGGACCCAGGTCACCAGCATCTCGTTCGACTCCATGTACACCTACAACGATGGCTATCTGCGCGTGGATGGCATCGAGTGGCTCGCGCCGGGCGGTGGCGGCGGCGGTGGCGGCGGCGACACGGTCCCGCTCGCCATCTACGTGGACGGCGGTGACACGACCGTCCAGGGCAGCTCCCGCATCCAGGGCGCGGGCAAGACGGGCGCCCGCCTGTGGACCTCGGGCGGCACCGGCACGTTCACGGACGCGGTCTTCGAGAACATGTGGGCGACCCACTACGCGGGCGTCCACAACTCGCACGGCATCTACGGCGGCCTCGAGGTCCTCGGCGACACGGTCATGCGCGACGTGTCCTTCGCGAACTGCAAGGGCCCCGCGTTCTCCCTGTTCGACGGCACCATGGCGCTGGACCCGGCCACCATCCTCCTCGAAGGCGCGTCCCAGAAGCTCAAGGGCTCGCCCAAGTTCATCGTCGGTGCCACGGGCGGCGCCACCGGCCCGGTCTCGATTGACCTGACGGGCTGGGACATCCGCGACTCGTCGGCGGGCTCGGGCTTCATGGTCATGCTCGACGGCTGCGCACAGGACGTCGACGTCCAGGTGCACGGGAACACGCTCGAGCGGGACGCGGGCGACGGCATCATCATCTCCAACTGGGGCGGGTCGGCCGGTCTTGACGCGAGCATCTACGACCAGGAGGTCAAGGAGATGGGCTCAAGCGGCATATACTACTGGGCGGCGGCCGGCGAGTGGGCCCCCCTGGTCGTGGCGAAGCTCACCCTCCAGAACGTGTCGGCCACCTTCTGCAAGGCCGACGGCCTCTCCGTCCGGCTGGCGCAGGGCGCCACCAACCTCGACCTCGCGGTCAACGGCAGCACCTTCTCCAGGAACGGCGCGTCGGGCGTCGCGACGTACGTCGAGGGCTTCTTCGGCAAGGCCGACGTCCTCCTCACCAACACGACATCGTCGCTGAACGAGGCCGACGGCATCTACATCCTCTCCAGCCTGGTGCCATGGGTCGACGCCGACGGCAACACCATCTGCCCGGTGTCGGAGCTGGACATCACGGTGCGCGGCAGCTCGATGATCATGAACGAGGGCCTGGGCATCAGGGAGGACCTCTCCGCCTCCGACCTGTCGCGGAGCGGTTCTGCCCCGCCCTGGCCCTGGATCGGCCCGACGCGGACGACGCTCGTGCTCGGCATCACCGTCAACGCGTCCGCCCTCTCCTCGAACTCGGGCGGCGGCTGGCACGCCATCTCCTCGGACGGATGGTTCGGGGCCAACCTCCAGGCCGACCGGTACGCGGTGGACTCGGGCATCGACGAGAACCGCGGGCTGGGCGTCTACATCGAGCCCTACACCGACCTCCTGGGGACCGACGCGAGCATCCTCGACGCCTGGAGGTTCAGGAACACCACCATCAACGACAACCCGATGGGCATCCATGTCTACCTGGGCGTCAGGAACCCCGGCTACTTCCTGGAGCTCGACCTCGACCGCTGCCGCGTCGACGACTCGGACGCGGAGGCCATCCTCATCGACGGCGCGACGACCTCGGACGGGCTCAGGGAGTGGGGCGTCTCGGGCGTGCTGGGCGCCATGGTCCGCATCGACGGCTCGCACTTCAACGGTCCTCTGAGGTTCGACCTCATGGGGGCCAGCGACTGGGGCAACCCGGACTGGGAGGCCAAGATGGGGATCGGCTTCACGAACAACGTCGTGGACGTCGAGGAGGACATCGACTACAGCCTCGGGGCCATGCCCGAGAGCCTCGACTTCTCGGCCTGGTGCGACATCGGCGGCAACAAGTTCTTCAGGCCCTTCCTGGAGGACGGCATCGAGCTCGACGTCTACGGCGGCCGCGACATGAGGCTCGACCTCACGTTCCACGACCAGAAGTTCGCCAGGGTGCCCGGCTCGGGCCTCGACTTCCGCATCGGGCTCCTCTACAGCTCGCTCGACCTCCACCAGATGTCAGGCAGCCTGACCCTCAGGAACATCGTCGTGGAGAAGGCGGCCTGGAACGGCGTCAACCTCACGGTCGACAACGTGCAGGTCATCGGGGCGAAGAACCGCGCGATGCTGGTGGCCGACGGCCTCGTCGTCGACGGGGCGGTCAACGGCCTGCTCGCAAGGGAGCTGAACGGTGCCGTCACAGCGTCCGGGATCAGGAACTGCACGGCCGGATCGGTCTCCATCGCCTACTCCATCTTCGACTTCTACGGATGCGACATCGGCCCCATCACCACCGACAACGTCAAGGTGATGACCAAGGGCGCCGCGCGCATCTGGTACGACGTCGGCGTGGACGTCAAGTGGGGCGGCGGCCAGAGGGTCGCGGGCGCGGTCGTGTCCGTGCAGGACAACACCTTCGCCACCCTCGGCGTGAGCGCGATGGGCGCGACGGAGCCAGTGTGGTTCGGGTACGTCAACTCGTACACCGTGCTGCCGGACTCGGTCTACTCCATGACCCCCTACCTGGTGCAGGCCACCTACCTGGGGCTCACGACCCAGAGGTTCGTGGACATCGATTCGAACATCATCATAGAGCTCATGCTCGTCGACGACGTGCTGCCGCGGCTCACCGTGACCACGCCCACCGACGGGCAGGAGCAGACATCCAGGGAGCTCACGGTCAAGGGCTTCGCATGGGACCTGCACTCCGGGCTGGCGTCGGTCGAGGTCAGCATCGACGGGGACGAGTGGTTCGCGGCGGCGGGCACGCAGGAGTTCGCCTACACGTTCGCGAGCGTGCCCGAGGGCAACCTCGCGCTGCGCGTGCGGGCGACCGATTTCGCGGGCAACGTGAGGGGCGAGGGCCGCGCCCTGCTCGTGGACGCGACGGCACCGCTCATCCAGATCATCGAGCCCCTGCTCGACGTGTTCTCGACCAGGACACCCACGCTCAGGGTCACTGGCGTGACCGAGCTGGGGGCCACGGTCACCGTCGGCAACGTGCCCATCGCCATGGAGTTCACGATGTTCACCACGGACTTCGCCCTGCGCGAGGGCCCGAACGAGGTCCGCGTCGTGGCGTCCGACCACCTGGGCAACACCGCGGAGCACATCATCAGGGTGACGCTGGACACCATCCCGCCCCCGCTCATCATCATCGAGCCCAGGGCGGGCACCGTCCTCGGCAAGACGCGGGCTACCGTCGTCGGCCAGACCGAGGAGGGCGCGCTCGTGCGCATAGACGGGGCCCCCGTGGCGAACATCCAGGGCAGCTTCACCGGCACGACCTCGCTCCTCGAGGGCAGGAACATCCTGGTGGTCGAGGCCCAGGACGCCATAGGCAACACGGCGACGGCGCGCATCCCCGTCACGGTCGACACGGCGCCCCCGTGGGTCAGGCTCGTCGAGCCCGTCCAGGGCCGCGTCTACGGCGGCTCCGGCATCCGCATCGACGGGTGGGTCGAGCCCGGCACGATGGTCTTCGTCAACGACCAGGAGTTCGCGGTCGTCGACGGCAGGTTCGCGGGCACCATCATGGGCATCGAGGGACCGTACACCGTCTCGGTCGTGGCCGTCGACACGGCGGGCAACGCCGCCCCGACGGCCGTGACCGTCATCGTGGACACCACGGCGCCCCAGATAGTGCTGGGCTCGCCCGCGGACGGGACCCTCACGAACCTCGACAGTGTGATCGTGGAGGGCCTCCTGGTCTGGGACCGCGAGACCTTCCGCGACGTGACGCTCTCCCTTAACGGCGGTTTCCTGCCGTTCTCGGCCGACGGCGCGTTCCGCGAGCGTGTGCCCGTGAGCGAGGGCACGAACCCGATGTCCTTCGTGGTCTCGGACGAGGTGGGCAACTCCCGGACGGCGTTCGTCATGGTCGTCCGCGACAGCACGGCGCCTTTCCTCATAGTCGAGGCCACCCCGACCTTCATGCACCCGGTCTGGAACAAGCCAGCGACCTACAACGGGATGGTCTACGTCGACGGCTTCGCGGAGCCGGGCTCCATGGTGACGATAAACGGCGCGGAGATATCGGTGGGCACGGACGGGCACTTCAACGCCTCCGTCTCGCTCGCCGCGCTGGACGCGGGCTTGGAGCTCTCGCGCACCACGATAAGGGTCGCCTCCGCTGACGCGGCCGGGAACTCGAAGGCGCTGGACCTCGAGGTCTACCGGCTCAAGGAGGAGGCGCAGAGGAAGGGGTTCGAGAGGTACGAGAGCGCCCAGTGGTGGGCGCTCCTCCTCAGCATCGTCGTCCTGGTGCTCTCGCTGGCGGTCGTGTGGGTCTACCTGCGGTGGTCGGAGCGCCGCCGCATGGAAGAGGTCGAGGTCGCCTAGGCAGGGACGTGGCGAGGGCTGGAGAGACGGCCGGGGGATGCGCCCGCCGGCCTCGACCAGGGCCTCCACCGGCAGGTCCGATGTGGCGGGCGGCGAGCCCCCTCACGGCAGCCAGGGCGCCAGAGGAAGGGCACGCAGGGACGGCGCGACTCCCCCAGGGCGATGTCAGGGGCCCTCCACCTCCCCACCCCCCGCCCGCGCGCACGCGTCCGATGGGGTTTAATACCTGGGAATACAACTACATGGCCCCACCGAGCGGGCCCGGGGGCCCGGACCGTGGGTGATGCAGGGGTAGCACCATGGGTGTCCACGTAGTCATCGGGAAGGATTGCCCGCCCAAGCAGGCGCTCGGCGTGAAGAACTTGCTGGACCGAGTGAGCCAGGCGCGGAAGGTGGAGCGCCTCGCGGCCGAGTGGCAGCGCAAGGACCCCTCCAGGACGTTCGAGCAGATCTTCATCACACGCAGGGTCAAGGACCCCCATGGCAAGGAGGTGGACGAGGACGTGTCGCTGTCGGCGCTCAAGTGGGAGTTCAGCGACATGCAGAACCACCTGAGCTCCTGCATGACCTGCAAGGCCAACGTCGCCTCCGAGCGGTTCACGGGCGGCGTCTTCGGCGGCTTCGGGTGCTTCGTGGAGCTGCCCACCCCCATCCCCAAGGCCTTCGAGGAGGCGCTCATCGAGGGCGCCAAGAGCGCCGTGGAGAGGTCGAGGGTCGACCCCGCCTACGAGTTCCTCAACATCATCGCCAAGACCAAGGTCACCGGCGCCGCCTACGCCAAGCAGCGCACGGAGCCCGGCAAGGCCTTCGAGTCCAAGGAGGCGCTGACCTACACCTACGGGGGCTTCCTGGGCAAGCGCACCATCAGCACCGACCAGCTCCTCGAGGCGCTGACGTCGGAGAAGGTGGACCCGAGGAACACGCTGCTCTACCACCACTTCCTCGAGAGCACCCACCAGGCCATCGCCCTCGCCGGCACGTCGCCCTCCAACATCAGGGAGCAGGTGAAGCACCTGAGCTCCATCTACGCCATGGCGGCCGACCTCAATCTGCCGGTGCTCTCGATGAAGTGAGCCCCCCCAGGGCGGTCCGTCCAGGTGCTCTGGAGGGCAAGGTTTTTATCCGCGACCACCACTGGGTGGACCGGGTGTCCTGATGGGTAACAGAGCGTGGGCCATTGTGATTCTCGTGGCCTCGATAGCCTTGCTTGCGATGGTAGCGCTCTCCAGCGGCGCCGAAGCGGGCCGGAGGGACATCATGGGCGACTGGGCCCTGCCGGGTGGCGTCACGGAGATCACCGGGGACACCATCGACGTCCGCGGCGGCGTCACCGTGCCCGCCGGGGCGACCCTGAAGCTCCACAACTGCACGCTCTCCATCAACTGGACGGCCGACGGCGCCAAGGGGCTGACGGTGGCGTCCGGCGGACGGCTCGAGGCCTTCGACACCATCATCCAGGGTCTCAACGCCCGCGCGTTCGTCTCGCTCAACGACGACACCACAATCGAGGGGTGCACCATCAGGCACTTCCACGGCTCCATGTCGGGCACGACCGGCATCCAGCTCTACGGCGGCGACATCACCGTCCGCGACACGGTCATCCAGGACGGCGGCTACTACGGCCTTGTCGTGAGGACCGCCGCGGTCATCGACAACGTGACCACGAGGCAGCTCGAGTACGCCGCGGTCTACGTCTCGAACTGGGGCGCGGACTCGGCCTTCGCATTCCAGGTCACCGACTGCCACTTCACGGGCAAGGGCACGGGCTCGTACAAGTACGGGATCTACTTCTCGACGTACTCCGGGTCGCCCAAGGCGACCGCGTTGATCAAGGGGACGGTGGTCGAGAACTACCAGGCCGGCCTGAGGCTCTACTACAGCAGCGCGCTCGACTTAATCGTCGAGGGCTGCAGGTTCATAGGGAACGCCGAGGGGGCCTCCATAGACATGTACGGCGCCTCCGTCGTACTGCGCAACAACGTGCTCGGGCGGAGCGCGGGCTCCTCGACCGTGGGCATCTCCGTGTCGGCGTCCGCGGGGCAGGCCCTGACGCTCGAGGGCAACGTCGTCGAGAACGTGGGGCGCGGCGTGGTGTTCAACGCGCCCTGGAGCGGCGGCAAGGACATCAGGTGGGGCGACCTCTACGTCGCGAACTGCACTGACGGCATCGTCGCCAAGACCTCCTACAGCTACGGCGTCAACCTGGTCGTCCACAACTCCACGGTCACGAACTGCACTTACAACTTCTTCGCGGAGGGCGAGGGCGACACGGCCGCCACCATGACGGTCTGGGACACCGTGCACCTCAAGGGCAGCGGCCGCATCGCCGGCTCCAGCTCATGGATCAAGGCCTACACACCGGTGTCCATCTCCTCCGTCAAGTGGAAGGGCGGCGACCCCATCATGGCCGGATGGCTCCTGCTCGAGAACGTCACGCGCCACGAGGTCGCGAGGTTCAACATCAGCGACCTGAGGTCACAGTCGGTCGCCGGCTGGGAGGTCGACAGCACGGGCAGGAGGACCTACCTCTCCCTGTGGCCCGCCCTCTACGTCTCCGGCTATGGGTTCAAGGGCGACAAGATAGACATCTGGACGCCGACCCCGGCGCGCGTCGAGCTCGTGGACGACTTCCTTCCGGAGACCTCGGCGACATCGCCGCTCGAGGGGTCGGACCACAACGTCACGACCATCCTGGCCTCCGGCAATTACAGGGAGCTCGGCGCTGGCATGTCAGTCCTCCAGTGGTCGCTCGACGGGGGCAACTACACGGACCTCACGAGCTTCCACGACGGCGCATGGACGCTCCCCCTCGTGGGCCTGGAGGACGGGCCCCACGGCCTGCTCGTAAGGGCCGTCGACGCGGTCGGGAACGTGGGCAACACCTCCTCGCGCTCCTTCACCGTGGACACCGTCCGGCCGTTCATCGACCTGGACGGGGCCCCGGCGCTCGTGAACACGACCTCGGTGACCGTCCAGGGCTCCGTCGAGCCCGGCGTCGTCCTCACCATCAACGGGCGCGGCTACGACGTCTCCCCGGAGGGGGTGTTCGTCGCCGACTTCCCGTTGAACGAGGGCCCGAACACGCTGCTGCTCGTGGTCGTGGACATGGCGCTCAACACCAACTCCACCAGCTTCGGCGTCGTGCGCGACACCATCGCGCCCGTGCTCAAGGTCACCGCGCCCGAGGACGGCGTCTGGACCAACGCGAGGCAGGTCTACGTCGAGGGCCTGACCGAGCCTGGCGTCGTGCTGCTCATCAACGGGCAGGACGCCGTGGAGGTCGCGGGCAGCTTCCGCCACCGGCTCGACCTGTCGCCGGAAGCGTTCGACATCGCGGTCCTTGCCACCGACGCCGCCGGGAACCGCGTCGAGCGCTCCCTCCGGCTGCTCGTCGACTGGACCACCCCCGCCATCGCCATCGTGCAGCCCGAGTCCCTGGACATCGTCACGAAGGAGCGCGAGCTGTTCATCACGGGGGACATCGACGACCCGACCATCGACCACGTCACCATCAACGGCGTCACGGTCGTCCTCACCGCGGGCAGGTTCGTGAAGTCGTACTCGCTCGTGGAGGGCGCGAACGCCTTCAACATCTCGGTCGTGGACATGGCGCTCAACGCCAACTCCACCACCATCAGGGTCGTGCGCGACCTGACGGCCCCCACCTACGAAGTCGAGCTGCTCGCCGTCGGGGGCATCCTCGTCACGGTCGGCGGCCAGACCTACAGCACGGCCCCCTCGCTGGACGTGCACGTGCTGGTGGACGAGGTCTCCGTGGTCAAGGTCGCCGGCAGGGACCCCGTCACGTTCTCGCAGGACACGAAGCTCAGGTTCGCCCTCAAGGAGGGCGTGAACGACATCTCCTTCTCGCTCGTGGACCTCGCGGGCAACGAGGCGCCGAGCTACTCGGTCCGCGTCATGGTCGACACGACGCGTCCCACGATTACCATGTTCGAGCCCCAGCCTGGCCTCCGCACGAAGGAGCCCTCGGTCATCCTGCACGGGCGCACGGACGCCAACTGCAACGTCACCGTCAGGGGCTCCCCCGTGACCCTTCTGCCAGGGGGCGAGTTCAGGCTCGTGGTCGCCCTCGAGGACGGCGCGAACGACATCGCCATCAGGTGCGTCGACCCCATGGGCAACTCCAACGAGACGACGGTCTCGGTGTACATGGAGGGCGCGGTCAAGACGCAGGAGGCGGGCGGGGTCTCGGTCCCGGTCGCGGTCGGCGGCTTCGTCGCCGGCATCGTCATCGGCCTGGTCGCCGCGTCCACGATGGCGGCCAGGCGCAGGGGCAGGGAGCTCGAGGAGGCTCGGCGCGAGGCCGTCGGGCGCCAGCCGCCGGAGGGGCCGAAGGGAGCGCCCGGCACGCCGCCAGAGGGCGGGAAGGAACCGCCGAGGCCGAGGAGCGGCTGGGAGGAGTACTGAGAGGGCTGCGAACGCCCAGTGCGCCCATCGGTCCCAGGACCCCCCAACCTTTTTATGTCGCCAGCCTCTACCCTCGCGCCGAGGCGTGCAGATGGAGCCCATATCGAGGCTGCTCTCCGGCGAGCTGGACGGCAAGGAGGCCACCATCAGGGGCTGGCTCTACCGCACCCGCTCGTCCGGCTCCCTCGTCTTCGCCACCGTCCGGGACTCGTCCGGCATCGTCCAGGCCGTGGCGTCCAGGAAGGACCTGCCCGAGGGGGAGTTCGAGCCGCTGGCGCGCGCGCTCATCGAATCCTCCGTGGAGGTCACCGGCACCGTCCACCCCGACGCGCGGGCCCCGGGCGGCCGCGAGCTCCACCTCAAGCGCGCCCGCGTCGTCCACGCCGCGGAGACGTTCCCCATCACCAAGGACCAGTCCGAGGAGCTCCTGCTCGACTTGCGCCACCTGTGGCTGCGCTCGCGGCAGATGACGGCCACGCTCAAGCTGCGCAGCACCATCATCCAGGCGCTCAAGTCGTTCTACCTGGGGGAGGGCTTCTACGAGAGCCAGGGCCCGATGTTCACGGGCGGCCAGGTGGAGGGCGGCTCGACGCTGTTCGAGGTGCCCTACTTCGACCGCAAGGTCTACTTGACCCAGAGCTCGCAGCTCTACTTGGAGGCGCTCATCTTCTCGCTCGACCGTGTGTTCACGCTCGCCCCCTCCTTCCGCGCCGAGAAGTCCCGCACGCGCCGCCACCTCACGGAGTACTGG
Source organism: uncultured Thermoplasmata archaeon (assembly GCA_964353355.1). Lineage (GTDB taxonomy): Archaea > Thermoplasmatota > DTKX01 > DTKX01 > CAYGVT01. The sequence goes on along the minus strand of CAYGVT010000038.1, from coordinate 21,270 downwards.
CACTTCGAGATAGAGGTCGCCTGGATGGGCAACTCGGAGCTCATGGACCTGGAGGAGCGCATGCTCGAGCACGTCGTCGACACGTGCGTCAGGGACAGGCGCGAGGACCTCGAGGTGCTCAAGCGCGACGTGGGCGCGCTCAAGGCCGTCCGAGCGCCCTTCCCCAGGCTCAGGTACGAGGAGGCGGTCGAGGCCATCAACAGGAACGGCCGCGAGATGAGGATGGGCGATGACTTCGGCCACGAGGAGGAGAAGGCGCTCACGCAGGGCATGGGCACGCCCGTCTTCGTCACGCACTGGCCACGGGAGATAAAGCCCTTCTACCACAGGCCGGACCCGGACGACCCCTCCCACGTGCTCAACCACGACCTGGTGGCCCCGGAGGAGCACGGCGAGCTCATCGGCGGCGGCGAGCGCATCTGGGAGCTGCAGGTGCTCCTCAACCGCATCGACGAGGAGGGGCTCGACCCCGCGGCCTACCAGTGGTACATAGACCTGCGCCGCTACGGCTCGGTGCCGCACTCGGGCTTCGGCATGGGCGTGGACAGGCTGGTGTGCTACATGGGCGGCATCGACCACATCAAGTGGGCGCTGCCGTTCCCGCGCGACGTGCGGCGCGTCTACCCCTAGGAAGGGGACGGGCCGGGCGAGCCCCCCCCCGGCATCCCCTTGATGCCCCCTCGTCTTCTCATCGCCTGCGAAGAACCCCATGTCACGTTTTTCGCACATCGTGAGAATCGTCCCTCGGGGAGGTGCCTTCGCGAGGCGTCCCAAGGACGGTTCCCGTCTCACGTGAAGTCGACGACCTCGAGGTCCTTCTCGAGGAGGTACAGCGTCTTCGGGTCGATGCTCTTGGGGTCGACGGGCACCATGAGCAGGCTCTCGGACACCATTATGTTCTCGTTGAGGGAGAACAGCAGCTTGATGATGCTGTCGTTGCCGTTGTAGTAGATGAGGTACTCGATGCCCTCGAGCATCACCGCGCCCCGTCTGCGGTGCTTGATGAAGTCCTTGACGATGATGTTGATCTGGGCCACGTTCGTGGGGTTGATGAGGTTGTTCTCGGTCAAGTAGATGTCCGTGAGCCACCGGCTCTCCATCTGCCCCAGCCCGTACTCGGACTCGAGGATGGCGGGCTTGGTGCGGGACACGCACAGGCCCGAGAAGGCCTTGTCCATGAGACGCCGGAAGACCTCGTACGTCCGGCGGGACTTGCCGAACTCCTTTATGAGGTAGGACCGGCCGGGACGGATGCCCTCGATGATGGCGTCGAGCTCTGGCAGCTCCTGCTTGAACGTGTCCTCCTCCCATGTGAAGTGCCGCTTGAAGAAGTCGTTCGGGGTCCCCAGGAGCTCGGTGCACCGGCGCGCGAACGCGCGCGCGAACACCATGCCCTCGTCGGCGTCGCCGTCCAGGCGCACCCCGTCCCCGTCGAAGGAGATGAGCGGGCTGTCCACGAGGACCTCGTTGAGGATGCGGCGCACGAGGTTGGGGTCCTGTATATCGACGAGCTCCGCGTACATCGCGTTGATGCTCGCCTCCACCTCGTCCGAGGAGACCATCGGCGCACCCGGTGCCAGCTCCTAAGCTGGCCGCCGCGACCTACGAGGGGGTGCACTTATATAGCTTGGCCCATGTTTCTACGAGGGGAGAATCGAGCCTGGCCCCCCCGTTATTCCCAGCGGATGCTTCGGACCGGGTTAATATCAAATACCCCGGAGCCCAATCGTCTGACGCCGGTAGCACGCGCGCCAGCGATGGACCGGCCCGGGAGGTTGCCTCACAGTGGCTGACGAGGGGCCGAGGAAGGTGCGCCGCGTGCGGCGGGTCATCGCGGCGCCGAAGGAGGCGACGCGCGAGGAGAGGCCCGTGGAGCCACCGAAGGGCAAGCCCGGGGAGGGCGCGCCCTCGTGGAGGGTCCGCGAGCCTTCAGAGGACGTGAAGGACAGCGAGGACTACCGGTTCGTCCGCGTCCCGTCGGACCCCGCGCCCGGCGGCGGTGGCGCGCTCGGGGCCGTCAGGCAGCAGGTCAGCGAGCTCTACGACGACTTCGTCGAGGCCGTCCCCCTGACGGACGATTCTTTCCGGCAGTTCATGCTGTGGGCCCACGAGACGGAGGGCGTGAACTTCCAAGACCTCCTCATCGCCACCAGGAGCATCTTCGACATCATGGAGCGCCCCCTCCCTGGCGACAAGCGCATGTGGGCCGAGTTCAGGGACATGGCGAACCTCGTCGAGATCTCGCCCGTGAGCGACTCCGAGCTGGAGTACGCGCTCGAGGTCTTCTCGAAGACCTTCGACCTGTACAAAGACGAGCTCAGGCGGCTCGAGTCTGAGCGCGTCAAGGCCGAGGACCTATCGACGCAGAAGATATCGGAGGAGATACTGGCCGAGGACGCGGGCCTCCTCGACGGCCGCACGGGCCCCGCGCCTGGAAGGAGGAGGGTGGGCCCCGCCCCCAAGGACGAGGGGGCGGGGGAGGGCGCAGGGCAGGACACCGGGGAGGGGGCGGGGGGCGACTCCTGGGTGGAGGCCGTGCCACCGCCCCCCAAGGCCTCTGGCGCGGTCGCGCCAGCGAGACCCCCACCGGTCGCGCCACCCCCGCCTCCGGAGGCGCCCGCGCCCGTCCGCGCGCCCGACATCTCACCCGAGGTCGAGGAGAGGGAGGCGAGCGCTGCGGAGGCAGACCGCTGGGACAAGATGGTCGACGACACCCGGTCCAAGATCAACTCCACCAAGGCCGAGTTCGACGAGCTTGCCGAGGAGCTCGCCCCCTTCAAGGCCGAGCGCGACGCGTCCATCTCGCGCCTCCGGGTCATCGAGAAGGACGCCAACCGCAAGCGCGCGCGGCTCGAGTGGTTCCAGCGCGGACGCATCAGCGAGGCCAAGGCCGACGAGATCACGAACCTCGAGCGCGACCTCGCCGCGCTGGAGGCCGAGGCCGCCGAGTGGGCCGCGCGCCTGGGCTCGGCCCAGCGCCATATCGACGGGCGCATCGACGCCGCCCGGCGCAAGCGTGCGGAGCTGGACAGCATCAGGGACGAGGTCGAGGCCGTCGTCGCCGGACTGGGAGCGGACGAGCGCAGCGCGGTGCTGGTCGCCCTCGAGGGCGAGCTGCAGGACCTCCTGTCCATCGTGCGCGAGGCCGACAGGTGGCTCGCCGAGCTCCAGGTGGAGACATCGGCCGTCCCCGTCGCCCCCTCGAGGGGGGAGACGCCCGCGGCCCCCAAGCCGAGGGCCCCCGCGGGCGTGGCGCCCAGGGCCGAGGCCACCCCCGCCACCGCGACGCCGGCCGCCGGCGCGGTCGCCTCCCCCGTCGTCTACCGCGACGAGGAGGTCCGCGAGATGCTGAGCAAGGTCATCGAGCGCGCGCCCGAGGAGGAGCTCACCGCGCGCATCGAGCGCCTCCAGAAGGAGCTCGTCAACCGCGAGAACCGCATCCTCGAGATGGAGGGCGCTATCGAGAAGCTCATCGAGGAGAAGCAGGGCTCGCCGACGGCGGTGGACCTCGAGCGCAACAAGATGAGGCTCGAGCTCGCGCGCACGCAAGAGGAGCTCGGCGGCAAGCAGAGGCTGCTCGAGCAGTACATCGAGGTCATCCGCAGCCTCGAGGACCAGATGGCCAAGAAGGACCGGGAGCTCAAGGAGACGCTCGAGCTCAACCGGAGGAAGACGGACGAGCTGCGCGCGAAGGAGGAGGCGCTGAAGCGGATCGAGCGCGAGCTGCTCGAGAGGCAGGAGGAGCACCGGGCCGAGAGGCAGGAGCTCCAGGACCGCGAGGCCCGCCTCAACGCCCAGATAGCCGACCGCGAGGCGCACGGGCGCGAGATAGCGAAGAAGGAGCTCACGCTGGAGCTGCGGTCCGAGCAGGTCCGGAAGAAGATGGACCGCCTGACGGTCCGCGAGATAGAGCTGCAGCGCCTGATGTCGCAGCACAAGGAGATCGAGGACCAGCTCGCCCTCAAGGAGCGCGAGCTGCAGAACCTGCGCGCGGAGATGGACGTGCGCGAGGAGGAGCATCGCCGCCGCGAGTCGGCGGTCGAGGAGCGGTCCTCGGAGGCGAAGAAGTACCAGTCCGAGCTCGGCAAGCTCGAGCACCGGCTGCGCACGCAGCAGGAGCAGCACAAGCGCCGGGAGGCCAAGATAATCGAGGAGGAGCAGCGCTTCTCCCGCCTCGACGCAGCGGTCGCGGAGCGCGAGCTCCAGCTGCATGCCAGGGAGGAGGGGCTCGGCCTGCGGGAATCCGAGGTCGAGGGCACGAGGGAATCGCTCGAGGCCGCCCGCGTGCAGCTCGAGGCCGCGCGCAAGCAGGCGGCCGAGGAGAGGCAGGAGGTCGACCGGGCCCGGCTGCTCCTGGAGAAGCGCCAGGAGGAGCTGCTGCGGCACGAGGACACGCTGGGCACGCGGGAGACGACGCTGCGGGAGCGCGAGCGCGGCTGCCAGATACGGGAGGAGCGCCTCCAGCTCGAGCGCAAGGACGTCGAGGTCTCCCGCGCCCAGGCCGACGAGCTCGAGCGCAGGTGGGCGCAGCGCGAGCGCTCGCTCCTGGACCAGATGGCGGCGTTCAACGCCGAGAAGGAGGAGCTCCTCGCGGACTGGAAGGCGGCCAAGAAGCGCGTGCGCGACCTCGAGAAGGAGAAGGCGGACCTCACCACTCGCATGCTCGCGACCGAGGCGACCGTGTGGGAGAAGGACGAGCAGGTCGCCAACATGATGCGGCAGATAGAGAACGCGCGGGCGGGGTCCGGCCAGGAGCAGTACATCGAGCTCGACGACGGCACCAAGCTCACCATCCGCAAGGTCCTGCAGGACATGCAGCGCCAGCGCGGGCTCCTGGGCGACGTCGACGAGCGGGAGCGGACGCTCGCCGAGCGCGAGAGGGAGCTCGAGGCCATGGAGGAGGTGCTCGCCAAGGAGAAGGACCGCCTCCAGCAGCTCGTGTCGCAGCAGCAGGGCGGGGCGCAGGAGGCGCGCCGCGCGCTGGACGAGCTCGAATCGAGGGCGCGCGCGCTGGACTCCCGCGAGGCCCGAGTGAGGCAATCCGAGGCGGGCATGAGCCGCGCCGAGGCCGAGGTCCTCGAGCGCGAGCGGGCGGTCCGCGAGCGGGAGGGGACCCTCGAGCGCGTCTCCACGGCCCAGGGCGCTGAGGAGCGCGCCGTCGAGCGCGAGGAGGAGCTCTCGCGCCTGCTGGCGGGGATGGAGGCGCGCACGAAGGCCCTGGAGACCCGCGAGGAGCAGCTGGAGGCCAGGTCCGAGGACATCGAGCACAGGGAGGCCGAGCTCGCGCGCATGCGCAGGGAGATCGAGGCGGGGCGCGAGAACCTGCTCAGGGCGCGTGAGGCGTTCGAGGGGGTCCCGGCGCCGGCCCTGCAGGCCATGCCCGCGGCCGAGCCCAGGAGGAGGGCGGGCCTTGCGAGGAGGGCGGCCGAGATGGCCGCGACCGCGCAATCGGCGCCCCCCGCACAGGCGCCGCCGGCCCAACCGGCGACCACGGCCACGGCCACGGCCACGGCCACGGTCGCGGAGGCCCCGGGGCGGAGCCCGCTCGCGAGGGTCCGGTGCCGCGTGTGCGGTACGGTCATCCCCATCTACACGCACGAGCGCCCCATCCAGGTGATCTGCCCCAGCTGCGGCAAGGCGGGCGAGGTCAAGTAGAGGGGGGCCGAAGGCCGGCAAGCGGGGCCCTTCCAACGGTGGCAGGCCCCAATACAAACGTTTAATTCACCTCTGCGCAATAATGGGGCCCGGAGGGATTTGATGGTCAAGGCCTACTGCGTGAAGTGCCGCGCGAAACGCGAAATGAAGGACCCCAAGAAGATCAAGATGAAGAACGGGAAGCCCGCAACGAAGGGCACCTGCCCGAAGTGCGGCACCAAGATGTTCCGCATCGGCGGCTGAGCCGAAGCCCCAAGCAGGCCTGGCCGGGGAGCATCGCGGGCCCTCAGGGCGCATGCTCCCACCCCATTTTTTTCATCTACCACACGCACCATCGCGCATGCTGCACGGGCGGTCGCGGCCTCACTTGGCCCCGCCGGTGAGCTCCGCGTCGATGGCCTCCGAGAGCATCGCCGAGAGGGCCTTGCCGTCCACCTTGCCCTTGAACTCGGCCATGACGGCGGCCATCAGGGGCCCGACCGCGTCCCTGCCGCGCCTGCGGACGAAGTCCGAGCGCTCGGCCACGATGGCCGCGATGCGCGCGCGGACGGCGGTCGTGTCCTCCCCACCGCCGAGGCCCAACGCCCTCGCGGCGGTGGCGGCGTCCACACCCTCCGTGAGCACCTTGCGCAGCACGTCCCCGACGGCCTCCTTCGAGTAGAGCCCCTCGAGGACGCCCGCCAGCACCGGGCCGAGCACGTCCGCGGTCGCCCCGGCGGTATCGACGCCGTCCCTCTCCAGCTCTGGCAGCACGGACAGCAGCGCGCGGCCGACGAGGCGGGCGTCGTGGCTGGCCACGAGGGCCTCGAACTCGTCGTCCTGGCCGCGGTTGAGCAGCTGCCACGCCTGTGCGGGGCTGAGCCCGTGCTTGGCCGACACGCGCGCGACCCACTGCTCGGGCAGCTCGACGGCGATGGCGTCCACCTCGGCGAGCAGCGCCCCCGTCACGCGCACGGGCGGCACATCGGTCTCGGGGTACATGCGCGCGGCGCCAGGCAGCGGCCGCATGTACCGGGTCGTCCCGTCGCCCTGCGCGCCGCGCACCTCGCGGGGCAGGAGGGCCGTGGCCATCGCGGCGCGCACGGCGACCGCGTCCATGGCCGCGCGCACGACGGCCTCATCGCCCGCGGCCATCACGAACGCGTCCCCCTCGGCGCACCTGAGCGCGAGGCGGACGGCGGCGACCTCCTCCGCGGTCACGCCGTAGGCGGGCAGCTCGTCGGAGTGGAACACCCCCCTGAGCCCGAAGGCGCCCGCGTAGGCCGCGAGCTCCGCGCCCAACCGGCGGCGCACGCCGTCTACGGGCTCGCCCTTGAGCAGCCCCGCGAACCCCGGCAACAGGAGGCCGAGGACGACGCCGCCCCTCCTCAGCGCGCCCTGGAGCACCCGCGACTGGGACGCGCCCAGGGCATGGACGAGCAGCAGGGGCTCGCGTGGCACGTCCTCGGGGGAGACCCCTCGCCGCCGCAGCTCGTCTCGCACCGCGACGAGCCCGCGCTGGCGCTCGACCTCCTCGACCACGTACTCGGGGATGCGCCGCAGGTCCTGCACGCCCTTGATCTCGGCGCGGGCCCCCCCGGCGATGGACACGTTGAGGTCCTGCCGGATGGTGCCGAGGCCGCGCTTGACCCGGCGGGTCGCGCGCAGCAGCGCGCCGAGGCGCTCCGCGACGCGCCTCATCTCGGCGGGCGTGCGCACGTCGGGCGCGGTCGCTATCTCCACCAGCGGGATGCCAAGGCGGTCCAGGCGGAACGTCGCGCGCATGCCCTCCTCCGCCACGGCCCCGCCCGCGCCTCCGCCCCCGCCCGCTCCCCCGCCCCCGCCCGTCCCCTCCTCGTCGGCCGCGTCCATGCGGCGCGCGGCGTCCTCCTCCAGCCACATGCCATCTACGCCCACGCGGAGGTCCTCGCCCTCGACCGCCCCCGCGCGCGCTAGGAGCGCCGTGCGCTGGAAGCCCGTGGTGTTCGAGCCGTCGATGACGATCTTGCGCATGTAGTGGACCTCGTCCACCGGCTTTGCCTTGAGGAGCCGCGCCACGAGCAACGCCACCTTGAGAGCCTCCCGGTTCACCGCGTGCGGCGGCTCCTCGTCCGCCTCCACGAGGCACGAGCCCTCGTTGGTCTCGTAGGTGAACAGGAACCGCTTGCGCGCCTCCGCGAGCGCGGCCGCGTCGACCTCCCCGAGCTCGGACTGGGTGGGCGCCAGCCGCCGGCGGAAGGCGGACCCCGCCTCCTCCTGCAGGTGCGACGGGCAGGCGCAGAAGAGCTTGAGGGTGTCGAGCTGCTGGTGTATCTCGAGCCCGGCCTTGAAGCCGAGGGCGGCGTAGTAGGCCGCGTCAGAGGGGTCGGGGCCCTTCATCTGTCCTCACCCCCCACGGCACGGCGGTCGACGGCCTCCCCCGCGGCCGGCGCCAGCATGAGGCGGCGGACCTCGTCGGGGTCCTGGCTGCGACCGAGCATGCAGCACAGCTTCGCGAACGCGGTCTCGGGCAGCATGTCCCCCAGGGGCAGGACGCCCTGCCGCAGCAGGTCGCGCCCGTTGGAGTAGACGTTCAGGTTGGTCGCGCCCCAGAGGCACTGGCTGGTCATCACCACGACCACGCCCCGCGAGACGGCCTCCCTCACCGCCCCGAAGGCGTGCGCGCCCATGTGGCCCAGGCCCGTGCCCGCGAGCACGACGCCGCGCGCGCTGCGCGCGGAGTGGTGCACGAGCTCGGGGTCGAAGCCCGGATACACCTGAAGGAGCACGACGCGGTCCTCGACGCGGTCGTCGAGCGCGGTGCGCGGTGCGCGCGCGCGGTGGGCGCCGCGCCACCGGACCTCGGGGCCCGAGACGATGGCCAGGGGCTCGGAGTTCACGCTCCTGAACGCCCACCTGGTCGAGGTGTGCATCTTGCGCACGCGCGTGCCGCGGTGGACCGCGACCGCGCCGTCGGAGGTCCCGGCGTGCATGGCCAGGACGACCTCGCCCAGGTCCTGGGTGGCCACGAGGCACGCCTCCTCGAGGTTCTCCGTCGCGTCGGACGAGGGCCGGTCGGAGCTTCGCTGCGAGCCCACGAGGACGACCGGGCCTGAGAGCTCGCCGAGCATGAACGAGAGGCCCGCCGCGGTGATGCCCATCGTGTCGGTCCCGTGCGGGATGACGACGCCCGCCGCGCCCTCCTCCAGGTGGCGCGCGGCCGCGCGGGCCATCTCGGCCCAGTGGTGCGGGAACAGGTCCTCCGAGTGCACGGAGAACAGGGCCTCGGCGCGCAGGTTGTAGCGGTCGGCCAGGCCCGGGACCGAGAACGCGAGCTCCTCGGCCGTGAGCGCGGGATGCACCGCGCCCGTGCGGTAGTCGACGTAGGACGCGATGGTCCCGCCCGTCCCGATGACGGCCACGTCGGGCAGCCCCTCCCGGCGGGGGATCTCGCGAAGGGGCGGTCGCCTGGGCAGGGCCTCCGTGACGACATGGACGGCGTCCACGGCCGTCACCGCGACGCCCACGTTGTAGCCGTTCTCGAGCTTGAGCACGACCACGTCCTCGCCCGAGAACTCGTGGTGCGGCATGAGCAGCCCCCGGTCGGCGGCCGAGCCGTCGGGGCGTCGGACCTCCACGAGGTCGCCGACCCTGGCCCTCGCGGCATCGAGCAGCGCGCCCGCGACCCCCACGTATCCGCCGGTGTCCGCGCCCCCCTCGAAGTGCATGCCCGAGCAGCCTCCTACGGCCCCGGTGTAGTGCCTAGGCGGCATTTGGCATTTGCGGGAGGGGACTGGGAGGGGAGGGAACGGCATCGGTGCAGGTCAGCCCGGACCCTCTGGGTCTGCTGGGATTCCCACCCCACGGCCCGTGGCCATGTGGTGCTAAAGCACCCTGACGTGGTGTACACCCCTATCGAGGGCCGCACGACGGTCGATATTGACCGATCTCGCACCTAGGTCCGTCCGCTCGACCTCGAAGGGGATGGCGATTGCCCTCTTCCGCACATCAGCCAGCAATGATCGAGGAACGTTAACCCCCGTAATGATTATAAAAATAACCATTCCGTCCAGTAGGTCCCTGGTCGCCCGTGGCATGCCCTGAATTACTCGATGCAAGGCATGAAGGGTGGTGCGGTCCGGAAGCCGCATACCGTGGCGTTCGTTCAGGGCGCTTTTCCTATGGGCGCGTAGGTCACGCGCGCGACGTAGATGTCGGAGTTCGGCGCCTCCGGCGTGCCGTCGCGGGTGTCGCACCAGATGGCGATGCAGAAGTCCCTGGATGGCGCGACCGCAGTGTAGTCGCCCATGAAGGGCGTGCCCGAGAACACGCCGCCCTTGCGGCGCCCGCCCGCGGCGTTGCCGTCGAACTGGGCGCTCGAGATGGGGAAGTTGGGCAGGAAGGTCGCACCCCCGTCCACGGACTGGGCCATGTAGTACTTGAGCAGCGTGTTGTTCGGGTCGTCGCGGCGGTCGTAGAAGGTCACGCACACGGTGCCGTTCCCGCCCACGCACACCGCGGGGAAGAACTGGTCCGCGGTGGAGTTGGGGTCGTCGTCGTTGACACGGACCTGCTCCTCCCACGTCGCGCCCGCGTCGTGGCTCGCCATCAGGTAGGTGTCAGCGTCGCCGTTGCGCTGGTCGTTCCAGACGATGTAGAGCGAGCCGTCGAAGGGACCTCCGGTGTTGTCCACGGCCAGCGAGGGCAGCGTGGGCGTGCGGTAGCCCCCGTTGGGCAGGGGGCTCACGATGTAGGTGACGGGACCGATGTCGACCACGTCCGAGAAGGTCTGCCCGCCGTCGGTCGACTTCGTGTATCGGTGGTTCCCCTCGGTGTCGGTTGCGAATTCTATCCACGTCACATGCACGGTGCCGTCCGTTGCCACAACGACCTGGGAGCCCTGGGTCTGGAACTCGCGCGCGCGAATGTCGGAGAGCAATGTCCAGGGCCGCGAGAACGTGCGGCCGCCGTCGGTCGAGCGCGAGAACATGATGGAGGACTCGGGCCCGTTGAACATCGTCCACGAGACGTAGACGTTACCGGTGCCTGGGTCGCACGCGAGCCACTCCTTGTCGTGGAACGTGGCCACCGTCAGCGACTGGGCGACCATCGACACCTGGCCGAAGGTGCGGCCGCCGTCGGTGGACTTGGCGACGAATATGGACGAGGACCGTCCCAGGTTGGGCGTCGACCGCTTGAAGGCGATGCCAGCGAAGTAGAACTCCCCGTCCGGTCCCGCGGCCACGACCGGGTCGCCCGCGGCCTCGAAGCCGGTGAGCGCGCTCACGGGCCCGTTGGGGTAGCCCGGCACGAGGCCGCGCTCCCACCGCCTCCCCCCGTCGAACGTCCAGTAGTAGCCCACCCAGGCGTCGGACGTGGGCGTGGCGTAGTCGTTCGAGCCCCCGACCATGTTCAACGGGTCCGTGAGGCTCACCGCGATGGAGGGCTCGTTGGAGCCCTGGAAGGCGTCCTGCGCCGCGAAGTTGGCCCCGTCGTCCATGACGTAGGGTGGGACCTTGGGCTCCTCGGGGGTGCCCCCGTCGCCCCCGTCGTCCGACCCCCAGCCGCTCTCGTAGGCGAGCGACGCGAAGAGGAGGGCCACGAGCACGAGGGCGGCCACGCCGAAGAGCAGGCGCTGCTGCCGGTTCCTCGGGACGAGACGCGTCAGGCGTGGCATCGGGCCCATAACCTCCGCCCCTGACCATAAGGTTTGCGCAATAGGGCGGGATGTGTCGGGAGCAGGCCACCGGACCGGCCACGCTGGCACGGCGCGCCCGACCGACCTGAACGGCCGCCGCCCCCCGGCGACCCATCCCTTCCTGCTTCGGTGATAACGTAGAATATCGACACCGTGCATGGGCATGGCATGCACTTCGACAGGCCAGTCGAGGGCCTCATGAGGTCCCGCAGGTCGGTCCGGACGTACGACAAGACCGCCATCGACGCAGACGCGATGCGGCGGATGGAGGCGGCCTGCGCCTCCCTGGCCAGGGCCCCGTTCGGCGAGGCCGCGAGGTTCAAGGTCGTCGAGCGGCCCTTCGAGAGGGGCATGCCGGTCAAGGTCAGCGACTACGGGCTCATCAGGAACCCCCGGTACTTCCTCATGGGCGCCATCAAGCGCTCGCCCATGGCCCGCGAGGGCTACGGCTACTTGCTCGAGCACCTGGTGCTCAGGGCGACGGACCTGGGCCTCGGCTCCTGCTGGATGGGCATTTTCAACCGCGAGTTCTTCGCTGACTTCGCCACGGCGGAGAACGAGATGGTGCCCGCCATCGCCGTCCTGGGCGTGACCGCCGCGCGCAAGCAGCTCGGCGAGTCGTTCATCCGGATGGGCATCAAGGCGGACACCCGGAAGGGCTGGGGCGAGCTCTTCTTCTCGGGGACCTTCGGGCGCCCGCTCACCAGGGAGGCCGCTGGGCGGCTCGCGCAGCCCCTGGAGATGCTGAGGCTGGCGCCCTCCTCGGGCAACACCCAGCCGTGGCGCGTCGTCAAGGAGGAGGGGCGGGAGGTCCTCCACATCTACCTGAGGCCGACGAAGCGGATGTACTACGACGCGGGGCTGCACAACCTGGACATCGGCATCGCCATGAGCCACCTGGAGCTCGCCGCCCGCGAGGCGGGCGTGCACGGCGAGTGGAGGGTGGCGGACCCCGGGCTCCCGCAACCGCCCGAGCAGACCGAGTACCGCGTGAGCTGGCTCACGCGGTGAGGCCAGATGGCCATGGGGTCGGCCGCCCGGGGGCGCCCGGGCCCTCACGCCTGGCCCCATCGCACGTGTACGGGGGTCCGCGGGGGCCTGCGACCGCCCCGCCCCTCTGCGTGAGGTTCCACGGCCACCCGCTCCGATGGTTTAATAACTCCTGAGGGGGCTCAATGTGGGCGCGGGGCGCGTCCTGGCAATCGGGCCGCTCCCACGCTCGGGGGTCGTGCATGCTGACCGGCAGCGCGATGGACGGGACGAACGAGGAGGACCCGAAGAGGCCGCTCCGGAAGATGCTGAGCGACAAGTACGACCACAGCAGGCGCGTCGCCGAGATCCTCGGCGCGATATCCATGTACGGGTTCGGCCGGCTGGGTGACACCGTCTCGTCCCTCAAGAGGCTGCACATCGAGACGGAGGAGGACAAGAAGGTCGCCGCCATGAAGGCGCCCGTCAGGTTCCGGCTGCTCCTCGAGAGGCTGGGACCGACCTTCATCAAGCTCGGCCAGATGCTGAGCACGAGGCCCGACCTGATCTCGGAGGAGTTCGCCGCGGAGCTCGGTCTGCTCAGGGACAGCGCGCCGCCCGTGCCCATCGAGTCTGTGAGGCAGCTCATCGTATCCGAGCTGGGCGCCCCGCCGGAGGAGGTCTTCGCGACGTTCGATGCCGAGCCCATCGCCTCGGCCTCCATAGGCCAGGTCCACAGGGCCACCGAGAGGGGCACGGGCGAGCCGCTCGCGGTCAAGGTACAGCGACCCGGCGTGCAGGACGTCATCAAGGCCGACATCGTGGTGCTCCACGACCTCGCGGGCACCCTTAAGCGCCTGTTCAAGTCCGTCGAGAGCCTCGACCTCGAGGGCGCGGTCGATGAGTTCGGGCGGATGATAATGAGGGAGATCGACTACACGGTCGAGGGCCGCAACATCGAGCGGTTCCGCACCAACATGGCTGCCGTGGAGGGGGTCGTGCTCCCCAAGGTGCACTGGGCCCTCTCCACCCACAGGGTCCTCACGATGGACTTCATGGACGGCACGTCATTGGACGACGCCGAGGCCGTCAAGGGGGCGGGCGTCGACCCCAAGAGGCTGACCGAAATCATCGGGAAGGCCTACATCAAGCAGATCTTCGTCGACGGGTTCTTCCACGCCGACCCGCACCAGGGCAACCTCTTCGTCATGCCCAACGGAAAGGTCGGGTTCATCGACTTCGGGGCCATCGGCTACCTCGACGACGCGACCAGGGAGCTGGTGACCGACCTCTACTTGGCCATCATCAAGGGCGACGCGCACCGCGCGGCCGTCGCCCTCGTCGATATCACCATCGCGCCGGAGCGGACCCTCGACATGGCAACGCTCGAGTGGGGGCTGCGGGACCTCATCGACTACAACTCGCTCAAGCGCGGCCGGGTCAAGATGGACAAGGGCATGAACCAGAGCCTGGTCGCCGTCTCGCTTCGCAACGGGTTGCATCCCCCGTCGTCGTTCGTGCTCCTCGAGCGCGCGCTGCTCGAGGTCGAGGGCGTGTGCCGCGCACTCGACCCGGCCTTCGATGTCGTCGAGCTCGCCCGCGCGAGCATGGGCACGCTCATGAGGGAGAGGTACACGCCCGAGCTGGACCCGATGCAGGCGCTCAACACCGCGCGCGGTTACCGGCGTCTCATACGAGAGCTGCCCCGCAGGCTCGACAAGGTCCTCAAGAAGCTCGAGGAGGACGACATCACGATCAAGCTCGACAGGACCTACTTCGAGGAGCTGCGCAGGTCCATCCGCCGGTCGACCGCCATCGTCACCCTGAGCCTCGTCGCGATCACCATCATCTACTACATCACCTACGCGGGGCAGACATTGCACCTCGGGGCGGTCCAGATCACGGTGACCGTTCCCATCGTGATCATCCTCTGGTCGTTCGCCATGTGGAGGGTATGGAGGAGGTCGTGACAGGGATGCGTGGACGGACCGAGTGCGATGGAGATGGCCTCGATGGCCTGACGGGTCCCAGGACATGGATGGAGGAATGGTGATGGGGCCGAAGGACGACGTGCATGAGTCGGCGCCTGAGGAATTCTACCCGATGCCGTTCTTCGCGAGGCTCAAGGTCGCCGACGTCGAGCGCTCGACCGAGTGGTACGTGCGTGCCCTGGGCTTCCGGGCGGTCCTCGTCATGCGGCACCCGGCGACGGGGAGACCGGTCCTATCGCACATGAGGCGCTCGAGGCACCAGGACGTCCTCCTCGTGCCCGGCGCGAGGGGGAGCGGTGACGGGGGCTGCGTCATCACCATGAGCCTGGACGGGAGCGTCGACAAGCTGGCCCGGTCTGCCAGGTCCGCGGGCGCCGAGGCCGTCGAGGGCCCTGCCGACACCCCGTGGAACACCCGCGAGGTGACGTTCAGGGGCCCGGACGGCTACCTGCTGACCTTCTCGAGCGGGCCCGTCGCCGACAGGTCGTTCGACGGCGTCATGGGGGCCGTCTCGGCCCGCACGGGATGACCGACCGACCCGGCCGCAGTTGCGCACGGGTCCGGACCCGCGGGCCATCATCCAACTCCTTATCGCCCGCCCTTCCCGTTCGACAAGGAGCTCTCCACCGTCTCGATGATGAACCCGCTGAGGGTGTGGTTCCTCTTCCTGGCCGCGGACTTCCACCTCTCGGCCATCTCGACGCTCGGCAGATACACGAAAACGGCGCGCTCCTTGATGTCAGCCGTCCTGCTCCGGGGCATGGGAGGGATAGAGGGCGCCCCACCCTCAAATACCTTGGAGGTGGGCCGGAGCGGAGGGATGGATTCCAGCGCCATCTCATGCAGTAGGCCCAGGCCACCTCGCGAAGGAGGTCAAGGGAAGGGCTCAAGAAGTGCTCCAGAAGAAAAATAGATATTTCCGGGACCACTTGCGGTCGTGCTGTCCACGAGACAAAGGGATGGTGCATCGTATGGCAAGCGACATCACCGCGATGAGGATCGAGTACTTCCATGCCTCGAAGTTCGGGAACGGGGCCATGGTCGCAGAGGAGTTCAAGAGGCAGATGGCCGCCAGGGGGGTCATCGTCAACGTCCATCACATCCGGGACGCGCGGCCGAAGGAGATGCCGCCGGCCGACCTGTACCTGTTCAGCTCGCCGGCGCGCCTGGGCAAGCCCATCGGAGGCATGCGCCGCTTCCTGAAGAAGGTCAAGCTGCCGTCGGGGACGAGGTACGCCGTCCTGACCACCGAGGGCGCGCCCAGGCCGGACAAGAAGACGGGGAGGATGCCCACCGAGGAGGAGATGGCCAAGTGGCAGCGCGTGATACCCATCATGAACGAGATGCTGCAGGGGAAGGGCCTGGTCAAGGTCGCCGAGGGCAAGGTCCTGGTGACCGACATGAAGGGGCCGCTGGAGGAGGGCTGGCAGAAGAAGGTGGAGGCCTTCGCCGCACTAATCCCGTCCTCCCGTTAATCCCCCATCACAAATGGATCATCGATGACGATTTCCAGGTCGTGCATCCGGTCTGACCTTCGAGGTAGCCCACGAGCAAGGAGGTGACCGTTCCGACCGGGACTCCGCTCGTGGGAACGACTTTCGGTCCATTTGTCCCCCGGGTGGGGAGGTGCGGGGGGCCGGATTCGAACACCATTTTGTATATAATGAAGCCTATTAGTGCCGACCAGTTGGTTTCTCGATATCCCAATGGTTCTGAGCGATGATAGATGTATAATAACTGGACCTTTGCGCTCTGGACGCATCCGGCCTATCTCACCAGCTCCCTCATCAGCCCCGCAAGCTGTTCCTGCTCGTCCGCGGATAGCGCCCCCGCCTCGCCCAGGATGCGCCTGAGCACGTACTCGATGAGGTCGAAGAGCACTTCGTTCCTCAACGCCCGCTGGCAGTCACCGAGCGTGACAGCCCCGTTCTCACCGGAGCCCTTCATCGGCCCAGCTTGGCATCCCCTGAGCTTGAGCAGGGTGAACATGAGCAGGGCCAGGTACCAGTGACGCCTGGTGCCCTCGGGGCTCCGCATCTGACACCCACCAAGCCCGAGATGCTGCTTGGCATCCCGATAGGACTCCTCCACTTCCCACCGGCGGACGTAATGGCCGAGGATGCCCTCGGCCTGCCAGCCCCGATGGCTGGCCGCTGTGAAGACAGGAGAGTCAGCGAGGTCGGCCTCCCTCCAGGAGACGGCCAGCTTGACCTTGCCCGCGCCCTTGAGCTGGGCCGCCAGCTCGTGGGCGCAGTACGTGGTACCCCTCACCGTGACGGGCCTCACGGCGCAAAGGTCCAGTAATAAGGCAGACCAAGATGCGCGAATCTCGAGCGGGGAGACCGAGCACATATACAAGAAGCGCTTGAAGGGGGGTGGTACCGCCCAAACGACACCTCCGAGTCCAAGATGAGGGCGCTGGTCGATGCGGGGGAGTACGAGGCGGTCGCGACGCACTTCCGCAACGCTTACATGGCCAGGTACAGGCAAGACCCGAAGGGGGTCTTGGACGAGTACCGCCAGCGCAGCAACCTCGAGGGCCCGAACGGCCGCGTCAAGGAGCACTGCGGGCTCGAGGCCAGACTCCGCGTGGTTGGCATGAGGGCGATCCAGCGGCACGTGCCGTGGACGCTAGTCGCGATGCGCGTGGTGGCGATGGTGCGGCTGCAGCACGGGGTGACGGAGGATCTGCTCTCGACGACACATATCCTCTAGAGGATCCAGGTCAGGACAAGCGAGCCGGAGGCGAATGTCAATTCCTCATAGATTCGGAGGTGGATGAGAAGAACCCAAAAGGGGCGCCATTCTCGGCAGAAGCCTTATTGCCCCTAGAGACGTTCGCATACCAAGGTGGGGCCGACCGACATGAGGCGCATGAACATCACCGTCCCCAAGGAGAAACTGGCCCAGTTCTGCAGGTCGAACCACATCCGCCGGCTCGCGCTGTTCGGCTCGGTCATCCACGGCGACCTCACACCCGAGAGCGACCTGGACATCCTCGTCGAGTTCGAGAGAGGTCACGTCCCGGGGCTGGACTTCTTCAGGATACAGGACGAGCTCACCAGGCTATTCGACAGGCAGGTCGACCTGAACACACCGCATTTCCTGAGCCCCTACTTCAGGAAGAGGGTCCTGCGGGAAGCCGAGGTGCTCTATGCAAAGTGACGGGGACCTCGTCAGGATGCGCCACATGCTCGATGCCGCTAGGGAGGCCGTGGCGCTGTCGAGGGGGAAGGGGCCCAGGACACTGGCCAAGGACCGGGTGCGAAGCCTCGCGCTGGTCAGGCTCCTCGAGGTCCTCGGGGAGGCCGCCGGGCGCGTCTCGGAGGCGTGCAGGGAAGAGCATCCTGAAGTGCCCTGGTCCCAGATCGTCGGGTTGCGCAACAGGCTCATCCATGGGTATGATTCCGTCGACCTCGAGGTCCTGTGGAGGATTCTGAGGGACGACCTCCCGCCCCTCATCGAGGCGCTCGAGGATGCTGTTGTGGGCTCGGACCATTCATCCAAGTGACCCGACTGGCGAATAGACCTCCGGTTGTCGGTACATCTGCCAAGAGGGGGGAGCAATCCGGCGCCCCCCTGGAGAAAGGGGACGCCGTCAATCTGTTCAATCTGGTTTCCGACCACGAGGTGCCCCTGACGTCCTCGGGGCTCGTGGCCTGCTCGGCGCTCCTCAAATCGATGAAGTGCCATGGGAAGGCGGGGTGCCCTGGGGTGGCTCGCTCGGCTGGCCATTCACGGGTGACCTTGGGCGCGGCACGCCGTCGCTGGGCACCCACCTGGCGTTCATCCCAGTGGCGTGGGCGCTGGGGGTCGAGCGGGGGGGTGGCGCGGGAGGCCGCGGGCGTCGACAGGGGCCTATCGTGCACAATCGGGAACGGAAGTGCGGGGGGCCGGATTGCAACACCAAAATATGCATAATCTGAGCCTGAGTGATAAGAAATAAATACGATACTGGACGATGAAGGATCGCGTGTGTCCCTACCCGGGCACAATCCCCCTTCCCCAAGACGCTTTTCTGCGCGGCAACGGATTGCTTCTCGGGAAGGGGGGCGCAATTCTCGGTCAAAATATTTATAAAGACCATCAGCTCTCTCAATATTGCCGCGCAGGAAGGCGACCTGCATTCCAAGGCGCGAATGAACCGGAGCGCGCGGACAAGGGCTACGGCCCGAAGCGACATACCCCGGGACGGTGGTGGGGGTCGCACCCACCAGAGCACGGGGGTTACCGGTTAGGACCCCGTGGGAAGGACACAACGGCCCGATACGTGGATGTGGGGTCCTTCGCAGGAAAGGAAAGGAAATGACCCTGCGGATGGACCAGGATGGACGGGCCAAGACAGGCCGTGAACGGGCTGGAATTATTGAACGCATCTTTAAGAGAGCCATGCTTCTTTCGCCATTTCTAGAGGGGTATCTTTGAGGGGGCGAGGCAATGCACCGCGAGAGCATTTCCACCCCACCGACAGGTATCGAGAGAGAGTACACATATCTGGCGTTCCTGGAGGAGTGCATTGGGAACCTTGTTTCCTATGAGCGCCAGGATGAAATTCTCGAACTAACGATTAACATACAGCGTTCACATCCCGTGACGTTCGGGATACCTTTACACGAGATTGACCATCGCTCCAAGGATCTGGTCTTGGATAGAAAGATTCATATCCTGAGGTTGGAGAAAAGTCATCACATATTCCAGCCAGACCCAGGGGTGAAAACTGAATGAATGGGGTTTGTAGATGGTACGGACGATGGTGCCATCTATCCTGTAGGTCACCGACGGCCAATTGCCAATGTCTTGAGAAGTGGATCAGACTCCACGATCCGCAGGACCTCCACGAACGGCCTTCAGAGTACTATCTCCATTGGAGGGAGATCGTTTCTGATGACGGGGGTGCATTGAATGATTAGCTGTGAATACGCGATATTGCTGCGGATGAGGAACGGCTCAATGTCGATGAGATGTCGTGCCACACCTCTAGGCACTCACGGTGCTCTGGCCGGATGCAAGAGCACACGAGCCAGAGGACTATGCCCAATGTCATCAAAAGGAACGATCGTCAATGAGTAATTCAATTTGCATGCCAGATGAAGCGGTACCGATTGACACTCGGGGGGCATAATAATGTCCAAACGAAATGAACGACCGAGAGCCATTCCCAACACGTGGGAATCGGCAATGAAAAAATGGAATTTCACCACACTCAACATCCAACCACTCCCCGACAATAAGGACACAGTGTCGGCAAATGCGTGGATCAATTTCATAAGTAATGGACAGTACTTCTTGACCCTTCACGGAGATACTCAAGATATCTATCGATATGATAAAGATAGAGGGGTGTATGTTAATGACGGAAAGGAGTTCATTGAACAGAGTTGTATGTATTGGATGCGAGAATCCTGGACCGTCCATAAGACAGACTCAGTGCTCCGTGGAATAAGGATACGCTCTCACGTTGCCAGGGATGTCGTTGATAACGATGTCAGAATCATCAATATGAAGAACGGCCTATTGAACCTCGTCACTGGTGAATTGAAACCGCATACCCCAGACTACCTTTCCATCACCCAAATGCCTTATGACTATGACCCCAATGCTAAGGCCCCTCGGTTCGAACAGTTTATGGATGAGATACTGGACGATCCAGTGATGAGGGAAATCGTGATAAAGTTAATGGGATATTGTCTCTGGCGTAAGTTCCCCAGAGAGCATATATTCATATTTCTGGGAGAGGGACGTAACGGAAAAGGTACCTTGCTAAATGTCATTCGTTTGATGCTCGGAGAAGAGAACTGTTCCTCGGTCGCGATGCACGAGATATCTGAGAAGTTTATGGCAGCTGAACTATTCGGGAAGATGGCCAACATCGCAGGGGATATAGGTTCGGATGAAATTGAGAACGATAGTCTCATGAAAATGATTACTGGAAAGGACTTCATCACAGCCCAAAGAAAGCACCAGCATCCCTTTCAATTCAGGTCCTTCGCGAAGCCCATATTCGCAGGTAATAAACTCCCACCTGTCAGAGATAAGACGTTCGCTTGGTATGCAAGACAGATTATTATCCCCTTCAATAAAAGGTTCGTTGGTGATGACCAGGATCCGCTCCTTGACGAGAAACTGGTAAAGGAAATCATTGGGATCTTCAACATTGCATATGGTGGTTTGAAAGAGTTAATGATGAACAAATGGGACTTCCATTACCCAATGTCAATTGATCAGATCGAGGCTCTCTACGAGGAGAAGTCAGATTCCGTGACCTCGTTCTTAATTAATAGATGTATCAGCGATCTAGAGAACGGGGAGGTTCCAAACACTTCCAAGAGTTTCAATAGGCTCAAAGAACTACACGCACCATATCTCTCGTATTGTGGGAAAAATAATTTTAAGAACCCACTTTCCCAGAGCAAATTCAAGGACGCACTATTAATGAAGGGATATACCTGGATAAGACATCGGTTTGATGTATCACAGAATCCTGTTTGGGTAATCCACGGACTTCGACTGATGGAGGAACACTCTGATAATCCTCTTGAGACATTTGAACAGAAGGATGTATTGTCCCCAGAGGAGCGGGCTAAAGTTACCGCAGAACTGGATGCAACGCTGAGGACACTCGAAGAAGAGGATACAAGGGTAGCGGGTGAGAAATATAATATCGAATAAAAAAAGATATTCAAATTTCAAAAATTGGGGGTGTGTCAGATTTATGACACAAAAAATGACAGGGCTGTGTCAGATTTTGAAAAAAAATGACACTAAGTGTCAGAATTTATTTGATTTTGACAAAGTAGCCAGCACCCCGTGTGTGTCATTTGTGTACTACTTTTATAACTTAGAATATCAGAAAAGAAGTATATACCTGAATTTCGGGGTTTAAATACCCTCTAGCACCCAATTTTACGAGCCAGTAATCAGAGGCTTGTAGTCCCCATGTATATACTCCCCGCTAGGCCACGTAGCTTCTTATAGATGTAGTCCCATATGGGGACTACA
>CAYGVT010000037.1:0-51712 GCA_964353355.1 uncultured Thermoplasmata archaeon | reverse complement strand
TAGGCACTATATATAGTTACTAGAATATGAATCTTTCGGTACTCCGTGAAAAGAGGTAAGTTCAGCAGATCATGAATAAGAGCACGCAATAGAATCAGGTATTGGGCAATATAGTCACTGAGAAACGCCGATATTCAGGTCTCATCCTTCGCGACATGCAGCCACCTGACGGCTTCACGACGCATCCGCCCCCCTCCCCGCGCGCCCCCGTCCAGGCAGGCCCCGTCACGCGGTCGGTCCAGGGGGTTCCATCTGGCAGGCCGGGCGCCTGGGACCATCGACAGCATTTTATCTGCCCAGGCCCCATTCCCTCCTCCCAGGGGCATCGGAGGAGAACGATGGCCGCCATCATCCAAACACGGTCGCTCACCAAGGTCTTCGACCAGAGGACCATCGCGGTGAACAACCTCAGCATGGAGGTGCCGGAGGGCTCCATCTTCGGCTTCCTCGGCCCGAACGGCTCGGGCAAGACCACGACCATCAAGCTCCTACTCGGTCTCATCAGGCCCTCGGCCGGCACGGTCACGGTGTTCGGCGAACCGATGGGTATGGACTCGGCTGACCTCAGGCGGCGTATCGGCTACCTGCCCACGAACCCCAAGTTCCCCGACAGGATGACGCCCATCTCGTACCTCGACTTCATCGGCAGGACCTTCGGCATCCCCTCGGAGAGGCGCATCCCCCGCATCACCGAGCTCATCAGGGCCGTGGACCTGCTCGGCAACTCCGCGTCCGAGATCCGGACGTTCTCGACGGGGGAGACGACCCGCGTGGGCATCGCCGCGTGCCTCATCAACGACCCCGAGCTGCTCATCATGGACGAGCCCACCCTGGGCCTGGATCCCATCGGCCGCGCGTCGACGGTGAACCTCATCCAGGCGCTAGGGAGGCAGGAGGGCAAGACCGTGTTCGTGTCGTCGCACATCCTCGCGGACATCGACAGGTTCTGCAGCCACATCGGCATCGTCAACTACGGCAAGCTCGTCTTCACGGGCAGAATCTCCGACGTGAAGAAGCTCATCAGGAGGAACACCGTCGAGCTCGAGGTGGACGGGGATGTGGAGGGCTTCATCGCCAAGGCGCGAGAGGTGCCAGGCGTCATCAACGTCGAGAGAGGACAGCGGATGGTCACCGTGGGCATCGACGACCCCAAGGACTACTCGCGCGTGCTGATGGACATCTTCCGCATTCTTCACGAGGGGAATGCAGACCTCATCTCATTCAACTCGGGCTCCCAGAGCCTTGAGCAGGCGTTCCTGAACCTTCTGGAAGAGGAGAAGTCGCATGGGTTCCTACGCGCCATCGGGAAGGGCAATTGACGGCCTCCGGACGGCCCTCGAGCGCAGCGTCGTGCTCACGCTTACGCTGCACGAGATAAAGCTGGGGTTCAAGAACAACCTACAGCGCGCCTGGATGGGCATCATCGTCTTCTTCGGGCTGCTTTTCATCCTGGCCATGAGGGACCTCGGGTCCGTCTACGCCATCGGGATTTTCTTCGGGCTGTTCGGTTCGATGGTCGCGGTGGTGCTCGCATCCAACACCATCTCGGGCGAGGTCGGGGGCATCGCCGACTCGCTGCTGAGCAAGGCCGTCAGGAGGTGGGAATACCTCCTTTCCAAGTTCATCTCTCAGATCGCCCTGGGTCTCATGGTCTACTTCCTGATGATGGGCATCGCGGTGCTGGTGCTCTGGAACTTCCACTGGTTCCCCGATGACATGTCCTACCACAACCTGGGCGTCATCATCGGCCTGCTCGCGCTCGCGCTGGTCTTCTTCTCGTCCCTGGGGGTGATGGTCTCCTCAACCGCCTCCCGGCCGGTGTTCGCCTTCCTGGTCAGCATCGTGGTGTGGTTCATGTTCGTGGTGCTGTTCCTGTTCATGCAGGACTGGGACTTCATGTACTCCCCTGCCCAGATCATCACTCACCTCGACGCCATCCAGGACAACCAGTGGCACGTGGACTGGGCGAGGCTCGTCGGGTTCTACGTGCTCTCGCCATTGCTCTTCCTCTTCGTCTCGCTTTTCGCGTTCTACCAGAGAGACCTCTGAGGGCACCGACGCACGACCGCCCGGACCGCCACCCCTCCATCGGGGCGCATCGATGCGGGCATCGCCGGCACCGTAGGGGCCGGGGCTCCTCGACGGACCATTCCCTGGTCACCGCGGGGGCCTGGCGTGCGGGGGGGTGGCGCGAGGGGGCGGTTCGGCGACGGCCAGAGGCACGGGGGTGTCTGGTGGGAGCGTGGGCTCGTTGGGTGTGTGTGTGGGAGGGAGCGAGGCGACGGGGCGGGCGGGGGAGGAGTTGGGGGGGGGGGGCG
This sequence comes from uncultured Thermoplasmata archaeon, assembly GCA_964353355.1. Classification (GTDB taxonomy): domain Archaea; phylum Thermoplasmatota; class DTKX01; order DTKX01; genus CAYGVT01. Next base: position 49,394 of record CAYGVT010000037.1, on the reverse strand, counting down.
CGCTCACACCTTGCGCAGCACCGCGGCGAACTTCCTCACGTCCTCGGACGAGCGCTTGACGAGCTCGTCGAACCGGGCGACCCGGTCGTCGTCGCCCTTGGCCGCGGCCTGGAGCAGGCGCCCGCCGTCCCAGAGGTTGAAGGCCTCCGTGAGCCGGTGCTCGATCTCGTCCAGCATCTTCATCGCCGGCGCCGGGAGATGCATGATCTTGCCCACGCGGTAGTCGATGTGGGGCCGCAGCGGGTCGTAGCCCGCGAAGGCGCCCTCGAGCTCCTTGCGCATCCGCTCGGCCACGTCGCGGGGGCCCTTGCCGCCCGCGCCCCTGTCGCGCTCGAGCAGCACCTCCTCGACCGTCGCGAGGGCCTCCTCGAGGAGCACCAGGCCCGTCATGACGTGGTACATGATCTCCGTGGCCATGCGCGCGCGCTCGGCCGAGGCCGTGCGGTGGCGCATCGCCAGGTAGCCGCCCAGGGTGGCGGCCGCGCCGCCCACTAGCGCGCCCATGAGGGCGGCCATGGCGGGTCCGTCTAGGGCGAGGGCCATCGGCCATGGGATGGGCGGTCGGCCTCAAAAAGGTGAGCCCGGGCGCGTCAGACGCCGGCGGACGGGCACGAGAGGTACTGCTGGATGAAGGCAATGGCGCGCGCCCTGGGCTGGATGACGCCGAAGTGGCCCTCCAGGAGGACGTCGGGCGCCATGGCCACCAGGCGGTTCATGGAGCGGGTCCAGGCCTTCACGTCCGAGCCCCAGTCGGCGCTGAAGGGGCCGTGCACGTCGTTGGCGAACAGCAGCGTCTTGCCCCCCGCCTTCATGAGCAGCGTGATGTCGCCGGGCGTGTGGCCGGGCGTGTGCACGACCACGAAGCGCGCGGCGCCGTACTCCAGGATGGCCCCGTCGCCCTCGAGGACGCGGTCCACCTCCACCTTGACGGCGCCCGTGCTGTAGAGGTCCGAGGCCGTGCGGAGGGCGTCGCCCTCCCGTATGGCCGTGGCGTCCCCCTCGTGGGCCACGACCTCGCATCGGGTGAGCCACTTGATGGCCTGCGCGCCGCCGATGTGGTCGATGTGGCCGTGGGTGAGGACGATGGCGAGGATGCGCTTGGGGTCGTGCCCGGTCGCCGACACGCTGGCCAGCAGCCGCGTCGGGTCCGTCGAGAGGCCCGCGTCGACGAGGATGGACCTGCCCTCGCCCGCGTCGACGAGGTAGACGCAGCAATCGCCCGGCGAGGAGAGCTCGCCGCCTCCGACCTGGAAGACGCCAGGGGCGACCTCCATCGTGGCAATCCCCGATGCACCTTCCTGCTTGCCAGCATTTAACCTTTCCCCTATGGTTTCCAGGTGATGGAAAAAACGAGCACGCCCCCCGCGGCCGGGGGTGGGAAACCATTAAAGAGGGCGCCGCCATTCCCGGGTCATGGTGCCCCCGACGAAGCCCAACGAGGCCCTCGCCAGGTACGACCCTGACGAGCTGACCATCGCGACCATCTGCTCGCACACGGCGCTGCAGATATTCAACGGCGCGCGCAAGGAGGGGTTCAGGACGCTGGGCATCGCCAAGGAGGGTGCCAAGCGGGTCTACGAGTCCTTCCCGCTCGGCCGGCCCGACGAGTTCCTGGTGCTCGAGGACTACAAGGAGCTCGTCAGGCCCGAGTTCCAGAGGCGGCTGCTGGACAGAAACGTCGTGCTCGTGCCCCACGGCTCGTTCGTCGAGTACGTGGGCACGAAGGCCATCGAGGAGCAGCTCAAGGTGCCCATGTTCGGCAACCCCCTGGTGCTCGACTGGGAGTCCGACCGCAACAAGGAGAGGCAGTGGCTCGAGCTCTCGGGCTGCCGCGTGCCCCAGATATTCCACTCTCCCGAGGAGATCACCAAGCCCTGCATCGTCAAGTTCCAGGGGGCCAAGGGCGGCAAGGGCTTCTACATCGTCATCAACGCCAAGGAGTTCCGCGAGAAGGTCGGCGACAAGAAGCACTACACCATCCAGGAGTTCATCATCGGCACCCGGTACTACTTCCAGATGTTCTACTCGCCCCTGACGACGGACGGCTACCGCGCGGGCGAGGGGCGCGTGGAGCTCATGGGCATCGACCGTCGCGTCGAGTCCAACATAGACGAGCTCTACCGGTTCGGCTTCACACGCGCCGAGCTGGACTCGGCCAGGATAAACCGCACCTTCGTGGTCACGGGCAATCTGCCGCTGGTCATCCGCGAGTCCCTGCTGCCCGAGGTCTTCGAGATGGCCAAGCGCATCGTCGACAGGTCGCAGGAGCTCTTCTACCCGGGCATGATAGGCCCGTTCTGCATCGAGACCGTGCTCACGGACGACCTCAAGTTCTACGTGTTCGAGATATCGGCGCGCATCGTCGCGGGGTCGAACCTCTACCCTGGCGGCTCGCAGTACACCGAGTACATGTACGGGGAGGACATGAGCACGGGCCGGCGCGTCGCCAGGGAGCTCAAGCTCGCCCGCGAGCAGGGCAAGCTCGGCAAGGTGGTCTTCTAGGGGACGGCGAGGAAGAGAGGGAATCGAGGGAGGCGAGGGAGGAGGGACGAGGATGGGCGAACTGGGCCTGCTGAGGATCGAGCGCGCGCTGCTGAGCGCGCACGACAAGACCGGCATCGTGGACCTCGGGCGCGCGCTGCAGGAGCTGGGCGCCGAGCTGCTCTCCACGGGCGGCACCGCGGCCGCGCTGCGAGGCGCGGGCGTGAAGGTGACGGACGTGTCGGCCTACACCGGGTTCCCCGAGGTGCTCGACGGCCGCGTCAAGACGCTCCACCCCCGCATCGCCGCGGGCATCCTCGCGAGGCGCGACCTCCCGTCCCACGAGGAGCAGCTCAAGGAGCTGAACATCGGGCACATCGACCTGGTCGCCGTCAACCTCTACCCGTTCGAGGCCACCGTCGCCACGGGCGCTCCCCTGGACGAGTGCATCGAGCAGATCGACATCGGCGGGCCGACGTTGGTGCGCGCGGCGGCCAAGAACCACGGCTCGGTCGCGGTGGTCACGCGCCCAGCGGACTACCCCGCCGTCATCGAGGAGATGCGCCGCAGCGGCGGCGCGCTCGGCCTCGGCACGCGCCGCCGCCTGGCCGCGGAGGCCTTCGCCCACACGGCCGCCTACGACGCGGCCATAGCGACGCACCTGGAGCGCGAGCTCCTGCACAGGGACGAGCCCTTCCCGCCCTTCCTGACCGTCCGATTCGTGCGTCGCCAGAGCCTTCGATATGGCGAGAACCCGCACCAGCGCGCGGCCTTCTACGTGGAGCCCCTGGTCCGCGAGCCGTGCCTCGCCAGCGTGCGGCAGCACCAGGGCAAGGAGCTGTCCTTCAACAACCTGCTGGATTCGGACTCGGGCCTCAGGCTCGTGCAGGAGTTCGAGGAGTGCGCCGCCGTCATCGTCAAGCACAACAACCCATGCGGCGTCGCCATCGGCGACACCCAGCTGCAGGCGTACGAGCGCGCGCACTCCACGGACCCCAAGTCCGCCTATGGCGGCGTGGTCATCCTGAACCGCCCCTGCCAGGTCGCGACCGCCAAGGCCATCGTCGGGACCTTCAAGGAGGTCGTGCTCGCGCCAGGCTTCGAGCCGGGGTGCATGGACGTCCTCAGGACCAAGGAGAACCTGCGGGTGCTGGAGCTGCCACCGCTGACGGGCGAGCACGACGCGCCCTACACGATGAAGCAGGTCGTGGGAGGCATGCTCGTGCAGGACCGCAACCTGCGGGTCTTCGGGCCCGACTTCAAGGTGGTCTCCAAGGTCCAGCCCACCGAGGGGCAGCTCTTGGGCATGCGGTTCGCGATGAAGGTGTGCAAGCACGTGAAGAGCAACTGCATCTGCTACTCGAGCGCGGTGGAGACCATCGGCATCGGCGCGGGCCAGATGTCCCGCGTGGACTCGGCCAAGATCGGCGTCATGAAGGCCAGGGACGCGGGCAAGGAGGTCAGGGGCTCGTGCATGGCCTCGGACGCGTTCTTCCCGTTCCGCGACGGCATCGACGCGGCCGCGGAGGCGGGCGTGGCCGCGGTCATCCAGCCAGGCGGCTCCATCCGCGACGCCGAGGTCATCCAGGCCGCGGACGAGCACGGCATGGCCATGGTGTTCTCGGGCATACGGCACTTCAACCACTGAGCCGCGCGCCCGGTAAAGGATTAATATCCGGCATGGCGCATGCCATCCCCGATGCCGTCCAAGCGCGTCGAGGGACGTACCGCAGCGGCCCCGCTCGTCGTACTCGCGCTGCTGGCGCTCTCGCTGGCGTGCCCACCCATCGACAACGCCCGCGCGCAGGGCCCCGAGCCGCCCGCCATCGAGTGGGGCGAGGAGGCGCGGCTGTCCAACTCCACGGAGATATCGGACGACCCCGTGGTCGCGGTCACGCGCGAGGGCGGCACGCTCGTGGCCTGGCGCGAGCGCCTGCTCGGGCGGTACGAGGTGTTCTTCACCGTCCTCGACGCGCGCGGCGCGACCGTGCTGGAGCGCACGCAGCTGGGGACCGGCATCCCGTCGTGCATGGACCCTGACGTCGCGGTGGACTCGCGGGGCCGCCTCCTGTTCGTGTGGACCGGCGAGGACGACCAGGAGCTCTACTACGCCCAGGCGGACGGCGAGGGCGCCCTCGTCAAGGGCCCGCTCAGGCTCACCAACGCGACGGGCGACTCCGCGGAGGCGTCGGTCTGGGTGGACGTCCGGGACCACCTGCACGTCGTGTGGTTCGACGCGCGCGACGGCCGCACCCAACTGTACTACATGCAGCTCGACCCCGAGGGGGCGAAGGTCGTCGAGGACCGGGCGCTCCTCAGGGTCGGCACCGAGCAGGAGGTCGCCATCGCCATGGACGGGCGCGGCGACCTGCACGTCGTCTGGAACGCCATCGCGGCGCCAGGCGAGCTGCAGTGGAACTGGGAGCTGCACCACTCGAAGCTCTCGAGCACTGGCGAGCCGCTGGTGAGCGACCGCACCGTCGCCACCTCCAGGGGCTCCATCGGCTACCCTGACGTCGCGCTCGACCTGGGCGGCAACGTCCACGTGGTCTGGCCGGAGGGCACCTCCGCGCGCGAGCGCGTGATGTACGCGCAGCTCGACGGCAGCGGTCGCACGGTCGCGGGGCCGCTCGAGGTCGCGGGGACGGTCTCCTCCGCGGCCCGCGACATAGCTGTGGGCGTGGACGGCAACGACCGGCTGCAGGTCGTGTGGTCCCAGGGCGTGCAGGAGAACGCCGACCTCTGGTGGTGCGCGCTCTCGCCCGGCGGCGAGCCCATCGGCGACCCCGTCCAGCTGACCGACGTGCGCGGCGACTCGCGCGACCCCCAGCTCGCGCTCTCGGCGCGCGGCGAGCCCCGCATCGCGTGGTCCGACCGGAGGTCGGGCAACGCCGAGGTCTACCTCAAGGTCGGCAACCGCCCCTCCTCCGGGGTCGACCTGGCCGTGGAGGCGGGCGGCGTGACCTTCGACCCACCGTCCCCGGCGGCTTCCGAGCAGGTCTCGGTCCTCGCCGTGGTGAGGAACGATGGCGACTCGACGTCCCCGCCCACGACGGTGTCCGTCCAGCTGGACGGCGCGCCCGCGGGCACGGCACAGGTGCCCGCCATCCCCGCCGGCGGCACGAGGGTGGTCACGCTCGCGCTCGGCTCGCCCGCGGTGGGCGGGCACGAGGTCGCGGTCGCGGTCGACCCGGAGGGGCTCGTCGAGGAGGCGGACGAGACCAATAATTATGCGGAGCGCCTGCTCGTGGTGCACGAGGCCGGCATGCTCGTCGCGGACGCTGGCCCTGACCAGGCCGCCGAGACCGGGGGGACGGTCTTCCTCGACGCGACGCGCACGGTCTACCGCGGAACGGGCGTGCTGAGCTACGCGTGGGACTTCGGCGACGGCTCCGAGGCGGGCTCCGGGCTCTACGTCGAGCACGTCTACGGGCGCGCGGGCGCCCTCACGGTCACCCTCACGGTCTCGGACGGCCAGGCCCAGGACACGGACACGTGCGAGGTGACCGTCGCGCAGCGCAACGAGCCCCCGACGGCCGTCATCACGCCCGCGGGCCACCAAAGGACCGACCGTCTCGCACCAATCGGGCTCTCAGCGGCCTCCTCCACGGACGACGACCCCGCCTGGCCGACCGGGGCGGTGTTCGCCTGGGACATGGGCGACGGCTCGACCGCCACCGGCGAGACGGTCTCGCACACGTACACCCGGCTCGGCCTTCTCGTCATCACGCTCACGGTCACGGACGCGGGCGGCAAGTTCGCGGTCAACCGCACCACGGTCGAGGTCGCGAACATCCCGCCCACGGCCGAGCTCGACAGACGCACGGTCGAGGTCAAGGTTGGCGAGAAGTTCACGCTCGCCGTCGATGCCACCGACCAGGACGGCACCATCGCCGAGGCCTGGTGGGACGTCGATGCCTCGGACGGCGTGTACCCTCAGCTCACGGGCGCGACGCTGGAGCACGCGTACGACCGCGCGGGGACGTACAACGTGACTTGCGTCGTGAGGGATTCCGACGGTGGGCAGGCGACGGTGCACGCCGAGGTCAAGGTCAAGGGAGAGAGGACCACCTCTGGCATCCCAGGGCCGGGGCCGGTTCTCGTGATCCTGGCCATGATGGCCAGTGCTCTCGGCGGCGCCATCCATCGAGGTGCGCGTCCGCGGACTCGTTGTTAAAAAAGTGAGCCGATGAGGATATATACCCCGAGGGAGGGATTTCGCGAGGGACCGGGGTGGTCTCCAGGGGAGATGAGAGGATGCTTGCCCAGAAGCCCATTGTGAACCGTCCAAACGCGTGCGTGGCCGTGCTCGCGACCATCATGATGCTGCTCGCCCTTCTGCCAGCGACCCCAGAGGTGGTAGCTGACAAGGCGACGGCACCGACGCCGCTGGTCGACCGCGAGGACGTCAGGGACTCCGTGCTGCGGGGCCTGGCCTGGCTATCCACGAAACAGCGAGCGGATGGTAGCTGGGAGGAATCGTGCGGCGTGACCGGCCTCATCCTGATAACCTACGAGGCCGCGGGCTACGACTACACGAACCAGACCGTCTCGAAGGGGCTCGCCTACCTGCGCACGTGGTACAACGAGACCACGGGCGTGATGGCGTCCTCGCTGCTGACCTACGAGACCGCCATCTCCCTCATGGCCATCCTGGGGGCCAACGACCCCCAGGACGCGGTCAAGCTCGAGAAGGTCACCAACGCCCTTGTCGGCATCCAGTGGACCGACGCGGAGCTGAACGAGTCCGTGAAGAAATACGCCGGAGGATGGCCGAACAACGCGGGCATCTCTGACATGAGCAACAGCCAGTTCGCTATGCTCGGGCTGATGACCGCAAGGCTGCTCAACCCATCTGTCGCGATACCCGCCAGCGTGTACGAGGACATGGCCAAGTTCGCGGGGAATTGCCAGAACTGGCCCGCCGTGAACACCATGCCGTGGGCCCACAACGCCTCCTTGCCGAGCTATGGCGACGGGGGCTTCGTCTACAACGTCCTGCGCAGCCGCACTCCGCTGGGCGAACAGATGTTCGAATCGTACGGCTCCATAACGGCGGCGGGCCTGTTCGTCCTTCTCCTCGCGGGCCACGACTACACGTCCCCCCGGACCATGGCCGCGCGCGATTGGCTCGAGAAGGAGTACACGCTCTCGGAGAACCCCCGCGTGGAGGGCAAGGGCCTCTACTACTACCTGTGGTCGATGGCCCGTGCATTCGCGTTGTCGCCCCAGGACCGGGTCGTCGACAGCGCCGGCAACGTCCGCGACTGGAGGTCCGAGATAGCGAACGCGTTCATGTCCATCCAGCGGACGGACGGCGGGTGGGACGGCAACCCGTTCACCGGCTGGCGCGAGGAGGAGCCCGAGCTCGCGTCCATGTACGCGCTCTTCACGATGGAGGCAGCCTACCTGATGGTCCCGAACCCGAAGTTCGACCTCGAGGTCATCGGAGCGACATCCGCGGTGTTCATCGACCTCGAGGGCGCCAAGCTCGTGACCGACGCGGCGAAGGGGCTCACCGTGACGCCCACCAAGCTCACCGCGACCGACCCCGAGGTGTTCAGGAAGGTATGGGTCGACATCACGGGCACCGACGGCTCGACGGCGACCGTCTCGGCCAAGGGCACGTGGGGCCAGGGGCGCGAGGCCGTGACCTCGGCCCAGGTGCGGCTGGGCGCCGACGGGGCCCGTGTGCTCTCGGCCACGGGCGGCTTCGCGGGCCCGTTCGGCATCCACCTCCAGCCCTACGCGGGAGGCCCGCAGCTCAAGACGTCGGCGGGCAAGACGCTCTACCTCAAGCGGGGCGAGGTCAACATCATCGACCTCAAGCTCACCGAGACCACGGGCACCGCGAACGTCAGCGGCGTCGACGTGGTGCTCAGCCTCGCCTCGAACGCCACCGTCGACGTCAACGACCAGCACATCACGGTCCCCAAGGGCGGCTCGACGACGGTCAGGTTGACGATATTCGTCCCGGAGGGCGCGCCCGAGGGCGACGCGGGCTACATGGTCGTGAGCTCGAACGTCGCGCCGCCGGTCCGCGTCGCGGTCCGGTTCGGGGAGCCCGAGGACGACGGGGGCGCCCCCTCGCTCTATTGGGTGCTCATCTTGGTCCTGTTCGTCGTCGTGATGGCCCTCATCGCCCTGCCCGCGATGGGCAGGCGGCGCACCAAGGAAGGTGGTGACAAGCCCCGCGAATGAGGCCAAAAGCCTCATAACCCCGTCCACCCTACCATTGCCACGATGGACGAGCACCAGGTCGTCATCGTTGGCGCGGGGCCCGCGGGCCTGTTCGCGGCGTGGGAGCTCTCGCTCCTCGGCGTGAAGGGCATCATCGTCGTGGACGAGGGCATGTCCGCCAAGGACCGCAATTGCCCCATGGCCGCGGGCGCGGACTGCGCCGACTGCGACCCGTGCCACATCATGCGCGGCGTGGGCGGGGCGGGCACGTTCTCGGACGGCACGCTCAACCTGCGGCCCGACGTGGGCGGGGACCTGCGCGACTACACGCACGACGACCGCGCCGCGTGGAAGCTCGTGGAGTACGTCGACGAGGTCTGGCTCCGGTTCGGCGCGCCCCCCATCAAGGAGCACCCCTCGACCGTGGCCATCGACGACCTCAAGAGGCGCTCGGCCGAGAACGACGTGCGGTTCATCGAGATCCCGCAGCGGCACATCGGCTCCGACCACAGCCCGGGGCTCATCTCGGCCTTCGAGGATGACCTGCGGGGCCGCGGCGTCGAGTTCCGCCTGGGCTCGCACGTCGAGGACCTGCTCGTCGTCGAGGGGAGGTGCGAGGGCGTCAAGATGGGCTCGGGCGAGATGCTGCGGGCCAAGGCGGTCGTGCTCGCCCCCGGCCGCGTCGGCGCCGAGTGGCTCAACCGCGTCGTCAAGGAGCACGCCATCAAGGCGCACCACGCGCCCGTGGACATCGGCGTGCGCGTCGAGGTCCCGACCATCATCATGGACCCCATCACGGCCATCAACCGCGACCCCAAGTTCCACGTGCGGTCGGACACCTACGACGACTTCGTGCGCACGTTCTGCGCGAACCGCAAGGGCTTCGTCGTGGCCGAGCGCTACGACGGCTTCGTCGGCGTCAACGGTCACTCGCTCCGTGACAAGGAGTCACCCAACACGAACTTCGCGCTCCTCGTTCGCATCGCGCTCACCGAGCCCGTGGAGAACACGACCGAGTACGCCGCCTCGGTCGCAGAGCTCGCCACCACCATCGGGGGCGGCAGGCCCATCATCCAGCGCCTGGGCGACCTCAAGCGCGGCCGGCGCACGACCTGGGACAGGCTCGAGCGCAACCACGTGGTCCCCACCCTCAACGACGTCACCCCGGGCGACATAAGCATGGCGCTCCCGCACCGTATCGTCGTGGACCTCGTCGAGGCCCTCGGCAAGCTCGCGGGCGTCATCCCGGGCGTGGACGCGGACTCGACCCTGCTCTACGCGCCCGAGCTCAAGCTCTACGCGATGGCGGTGGAGGTCGACGGCAACCTGATGACATCGATACCCGGGCTCTTCGCCGCGGGCGACGGGCCGGGCCTCTCCCGCGACTTAATCAACGCGAGCGCGACGGGCGTGCTCGTGGGCCGCGGCATCAACGCGTGGCTGAGGAAGGGGAAGTGAGCGCGGAGCCAGCCCGCGGATGGTGGTGGGCCCAAGTGGCGGCCACTCCCTCCTCCGTACCAAATGTATAGCTGATACTGCAAATGGTCGGAGGATTCGTATATCGTCACCAACAGAATCTCAGGTGAGATAGCCCTCACAGGCACGATAAGTGGAGAGCAAATCGGCCTGGGGCGGATGAGAATCCCATCCCAACATTTATATCCTGATACAGGAGTATCCTGATGCAGGATATATATGAGGTTCTACGACAGGGAACGGGAGCTTGCCCTCATCAGGGGGGCCGTCGCCAAGGACCACGCGCTGGTCGTGGTCTATGGCAGGAGGCGGGTCGGCAAGACACGGCTGGTCCGCGAAGCCCTCAAGGACGTGCCGCATCTCGATATCTTCGTCCCCAGGAAGAGGGCCAGGCAGGCGCTCGAGCACTTCCGTGCTAGGCTCGAGGAACAGGAGGGCTTCTCCCCGTCGTTCGGGTCCGTCGACGAGTTCCTGAGCTACCTGATCCTGAAGGTTGACAAGCCCATCTTCCTCGACGAGATCGGGAACCTCCAGGTCATGGACCCGTCGGCGTTCTCGACCCTCCAGCAGCTCATCGACCGGTACAAGGAGGAGCGCCCTATCAGGCTCGTCGTCTCCGGTTCGTACATCGGGCTCATGCGCAAGGTCTTCGCCGGCCGGAAGGAGCCGATGTTCGGTCGCGCCACGCACCTGCTCGAGCTCCCACCCCTCCCGGCCCCCGTCGCCGTCCAGATGCTCATGGACAGGGGCTTCCCCTTCGAGGACGCGGTGGGGGTATGGGGCATCACGGGTGGCGTCCCGCGTTTCATCGAGACGGCCGAGGGGGGCGACCTGGAGACGTACGTCAGGGGCATCGCCTCGCCAGGCTCCTTCCTCGTCCCGGAGGGCGAGAACACCCTCGTGCAGGAGTTCGGGCGCAAGTGGGAGACGCACTTCGCCATCCTCGAGGAGGTCGGCCAGGGCGCGATGCGACCGAGCGAGATTGCCCAGGGCGCAGGCATCCACCCGCAGGCGCTCCCGAAGTACCTGGCAGAGCTCGAAGGCCTTGGACTCCTTGAGCGCTCGCGTCCCGTGCTCGGGAAGGAGCGCCGTGTGCGGTACCAGATCAAGGACAACTTCTACCGGTTCTGGTTCAGGTTCATCCACCCCGTCCTCGAGGAGCTGAGGAGCGGCTACGAGGTTCGGATCGACATGGGGGCGGTAGAGGCGCATCTGGGCAGGATGGCGGAGCGCTTCGTGGCGGAGCTCATTAGGACCAGGAGGCCGTTCGAGTCCGACGAGCTCGGCCAGTGGTGGGGCAGGAAGGGGGACGAGATAGACCTCATAGCGCGCGCCAAGCGCAGCGCGGTCTTCATCGAGGTGAAGTGGAGCAGGCGGAAGGTCGGGTGGGCGGAGGTCGAGGAGCTCATAGGGAGGTCGGCCCTGGTCGAGAGGGCCCGAAACATAGAGAAGACCTACCTGATGGTCTCGAGGTCGTCGTTCACACCCTCATGCCTGAGGAGGATGGACGAGGAGGGGGTCATGCACTGGGACCTCGAGGACCTCATGGAGCTCGTCCGGGGCAGAGAGTGACCTTCGCAGATGATCCGGAGGAGAGCGCAACCGTTCCTATCAGGTACTCGTGATGTGGTCTGGAGCTCCCGCCGGGAGGGGAACCCATCGAACTGCCCCTCTACCCCCTATCCCTTCACCGTGGGCGCCTTCTTCCGTTTCTTCCTTCTCTTCCGGCCCTTCTCGATCTTCGGCTTGGGGTCGAGCCCGGCCGCGCGCATCTCGCCCTCGAGCCTGACAATCTGCCTCGCGGGGCGGGTCACGACGCCCATCATGGTGTGGTACTCCCACTTGGAGAGCGTAGCGCGCCCGAGGATGCGCCTGATCATTATGCGCGTGCCCGGCGTCTTGTGGCTGGGGTAGTCGGTCGCGGCGAGCAGATCGTCGAACGCGTCGAGCAGGCGGTCGCGCTCGACCTCCGAGAGCTCGGTGGCCTCGCGCTGGATGCGGCGGTCGCGCCTCAGCTCGTAGAGCACGACCGCGACCGCGTGCGAGAGGTTCATGATGGGGTAGATGGGCGCGGTCGGGATGGTCATCAGCAGGTCGCACCGCTCGAGCTCCTCGTTGAAAAGCCCGTAGTCCTCGCGGCCGAACACGAGGCCGACTCTGCCCTTGACGGCCGTGAGGCGCTCGCTGAGCTGCGCGGGCGTGAGGGGGTTGCGCAGGTGGCGGTTCTCGCGCTTGTTGCTGATGCCCGAGGTCCCGACGACGAGGTCCAGGCCCTCGAGCGCGCGCTCGAACGTCTCGAAGTGGCGCGCGTGGTCGATGATGGAGCCCGCGTGGAAGGCGAGGCGCTTGGCCTCGTCCCCCAGCGGCACGCCCCTCACGATGCGCAGCTCGAGCGAGCCGAAGTTGGCCATCGCGCGCGCGACCGAGCCCACGTTCGCCGGGGTCTTGGGGCCCGCGAGCACGATGACGTACTCGGGGCCGTCGCCCTCGTACTCGACCTCCGCCTCGTCCATCGCCGCCGCCATCCACCGGGGGTGTAAAAAGGCCTTCGGCCGGGCTCCGGGAAAGGCTTAAGTGAGGGCGGCTCCTATCCAGGACCGCGCGAGGGTAGCCAAGCCTGGTCAAAGGCGAGGGACTCAAGATCCCTTCCTTAGCGGTTCGGGCGTTCGAATCGCCCCCCTCGCACCATACCAGTCAGCCAAGGAGGACCCGCTCCATGCCCAAGAGGGAGACCGTGGAGAAGGCCAAGGCCCTCGACCTCGCGGACCTCGTGGAGTACCAGCCAGGCGCGGTCGTTAGCCGGACAATCATCGACCGCACCGAGGGCACCGTCACGGTCTTCTCCTTCGACGAGGGCGAGGGCCTGAGCGAGCACGTCGCGCCCTTCGACGCGATGGTGGTCGTGCTCGACGGCGAGGCGGAGGTGACCGTCGCGGGCAAGCCCAGCAGGGTGCGCGCGGGGCAGACCATCATCATGCCCGCCGACAGGCCGCACGCGCTGCGCGCGGTCAAGAGGTTCAAGATGCTCCTCGTGATGGTGAGGGCGAAGGGATAGGCCGCCCTTGGCCGCGACTGGACGTGCCCCCTCTCACATGCGGCAGCCCTTGAGCCACGTCCGGAGCGGCTCCCAGTAGAACTCGTGCCAGCCCGCGTCGATCTCGTCCGCGAGCCCGGTGGGGACGCCCTTCTGGACAAGCGTGAGCCGGGTGCCACCTTCGACCCCTTTCAAGGTCAGGATGAGCTCCGAGTAGTGCCCCTCGGGCCAATCGCTGCCGCGCCAGGTCTGGACGACCCGCTCGCCAGGCACGAGCTCGAGCAGCCTCCCGTCGATGTAGCCGCCGCCCGCCGAGAACCGGGCGCCCTTGCGGCGCGCGAACCGGGCCTCGTCGCCCGTGAACGCCGCGTGCTTGGCCGGGTCCATGTAGGCCTCGTAGACCTCGCGGGGCTCGGCGTCGAACGTCACCGTCTGCCGGAGCGTGCGCGTCCTCACCCTCTCACTCTCCTTGGTCCTTCCCATCGTCTCACTCCCTCCCTGCGTCCACCTCGGCGGCCTCCCTGAGGGACCGCTCGATGGGCAGCCTCCCAAGGTCGGCCACCGTGCGCACCTTGAGGAACCGCATGTCCTTGCCCGTCCCCTCGAGGAGCCCCTCGGGGTCCTCGAGCCGCGCGCCGCGCGCGACTTGGAGGTTCACGTGCTCGTTGAACACAAGGATGGCCGCGACCCGTCCCTTGCCCTCGTACCAGGGCCATCCCCACTTGACAACCTCGCGGGCCTTGGGAAGCGTCTTCCTGGCCGCCATCCGCAGGCCCCTGACGATGTCGCGCTGGGGCTGCGGGAGCCGCTCCTCCCACTCGTCCACGGTCGAGCCCTTCGGGACCTTGTAATCCATGGCCCTCACCGCGATGGCACTGCCCGGGCGCTAGATATTCATATGGGCGAACGGTGACGCGCTCGGTGCGATTATAAGCCCGGTGCGCAATCAAGGGCACCATGGACGTGGCCGTCGTCGTGGACTTCGACGGGACCGTGACCGAGGAGGAGGTCTCGCGCCAGCTGCTCGAGCGGTTCGCCCGCCCCGCATGGCAGGAGCTTGAGAGGAGGCTCGACGCCGGCGAGCTCACCGTCAGGGATGCCAAGTCCCGCGAGTTCGAGATGATGGAGGCGACCGAGGCGCAGATGCGCGCGTTCGTGCGCGAGAGCGCGCGGCTGCGCCTGGGCTTCCCTGAGTTCGTGTCGCACCTCCGGGGCCTGGGCTTCCCGCTCGCCATCGCCTCCGAGGGCCTTGACATCTACGTGGACGAGGTCCTCGAGGCCAACGGCATCGACTACGGCGCGGTCTTCTGCAACACGTTCAAGCGGGGAAAGGAGGGCGCCTGGAAGGTGGGCTTTCCCCGACCCTCGCCGGAGTGCGACAAGTGCGGACATTGCAAGCTCGCGCTCGTCCGCTCGCTCAAGGCCGACGGGAACTACGTGGCCTACATCGGCAACGGGCGCACCGACCACTGCCCATCGAAGGAGGCCAACATCGTGTTCGCGAGGGGCTGGCTGGCCGATGCGCTCGAGGAGGAGGGCCGGCCCTTCGTGCTGTTCGAGGACTTCTTCGACGTGATGCAGGCCTGGGACTCGGTCGTGGCGCACAGGCAATCCTGAGGCGCGCCACGGCCTACTTGAGGTACACGAGGGCGTCGATCTCGACGAGCGCGTCCTTGGGGAGCATCACGACCTGGGCCACCGACCTGGCGGGCGGGTCGTGCTTGAACACCTCGGCGTAGGCGGCGTTCATGGACGTGAAGTCGTCCATGCTCTTCAAAAAGACGGTCGTCTTGACCACCTGGCTGACGGTGGCGCCGCTCGTCTGGAGCACACTGGTCAGGTTCGTCAGGGCCCGCCGGGTCTGAGCGGCCGCGTCGCCCGGGACGAGCACGCCCGTCGCGGGGTCGATGCCCAGCATGCCGGAGACATAGAGATGGTCGCCGGCCCTGATGGCCTGCGAGTAGGGGCCGACGGGCGCTGGCGCGGACTTGGATAGGATGGCTACCTTCATGGGGGTTCCACGCGTGCTACAGCGCACGGCGACCTCAAAAGGATTGCGTGTCCGGGAGACCGCCCTAGGCTCGATGCTCGGGACGGTCCCTGTTGCCCACCGGCGCCGTGCGCACGGTCAACGGTCATGATGCGGCAGCTCGATGGCGGATGGCGCTGCCAGGCTGGGGAGGCGCAGAGCCGCTACCCGATGTGCGCGATGGCCTCGATCTCCACGAGCGCGTCCTTGGGCAGCCGCGCGACCTGGACCGTGGACCTCGCGGGAGGCGTGCCAGTGAACACCTCGCCGTAGACGGCGTTGACACTGGCGAAGTCGTCCATGTTGGCCAGGAAGATGGTCGTCTTGACCACGTCGATGGCCGAGCCGCCCGCGGATTTGACGATCTCGGTGAGGTTCCTCAGGGCCTGCCCCGCCTGCGCGGCCGCGTCGCCCGGGACGAGCGCGCCCGTCGCGGGGTCGATGCCCAGCGACCCCGAGACGAAGGGCCAGGGGCCCTCGCGCACGGCCTGGGAGTAGGGGCCGATCGGCGCGGGCGCCGACTTGGACATGATGGCCTCCTTCATCGAGATGCCTCCTCTGGGACAAGGCCTGGCGGGCAGAAAAGCATTGCGCGCTCGAAGGCAACTGCTTTAACCGCGGCCACCCCTCATCGGTGCGTGCACGACGTGGCGGTCGTCGGGGCGGGCCCCGCGGGGGGCATGGCGGCCTGGCAGCTCGCCAGCAGGGGCCTCTCGGTCGTGGTGCTGGAGCGCCGGCGCGCCGTGGGCTTGCCGGTCCAGTGCGGCGAGGCGCTGAGCGAGTTCGCGCTCTCGAGCAACGGCGTCGACGTGCGCGACGAGTTCGTCATGCGCCGGATCCAGGGCGTGCGCGTGCTCAGCCCCTCCGGGCACCACTTCGAGGTCCCGGTCCCTGGCTACTGCATAAGCCGCACGGCCTTCGACCGCCACCTCGTCGCGCTCGCCGAGGGCGAGGGCGCGGAGGTGCGCACGTCCACGGCCGTCACGTCGGCCGTGCGAGGGGACGACGGATGGAGGCTCGGGGCCCCGGGCGGCCCGGTCGCGTCGCGGCTGCTGGTGCTGGCCGACGGCCCAGGGTCCCCCCTCGGCGCCTCCCTGGGCCTGGGGCCGGCCGGGAGGATGGCGGCGGCCGTGCTCTACCGTTTTGCGCCCGCGGAGGCGCTCAGGGACGACCATCTGCGGTTCTACTGCAGCGCGCGATACCCCGGCGGCTACGCCTGGTGCTTCGACCGAGGCTTCGAGCTGAACGTCGGCGTCGTGTCGACGCAGGACCCTAGGCCCCTCCTGGACATGCTCTGCACCCGCATCGACCTGGACATTCGGGAGCGGCGGTCGATGTCGCGCGGATTAATCCCGCAGGGCGGGTGCAACGAGAGGTGCGCCGGCCCTGGCGTGGTGGCGGTTGGCGACGCCGCCGGCCTCACGAACCCGTGCAGCGGCGGCGGGGTGCACGCGGCGCTGTCCAGCTCGCGCATGGCGGCCGAGCACATCGCGCGCGCGGCCGAGGTGGGCGGGGACGGCCCGCTGCTGGAGTACCAGCGCGCGCTCGGCGCCTCGCCCTTCGCGGACCCGGTCCTGCGGGAGGCGCGCGCCCTCATGGACGTCCTCACCGATCCCGATTGGGACGTCCTTATAAGGCTCCCCGAGGGACGGGACCTGGACCGGATGACCCCCGGGGGCGTGCTGGCGCGCGCCCTCCTGCGGCCCCAGTCCCTCCCCGCGATCCTCCGCATACGCCGCCTGCTGCCGGCCTTGCACCTCTATTCCAAGTACGGCTGGTGACCGGGAGGGCCAGCGCGTCCAGGGCGCCTCTTTTTTACCGTCTGGTAGTTCTCAAAACATGGATTTTCGGGCCTAGCTATATAAACGGACCCCCTCCTTCGAAAGGCGTACAAGCCACGCTGGATATCAGCCTGGAGGGTCTTGCATGGGTGCGTCAACGTTCGCTAGGGTAAGTGTCCTGTTGCTCGCGGTCGCCTTCCTGCTCCCGGCCCCCGCCGCGCTCGCCTCGCTAGGCGGGGCCACGGGCGTCGAGGGCGGGGTCGACCTCATGGCCATCGCGCTCCAGGACTACACCGCCATGAGCACGGGGCTGCAGAGCACCGGCGACTTCAACTTCGTGGTCGCGGGCGACCTGAACGGCGACGGCTACACCGACATCGTGGGCGCGGCCGGCCAGTACCCCTCCGGCAGCGTGAACACATACGGCCTTTGGGCCTACACCTACGACCCCACGGACGGCGGCTGGGACAAGAACTCCTCGGGCCTCCCGACCAACCAGGCCTCCGACGGCATCTACGGGGGAATCGGCCTGGGCGACCTCGACGGCGACGGCGACCTGGACCTCGTCGCGGGCGGCGAGGGCTGGGGCGGCTCATCGGTCACGGGCGTGAACGTCCACCTGAACAACGGGACCGTCAGCGGCAAGCTCAGCTGGGTGGCGAGCACCAGGCCAGAGACGAACAACTACTACGACCAGGTGCTGGCGGCCGACATCAACAAGGACGGCGACATGGACATCGTCGCGGCCGGCCACGGGAGCGGCATCAAGGTGTGGGCCGGCGACGGCGGCTCCGGCGGCAGCTTCACCTGGACCTCCAAGGCCACGAACCTGCCCACGAACGGCGAGTACACGGGCATCGCCGTCGTGGACATGAACGGCGACGGCAACAAGGACATCCTCGCGACGGACTACGCTGGCACCAGGCCCCCCATCCACCTCTGGACGGGCAACGGGGCCGGCACGTGGACCAGCCGCGACAGCAACTTCACCTCCACCTCGTCGGAGAACACCTTCGGCGTGGCTGCCGGCGACGTCGACAAGGACGGCGACATGGACCTCGTGTACGCGATGCAGAGCTCGGGCGTCGTGTGCCTCCTCGGCAACGGCGGCGGCTCCACTGGCGGTGGGAACTTCTCCTGGACGACGGCGAACTCGGGGCTGCCGACCTCGGGCACCTACGCGGAGACGAACCTCGTGGACATGGACCGCGACGGCGACCTGGACATCCTGGTCGCGCGCCCCTCGGGCGGCATCGAGCTCTACCAGGGCAACGGGGGCGCGGGCGGCTCGCAGAGCTGGTCCAAGGCCTCCAAGAAGCTGCCGACCACGGGTGCCTACTACGGCGCCTGCGTGGGCGACTTCAACAAAGACAGGCTGCCCGACGTGGCTGGCGCCATGTGGGGCGACGCGAGCTCGGGCGGGCTGCGCGCGTGGAAGGGCAACATAACCGGCCTCGGCGACCCCGTCGCGAAGATCGTCTGGTACGGCACGACCGTCAACGCGACCGACACCCCCCTCAGCACCGCGGCGAGGCTCGACGGCACCAAGAGCACGGACGACGAGGACGCGCCCTCGGGCGACCCGACGGGCACCATCCTGACATACGAGTGGAACATAACGAAGAAGCCCTCGGGCTCGACGCTCACGGACGCGGGCATGAGCCCCAGCGACAACAACGCGACCCCGACCATCACCCCGGACAGGGCGGGCAACTACTCCTTCTCGCTGGTGGTCGAGGACAAGGACGGCCACTGGTCGACGACGGTCTTCGCCGAGCTGCGCGCGTACAAGCCCAACGAGCCGCCGGTCGCGGACGCGGGCCCGGACCTGTCCGTGTACATCGGCGACCTGGTCACGCTCGACGCCTCGGGCTCCCACGACAACGACGGGACCGTGGCCGCGTGGCAGTGGAACGCCTCGCTGTCCAACCCCACGCCGGTCTTCCTGCAGAACGCGACGCTGCCCGAGGCGGGCTTCATGGCCCCCTCGACGGTCGGCGTCTACGCGTTCACGCTCAAGGTCCGCGACGACAACGACACGTGGAGCCCGACCGACGAGGTCAACATCACGGTCCAGGCCCGGTCGAACGTGCCGCCCATCTCCATCGCGGGCAACGACTTCCAGGCCATAGTCAACAGGCTCGTCAAGCTCAACGGCTCCTCCTCCTACGACCCCGACGGCGGCACCATCGCCGCCTGGGACTGGAACTGCACCAACCGGCCCGCGCTCCCCATCACGGGCGCGGACACCATGGAGGCGACCTTCACGCCGGTGCTGCCGGGCGTTTACATGTTCACCCTCGTGGTCCAGGACGACCGCGGCGGCTGGAGCGCCGAGTCGCAGATCAACGTCACCGTAGTCCAGTCCACCGTGAACGTCCCACCCGTCGCCGGCATCGCGGGCGCGGCCGTGCGCACCGAGTACGTGGGCGAGGACATCACGGTCGACGGAGCCTCATCCTACGACGACGACGGTGCCGTCTTGGAGTACAGGTGGAACTGCACCAGCCACCCGACGATCGCGTTCATCGGCCAGAACACGACGGCCATCTCCTTCAAGCCCCTCGACCCCGCGAACTACGTGTTCACGCTCGCCGTGCGCGACGACAACAACACCTGGTCCCTCAGCGAGGACATGGTGACCATCCAGGTCGTGCGCCCGCCGGTCAACGCGCTGCCCTTCGCGAAGGTGAGCGGGCCCGCGCCGCCCACCAGGCCGGGCGACCGCGTCTACCTGGACGGCTCGGAGTCCTACGACCCCGACGGCCGCGTCGTGGCCTTCAAGTGGACGTGCCTGAGCCACCCCACGCTCGTGTTCGACGGCCAGGGCACCTACGCCGTGACGTTCACGCCCAACAGCACGGGCGACTTCACCTTCACAATCGAGGTGCAGGACGACCTCGGCGCGTGGTCCACGAACCTGGCCTCGTTCACGGTCCCCGTGCGGGTCAACGTGCGGCCCACGGCCGTCATATCCGGCCCGACCACGGGCGTGCCGGGCGAGAACGTGACCCTGTCCGCCGCCTCGTCCACGGACGAGGACGGCCAGGTCGCGGCGTGGAAGTGGGAGATCACCAGCCCCACGGGCTACGCCATGACCGGCGCGGACACCTCCCTGATGACCTTCAAGCCCAGCGCTGCGCGCGACTACACGGTCTCCCTCGTGGTCCAGGACGACGAGGGCGCCTGGTCGGCCGCGGCCGAGCGCACCGTCGCCGTGGGCCGGGTCGACTACCTGCCAATCGCGAGGGCGGGCGCGGACACGACCGTGCGCGTGGGGCGCACCGTCGAGCTCAACGGGGGCGCCAGCTCCGACGCGGAGGGCCCGCTCATGGCCTACCGGTGGCGGTGCACCAGCCACCCCAACGCCCCGGGCTTCCGCGACGACGACAAGCTCATCGCCACTTTCCAGCCCGAGACCGCGGCCACCTACACGTTCACCCTCGAGGTGCAAGACGGCGCCGGGCAGTGGTCCACGCCCGACAGCATCACGGTCCGCGCGCTCGAGCCGAACGAGCCCCCGGTCCTCATCGTGCTCAAGCCGACCACGGGCGACACGAGGCTCGCAAACGGCAAGCTCTTCATCGAGTGGTCCGCGACCGACCCCAACGGCGACCAGATGAGGTTCACGGTCGAGATATACAAGGACATGGCCCAGATCGGGCGCATGGCCAACCTGGGCAACAACGTGAGGAACGTGAGCTTCAACGACAGCACCTACAACTTCCCGCGCGGCATGGACCTGGAGGTCCGCGTCTTCGCCCGCGAGTACGGCACGGAGGACAACTACGAGACCACGCAGAAGGTCACACAGGTCCGCGTGGTCGACCCGTCCACCAACCCGCCGGGCGACGAC
This sequence comes from uncultured Thermoplasmata archaeon, assembly GCA_964353355.1. GTDB lineage: Archaea > Thermoplasmatota > DTKX01 > DTKX01 > CAYGVT01. Next base: position 28,557 of record CAYGVT010000037.1, on the reverse strand, counting down.
GAGGAGAAGGGGAGCATGGGCCTCATCATCGGCGCGCTCGTGCTCGTCGCTGTGCTCGCCATAGTGGGCTACCTCATGTTCTCCAACCGCGGCGACACCCAGCCGGTGGCGCCGAGGGCGCCGCCGGAGACGACAGGCCAAAGCCCCGCGCCCAGGGCCGCGCCCCAGGCGACCGGGAGGGGCGCGATGGCCCAGCGCGGGTCCGCGGCCGCGCCGGCCGCGGCGGCAGGGAGGACGGACCCGAAGGGCCGCCTGCTCGACTGCCCCAAGTGCGGGGCGCCGCTCGACCACGACAACGACTTCGGCCGGCCCTACTGCGAGGAGTGCGACAAGTACTTCTGAGGCGGCCCTTCACGCCAGCGCGTGCGGGCGGGGCATGGGGCCGAAGCCATGAGGCGCAAGCATGATGTGGCGGAGGAGTGTGTGAGGGCCAGATGACGCAGCGAGCGGTCGGGACCCCGAGGCGGGGCAGGCGGTGGGCGGGCGCGTTCGCGCTCGAAATCGGCCTCATGGCCGCCATCGGCGCGCTGGGCGCGCTCGTCCTGCTGCCGATGCACTGGGGATTGGCCGCGCTCGAGCTCGCCGCGACCGCCGTCGCGCCCCTTTGGATGATGCTGCGGGTGTGCCCGCACTGCACCATCCAAGGCAGCGAGCTCTGCCCGTCCGGCTTCGGCGTCATCTCCGAGCGGCTCGCGGCGCGCCGCGACCCCAAGCTCTTCGCGCAGGCGTTCGCGCACAACGTCTACGGCGTGATGCCGGTCTGGTTCCTGCCAGTCGCTGGCGCGGCCTGGATGGCGTGGAGGGGCATCGACGTCCCGCTGGTGCCCTTGGTCCTCTTCGCCGTCCTGGCGTTCGTCGCAACCCCGCTCAGGGCCCGGTTCCACCACTGCAAGAGGTGCCCGCGCAGGGGCGACTGCCCGTGGGCCGTGAGGGCGCTCGGCATGCCCCCCACCGGCAAGGACGGGAGCGTGGCGAGGGGCGGTGGCGCGGTGAGGGACGGTGACGTGACGGGGGACGGCAGCGCCAAGAAGGAGGGCCTCGGCATCCCCCCGGACGGGGTGAGGTGATGGCCCTCTCCAAGGGCGTGGCGCGCTCGACCTGGCTCATCGCGGCCGTCGTGGTCGTCGCGGTGGTCGCGGGCGTCCTCCTCATGGGCGACGGCGACCGCGTCCCCGAACCGGACGACGGCAAGGCGGGGCCCATGGGCAACTTCACCTATGCGTCGGAGGGGCTGCCGGGGTTCGGCGACAGCTACTACGTCGCGCTCGCGGACCTCGACGGCGACGGACGGGACGACCTCGTGGCCTCGGCCGGCCAGTACGGGGGCGCGGTTGACACGCGGGGCGTGCACGCCTACCTCTCGCAGCCCGGCGGTGGGTGGAGGGAGGCCTCCTCGGGCCTGCCCACCGACGGCACCTACGGGGGCCTCGGCATCGCCGACCTGACCGGCGACGGGCTGCTGGACATCGTGGCCTCCACCGAGGGATGGTCGGGCGAGGGCGACCGCGGCATCGGCGTGTTCTCGGCGGTGCGCGACGCGGCGCGCGGCCTCGTGTGGCACATGGAGGAGGGCCCGGTGGCGTCCGGCGACTACCACCAGTGCGTCCTCGCGGACCTCGACGGCGACGGGCGGCCCGACATCGTGGCCGCGGGCAAGGACGACGGCGTGCGGCTGTGGCTGGGCGGGAGGTCCTTGGACTCTCTCACGTGGTCCGCGGCCGGCCAGGGCCTTCCCGACCATGGCTCCTGGACCTCGGTGGCCGCGGCCGACATCGACGGCGACGGCCACCTCGACATCGCCACGTCGCCCTACTCGGCCTCCTCGCCCTGCGCGCGCATCTACCTGGGCGACGGCGCCGGCGGCTTCACCGACGCCTCCGACGCCATGCCGCGGACCGGCCAGACGCCCATAATGGTGGCCGCGGGCGACGTCGACCGCGATGGCCGCATGGACCTCGTCGTGTCGTACCGCGACGACGGGCTCGCCTGCTTCCTCGGGGGCCGCGACGTGGGCGGCGAGCTCGCCTTCCGCGCGGCGCACACGGGGCTCGCGCGCGACGGGGCCTACCGGGAGCTCGCCCTCGGGGACGTGGACGGGGACGGCGACCTGGACATGCTGGCGGCCTGCATGGACCGCGCTCTCGAGCTCTACTTGGGCTCCCAGAGCGCGCCTGGCGAGCAGAAGTGGACCCGCGTGTCGCTGAGGCTGCCCGAGGGGGCGTTCTCGGGGGCGGCGCTAGGGGACATCGACGGCGACGGGCTGCTCGACGTCGCGGGCGGCGAGTGGGGCTCGTCCTCCGACGGGGGCCTCACAGCGATGCTGGGCACGCGCGACGGCGAGTGAGACGGCCCTTCCGGCGCCAGTGTCCAGCGCCCCAACCTATATATCCCCGCGCACCCGATTGGGCGGCGACGGGGTGGAACTATGACCAAGGGAAGGGCCACCAGGACAGCGCTCGCCTTCTTCGCCCTCGGACTGCTTGCGATGGTCGCTGTGCTGCCGGGGGCCTCCGCGGAGCCCTCCCCCATGGCCGCCCCGACCGAGGCGGAGATGAGGGCCGCCATGGCGAAGGCCGGCGACTGGACAATGTCGGTGACCCAGTCCAACGGGCAGCTCCTCCCGCCGTCCGGCTCGCCCGCGTGGGAGGTCGACAGCCCCGGCAGGATGTGCCTGAACGGGCTCGTGCTGCTGCGCGCCTACCAGGCGACCGGCACCGCGTCCTACCTCGAGCGCGCGAAGTCCTGCGCCGACCTCGCGAAGAGGAACATCGCCGCGGGCAGGGCCTACGTGGCCGAGCGCACGGCGGTGCTGCCCTCGGAGGCCTCGAGCGCCTTCGTCGACGTGCAGCCGGGCAAGGTCGACGACGCCTACCAGGCGTCCTTCACGGGCCCCGTCACCTTCCAGCTCTGGCAGGCCACGACCGGGCTGCTGTTCCTCGTCGAGATGTACCGCGCCACCGGCGACCCCACCTACATCAACGACGCGCTCATCATCGACAGGTTCATACACACCCACCTCTCGCTGGGCGGCGACCCGTCCGCGGGCATGGTCGAGTACGTGTCGCTCTCGGACGCGGGCGCCTGGACGCAGTCGGGCGTCGACTCCACGGTCGAGCACGGGGTGCTGCTCAGCGCCATCCGCGCGGGCAAGCAGGACCTGCCGTTCCTCTGGGAGGACCGCATCTCCATCTTCACCTACCTGAGCACGCAGTCGAAGGCCGACGGCTCCTACGACGACAGGACGACTTGTCCGGGCCAGACGAGCACGAGCGAGACCCAGCACGCCATCATGGTGCCCGCCATGTGGGAGCTGGGCGTCTCCGGGCGCGCGCGCGACCTCGCCGACTGGGTGCTCGACCAGCAGGTCGCGAACGGCTCGTTCTCCTGCCCCCACGACATGGACTGGTACGGCGACACGTCCTACGCGGTGCTGGGGCTGCTGCCCCTCGGCGAGGTGGACGCGGGCGCCCTCGGCATCGCGTGGCTCATCGCCGGGCAGCAGGCCGACGGCAGCTGGCCCATCCTCGCTGGCCACCCGCTGTGGGCGAGCAGGATGTACTCGACCGAGTGGGCGGCGCTCGCGGTCTACGAGGGGCTGCGCAACCACAACCTGCAGGTCACCGACGCGGCGCTCTCTTCCGACCCAATATGGGAGGGCAGCCCGCAGCGCGTGGTCGGCTTCACCGTGAACGCGACCGTCACCAACCAGGGCCTCGCGGGCGTCAAGGGCGCGCTCGTGCGCGCCTACGACGGCGAGGTCGCCCTCGGCCGCCTCATGGACGAGGTCGCGGTCGATGCGCCCGCGCTGGGGACGGTCGGGGCGAGCCTCGAGTTCCGGCCCACGGCGCCGGGCCCCCACGACGTCCACGTGCAGGTCGTCTCCCCCAAGGGCGGCGAGTTCCGCACGGGCGACAACGTGGCTCACATCCACGTCAACGTCAACCGCGACCCGACGGGCGCGATCACGACGCCCAAGGAGGCCACGCTCTTCGGCTTCCAGGCCATCATCGACTTCAAGGTCGACAGCGTCGTGGACCTGGACTCGGACGTGTACACCTTCGAGTGGGCCGACAACGTGACGGGCGTGCTGTCCACGCTGCCCCAGTTCACGCGCGTGCTGCCCCCGGGCGACCACCGCGTGTCGCTCCACATCATGGACGGCATGGGCCCCGGCACATGGCTCGCCGTCAACTTCTCTGTGAGGCAGAACCTGCCCCCGACGGTGCGCATCACGACGCCCTCGGACGGCTCCAGCTACTTCGACTACCAGGAGATACCGTTCAACGCGTCCGCGACCTCGGACCCCGAGGGCCATGCGCTCACGTTCACATGGACCTCGGACGTGTCGGGCCTCATCGGGCAGGGCACGTCGATTGCCAAGCGCCTCGCCGCGGGCGAGCACACGGTCACGGTGTGGGTCGACGACGGCTGGGCCAACGTCTCGAAGACCGTGGCGGTCGAGGTGATGGAGACGTTCCCGCCAGTGGTCGTGATGACCCAGCCCGAGGATGGCGCCGAGTACGTGGTCACGGGCCGCGTGCGGTTCGACGGCTCGCAGACGACGGACCCTGACTCGGAGTTCCTGGAGTACTCATGGACGTCCAACATCGACGGGCTGCTCTCGGAGAGGACGACCTTCCTGGCCTACCTCAGCGTCGGCCGCCACACGATCACGCTCACCGTCACCGACGGCAACTACCACATCTCCAAGGCCGTGCGCATCACGGTCGTTGACAACCACGCTCCCGAGGCGGTCATCTCAAGCCCCCTCAACGAGGCCCAGTACACCTCCGACCAGACCGTCGAGCTCAACGGCAGCCTCAGCATGGACCCCGAGGACCCGCTCACCTTCTTCTGGGTGTCGGACCGCGAGGGCGTGCTGGGCACGGACCCCGTGCTCGAGGTCGTCCTGCACAGGGGCACGCACAAGCTCACGATGTGGGTCGACGACGGGCAGGGCCACAACGTGTCCGTCCAGATCTCGGTGACGGTGCTCAACTTGGGCCCGTCGGCGCACATCTCCTCCCCCACGCAGGGCCTCCTGGCCTACACGAGGACCGACGTGGAGTTCCTCTCGGCGGGCTCGAGCGACCCCGAGGGCGACCGCCTCGCGTACTCGTGGGAGATCCGCGCGGGCACCGGCCTTTGGGTCCCGTACGCGACCGAGGCCTCGGCCACGAGGACGTTCGAGAAGGCCGGCGACTACTCTGTCCGCCTTACGGTCTCGGACGGCAAGCTCACCAACTCCACCGAGTTGTCGTTCCGGGTGGCGAAGAAGCAGGAGCCGGACGACGGTCCGGGCTTCGGCGCGGCGGCGGCGGCCGTGGCGGCCGCGGCGGTCGCGCTCGCGGCGGCGTCGAGGCGCAGGAAGGGCTGAATCCGCGACCATCCCAAGCCTGCGTGGCATCGAGGCACGGCGCAGCTGGCCCTCACGCGGCGGCGGCCTTGCCCTTCTTCTCCAGCCGGTCCGCCGCGAGCAGCGCCGCCCCCGTCGCGGTCACTATCTGGGGGATCTCCGGCACCGCGAGCCTCACCCCCAGCTCGGCCTCGAGCGCGCACCGCATGCCGATGTTGCGGGCGGGCCCGCCGTCGAAGAACACGACCTCGCGCACGCCGACCTTCTTGGCCATGGAGGCCAGCCGCCTCGCCACCGCGCGGTGGATGCCCGCGACTATGTCCTGCTTGGCGTGCCCCTCGGTGATGAGGCTCGCGACCTCGGACTTGGCGAACACGAGGCAGGTCGTTGTGATGTCGACCGGCCTTCTGGACGTGAGCGAAACGGGGCCGAGCTCGTCGAGCGGGATGTCGAGCACGCGCGCGAGGGCCTCGAGGAACCTCCCGGTGCCCGCCGCGCACTTGTCGTTCATCTGGAAGTTGGTGATCTGGAGGTCTTCGTCGAGCGCGATGACCTTGGTGTCCTGGCCGCCGATGTCGATGATGGTGCGCACGCCGAGCTCCCGCCCCACCCACCGCGTGCCCTCGGCGTTGGCCGAGATCTCCGACACGGTCGAGTCCGCCGCCGAGGCGACGCGCCGGCCGTAGCCCGTCGAGACGGAGTACTCGACCTGGGCACGCTCGAGGCGCGCGAGGAGCAGCGCCTTGGACAGCGCCTTCATCGCGGTCGCGTCGTGGTCGGGCCCTGTGGGCAGCACCGCGTGCCCCAGCACCACTCCGTCGCGCATCACGACGCACTTGACGTAGGTCGAGCCCAGGTCGAGCCCCGCGGTCACGGTCAAGCCCGCACCTCCCTGGCGGAGGCCGGGGGGGCGGCGGGGGCCGCCTCCCTCGCGTCGGGCGCAGCCCCGCCCACCTTTCGCCTCTTGGGGGCGAGGATGGCCGCGCCCAGCGCGCCCACGAGGTGCGGGTTCTCGGGCACGACCACGCGGTGCGCGAGCTGCCCGCGCAGCAGCTCGACCACCTGACGGTTGCGCGCCATGCCGCCCGCGAACACCACGTCGCCCCGCACCGCGAGGCTCTTGGCGAGCGATGCCATGCGCTTGGCGACCATCGCGTTGAGACCCGAGACGATGTCCGCCTTGGAGCCGCCGCGCGCGACCGCGGACACGACCTCGGATTCCGCGAACACGGTGCACGTCTGCGTGATGGCCGAGGGGCACCCCGAGCCGCGGCCGATGGTGCCGAACTCGGGCATGTCCACGCCTAGCGCGTAGGACATGGTGTCCAGGAAGCACCCGGTGCCGGAGGAGCACTTGTCGTTCGTCCGGAAGTTGGTCATCATGCCCCACTCGTCCATCTCGATGGCGCGCACGCCCTGGCCGCCCGCGTCGATGACGAGCCGTACTGGTGGGTGGAGGAACTTGGCGCCCCAGGCGAACGCCGATATCTCGGTGCGCGCGACGTCAGCGACCTTGACGCGACGGCGGCCGGTGCCGGTCGCGCCCACGCCCTCGACATCGGCCGTGGTGATGCCGGCCTCCGTCAGGAGGCGCGCGAGCATCCGCTCCGTGAGACCGGGCACGTCGGTGGTCGTCGGCTCGACGGCGGAGGCGAGCAGGCGCCGGTCCTCGGCGATGAGCACCGCCTTGGTGTGGAGCGAGCCGACGTCGATGCCCACCCTAGCCACGGGCGAACTCCCTCCTTGCCTGTATCATCTCCACGAACGCCTCGACGCGCGTGCGGATCTGCTCCACGTCGCCCTCGTCGTACTCGGACTCGACCTTGAGCATGGGCACGTCCGCCCGGCGCAGCGCCAGCTCCAGCCGGGTCGCCTCCAGCATGCCCAGGTGGCACCCGCGCAGCGCGTGGTAGACCACGCCCTCGACCCTGTGCTCCTTGACCAGCCGCAGCATCCGGCCCTCGCGCTCGTCGTTGGGCGAGAAGCACGGGCACGTGCACGGGAAGAAGTAGCGCTCGGCCACCGCGCGCACGAGGTCGCGCAGCGTCCCCTCGTCTGCGACCACGGGGTCGCCGAGCACCCGCGCGCCCGTGCAGAGCTCGTCCACGACGATGAGCCCGCCCGACTCCTCCACGAGGTTGGGCACCTTCCAGTTGGGCCAGATGACGGGCGAGCCCGCGAGCAGGATGCGCGCCTCCTCGCCCGTCCCCACCCACTGCCCCGCGGCCGCGCGGCGCTCGAGCTCGTCGCACAGAGCGTCCATCCTCTTGGTCCACCGCTCGACGTCGTCCACGAGCGCCATCTGCGCCGCGAGCAGGGCGTCGCGCCCCCAGATGGGCGAGCGGTCGCCCCACCGGAGCCGCGTGAGCCGGGACAGGGCCAGGTGGGCGCGGTTGTACACCCCGATGGCCTCGCGCAGGCCCTTCAGGGTCATCTCGGTGCCCGTGATGCGGCCGAGCTGTTGCCCCATCCACATGACCTCCTCGACCCACAGCCGCGCCGTGGTGTCGCCGGTCTTGACGCGGGGCAGGTTCATCATGATGACGGGCAGCCAGTCCTCCAGTATCTCCCCGAGCTTGACCTTGCCGTCGCAGCTCGCGGGCGCGACGATGACGTCGGCGAGCGTCATGAACGCGTCCGCGTCCGACAGCCGCCCCCCGAGCGTGGACTTGACGCAGGGGCACAGCCCGGCGTCGCCCAGCAACTCGTTGGCGGGGTGCACGCCGTAGTGCATGCCGGAGCACAGGCGCACGGCCTCGGCCCCGCACGCGCGCACGACCTCCGCGGGGGCGAACACGCAAAGCGTCCCCACGACGCGCTTGCCCCTCCGCTTGGCGTCCTGCAGCTCGCGCACGCGGGGGCCGTCGTAGCGCGCTACGTCGTCGAAGTAGCGCATGCCATCGGCGCGGTCCTTGATGGCCATGAGCCGTCCGCGCATCTCCTCGGACTGCTTGGCGTAGGCCTCCCGCACGCGAGACTTGAGCTCCTCGACGCTCTCGTCGCCCTCCGGCCGCACGTAACGGCCCTTGGGCGTCCAGCCCAGCGGATGCTCGGTCACATGTCCACCTCCAGGGCCGCCCGCTCGTCGGGCGGCGGCGCGCGCTCCGCGGCGCGCTCGGCGGGCGTGCGCGAGCGGCAAAGCTCCCTGCCCAGAAAGTTGATGCTCAGGCACCCGGCCTCGGGGCAGGACTCGACGCACCTACCGCACATGATGCACTCCGGCGCGGTGACGTTCTCGCGCTCCATCTCGACGAAGATCTCCTCTATGTCCATCGGGCACACCCGCATGCACACGCGGCACTTGGTGCACTTGGGCCCGTCCTTGCGCAGCCACAGCAGCGCCCGCCGGTTGAACAGGGCCATGAAGGCCCCTATCGGGCACAGGCGGCACCAGAACATCCGCACCGTGAACGCCCCCGCCAGGAGCACGAGGAGCATAAGGATTGCGACGAACGGCAGCGACGTGGCCAGGGGCTGGAGCCCCACGCCCAGCTGCAGCACCGTGAACAGGGGCTTGCCCGGGCACACCTGGCAGAAGGGCAGCGCCAGGGACTGGTCCCACGCGCCCAGGCCCATGGCGGGGACGCCGATGGAGGCGGCCACGAGCACCATCACGAACATGATGGCGTACTTGCCGTGGTCCATGAGGGCGACGGCCCAGTAGGGCATCTCGCGGTAGCGCAGCCCCAGGCGAGTCCGCAGCCGTCCCACCAGGTACTGCGAGTACCCGAGGGGGCAGCCCCAGCCGCACCAGCCCCGGCCGAGCGCGAGCGTGAGGCCCACCGCGACCAGCACGAAGTTGAGCGCGGGCAGGTAGCCGTCGGACCAGCCGTCGGTGAGCGATGATTGCAGGTTGTAGTACCAGCAGTTGGAGGGCGCGTTGGCGATGTAGCGGCAGCTCGCGTTGGGCAGCAGCACCCACCGCAGCGGGCCCATGGTGCCGAACGAGGGCACGCCCAGCAGCATCGAGTTGAGCAGCACGAAGGCGGCCGTGAGAGAGCCGAGCCGCCAGGTCGTGATGGGCCGCAGCGACCGCCGGCGCACCCACGCGCGCACGCCCCGGGGCCTCACTTGCGCCCACCCCCCTCGGGCGGGGGCGGCGCCGGCGGCGGCCCCGCCTCGTCGCCCATGTCCAGCCGCCATCCGGGGATGCCGCCCTCCGTGGACGGGCCCCTGCGGCCAGTCGCGGCCGCGCCCTCGGCCGCGGCCGCCCCCGCCGCCTCCTTGGCGAGCCGGTACCGCTTGGTGAGCAGCCCCACCTCTATGAGGGCGACGATGACGAGGAGCAGCAGCACCAGCAGGAGCGCGGTCCCCCACAGGTTGCGCTCGCCGAGCACGTGCTCGAACTCGTGCGTCGCCCCGTCCATGACGTAGATGTGGGGGGTCGTGTAGCCCGATGTGAAGTCGCCCTTGCCCTGGTAGCCGCCCTGCGCGAGCACGACCTCGGCGCGCCCGTCGCCGTCGACGTCGTCGATGCACACGCCGAAGATGTCCGTGCCGAGCAGCTCGCTCCTCCACTCGGCCTGGTGCGTGACGGCGTCGAAGACGTGCACGTAGCCGGGCTGGTTGCCCACGACGAGCTCGGGCGTGCCGTCGCCGTCCACGTCCCCGACGGCCACGCCCCACGCCTTGGGGCCGATGTCCTCGGAGCGCCACTGCTCGACATAGGTCGATGCCGCGGCGTCCCACCGGAACGCGTGCACGTGGCTCTCGCGGTAGCGGTAGCCCTCGCCGACGTAGATGGTCGGGAGCCCGTTGTCCATCATATGGGCAAGGGCCAGCCCCTCGCAGTCCCCGCCCAGGTCGGGGCTCGTCCACTCCACCGCGCCCGTCGACGCGTCGAGCACGCGCACATAACCCGAGCCCTCGATGTCCCCGAGGTTCGCGCCCGAGCCCACGGCGATCTCCATGCGGCCGTCGCCGTCGAGGTCGGCGACCTCGAGCCCGCGCAGCCGCGAGTCGTAGGGGCCGTAGCTGCGCAGCGGCTTGGGCTGCGAGCCGTCGCCCGCCCACACGTATATGGTGCCCCAGCCCTGGTCGGTCTTGTAGCCCGTCCCGACGACGACCTCTGTGCGGCCGTCCCCCTCCAGGTCCGCGATGGCGATGCCGTGCGCGTCGCGCACCATCTCGCCCTGGCGCTTCCACTCGAGCCTGTGCGAGGTGGCGTCGTAGACCCACAGGTCGCCCTCGCCGTCCCCGACAACTATCTCGAGGTCCCCGTCGTCGTCGCAGTCCCCGACGCGCAGCCCCCAGCACCGCTCGCCCATCCTGGGGCTCGTCCACTCGACGAAGAAGTCCCCGGCGCGGTACTGAAGCTGCGTCACGCGGCCCTCGTAGCTGCCGAAGAGCACCTCGTGCGCGCCGTCGCCGTCGATGTCGCCCGAGTAGAGCGACTGGAACCGGCCGATGCCCGAGCCGAAGACGGAGGGGTCGACCGCCGCGGAGGCCGTGCCCGTCGCGAGGGGGAGCGCGAGGATGAGGGCGAGGACCAGGGCCGGTGGACGGAGCGACATGCCACGCCTGAGGGGCGCATCCATCACCCTCATCCGCGCCTCCTCCTTGCCTTCCTGAGCGCGGGGTGGAGAAGGACGACGGTGCCCGCCGTCGCGATGGCCGCGACGGCCACGGCGGAGTAGAGGCCGATGCCGGGCCCCTCGTCCCTCCCGGCGCCCCCCTGGCCGTAGACGACGACGGTCGCCGACTTGCCGTAGGCGGCCGCGATGCGCTCGCCCGCCGGGTCCCACCGGCTCTTCATCACGCAGCTGTCGAGGTCGATGCCGTCGTCGATGGTGACCATCACCGAGCCCGTGCGCGCGTTGCGGAACTTGAGCGTCTTGTCCACGCCAGAGGTCGCGACGATGGTGCCCGAGGGGTGGAAGTCGACCGAACGCACGCAGTTGTTGTCCGACCACTTGCCCAGCGACACGTTCGCCAGGGGGTCCCAGAGACGCGCCTTGTAGTCGCGCGAGCCCGTCGCGAGCCAGCTCCCATTGGGGGACCAGGCGCAGTCGAGCACGCCGGAGGTGTGGCCCTGCAGCTGCGCGAGCTCCTCGCCCGTGGAGGCGTCCCAGATGCGCGCGGTGCGGTCGTCGGAGGCCGTCGCGATGAGCGAGTCGTCGGGGGACCAGGCGATGCCCAGCACGCCGTCGGTGTGCCCCTCGAGCCTGAGCAGCACCGTGGACGTCTCCACGTCCCAGACGAAGGTCTTGTTCTCGCCAGGCCCGTTGGGCACGACCTTGTCGCGCCCCGAGCCCGACGCGAGGCGCGCGCCGTCGTGCGACCACGCGAGGCTCTGCACCGAGCCGGAGTGCCCCGTGAGGTGGCGGTAGGGCTGCCACGTGGACGTGTCGAAGACGAACACGACGCGGTCGTCGCCGCCCGCCGCGAGCCACCTGCCGTCGGGCGACCACGCCACCGCGCGCCCCGGCCTTGCCCCGGGCGGTGCGTAGCCGTCGCACCTTTCCTCGCCGGGCCTCGCCAGGAGGTCGACCTCGACCTCGCCCGTGGAGGCGTTGAGGACGAGCACGTGCGCGTCGAAGTAGATGACGGCGATGTGCGCGCCGTCCGGGGACCAGCACAGCGACCAAGCGGTGCCGTTCATAGGGTCCCGCGAGTAGCGCCACAGCTCGCCGAGCGTGGATGGGTCGAGCTCGCTGGCGCCGGAGGATTGGGGTGCGGTCTGGACGAGGAGGGCCGTCACGAGGGCGATGGCGCACATCACACGCGCCCTCATCGCCTCACCTCCCCCCGCCTGGCGCGCCTCCTGATGATTACGACGCCGAGAAGGATGTCGATGGTCAGGAACGCCACGACCGCGACCATCACGGCCGGTCTCCCGACCTTGGGGACGTCCGGCACGGGCGGCTTATCGGCCTTCGTGACCGTGATGCCGAGCTCATCCCCGACGACCTCGAAGCCCTGCAGCTCGCCCGTGGCCGTGATGCGCACGAGGGTGGTCGTGCCCACCTGCGGCGCAGTCCAAGAGATGCGGAACCGCCCCTCTACCACGGTCCCGAACGTGGCCGAGAGCGAGCCCGCGGTCGCCGAGTAGCCCATGAACGCATCGCCGGCGGGCGCGCCCGACGCGTCCGAGACGAACACGTCGATGGTGATGCTCTGCCCGCCCTGGACCGTCTCCTTGGTGGGCGTGAGCTTCGCGTAGACGCGGGGCACCGTGGGCACACCGAAGCACGCGATGCGCCCCGACGTCGAGCCCATGTACACCCGGCCGCCCGCGACCGCGGGCGAGGCGTAGACGAAGCCCGGCACCGGCGCCCTCCAGACCTCCTGGCCAGTCGATGCCTCCACGCAGTGCAGCCGGCCCGCGTCGGTCCCCACGACGACGCGGCCGCCCGACACGGCGGGCGAGGACCCGCCCTGGAAGTCGTCGGTCTGGAACGACCAGAGAGCCTCCTCGGGGGTGATGCTCCCCGAGCCGTCCGGGTCGTCCCAGGGGACGGCCCAGAGGAACATCCAGGAGTGGGTGTACACGACGCCGCCCGACACGGCCGCGGAGGAGTAGACGTGCTGCCCGGGCTCGAACCTCCACACCTCGTCGCCGGTGCCGGCTTCGAGGCACAGGAGCAGGTTGAGGAGGCCGGTGCCCACGAGCACGCGGTCGCCGGCGACGGCCGCGGAGGAGTAGATGTCGGCGCCCTCCCAGAACTCGGACCACACGAGGGAGCCGTCGGACGCGTCCAGGCACCGGAAGTTGCCCGCGACGTCGCCGAGGTAGACGCGGCCCCCGACCACGGTGGGGCTCGCCCATACCTGGCCGTCGAAGGTCACGTTCCACCGCTCGGCGCCGGTGGCGGCGTCGACAGCCCACGCGGACCCGGACTGGTCACCGAAGTAGACCGTGCCGTTCCAGAGCGCGGGGGACGACACGACCGGTCCGCAGGCGAACGACCAGATGACGGAGCCGTTGTCGAGCCGGAGGCAGAGCATGTGCCCGTCGAGCGCGCCGATGTAGACACGGTCGCCGTCCACGAGGGGCGTGGACTGCACCGAGTTCCCGGTCGCGTGCGCCCACAGCGTCTCGCCCGTGTCCGCGTTCAGGCAGTAGAGGTTGTTGTCGTCCGAGCCCACGAGCGCGCGGCCCCCGACGACCGCGAACGAGCCCTGGACCTGGTTGTCGAGGTCGCGCTCCCAGAGCGTCTCGTTGGACGACGGGATGGCGGACACCGCGACGCCGAGCCGCGCGTCGTCGCCGCGGAACTGGGGCCAGGAGGATTCCGTGGGGGATAGCGCCGCGGCCGGGGAGGACGCGAGGACGCACGCGACGGCGATGAGGAGCAGGGCAGACAACCTCATGGCGCACAGCGCGCTGGCTCCGTCCGCTCCAGGCCGTCGGCTCGGGTGCATTCCATCCTTCCGCCGGGGACCTTCCGAGCGATGCCCATGCTGGCTATATTAGCTTTGCCCGTCGTTTCCTGGGTTGGAAATCAGGCCCCTGGGCGGCGGCTTGGGCCGGGTGAGGATGAGTACAGCGACGACCGTGAGCAACAGGATGATGGCGACGATGTCCGCAAGGCCCACCACGAACGATTCGTCGTTGTCGACCAAGAGGGACACCGAGGATTCGCCCCAGTAGAGGCCGTCGAACGCCCATACGACCAGCACGTGCTTCCCCTCCCCGAGGCCCGAGCAGTTGAGTGCCACGGCCCAGTTCGAGGTGCCAGTGGCCACGGCCCCAAAATCCTCGTCATCCCAGACTGCCACGACCCTCTGCACGGGCCATAACGGGTCGCCGCTGGCCGAGCCCGAGGCTACGAAGGTCCCCTTCACCCGCCCATGGTCCACGGGCTTCGCGATGGTCACCATGGGGCGGCTTCCCAAGGGATCCCGGAGGTTCACCTCGACCGAGGATTCAGCGAGCGTGACTCCCGCCTCCCACGCCCTGACGAGCAGCCTCGTAGAACCATAGGTTGCAGCAGTAGGCACTGTGACATGCCAGATGCCCCCCGTCTCGGACGCCAGGTAGGTGGCGTCGCCAACGACGACCTCGGCATAGTCAACGTTGACGCCCTCTACGGAGAAGCTCACATTGACCGGGGAGAGCAGGTGCGTCCCCTCCGCGGGCGAGTGTACCGTTATCCTTCCCTCGTCCTCCAGGACGCCGATGCAGGCGACAAGGCCCTCCTCGCCGTCCTCGGCCCCCACATAGAGCCGTCCATGGTAGGAGAACGGGGTCGAGGTGATGGACGTGCCCAGCTTGAGCCTCCACAGCTCCTCGAGATATGGGCGGGAGGTTCCCGGGCCCTCGTACATGTACTCGTAGGTCACGATCTGCCCGATCTTGGTCGCGACCACAAGGGCGATGCCATCGCCCTCGTAGCCCCCAAAGAGCACCGGCGACGAGGTGATGGGCCCGTCCTGCTCGATGACCGGGCTGGTCATCTCGTGATTGCCCTGCATGAAGTATATGTTGCCCTCGTTGTCGCACGTGCAGACCAGGGCAGGGGACATGAGCGTGTTGACGGAGGCGGACGAGTACACCTCAGAGCGCGTCCTCATCGAGAAGAAGACATCCCCGTTCTCACGGTCGAGCTGGTAGAACGTCCTGTCGTAGGTGCCCAGCACCACCCCACCGGGGAAGACCGCCGGGGAGGCCGGGGCGTACTGCGCCTGGAACGTCCAGTTGACCGTGCCGTTCGAGGCGTGCACCGCGTAGACCTTCCCATCGCAGGAGCCGAAGTAGATGCGGCCGTCCAGGTACGCGGGGGAGCTGTAGACGAAGGAGCCCGTCGAGAGGTTCCAGAGCTGCGCGCCCGTGAGGGCGTCGAGGCAGTAGACGGAGAAGTCGTTGGACCCGATGTAGACACGCCCCTCGACGACGGTCGGCGAGCTCTTGATGGCCGCCTGCGTCGTGTAGTTCCAACGCTCCTCGCCCGTCATCGCGTCGAGGCACCGCAGCAGCCCGTCGTCGGCCCCGATGTAGACGCTGCCGTTGACGACCGCCGCGGTCGACTCCACGCCAGCGCCGACATCGACCTCCCAGAGGATGGTGCCCGAGGTCGCGCTCAGGCACAGCACCTGCCCGCCCAGCGTGCCGAAGTAGAGGCGGCCGGCCGTGACGACGGGGGAGGAGACGACCGGCGATCCCAGGCGTGTGACCCAGAGCGTCGTGTTGTCCAGGGGCAGGTCCGCCCTCAGGAAACCCAGGTTCTGCGGCCCCATGCGGAAGTCCGGGAACGGGTCCCGTTCCTTGAGGCCCTGGGCTGCGGCAGGTCCGCTGATGGGAATGAGGGGGGCGATGATGACGATGAACACGAGAATGCACAGGGCACGGGCAAGCAATGGTGCGGTCCTCCGGTCCGAGCTCATTCGACCGACCTCAACGCGTCCACGACCTCCATCCTCGAGGCGGCGCGCGCCGACCCGACCGCGCCGACCGCGGCGGCCACCAGGACCGCGACCGCGACCAGCCCCACATCGGTGACAGGGAAGTAAAGCCCTTCGTACGAGCCTAGCCACCCCGGCGTCGCCGCCACGACCGCGACCGCCGCGCCCGCGATGCCGGCCGCCAGCCCCGCCACCGCAATCCACAGCTGCTCCGCCAGGAAGACCAGGCCCACCCCGGCGCGCGACCAGCCCAGCGCGCGC
Organism: uncultured Thermoplasmata archaeon; assembly: GCA_964353355.1. Classification (GTDB taxonomy): domain Archaea; phylum Thermoplasmatota; class DTKX01; order DTKX01; genus CAYGVT01. The sequence goes on along the minus strand of CAYGVT010000037.1, from coordinate 12,596 downwards.
ATCGTCCCTATCTCGTGACGCCGCACTCGCACCTCCCGGGATGCGAGCGCACCCAGGCCGAGGGCGCCGACGACGAGCCCGAGCGCGAGGTAGGCCTGGAACAGCCGCAGGAACGAGAGCTCGTAGCCGAGTGAGTCCCGCACCATCTGCGTGGTCGTTCGTGCGTCGAGGCCGTAGGCGGCGTTCGCACGCTCGAGCGCGGCCACGAAGTCGTCGTTCTTCGGGCTCTGGGTCTCGTAGAGGAAGTAGGTGTAGGCGGCCGAGTCGGGGTAGAGTTGCTCGATAGAGGGCAACGCCATCACGAAGCTCCCCGCGAAGATGGAGCCCTCCATCACCCCGACGACCTCGAGCTCGAAAGTGCGGCCGTCGTCGCCCGTGACCTTGTAGACATCGCCAAGGTCGCCCCCGTAGATCCATACGAGCGTGTTGTAGTCCACGACGATCGGCGTCCGGTCCTCGGGCGTGGGCTCGAGGAGCGACATCCACGTCTCCCGTGCGCTCCCGATGGAGGACGACCGGAATTCGACCGTTATGTCCTGTAGCGCGCCCTCGGGCATCCCCATGATGCGCGGCGGGTACCTGGCGTTCAGGTTGGAGCAGGTCCCGCCCTGGGTCCCCACGACCTTGACGGGATAGTACCAGTAGTCGGCCGTCCAGACTCTCATTCCCGGACCCTCGGGCATGGGCACCCACGTCTCCGCGACCACGTCGAAGCCGCCGGTGCGGGAGTCGTCCGTCCCGCCCGCGCGATCGACCTCCATCGCACCCGCCCACGAGATGCCGATGACCGCAAAGGACACGAACGCGAACGTGAGCACGAGGTCGTAGGTGCGGCCCGTCCGGCGGCCCAGCGACCGCAGGCCCAGCCTCGATGGGGTGGCGATGCGGGCGGCGCCCTTGCCCCTGGCGCAGTACCAGAGGATGATGCCGACGACCAGGACCGTCGAGCCGACCGTGGCGAAGATGCCAAGGGCGAGGAACGCGCCGGTCGCGGTGAGGTCCGGTGCGACATCCATGGACGCGAGCAGGGCCCAGGGAACGGCAAGGAAGACCACGCTCACCGCCACGGTCCATCTCCAGGACGGGCCCTCGCCCACCTCGACGGTCTGCTCGCGGCCCGCGAGCGATGCCGCGATGTCCGTCCTCGAAGCCCTCCTCGCGGCCAGGAAGAGCGTGACAACGGTCACAAGGAGACCGGCGCCGAGCGCGAGCGCTAGTGACGCGACGGACATGGCGAACGGGACGTGCGCGCCCTGCACGGCCGCGCCCCACGCGCCGTTCAACCCCCACACGAGGCCCGCGCCCAGGGCCGCGCCCAACGCGATGCCGGCCACGGATGCGACCAGCCCCCACATGGTGCCCTCGAGCAGCAACTGTCTCACGAGCCCGGCGCGGTCGAGGCCGAGCGCGCGCAGCGTCGCATGCTCCCTCGCGCGCGCCCTCGCGAGGTTGCCGAAGGCGGCGGACTCGAGCAAGCAGCCCGCGAGAAGGAGCACCGCGCCGAACGCGAGGAACATCTGCTCGAATATCACGAGCGCGTCCGCGGTCGAGAGCGCGTCCGCGCGCACTGGGACGATGGAGATGCCCGCGTCCGCGGCGAGGACGGCCTCGTCGAGGCCGGTTGTGTCGAAGGACCGTGCGCTCGCCCACCGCGCACCTGTCCAATTGCCGTCGGGATTAGTCCATAGCGACCGCGCCGTGCCGAGGTCTATCCAGACCTTCGGGGTCCCGCGGTACTGGTCCCAGTAGGCGACGTCGCGCGGCGTGATGGTCGAGAGGTTCATCGGGAACGGCGGATCCCAGTCGAGGCAGCTCACCACATCCTCGACGCCGGGGATTGGCGGGAGGAGCGAGGCATCTGCGGCCTTGCCCGCGATGTCCACGACGCCCACTACCTCGAAGGTGGCGTGCCTCTGGTCCAGCCTGTGGTGATAGTCGACCACGGTGTACTCGACCTGGAGCGGGTTGCCTGGACGGAGGCCGAGCGCATCCGCGGTCCAGTTGTTGACGAGCGCACCCATTGAACCGGGCGCTGGCTCGACGTGGGGCGAGCTCGCGTTCCACGACCACTCGCCCATGAACGCACGGTCTTTCGCGAAGTCGATCCCCGCGATGGTCGAGTAGGCGAGGCCGTTGAGTTGTAGCTCGTCCACGAAGTAGGTGAGCGTCGGAGACCATCCCATGGACGGGGTGAGCCGCGGCTCGAGCTCGCCGGGCATGAAGACCCTGTCGGAGACGACCGTGTAGTTCGGGGACCCAGGGGTGTTCCGCACATGGACGCCGATGTCGGTCGCCCCAACCCAACCGTCGAGGGAGGCCGTCAGCGCCGAAATGGCCCTCTCCTCTGCCCCTGTGCCAACGATGCCGCGGTCGAGCCACTGCAGAAGGACCGCGTTGACCTGTCCCTCCACCCCGAGGAGGCCCTGCGCCTCCCCCAGGCCCATGAAGACGGCCGACCGGGGGTTCCGCTGGGCCTCCAGGTCGAGCCTGCCCAGCCCCTCGTCCTCGTAGACGGCCTTGACGGTGAGGTTGCGGCGCAAGCTCGCGTCCGGGCCGAACAGGAAGAGGAAGTCGCCCCATGCCCCGGGGTTCGGGACGGTCAGGGATAGCACATCGCCCTGCTTCGCACCGGTCTCGCGCGAAAGGTGATCGTTGATGGCGACCTCCCCAAGGCCGAGGTCGGCAACCGATGACCTTCCATCGGAGACGAACGCCGCCAGGTCGTAGATGGTCGCGTCGATGCCGTAGAGCGTCACCTGACCGTCGCGCAGGGTCGTCCTGGCGCAATTGATGGCGGCTGGGACGGTCAACACTGGCGCGCCGTGGCGGACGTGGGAGGACCACTCGGCCGAGGAGGCGAGCTCCTGCAGGAGCGTCGCATCGAACGGTCGCGTGGACCTGATGAGGGCGTCGATGCCCGGCAGCGCCTCCGTCGCGGTCTCGTCCGCGAGCGCCCGCATCGAGTCGCCGACGACCAGCGCGCCCGCGACGGTGGCCGTGGCGATGGCGGCCGTGAGCGCGACCGCGAGGCCCTGGCGGAGGTGACCCTTGGCGGACCTCAGGGCGGACCGCAAGAGCAGGCGGCGGCGTGCTGCCGTGGCGGCGGCCGGTGCCACTGCCACGAAGGCCATCGCGGCGCCCACCGCGGTCCAGAGCGCGTCATCCATCCGCAGTGGAATGCGCGCCGCCGCATAAAAGGCCTGTGCCAGACCTTCGACGGTTCCAGATTGGACATCCCCCATAGTGGGACCAGATTCTCAGCATCCTCGCATCGCATGCGACCCTTCAAATACCCCCCTAGGGGATGGCGCAACCGTGGACCGCCCCATCGTCACCCTCGTCACGGACTTCGGCCACTCCGAGTACGTGGCCGCGATGAAGGCCGCCATCTGGCGCCAGTGCCCGGACTGCCGCGTCGTGGACGTCAACCACGACGTGCACCACGGCGAGGTGCTGCAGGGCGCGCACGTGCTCGTGAAGGCGGTGGCCGAGTTCCCGGAGGCGGTGCACCTGGCCGTGGTCGACCCCGGCGTGGGGACCAATCGGCGCGCCGTGGCAGTGTTCGCTGGCGAGCTGCGGCTCGTGGGACCCGACAACGGCCTCCTCGAGCCCGCCGTGAGGGGTCACGACGTGGTCGTGCGCGAGATAGCCCCGCTCGCGGCCGACCCGAGCCCCGTCTTCCACGGCCGCGACGTGTTCGCGCCCGCGGCCGCGCGGCTCGCGCGCGGCGACGACCCCGAGCAGTTCACGCGGCCCACGACATCGCTCCTCCCGCTCACCGCCTACAGCTACGACAGGTTCGGCGACCGCGTGCTCACCCGCGTGGTGCACCTCGACGTCTTCGGCAACGTGCAGATGCCCGTGCATGCGGCGGAGGTCGCGGACCTGCTCACGCCTGGCCGCAGGCTGGACATCCGCATCGCGGACCGCGAGCACCCCGCGCGCGCGGTCAGGACCTACGCGGACATCGAGGTGGGCGAGCTGGGCGTGCTCGCGTCCTCGTCCGGGCACGTCGAACTCGCGCTGCGCGACGGGCCCGCGGCCGTCGCCATCGAGGCGCGCATCGGCGACGAGATAGCGCTCGACGGGACGTGAGGCGAAGGGCCTATCTACGCCCTCCGCGCTTCTCTAGACGGGGACGCACCATGCCCATGCCCGACAAGAGCGAATTCACCATCGACCTCAAGTGGCACGACCACCTCTCGTTCGACGTCAAGTGGGACTTCCCGGATGCGCCCGGCGTGTTCGTCGACGAGCCCCCCGCCCTCGGTGGCTCGGGCAAGGGCCCCAACGCCAGCCGCATGGTGGTCGCGGGCGTGGCCACGTGCCTCGCGGCGAGCCTCATGTTCTGCCTCAGCAAGGTGCGCGCGGACGTCAAGGACATGCGGCTGCGCGCGCACGGGACCGTCGAGAGGAACGCGCAGGGTCGGCTGCGCCTCACGCGCATCCGCGTCGAGCCCCTCGTGACGATGCCCTCCGACGAGCAGGTACGGCTCGCGCGGTGCGTGGGGATGTTCGAGGACTTCTGCATCGTGACCGAGGCGGTGAGGAAGGGCGTGCCCGTCGACGTGCAGGTGTTCCTGGTGGACGAGAAGGGCGAGGAGCACCCGGTCGAGGCGAGGGTGCGGCAGGACGGCCAGGCCTGACCATAGGATAATCTAGATAAGCCTGGCCGGTCCATCCGAGCCTCTGGAGCGTATGGGGCTGTCGGGCGGTTCGCAGGCTCAGGGTTTCCGCTTCAACAGGCCCGTCCCTCGCGGCCCGGTGGAGTGGGGCGACATCCTCTACGAGGAGGAGTGGGCCAAGAAGCGCAGGTGGGAGGACAGGGGCAGCGTCTTCCTGCCCGCGGGCGTCCTCTTCCTGAGCGTCCTATTCATCATCCTCGGCCTCCTGCTCTCGATAGTCGACCACCCGGCTGCGTTTTTCGTCGCGTTCATGGGCTTGCTTCTCCTTCTTGCCATCTTCCCGGTGCTCGCAATACTCCTCGTCTCGGAAGCCAAGAAGATGCCCCTCCGGGTTTACGAGCGCGGGTTCACGAAGCGGTCCGTCCCCTTCGCTGACGGGGTCCAGCGGAAGGAGCACCTCGTCCCCAAGAGGGACATCACCTGGCTCCAGCTCACGTCGACCGGTGGAGGGTATGGCACCCTCCATCACCTCAAGCTCAAGCACCGGGCCCCTCTCGGGGGAACGGAGGACTTCGACCACGCGTGGAGCGATGGCGACCCGTTCGTCCGCGCGATCGTGCGCATCCTCCCCGGTGATGTCCGGAGGGACGCCGAGACGTTCCTGGACACGCAGGCCGTCCGCAAGGCCAGGGTGCCCTGGCCGGAGGAGACGTTCGTCTTCGGGGACTGGAAGGTGGGCCACTACAGTGCCCCCATCAGTCTCCTCGCCGTGCTCCTGCTCACTGCCGCGATGGTGGTGCTCCTCGGCCCCTGGTCTGGTGCCGACTCTGCCCCTCTCGCCTCCCCAACGGGCGTCATGCTGATGTTCGTGCTCTCGGCCCTGATTGCAGCCCTCATCCTTGTCTTCGTGGGACCGATGGCGGCCGAGCGCGTGAGGATGGAGCTCTACCACGCTGGCATCCTCCGCGGCGGCAGCGTCGCCTTCCGGGTCCCCTCATGGACCAAGCTGTTCCTTGTCTCATCGGGGTCCATCCCGCTCTCGGACCTGGCCGAGGTGAGGCACGTCAACGACGAGGGGCATATCGGCACGCAGGGGGCGCTCGTGACATCGTCGGGCGAGGACCTGAGGGTCCGTACAGAGCTTGTCGACGAGCTGCTCCGCCTCCCGCAGTTCGAGGGCGACGGCGACGTGCGCCGCAACCGGTGGGCCGTCGTGGCCAGGCGTGACCCCGTGGTCGCCGGGAGCAAGTGGAGGTCGTTCCTCACCTTCCTCGGCCTCACCGCGATGGGGCCCCTCATCGGCTTCTCGCTCTCATGGCTCGGGCTCGGTCCGATGCACTTCGGATCGCCTGGTCTATGCATACCCGTGGTGCTCATGGGCACAGTCGTGGTCGTCGCCGCATTGACGGCGCTCGCGTTCGCCGCGCCCGCTAAGGCCCAGAAGATCATGCGGGGCATGGAGGTCACGGAGGAGGGCATCCACCTCCCGAACGCCCCGCCGCACCTCCAGCACATCCCAAAATCGAAGATATCGTCCATCGTGACCGGCATGGACTCCCTCCAGGCCTACACCGAGGTGAGGACGCCTGAGGGCGACATCAAGCTGCCCGAGAGCGCGTCGAAGGAGCTCAGGGAGAAGGGCTACGAGGTCGACGACTCGGCCCTGAAGCACGTCAGGCTCTATCCGGTATCCGAGACGTGGGAGGCGAAGTACGAGGTGGACCTCGCGGGGGACGGGGATGGCCCCTGAGGGGGCGCGCAGGGGCCTGCGCGCGCTGCCCCGGGGTTGCGCACCTGTAAAGGCTCAGAAGGCCTGAGGCCCTGCGCGATCCTTACAAGACGATGGGATCCAATTATGGACCAGGGATGTATTCAGATCAGTGATGCCGGTGGTTGAAGGGCCTACGCAACATCCATCCCCCGGCCGCAACGCTTTTCCATGCCCCTGCCCATACACCGACGCCCCGGAGGGGCCTTCCATGATGGACCCACGCTACGAGAAGCTCGCCGACGTGCTCATCGGCTACTCGACCGCGCTCAAGAAGGGGGAGAAGATCCTCATCGAGGCCATCGACATCCCGCCCGAGATGACGGTGGCCCTCATACGCCGCGCGACCGACGCCGGCGGCGTGCCCCTGGTCACGCTCAAGTCCAACGTCGTGAACCGTGAGCTCTACCGCAACGCCACCGATGACCTGATGATGTGCATCGGCGACTACGAGAAGTACCGGATGCAGAAGGTCCAGGCCTACATCGGGATGCGGGGCTCTTACAACATCTCCGAGACCTCCGACGTGCCGATGGAGCGCATGAAGCTCTACCAGAAGCACTGGCTCAAGCCCGTGCACCTCGAGGTGCGCGTGCCCAAGACCAAGTGGGTCGTGCTGCGGTGGCCCACCCCCTCGATGGCGCAGCAGGCCGGCATGTCCACGGAGGCGTTCGAGCGCTTCTACTTCGACGTTTGCACGTTCGACTACAGCAAGATGTCCAAGGCCATGGACCCGCTGCAGAGGCTCATGATGAGAACGGACAAGGTCCGCATCAAGGGCCCCCTCGACACCGACCTCGCGTTCAGCATAAAGGGCATCCCCGCCGTCAAGTGCGACGGGAGGCTCAACATCCCCGATGGCGAGATGTTCACGGCCCCCGTCAAGGAGTCCGTGAACGGGGTCATCCACTTCAACACGCCGACCATCTACCAGGGCACGACCTTCGAGGACGTGCGGCTCGAGTTCAAGAAGGGCAAGATAGTCAAGGCCACGTCGTCCGACACCGCGAAGATGAACGAGATTTTCGATTCGGACGCGGGCGCGCGGTACGTGGGCGAGTTCGCGCTCGGGGTCAACCCGTTCATCGACAAGGCGATGAAGGACATCCTGTTCGACGAGAAGATCAAAGGCTCGCTGCACTTCACGCCCGGCAACTGCTACGACGAGGCCAACAACGGCAACAAGTCCGAGGTGCACTGGGACCTGGTGCTCATCCAGACGCCCGACCACGGCGGCGGCGAGATCTGGTTCGACGGCAAGCTCGTGCGCAAGGACGGCCTGTTCCTCCCCAAGGAGCTGCAGGGGCTCAACCCGGACAAGCTGAGGCAGTGAACAGGTGAGCCCGGCCAGGGAGCGCCTGCGTCCTCGACCAGAGGCATCATTCAGAACCGGAGCAGCCTGCGGAGCACGGAGGGCGACTCCTCGGCGAGGCGGCGCTCCTCCTCATCCGCCTCCTCCTCCCAGATCTGCTCCTCGGTGCTGCGGCGGTAGGGCCTGCGCATCCTCTCGGCCGCGACGAGGCCGAGCACGAGCAGCAGCAGCAGCACCAGCACCCAGGGGAAGTCGTGGTCGGTCTTGACCACCTTGCGCTCGAGGGTGTAGTTGTAGAGCACGCTCTGCTCGTCCGACGCGTCGGACGTGTCGAAGACGGAGACGTTGAACCTGAGCGGGTGCTGCATGCCGAGCTCGAACACGACCGCGATGCGGCTCGTGTTCCTGCTGGTCCGCTCCACCTTGACGAGTGGCGTGTCCGTCTCGAACCGCAGCTCGTCGCCGTCGGGGTCGTAGGCCCACACGAACTCGGCGCGCTCCTCGTCGACCTCGAGGTCGGTCTGGTCCGGGATGTAGCCCAGGATGGGCGCGTCGTTCACCGGCAGGACCGTGATGCGGATCTCGTTGCTGTCGTTGTAATAGAAGCCCGTCGTGTCGAACGCGCGGACGACCACGGTGGCCTCGCCGAACCAGTTGGGCAAGGGCAGCCGGACCGCGAGGTAGCCGGTCTCGACGTAGGCCTCGACCGCGCCCGCCGGGTCGTCCTCGGAGACGATGGTGAACAGGAGGGAGCCGTCGTCCCAGTCGTCCGCGAAGAAGTCCTCGAGGTTCACGATGTAGTCGCGGCCCCCGTCCTCCTGGAGCTTGACCTCGGCCACGTCGCGCACGAGCCACGGCGGGTAGTCCAGGTAGTACTCGACCAACGGGTCCTCGAGCGTGACGCGGCCCGCCTGGCCCGTCGACACGCGGAAGGGGATGCGCACTGGCTTGTCCACGCGCGTGTTGTCGCGCGCGGCCTCCGTGCGCGAGATGGCGGTCGGCGTGAAGTCGACCGAGACGCGGTAGTCGTACTCGATGGTGAGGTTGGAGAGCAGCAGCCGCGAGGGGCTCGCGGCCTCGAGCGTGAGCGGCAGCTCCACGTAGCTGTTGCCGTAGGCGTCCGTGTGCACGACGGGCGAGGTGTGGACGGCCTCGGTCATCGCCTCCGCGTCCAGGTAGGCGCGCCGCTTGGTGTTGGGCAGCTTCTCCCAGCCCCAGACGACGGGCGCCGTCGTGCCCATGGTTATGCGCGCCTCGACAGGCGACAGCTCCAGGTGGCGCATGACTATCTCCCACGAGACAGTGTCGTGGCCGGTCGGCAGCGGCGTCTCCCAGGCGGCGTAGACCTTGCCCCCGAACTCGAAGATGCTGGGGTGGGAGGCGTTGTCGTAGCCGTTGCCCATCGGCGTGAGCTCCAGCACGGGCGACCAGGCCTCGCCGTCGAAGGAGCGGATGATTATGTCGCCGTAGGTGGCGATGAGGTTCGTGTTCCCCTCGTGCTGCGTCGTGGTGTTGAACCCCATCGTCCAGATGGCGTAGAGCGTGCCGTTGTAGGTGATGAGCATCGGGAACATCTGGTCTACGGGCTCGCCGCCGGGCCTGAAGGAGATGGTCTCCATCGGCGTCCACTCGCCCCCCGTGAACCGGCGGTAGACGATGCTGAAGCCGTCCTCGTTGTTGAGGATGGATTCGCCGCGCATCCAAATCGCGAAGAGCTCCTCCTCGCCCGTGACGGGGTTCACGTAGACGTGCAGCCGTGGCAGCGCGTCGTCGAGCCCGCCGCCCGAGGAGCCGGCGTCGCCGAGGGGAGAGAGCGTGGTCTGGCGCGTCCACGTCGAGCCGTCGAAGGCGCGGACGACGACGTCGGACTGCCTCGACCACTGGTTGGGTGTGTCGAAGGTGTCCCAGATGACGTAGAGCATGCCGCGGTAGACGGCCGCGTCCACGGACCAGTCCTCCCAGTCGTTGTCCGATGCCGTTATCTCCAGGATGTCGCCCCACGAGGTGCCGTCGAACGCGCGGTAGACGATGTCGAGGTCGTACCCGTTGTAGGCGTGCTTGCAGTAGCTCGGGTCGGTGGTCTTCCAGATGACGTAGAGCTTGCCGTCGTAGACCTCGCACCGCTCGTAGGTGTTGAGCCCGTCCTCGCGCTTGCCGGAGATGGGCGCCTCGGGCCCCCACGAGGTGCCGTCGTAGGCGCGGTAGACCAGCTCGGTGTGGCCCCCCGCGGTGGCCTTGCCGTCTCCCTTGGACCAGATGGTGTAGAGCTTGTCGCCGTAGGCGATGATCTGCGGGATGTCGTCCTCGAGCCCGTCCATGGGCGCGCTCAGGTCGATGATGCGGTCCCATCGGGTGCCGTCGAACTTGCGCACGACCACGTCGGAGTCGGTCCCGCCCTCGGTGATGTTCTCGTCGTAGCTCTGCCAGATGACCCACATGTCTCCCTTGTACTCGGCCATCTTGGGCCCGTACTCGCCGTCGGAGTCCGTGCGGGGCGTGAGCGTGTACTGCTTGACCCAGTGCGGTATCGGGAAGCCCTCGACATCGACGTAGGCCTCCGTGACCTCGGCGCCCTGGGGCAGGCGGACGGAGAACGTGGCGGAGCCGCCCTCCTCGAACCTCAGCGTCTGCTGCGAGCTGCCGTCGGAGAAGCGGTCCTGCAGCCCGAGCGCGCCGCCCTTGGACGAATCGAACTTCCACTCGATGGTGCCGTCGTCGCCGGCGTCCAGCATCGGGTCCCAGGGAGCGCTGCGCGTGCCAGGGTAGGTCCCGAACGTCAGGTTGACCATCGCGCGCTGCACGAACGCGTGGTTGGGGAGCGACACGGCCGTGAGGTTGTTGTACCCTGGCCGGTCGAACAGCAGGTCGTTGGATTCCTGGAGGTTGTCGAAGTTGCCGAGCACCGAGTAGCCGCCCGGGCCGGGCCGTGCGGCGCTCGCGTCCTGCGGCGCCGCGGCTAGCGACGCGAGGAGCAATACCGTCGCCATCGCGACGGCGGCCGCGACCCGGCTGGAGGTTGTCACAACGACCCTCGCCAACACTGGTGCCAGATAGATTGAAGGAGGCACTAGATAAAACCATCGACTCAGTTTGCACGATGGCCCTATTGCGGCAAGGGACAGTTGGATGTGAGGCACATGCCCTGGATCACCCGCTTGGCCAGCACGAGCGATTCTGGCTTCACCCGTTTGAAACGCTCTGTTATCCGCTCCTTCTCCCCATAGACCGCTCTCCCTGACCTCCCGCCTTTTGGGCACATGACCTAAGGAACTATCTCGAGCTTCTCGTAGATCCCTCTCTGCTTCTTCGTGACCTCGGCCGTGATGATCGTCCCGTCGGCCAGCTCCATCCGCTTCAGCTTCCCGAGCTCGAGGAGCAGGCCCGGCATCGAGTAATCCTTGAGGAGCCCCGTGTCCCTCATCAGCTTCGCCATCCTGGACCTGAGGATGAGCGAGACGAACGCCACGAAGATCCAGCCCTTCGCCACCTCTGTCTTGTGGACCCGGAGGGGCGCCACCTCGATGTCCGTCTTCAGCTGGCGGAACATCTTCTCGATCTCGTCCCTCTCTCGCACCCACCTCAGCGCCTCCTCCCAGCCCTGCCCGCCCCTGCAGGCCACGACCGTGACCCCCATCCTGTTCACGCGCTGGGCCACGGCCTTGTCCCTCACCTTCGCTTCGAACCTCCCCGCGTTGAAGCCGTGTTTGACATAGCTGGCGAGGTCGCCAGCAATTGTCTCGAAGACCTTCATCGGCCTCTCGAAGTCCCGGACCTTCCTCCCCCTCAGCTTGCCCAGGACGTCCTGGAGCCGGATGTAGAACTTCGACTTCTCCTCCTGCTCCCGCTTCATGTCGTAGTACACGAACCCCTCCACGGGGTTCTCGTCAAGGGTGATCTGGAAAGGCCTCACGAAGACCGTCATGTCCTCGTACATCTGGAGGTACTTCCCGCTCTCGATGCCCCTGCGAGACCTCGAGACGAGCGACCTGACCTCCTTGGACTTGAACGTCGCGGGCATGACGTAGTCGTAGCCGCTCCTGGCGAGCTCGCCGAGGTTGGGGCCGCTGAAGAAGCCCTTGTCCATCACCATCGTGGGCCCCTTGAGGCCCAGGGCGCTCAGCTTCTTGATGGTGTTCTTCAGCGTCGAGACGTCCACGATGCTCCCTGGATGGACGTCGTAGAAGATCGGGACGCCGAGGTCTTTGTGTGCCACGATGGAGATGTTGAGCTGTGGCATCGACTCGAGGTCCCTGTTGTAGCCGTACTCCAGTATGTCCATCAGCTCCGAGGCCGAGGACAGCGACGTGATGTCGTAGATGAGCGGGCTGCCCCTCCCAAGGGTCTTGATGAACCTCTCCGAGAACTGCATCGGGACCGCGCTACCCCCCAGCCGTTCCATGAACTCGGAGAGGTTCTGGGAGGAGATCGGGAGGTCGCCGTAGAGCTTCGATAGGTACGTGCCCTCGAACCAGGTCCTGACGTTCATCATCGCGACGGGACGGACCAGCCTGTTGAGGGCCAGTGTCAGCACCGAGTCGGCCTCCTGTCTGGGGAGGAGGGAATGGAGGATGCTCTTCACCGAGAGCTCGTCCATGACCTTCATGAAGGGGAGGAACTCGCCGTAGTCGAAGGAGCTCCTGGGAGGCCTGGACCGAGGCCGGCGGATGTCGCCATTCACCAAAGTGCCGAGATATTTGCTCTTTTGCTTGGAGTTCTTGGTCTGCTTGTCGTAGTATGGCGTGATCTCGTAGACGTACTGGTGCCCGCCCACCTTCTTCACGCGTGTGAACTTCTTCATGTGGGTATATAGGCACATGATAATATATAAACCTGTCGACCAAGTTGCTCACGCCAGAAGAATCAGGATGTGCCTAATCGCCGGGAATTCAGG
>CAYGVT010000036.1:0-10313 GCA_964353355.1 uncultured Thermoplasmata archaeon | reverse complement strand
TCACCTCACCATCCCTCACCAAGAACACACGCGCATCGGGCGGGAGCCTCCCCAGCAATATATTCGACCCGACCCACCCGGCCCGCCTTGCGCTCTCCCGAAGGGGTGTTCTCCTCTGGATGGCATCAAGGGTCATGAAATGCTTGGGTATCATCATCAGGCTCCTCACTGTTAGTCCCTTGGCATTGTACTGCAGGAACGACCAGTTCGGAGAGAGCCCGCTCCTGATCTGCTTGATCTTCGTATTGTACTCCGAATCCACCACGGTGCTGCCGAAAATCCCGGATGTGCTCTTGAGCTGGAACGTCTCCTCGCATGATGGGCACTGGAAGTCCAGGACCTTCATGTTGTCAGGGAGCTTTGTAAGCTCCTCCGACGGACATGCCGGGCAGTAGACATTTTGCTCGAACCATCCCTCCGTCATGACCCTGGCGCTCTGCGATTTGCTATGGTAACCGACAGCGAGGCGTGGATCGAGATGGAGGTCCATGATGTACTTGTACACCTCCTAGGCTCGATATCCCTTACGGTATGGGGGGCGAGGTGGCCCGACCTATGAGCCCTTCCGCAGCCAGCTTCCGCAGTAATTCCTGGTAGTTCTCGACCCTGGCTGCCCACACGCACTTCTCGGCCTCACTGACAAGGGTGGTTTGTTCGTCGTTCCCATCATTCGGATGCGTTCCCTCTATCTTGTCAAGGAGGTCCATTGCCAAGCCGAGATAGCGTCGCATCCCCTCCCCTCCAACGCCTTCTCCTTCCGTCAGGCAACGCTCCAGCTCGATCGAGACCGCATGCACATCCTCATCATCCACGAGTTCGGAGATGACCGAGTAGAGCGCACGGTCCAGCCGTTCATGTTCCTCGATGATACCAGCGCGGTCCACGGTCCTCGTCATGATATCCCGTCCCTATCCAGAATTTGATCCAAGCATGATGATAAAAATCCTTCTGCTTGGACCGTTCGATCTTCCCGTCCGGAGTCCAGGATCTATGAGGATATAGGAAAGGTAATGTCGAGATTGGATGCCCTTCCTCATTGGCAATCGCATGGACTCATCCTTTTTCTTCTTACCTTCATGGGATTTCAGGTCCGCAGGTCCCCCTCACCGCAACCCTTAAATCCGCCACCCAGTCATGCGTACCCGGTGGTTGGCACGTCATCCTCCCCCCTCAGGCCCCTCCCGCTCCTCCTCGCGACCGTCCTCCTCCTCGCGCCCCTCCTCCTATCCCCCGGCGCCACCGCCTCCCCGGTGACCATCACCACCTTCTCCTCCGGCGTCGCCTCCGCCAACCTCACCTTCGGCGCGCACCCCTGGAACGACACGCTGGCCGTCGAGCTCCCCCGTGGCTCCGCCGTCACGGCCGCCTCGCTCACGGCCACCGGCCTCATCGGCCCCTCCATCGAGTTCTCGGCCGTGGACTTCTCGTCCGGGAGGGTCGCCGCCGACCGGTGGGCGATGTACGACACCGGCACCGACTGCTACCCCCCCTCCCTCGACCCCTACAACGACGACTGGACCCCCATAGCCGCCACCGATGTCACGGCTGCTGGCAAGGACGACGGCACCTACTGGTACACCACGACCGGACTGGCCCTCCAGCCCCCCTGGCCCTATCCCGTCCAGGTGGTCCAGTTCATACCCCCCGTCACCGGCGCGCCCGCCATCGACATCGTCTGGAACGGCTACGGCACCTGCAACGCCAACGAAACCAACACCTTCTGGGCGGAGCTCTGGCTCTACAACCACACCGGCTCCTCCTGGACCATGAAAGCGTCCTACTACTCCAACGCTGCCGGCGACATGTGGCTCAACGCGACCATCGAGGCCGGCTCGGAGTTCCAGGCCACGAACGGCTCCATCGTCGCCGCCATCGCGGGCCCGCACTGCGAGGTCATACTCGTCCCGCCCAACCCCAAGGCCGACCCTGGCCACCTCTACACCGACTACATCGCCGCCCTCGTCTACGGCTCGGGCGAGGACGAGCTCCCGAGCCGCGTGAACATGACCGTCGGGGCGACGACTATGGTGCTCGCCGCCGGGGACCTCACCAGGGATGTGACGGTGGGCGACTCGCTCGGGTTGCGCGCGGCCATCCAGGCCGCTGTGGACGCCGAGCCGGTCATGCCAGGCAACCTCACCGTGGCGCTCAACGTCACGGTCGCGCACGCCACCATGGCCGCGGTGCGGCTCTCCGGCCTCAGCCTCAGCTACGACCCTCCCGTGAACGCGCCGCCCGAGTGGGCCGGCGTGTCGTCCTACGAGGTCCAGGAGGACGCCGGCTGGACAGACGTGCTCCAGCTCGAGACAACCTTCACCGACGACTTCAACCAGGACGGCCTCGTCTACTCCATCGCGAACGTGTCGGACCCGTCCAACCTCACGGCGCGCATCAACCCGATGCCCGGCGGGGTCCACGTGCTGGCGGTCGCGTCCGCCCTGAACTTCTTCGGCGAGGTCACCGTCACGCTGGCCGCGAGGGACCTCTTCGACGCCACCGGCTCCTCGGGCCCCATCGCGGTGCGCGTGCTCCAGGTCGCGGACAGGCCCGCCCTGGACCGCCCCTCGGAGCTCGCCGCGACCGAGGAGGAGCCCTTCGAGTACACCTTCACGTGCATGGACAAGGACCTGCCGGACGACGCCATCACGTTCTCGGACAACACGGACATGTTCGACATCGACCCCGCGACGGGCCGCATCGCCTGGACGCCCACCCAGGAGCAGGTCGGCCCGCACCCGGTCATCATCACGGCCACGGACCGGTTCGGCCTCGCCGACACCGCGAACGTGCGGTTCACGGTCGCGAACCTGAACGACAGGCCAGTGATAGGGTCGGCTCTGGAGATGGATGCGGTCCAGGATGTGGCCGCCTCCTACCAGGTGCTGGTGGACGACCCCGACCTGCTTGTCGGGGACGCCCTCACCTTCACCGCCTACTCGGAATCGATAGAGGTGACGATGGGAGCGTCGACCGGCATCCTCGCCTTCACGCCCCTCAACGAGCACTACCCCGGGTTCGACGTGACGCTCATCGTCCAGGACCGCTCGGGCGCCTCTGACACCAGGACGCTCCGTGTCAACGTGGCGAACGTGAACGACCCGCCCACGCTCATGGACCCCGGCACCCAGCGCGCCGACCAGTGGGAGACGGTCGCGCTCCGGCTCCTCATCGGGGACCCCGACCTGGCGATCGCGCTGCCGGTCGCGGAGGGCCTTGCGCTCTCCAGCGACGGGCCAGCGTGGCTCGGGCCGGATCCGAGCGGCTGGGTCAACCTCACGGCCGACCAGTCGATGGTGGGCGAGCACCGCGTGAACTACACGGTGACCGACAGGGAGGGGCTCACGACCACGGTCGCGGTCCTGTGGCTCATCGCCGACCTGAACGACGTGCCCGTCGTCACCACGGAGGTCGAGGCCACCTACACGGTCGACGAGGACGTGCCGTTCACCCTCCTGCTCGAGGCCATGGACCTCGACGGGGACACGCTCACGTGGAAGGACGACGCATCGCTCTTCAACATCGATGAGGACTCGGGCAACATCACGTTCACGCCCAGGCAGAACCACGTCGGGACCCACCGCGTGACCGTCACGGTCGAGGACGGGAAGGGTGGCGCCCACTCAAAGTCCTTCGACATCGTAGTCGTCAACGTGAACGACCGGCCCGTGATCAAGACGGTGCTGCCCCAGAACGCGAGCGTGTTCGCGGAGGGCGTCGAGGTCCGGTTCCAGGGGGATGCCAGGGACGAGGACGGCGACCTGCTCACCTACACCTGGAAGCTGGGGGGAAAGACGCTCGGCACGGGCGCGACGTTCGCGACCAAGGCCCTCAGGCCGGGCAAGCACACCATCACCCTCGCCGTGTCGGACGGGAACGCCACCGCCGAGCGCGACGTGCTCCTCGAGGTCGAGGGCGGGGCTGGAGGCGGGGTGTCGATGGCCGTCATCGGGGCCATCGTGCTCGTCGTGGTCGTGGTGCTGGTCGTGGTCGCGCTGCTCGCGCTGAGGTCGAGGCGCCGCGCGCCACCCGAGCCCCCGAAGCCCCCGGAGGCCCCCCCGCAGGAGCCCTCCGGGAAGATCGAGATCGAGGTCCGCGAGGTCTGAGCGCTCCGGGCCCTCCCCAGGACATCGCCGGAGGGGGCGTGGCCATGGGTGGCCCCGGGTGGCCATCCACGATGCCCGGCCTTGGTTCCCGGGCCGCCGGGAGGCCCGCTGCCAGGTGCCGAAGGGACCCGCCCAGCGGCCGCCCTTGGCCTTCTGCTCGTGCCGGCACCACAACCATGAAATACAACCCCCTGTCATGTATCGTTCGGTGGTTGGGCATGGGTGCCTTCACTCCAAGGCCGTACGCTCTGCTCCTCGCTACCGCCCTCCTCTGCGGCCCCCTGCTCGCGGCCATCATGGTCGCGCCGGCCGCATCCGCGGCGCCCGTCGTCCTCGACACCTTCGCCGGGGGCGTGACCGAGGCCACCGTCACGTTCGGCGCGCATCCGTGGAACGATTCCGTCCGCATCGAGCTCCCGCGGGGCTCCCAGCTGCGGTCGGCCGGGCTCACCGCGACCGGCGTCATGGGTCCCTCCATCGAGTACTCGCTCGTGGACTTCTCCTCCGGCGCCATCGCGGCCGACCGCTGGGCAATGTACAACGGCACGACCGGCATCTATCCCCCCACCCTCGACCCCTACAAGGACGTGTGGACCCCGATTGACGTCAGCGACGTCAAGGCGGCCGGCAAGGACGATGGCACCTACTGGCAGACCACCTCGGGGATCACGGCCGTGCCCCCATGGTCCTGGCCCATGCAGGTGTTCCAGTTCGCCCCTTCTATCCATGGCTCGCCCGCCCTCAACATCGCGTGGAACGGCTACGCGACGTGCGCGCTGAACGCCACCACCCCCTACTGGGCGGAGCTATGGCTCTACAACCATTCCAACTCGACCTGGACGTTGGCCGCATCCTACACCTCGGACACCAGCGACGACGAGTGGCTCAACGCGACCATCGAGGCCGACTCCGACTTCATGGCCTCGAACGGCTCCGTCGCAGTGGCGATAGCGGGCCCCCACGGCATGATCGACCAGAACCAGATACCTCCCAGGCGGGACCCCGGCCACATCTACACGGACTACATCGCCGCGCTCGTGCACGAGGTCGGCCCGGACGAGTGGCCGGCGCGGGCGAACCTGACCGTGGGCGGCACCGCGATGGTGCTGAGCGCGGGCGACATGACGGGGGCGGTGACTGTCGGGGACGCCCTCGGCCTCAAGGCCTCCATCCAGACCGCCATCGACGTGCAGCCGGTCATGCCCGGCAACGTCAGTATCCCCCTCAACGTGACGGTCGGGCACGTGACCATGGCGGGCGTGCGCCTGGGCTCGCTGCGCGTCGAGTACGACCCGCCCGTCAACACGGCGCCCAGCTGGACCGGTCTCACCTCGGTCGATGTCCAGGAGGATTCCGCATGGACCGATGTGCTCCAGCTCGAGACGTCCTTCACTGACGACTTCAACCAGGGCGACCTCATCTACTCGCTCGTGAACGTCTCGGACGGGACCAACCTGTCAGCGCGCATCAACCCGATGCCCGGGGGCGTCCACGTGCTGTCGGTGAGGCCCGCGCCCGACTTCTTCGGCGAGGTCTCCGTGGTGGTGGGCGCCAAGGACCTCTTCGACGTCACTGGCGAGTCGGGCCCCATCGCGGTGAGCGTGCTCCAGGTCGCGGACAGGCCGTTCATCGATAAGCCGAGCGAGCTCCTCGCGACCGAGAAGGAGCCATTCGAGTACACCTTCACGCTCATTGACAAGGACCTGCCCGACGATTCCATCACCTTCTCTGACAACACGGACATGTTCGACATAGATCCCTCGACGGGGCTCGTCAACTGGACGCCCACGCAGGAGCAGGTGGGCCCGCACCCGGTCATCATCACGGCCACGGACCGGTTCGGCCTCACGGACAGCGCGAACGTGCGGTTCACGGTCGCGAACGTGAACGACAGGCCGGTGATAGTGTCGGACCTCGAGGTGGATGCCGTCCAGGACGGGATTGTGTTCTACCAGGTCGAGGTGAACGACCCTGACATGGGGTTCGGGGACGCCCTCACCTTCACCGCCTACTCCGAGGCTATCGAGGTCACGATTGGCGCGGGCACGGGCATGCTCACCTTCAGGCCCCTCAACGAGCACTACCCCGGGTTCGACATAACTGTCATCGTCCAAGATCGCGCGGGCTCCTCTGATACGGCCACGCTGCACGTCACCGTGGCCAACAATAACGACCCGCCCACGCTCATGGACCCCGGCACCCAGCACGTCGAGCAGTGGGAGAAGGCGTCGCTCCGCCTGGTCTTCGGGGACCCGGACCTGGCGCTCGCGCTGCCGGTGCCAGAGGTGCTGACCATATCGGGCGACGGCCCTGCCTGGTCGATGCCGGACGGTAGCGGTTGGGTCAACTTCACGGCCATCCAGCAGCGGGTGGGCGAGCACCTCGTGAACTACACCGTAGCGGACAATCACGGCCTGTCGACCACGGTCGCGGTCCTGTGGGTCATCGCTGACGTCAATGACCCGCCCGCCATCACAACCGAAGTGGAGGGTGCCTACAACGTAGACGAGGACGCGCCGTTCACGCTCCAGCTCGAGGCCACGGACCTCGACGGGGACGGGCTCACGTGGAAGGACGACGCATCGCTCTTCAACATCGATTTGGACACGGGGAACATCACGTTCACCCCCAGGCAGAACCACGTCGGGACCCACCGCGTGACCGTCACGGTCGAGGACGGGAAGGGTGGCGCCCACTCAAAGTCCTTCGACATCGTCGTCGTCAACGTGAACGACCCGCCCGTCATAAAGACGGTGCTCCCCCAGAACGCGAGCGTGTTCGCCGAGGGCGCCGAGGTCCGGTTCCAGGGGGATGCCAGGGACGAGGACGGCGACCAGCTGACCTATTACTGGAAAGCGGGGACGAAGACGCTCGGCACGGGCGCGACGTTCGCGACCAAGGCCCTCAGGCCGGGCAAGCACACCGTCACCCTCGCCGTGTCGGACGGGAACGCCACCGCCGAGCGCGACGTGCTCCTCGAGGTCGAGGGCGGGGCGGGGGGAGGGGCGGCCGCGATGCTCGTCCCCGCCGTGCTGATCGTCGCGGTCGTGGTCATGCTGGTCGTGGTCATGCTCGCGCTCAAGGTCGTAAGATCAAGGGGGAGCAAGCCGCCCAAGCCGCCCGAGAGCGCGGAGGCGCCGCCGCCGGCGGACCAGCCCACGGGGCCCATCGAGGTGGAGTTCCGCGAGACGTGATAACGCAGCGAACGGATGCGGAGCCGGTCACGGCGGGGAGGGCGTCGGTCGTGAGCAAGAGATGGAGGAAGGGGCGACCTAAGGACAGTGGAGGCGGGGACCCGGGCGGGCGGGAGGGCGGGGGCGAGCACCGCCCCTACGACCCCCGCGCCATCGAGGGCACGCAGGCCGAGACCCACCGGCTCATGAGGAGGATGCACTTCTCCACGATCGATGAGGCGAACGATTACCTGAGGCGGCAGGCGATGCTCACCAGCTTCGCGCCCATCGCGGCCGAGACGCCGCTCGAGGCGGCCCAGGACCTGATGTACAGGGCCTTCGGGGAGACCGGGCGCAAGCGCGTGCGGCTCGCCCGCCGGGCGCTCGAGCACTCCGCGGACTGCGCGGACGCCTACGTCGTGCTCGCGGAGGAGACCGCGCGCACGCTCGAGGGGGCGCTCGAGCTCTACGAGGCCGGGGCGGCCGCGGGGGAGCGCGCGCTGGGGCGCACGTGGCTGGAGGTCAACGCGGGGAGCCTGTGGATGCGCCTGGAGGCACGGGGCTACATGCGCGCCCTGGGCGGGTCCGCCTCCTGCCTGTGGGCGCTCGAAAGGAGGGGGGAGGCGATCGCGCGATACCAGGAGATGCTCCGCCTCAACAGGCACGACAACCAGGGCGTCCGGTACCACCTCATATGCCACCTCATCGAGGAGGATCGCGACGCCGAGGCCCGGCGGCTCCTCGCGGCGTTCGCAGGCGACGGCACCGCGTGGTGGGCCTACAGCCGCGCCCTGCTCTCGTTCAGGGCCGCCGGCGCCGGCCGCACGCCCAACATGCACCTCGGTCGTGCGATGAGGGCCAACCCCTACGTGGTGCTCCTCCTCCTCGGGATGGTGGCCATGCCCCCCGGGATGCCCCGGACATTCAAGCTCGGGGACCCCGACGAGGCGGTGCTCTACGTCGACGACGCGCATGAGGGCTGGTCCGACACGGAGGGGGCCAACGACTGGCTCGACGAGCGGTGGGTGCGCCTGGGCCCGCCCCGTCGTGAGAAGGGCGGCCACGGGCGCGGGCTGACCGGTACAGGGGACGCGGAGCCCTGATCCCCCCCCGTGAGACATCGGCGCGATGGCGGGAGCCCGTCGGGCTTGCGGACGCCCCGATCGGACCACGGGTCACTTTGCGGGTCTGCTGGCGCGGACGGACCGCTCTCTGGCGGACCCCCTCCCCGCCATCCCCCTCACGACGCCGCGCATCTTGCGCTCCCGCGCCTGCTCGGCGTGCAGGAACGCCTCGTCGCGCGTGCGCTCGGTCACGAGCACCACGATGCGGCCGGCCGCGTCGCGCCCGGTGCGCCCGCGCCTCTGGATGGCGCGTATCTCCGAGGGGATGGGCTCGTAGAAGACGACGAGGTCT
Organism: uncultured Thermoplasmata archaeon; assembly: GCA_964353355.1. Classification (GTDB taxonomy): domain Archaea; phylum Thermoplasmatota; class DTKX01; order DTKX01; genus CAYGVT01. The sequence continues at coordinate 1,621 of CAYGVT010000036.1, read as the reverse complement.
ACCGAGGGCACGTCGAGCCCCTCCTCGGCCACGCTGCTCGCGACGAGCACGCGGAACTCGCGCCGGCGGAACCGGTCCAGGAGGTCCGCCTGCTCGGACTGCTTGAGGCCGCGGTCCTTGCCGCGGTGGGCCTGGCCGACGAACCTCTCGGCGGCGATGCCCTCCGCGCGCAGGCGGTCGAGCAGCCCCGCGATGGTGTCGCGGTACTGGCTGAACACGATGACGAGCGAGTCCGGGCGTCGCGCGAGCTGCTCGCGGACGACGGCGACGGTCTCGTCCACCTTGGCGTGCGACACGCCCTCGTGCTTGCGCAGGTGGTCGATGCCGCGCACGACCGCGGGGTTGGCCAGGAACGACCTCACCGATTTCTTCTTCTTGGGCTCGGCCTCGAGCCGGCCGATGTAGTCGAGCGCGGGCGTGACGCCCTGGGTCTCCAGGAGCTCGAGCGTGTGCACGGCGTGGAGCGCGATGGCCTGGTGGTGCATGGCGCCGAACAGCATCCCCCTCATGCGACCCGCCTTCGGGAGGCGCGCGCGCATCTCGTTGCCCGCCTTGACGATGTCCTTCTTGGAGGCCTTCTGGCCCTTCTTGCGGTGGCGCACGAAGCCCAGCCGCTTGAGGCGGTTGACCGACGCGTCGAGGACCTCCTCGAACGCGCGCTTGGCCCTGACCTGGCGCAGCGCGAGCTGGACCGTCCTCCACTCGACCTCCGTGCCCATGACGTAGGGCGCGACGTCGGCGTCGTCCTCGGTGCGCGCCTCGACCGCGGCGATGCCGAGCGCGGCGCACACCTCCTCGGCGCGCTCGCGCTCCCAGCCCGGGGACGCGGTGAGGCCCAGCGACAGGTGGTCGGGCCGGTCCCTCACGTACGCCGCGCCGATGGGCACGTAGGCGTAGTCGCCCACCGCGCGGTGGGCCTCGTCGAACACGACCAGGGCGACGCCCGAAAGGTCGTAGCGGAGCGCCTCCAGGTCGTTGGCGATGCACTGGGGCGTGGCGACGACGGCGCGGGCCGCGGCCCACCGGCGGGCGCGCCCGGCCGCGGGGACGCCACCCGTGAACAGCTCGAGGCCAGACGGGTCGGCGAGGAACCTCCGCAGGCTCTCCAGGTGCTGCATCGCGAGCGGGCGCGTGGGCGCGAGCACCAGGACCTTGCCGCGACCATGGTGCAGGACCTCGGCCGCGACGAGCACGGCGATGACGGTCTTGCCGATGCCGGTGGGCAGCACGACGAGCGTGCCCTCCCGCAGCGCGCGCGCGGCGATGGCGAGCTGGAACTCGCGGTGCGCGACCGCCCCGGGGGCGAGGGCGGGGTGCGCGACGTGCCCGCCAACGACGCGGAAGGGACCGACCTCGCGCGCGGTCGCGGCGAGTGTCCCGTCTGGACGTGCTCCGCCCTCCTCCGCGAAGGCGGCGAGCGTGGCCTGCCTCACGGGACACGCATGGGCCCGTCCCCGTCATATCCCTTTGCAGGGGGTGGGCGAAAGGTGCGCCATGGTAGCGACGGACACTGGCGGGTGCAAGTCCCGCCCGAGCAGGAACCTGTTGGCTCGGTAGCGAGGGGAGCTATTATATGGAGCAATCCTATATAGTAGGAGCCTCCCGACAAAGGGATATTGAG
>CAYGVT010000035.1:0-15525 GCA_964353355.1 uncultured Thermoplasmata archaeon | reverse complement strand
CGCTAGTGTTCCGTTACATAAATACATATGTTTAATAACCTCACCGTTCTTACAGTCCTCATGCGTGTCGCTCCAGCAATCGTGCCGACGGACGTCGAGCGAGCTCAACTCGTGAAATGGTCGCATGGTCGGTCGACACCTCAACGGCTCGTCCTGAGGGCCAAGATAATCCTTCTCGCGGCAGACGGATTGCAGAACCAAGAGATCGCTGTTCGCTTGGACACGCACCCCGACACCGTCAGCCTCTGGAGGTCGCGGTTCCATTCGCTCGGGCTGGATGGGATCCTTAAGGATGCTCCCAGGCCCGGGCGGAAGGCCCAGGTACCAAAGGAAGTGGTCGACCTCATCCTCTTCAAGACGATCAACGAGAGGCCACCCGGAGCCACCCACTGGTCGACGCGCACGATGGCCAGGGCGGTGGGCGTGAGCAATGCGACAGTCCATCGTGTCTGGGAGCTCTACCGGCTACAGCCCCATCGCATCAGGACTTTCAAGGTCAGTCGCGACCCGCAATTCGCCGAGAAGATGCGTGACGTCGTGGGTTTGTATATAGACCCACCGGAGAAGGCAGCGGTCTTCTGCGTCGACGAGAAGACCCAGATCCAAGCTCTCGACCGCACCCAGACCATTCTGCCCATTCGACCTGGACTGCCTGAGAGCAGGACGCATGACTATATGAGGAACGGCCAGATCGACCTATTCGCCGCCCTCAATGTCCTCGATGGGACGGTCATCACGGAGTTCCACCGCAGACATCGCCATCAGGAGTTCCTCATCTTCCTCAGGAACATCGACGAGCATGTGGACCCGGAGCTGGACATCCACCTGGTCTTCGACAACCTGGCCACCCACAAGCATGAGAAGGTCAAGCGATGGCTGGCGAGGCATCCTCGATTCCATATTCACCTGACGCCGACGGGCTCGTCTTGGTTGAACCAGGTCGAGCGGTGGTTCTCGGAACTGACTGGAAAGCGCATCCGCCGGGGGACATTCAAGAACGTCCGCGCCTTGACCACTGCGATCCGGGAATACATTGCGACATATCAAGAGAACCCGCGGCCATTCGTCTGGACGGCAGAGCCAGATGACATCCTCAGAAAGGTCGCTAAAAACCGGCAACTGTTAGTAACAGCACACTAGGGGAAGACGTACATGAGGCCCGACACGACGGTCACGACCATCATCGCGATGCCCAGGGCGCCGGCTGCCATGTGCGGGCGCCTCGTGACGCGCTTGTACCTCTTCACCCTGAAGTACAGCCAACCAAGCACCAGGATGACCATCCCGACGGCGAGCGTCGTCGCCCCGATGAACGCGTGGACGACCCGCAGATGCCCCTGCTCCTGTTCCGCGACCATGATGAACCCGATGGTCAGGCCCACGACGGCGAGGGCTATCGCGGTCGTGCCGTTGTAGCAGTGGGCGGGGAACCGCTTGGCCCTGCCCGGCCCCCTCTTGGCCAGCAGGAAGTAGTTGGCCACGAACATCAGGGTGGACGTGACCATGAGCGCGGCATGGTAGGGCCAGAGCGTGGGCGCGACGATCTCCTCGGCCTCGCCGGAGCCGAAGTTCACCTCAGCCGTGCCCCGCTGGGCGTGCTTGGCCTCGTACTCCCGCGAATCGCTCACGGCCCACATGACCCTCATGGTCCCGTCGGTCCGGATGGCGTGGTCCCGGACGTCCCCGGTGTCGAGCTTGCGGGTGAGCTCGACGCGCGTCCAGCCCCCCGACTGGCTCGCGAGCCAGGTCAGGATGTCGTAGCTCCCGCTGATCTCCGTGTCGGGGGGGTGGGGGCCGGTCTGGCCGGTGGAGTAGGCGTCGACGACCTGGAAGTCCGCCGACGAGTTCCACCAGCCGATAATCATGTCGGCGTCCTGCATGAGCACGGTGGGCTCTAGTCCGAGGGCTATCCATCCGGTCGTGCGGGCCTCGATGGCAAGGTGGATGGTGTCGCCCTCGACCGTCCACAGGAGGTGGAACAGGTCGTCCTGGAAGCTCTGGTTGAAGGCGTACTCGCCCGGGTCTATGACGCCATCGACGGTCGGGGTCGAGGCCGAGCCGGCCGGGGCGAGGGCGGTGGCGGCCAGCAGCATGAATGTGGCGGCCGCGACCGACCGTGCCATGCCCCTGCGTCCAGGTCCCATGCTCCCGAGGCTCCCGCTCACCTCAGCGCCCGCGGGCCCTGCGGTGGCGCGACCAAATCCGGTTCGGGGCTACTTATGGTTTCGCTCACTCGAGGATGACGACCGCGTCCACGAAGAGCTCGTACTCCTCGTTCTCGTTCAAGTCGTGCACGCGGACCTTGTCGACCTCGCCCTCGCCCATGACCGCCAGGAGCTGCGATTCGTAGAGCACCTTCACGTCCGAGCGCTTGAGCGGGGCGCGGAAGTCGTCCTTGGACGTAGGCTCCTTGTAGGGGCTCATGAAGATGACGCGGCCGGTGTGCTCGGTGAGCTCCATGGCGAGCTTGACGGAGCGCTCGCCGCGGTCCAGCACGAGCACCCGCTTGTCCTTCAGGGAGGCGGCGTCCGGCACGCCCTTGTGCACGCCATTGCCGAGGAGCGCGTCCACGCCCTCGACCACGGTCGGGGGCAGCTCGCACGTCTCCCTCACGGTGCCGGGCGCGGGGGCCGCGGGGGCCTCCCCCCGCCTCCCCTCCCGCCAGGCCTTGATGGCGTCGTGAAGCGCGTCCGCGGCCAGGTTGGAGCAGTGCATCTTGATGGGCGGCAGGCCCTCGAGCGCGTCCGCGACGTCGTTGCGCGTGACCTTCATGGCATCGTCGAGGGTCATGCCCTTGACGAGCTCGGTGGTCATGCTCGACGTCGCCACGGCCGAGCCGCAGCCGAACGTCTGGAACCTGATGTCGACGATGCGGTCGTCCTTGACGCGTATGTACATGTACATCAGGTCGCCGCACACCGGGTTGCCCACCTTGCCGACCGCGACGTCCGGGCCCTCGAGGGTGCCGACGTTGCGCGGGTTGCGGAAGTGGTCGAGCGTCTTCTCCGTGTAGTTCGTGGATTTCACGCGTTCCCCCCCCTGAGCTTCTTGTCCATGCCGTACAGGGGCGAGAGCCCCCGGAGCCGCTCGACGATGCCGGGCAGCACCACGAGCACGCGGTCGACGTCGGAGGGCTTGCTCCAGCGCCCGAACGTGAACTCGAGCGAGCCGTGCGCCTCCTCGTGCACCAGCCCGCAGGAGAGGAGCGTGTGCGAGGGCTCCAGGGTCTTGGAGGAGCAGGCCGAGCCCGTCGAGGCCGCCACGCCCTTGTCCTTGAGCGACAGCAGCAGCGACTCGCCCTCGATGGCCTCGAACCGGAAGTGCGCGTTGTTGGGCAGCCGCTCCTTGGGGTGCCCGTTGAGGTGCGAGTCGGGGATGGTCCCGAGCACGCGCTCGATGAGGGCGTCGCGCATGCCGCGCATGCGCTCGACCTCGCCGCCCATCTCGCGCGACATGATGTCAGCGGCCTCTGCCATGCCGACGATGGCCGCCATGTTCTCGGTGCCCGACCGGAGGCCGCGCTCCTGGCCACCGCCGAGCATCACGGGCGCGAGCTGGACGTTCCTCCTGACGTAGAGCGCCCCCAAGCCCTTGGGCCCGTAGATGTCGTTGGAGGAGAGCGACATGAGGTCGACGCCGACCTTGCGCACGTCGATGGGCACCAATCCCTCGGCCGCGACCGCGTCGGTGTGAAGCGCGATGCCCTTCCCCTTCAGCAGCTCGGCTATCTCCGGCATGGGCTGGACGGTGCCGATCTCGTTGCTCGCCCACCCCACCGACACGAGTATGGTCGAATCGGTGATGCGCTTGCGCAGCTTCTCGGGGCTCACGCGCCCGAACTGGTCCACGGGGACCCGACTGACCTTGAGCCCCTGCTTCTCGAGCGCCTTGGCGATGTTGTGGATGGAGATGTGCTCGGACTCGGCGATGACGACGTGGTCGCCCTTCCTGCGATTCCGGGACGCATAGCCGAGGATGGCGAGGTTGCTGGATTCCGTGGCCCCGGAGGTGAACACGACCTCGTCCCTGTCCGACCCGATGAACCGCGCGACGCGCTCGCGCGACCGCTCCAGCTCGTCGGTGGCCTCGTCGCCGTCGCGGTGCAGCGAGCTCGGGTTCCCGAACCTCTCGGTGAACCATGGCAGCATCGCCTGCACGACGCGCGGGTCGACGGGTTTCGATGACTGGTAGTCCAGGTAGACCTCGGCTGGCATCCCTCGCACCCCCTCAGGCAGGCAGGCCGTCCGGCCTAGAACCACATGGTCGCTTCCGCGTCCAGCGCCAGGTCGTTGAGCGTACCCGCGCCGACGACCTTCGCGCCCTTGACGAGGTCGACCTTGTCCCAGCCCAGCATCTGCTTGCTGGCCTCGCAGACGTAGATGGGGATGCCCATCTGCATGGTCTTGTCGAGCATGTCCTTGACGCTGGGGAACGACCCCATCTTTATCATGTCCGCCACGCCTGGCCTGAGTATCTTGAGCCCCATGCCCAGGTAGTAGACCTTGGCCTCGAGGCCCATGGCCTTCGCCGTCTGGGCGAGCACGAGGGGCGAGTACTGCCGCTCGGGCGCATCGGTCGTCTGCACGTACAGTATGAACTTCTCCTCTGCCATTTCACATCCGCTCCTTCTTGTTTGGTCTGATGAACGTTGAGAGTCGGTCGGTCACTTGGCCCTCTTGATGAGGAACCGCATGTGGTCGTCGCGCTTCTCGAAGGACACGACCTCGTGGCCCGCGCGCTTGGCGAACCGCTTGAGGTCCTCCTCCGCGGCCGGGTCGTCGGTGATGACCTCCAGCACCTGGCCCAACTCGAGCATGTCGATGTTCGTCCGGGTCTGGAACAGCGGCTCGGGGCAGTACAGCCCCAGGCAGTCCAGGGTGCGGTCGGGCTTGTTAGCATCGGTCATTCCCAATACCTCCCAGAGGCAATCATGCGCCCCGCCTATTAATCCTTGGCCCCATAGCTGTCAGCAGGGCGGGCGCGTGGCGGACGGGGGGTGGGTCCAGCAAAAGGTTTAATCCCCGCAGCATTATCCTGACCCAGGACGCTGGCCCGTTCCCGCCCGAGTAGGGTGGGAGATGCGCGGGGGCGCCACCGGGGAGATGCGGCGCTTGGCCAAGAAGGCGACGTGGGTCGACTACCTCCACCGCTACGTCACGACGACCCACCACACCGACATCGGCGTGATGTACATAGTATCAGGGTTCGTCTTCTTCGTCATGGGCGGCATCCTGGCGATGCTCATGCGCATCGAGACCGCCTTCCCCGGGCAGACCATCGTGTCCGAGGCAGTCTACAACAGCCTGTTCACGGTCCACGGCACGAACATGATATTCCTCTGGGTCATCCCCGTGCTGGTGGGGCTGGCAAACGTCTACGTGCCCAAGCTCATCGGCGCCGCGGACATGGCCTTCCCGCGGCTCAACGCGCTCTCCTACTGGACGTTCGTGCCCGCGGGCGTGCTCATCTGGGTTGGCGCGCCCGCCATCGGCTGGACCGCCTACGCCCCGCTCACGGTCTGGGACAAGGGCGTGGGCGTCGACCTCTGGCTCGTGGGCATGGTGCTGGTGGGCGCCTCGTCGATCCTGTCCGGCATCAACTTCATGGCGACCATCCTGATGCTGCGCAAGCCCGACGTGTCGTTCAAGAACATGTCGCTCTTCGTGTGGGGCGTGCTGGTGACGGCCGCGATGATACTGCTCGCGACGCCCGTGCTCACGGCCGCGTTCGTGCTGCTGCTGGCCGACCGGAACATGGGCACCTCGTTCTTCGGCTACACCATGCCCGGTGTGGGCGAGCCCATCCTGTGGCAGCACCTGTTCTGGTTCTACTCGCACCCGGCCGTATACATCATGATACTCCCCGTCATGGGGGCCATCTCCATCATCATCCCCAAGATGGCCCGCCGCCCCATCTTCGGCTACTGGTTCATCGCGATGTCGTCCGTGGCAATCGCTGTGCTGGGGTTCGGTGTGTGGGCGCACCACATGTTCACGACCACCATGGACCTCAGGCTCAAGGCCTTCTTCATGATGGCCACCATGGTCATAGCCGTGCCAACGGGCATCAAGGTCTTCAGCTGGACGGCCACGCTCTGGAACGGACGCATCCAGATGAAGACCCCGACCTTCTTCTCGGTGGGCTTCATAGCGATGTTCGTCATCGGCGGCATCACCGGCGTCGTCCAGGCTAATGTGCCGCTCGACATACAGGTGCAGGACACCTACTGGATAGTCGGGCATATACACTACGTGCTCTTCGGGGGCTCCGTGCTCGGGGTCTTCGCGGCCATGTACTTCTTCTTCCCGGACCTCACCGGCCGCATGTACGACGAGCGCCTGGGCAAGGCGCACTTCTGGCTGACCTTCATCGGGCTCAACTTGACCTACTTCGTCATGCACTTCCAGGGCCTCGAGGGCATGCCGCGGCGCATCTGGGACCCGCCGGACCAGTTCCTGTGGGGCAACCAGCTCTCCATGGTGGGGGCGATGATCCTGGGCTCGTGCCAGCTCATATTCTTTTACAACATGCTCCACAGCATGCGGCACGGTCCCCCGGCGCCGGCCGACCCGTGGGAGTGATGCCGTGGCGGAGTCAGCGAGCGGGGGCGCGCCCCAGGGGGCGGTCGCCCTGGTCAAGCCGCGCGTGCTCCTGCTGCTGCTCCTCACCGGCATGGCCGCGGCCCTGGTCGCGGACCCCTCCCCCGACCCGGCCAGGCTCGGGTGGCTGCTGCTCGGCGGCCTCCTGACGGTCGCGTCCGCGAACGTCTTCAATAACCTGCTCGACAGCGACCGCGACAGCTTGATGGAGCGCACGATGTGGCGACCGCTGCCCGCGGGTACCGTGAGCCCCGGCGCGGCCATGGCGCTCTCGCTCATGATGGGGGCTGTGGGCATCGCCATGGTGTGGACATGGGTCAACGCGCTCACGGCCGCGCTTACGGTCGCGGGCTGGGCGTATTACATCTTTGTCTACACGGCCGCCCTCAAGCCCCGCACGCCGCAGAACATCGTGCTCGGGGGCGTCGCGGGTGCCTTCCCGCCCCTGGTGGGGTGGGCGACCGTGACGGGGACGGTGGGCCTCGCGGCCGTCCTCATGGGCCTGCTCGTGGTCCTGTGGACGCCGCCGCACTTCTGGTCGCTCGCCATCATCTACGAGGACGACTACCGGCGGGCCGGTGTGCCAATGATGCCCGTGGTGAGGGGCGCGGCCGCGACCCGCTCCCTCATCGCCAGCTACACGGTCGCGCTGGTCGCGGCCTCGCTCACCCTCGCGATGGCGGGGGGCACGGGCGCGATTTACCTAGCGGGCGCTGTCGCGCTGGGTGCGCCCCACCTCTGGCTCTCGGCCAATCTCGTGCGGCAGGCCGACATGCGCTCCGCCCGCAGGCTGTTCAAGTTCTCCTCGGTCTACCTCGCGGCGCTCTTCGCGCTGCTCGTCGCGGACGCGCTCGTGGCGTGGCCCCTCCCCTGGGGCTGACGCGACGGACTAGAGCATCACGACGGCTGTGAAGAACACGGCTGCGAAGAAGGGCATGAAGATGGCCCACCGCAGCACTGGCGACTCGTAGCGCACGTGCATGTAGTAGAGAACGACGAGCAGCGCCTTGGCCATCATGAGCGAGACGAGCGCGGACACCCGCAGCGACTCGCCGCTCACTGCGCTGTTGACGGACAGCTCCAGCACCGTCAGTACCGCGAGCGCTGCGAACACGGCGATGTAGACCCAGTGCGGCGTGTGGAACTCGCCGCCCGCGGCGTGAGCCGCGGCCCCCGGGCCGCCCGTGGCCGTGGCCGTCGCCACCGCACCCGCATCGCCGGTCATCTCACAATCCTCCTCAGATTAGGTACACTATCGTGAACAGGAATATCCATACGACATCGACGAAGTGCCAGTAGAGCCCCATGAGCTCTATGCCCTCGTGGTCCTCCTTGGAGTAGCCGCCCTTCCATGCCCTGTAGTTGACGTAGGCGAGCGCCACGATTCCCGCCGTGACGTGGCCCCCGTGGAAGCCGGTCTGGATGTAGAACGTCGAGCCGTAGAGGCTGGAGCCGGGCCTCAGGCCCTCCGTGAAGAAGAGCAGCGTGTACTCCTTGGCCTGGATGGACACGAACACGATGCCGAGCGCCATCGTGAGCAGCAGGAATAGGCGCATGTGGCGCATGTTCCCCATCTGCGCCCCGCGCAGCGCCTCGACCATGGTCATCGAGCTGCAGATGAGGATGAAGGTGTTGGCCGCCGTGAGCGGCACGTTGAGGACATCCCCCGGCTCGGGCCATCCGTCCGCCTTGGCGCGCAGCGCGAGCGCGCCCCCGATGAGGCCGGTGAAGAAGAGGATCTCCGAGAACAGGAACATCCAAACTCCCATCTTGCGGACGCTGGTCCCGCCGAGCGTGTGCCGCTCGCGGGGCGTGCGCAGCATGTAGCCCTCGAGCTGGTGCAGGGAGGGCATCTGGTGCAGGTAGCCCAGCACCGCGTACCCGAGCACGAGCGCGCCCACGATGGTGATGGACCAGTGGACGACGAGCCCAGTGAGGAGCGTAGAGAAGCCCAGCGCGAGCGCCATCGGCCACGGCCCGTCCGTCTCCGCCGGGACATGCGCGTGCTCAGCCGTGGGCGCCACCCCCATCCCCATCAGGGCCCTCGGGCGGGGACGCGACCGTATCCTTCCGTGGCGACCTGAGGGCAAGGGCAAGCACGCAGAGCAGCAGCAGCACCGCGCCGCCGGCGAGCGCCCAGGCGACCGCGTGCGAGCCCCCCCGCCCCCCGTTGGGCTCGAAGGTTGGCGTGCCTGGTCCGGAGCCCACGACGAGCGTCGCGTTGGCGGGCTGGCCGCCGACGTCGTGCACGCTCACATCGATCGAGTCGCCCGCTGTCGGCCTGTCCGCCCTGAACTCCAGCACGCCAACGTCCTCGGGCTCGATCTCAAGCAGCCTCAGCATGTAGGGCGGGCCGATTAGCAGGTCGAGTTCGCGCGTGGTGTTGTTGCGCACCACCAGCCGCACGTTCGAGCCGAGCGGGACCCTGAGCACGGCTGGCGATAGCGTGAACGTCGGGGGCTGCGAGCCCGTGCCGTCCACGCCGAGCTCGACCGTCACGTTGGCGGACGGGGGGGGCGGCGGTGGCTGCTGGCCTGGCGGGGGGCCGTAGGGCCGTGACGGCGTGGCCCTCTCGAAGACGTGGAGCGTGCCCTGCATCTCACCGTGCTCGAGGCCACAGTATTCGGCGCAGTAGATGTCGTAGTCGCCGACGCGGTCGGCGTGTATCCAGGTCCTGTAGGTCTGGTTGGGGAAGGCGTCGACCTTGAGGTTGTAGTCGGGCAGGAAGAAGGAGTGCACCACGTCCAGGGACGTGACCACGAAGATGACGTGCTGGCCCTCCTCGACCCAGACGTCGTTGATGCTCGAGTTGCCGTCCGGGTAGGTGAACACCCACTGCCACTGGATGCCGGTCACGTGGATGGTGATGGCGTCCTCGGGCGGCGTCTCGGACTGGATCAGTGCCTGAGTGCTCAGGGCCGTGAGCACAACGAGGATGACAATGGGCGCGGCCGTCCAAGCGGACTCGAGCCGGCGGTCGTGCTCCTTGGGGGGCCTCCGCGGGTAGTCGCTGCCCTCGCGGTAGCGCCACACGCCGAGCGCAAGCAGGGCGAACACGAGGCCGCCGATGACCGCGCTGAGCGCGAGGACGAGCACGAGCAGCTGGTCGTAGGCGTGCGGCTCCACCGCGCCCGCCGCGTGCGCAGCGGCCGTACCCGAGAGGGCGACATGGCCGGCGAGCACGGGCAGTGCCAGGGCGGCCGCTCGTGCGGCGTGGTGCGCGCCTGACGTCAACTCGACACGGGCTCCTACGTACCCCATCGTCGGGCCGCATCTAACCTGACGATAAATATCTATTCCGGTACCCTTCAGTGCCCTGACCGTAAATTTGATGACGCCGCAGCAACCTCCCCTGCTGCCGAGGAGCATGACGACGGAGCTTTCGTTCCGCAAGCGCCACCGCCTGCGCGCGAGGGAGGTCGAGGAGCTGGGCGCGCTCGTGCGGGCGTCCGTAGGCGAGGACCTGCTCGCGACCGAGCCCGCGGTCGACCGTGCCACGGGGCTCGACATGGACTACCTGCTCATACGGGACCGCGTCGCCTACATCATCGTCGACGGCGTGCCGTTCCCGACGCTGCACACGCTGCTCAAGCGCACGCCGCCCAGGGGCTGGGTCGACGTGGACGAGGGCGCTGTGCCGTTCCTCGCGAACGGGGCCGACTGCATGGCGCCCGGCGTCGTTGCCGCGGACGAGGGCATCAAGGAGGGCGACTGGGTGTGGGTGCGCGACGCTCGCCACAAGCGCCCGCTAGCGGTGGGCCGCGCCATGATGTCGGGGCCCGACATGGCGGCCGCCGAGAAGGGCAAGGCCGTGCGCACCATCCATTGGGTGGGCGATAAGGTCTGGGCGTACGAGTGACGCCCCCGCCCGGGCAGAGCATGCGCTGACCCTGCAGCCTCGGGTAAGAACGATGGCGCCGATGGACGGGCTTAGCCGCGTCGCCGCTGCTCGCGGATGCGCCGGCGCATCTTCTTCTTGCGCCACTTCCAGCGCATGTTGCCGCGCTTCTTCCAGGCCCGTGAACTCCTCTTCATCAGCGTTCCTCGGCTTGAGGGGGAAAGCCCTAGGGGTATAATATGATTTTGGCCCGCCGTGGACGTGGAGGCACCGTCGACGGAACGACCCCGTCGACCGCCATCTCCCTCATCTGGATGTGAGCGGATGGCATCGCCTGACAGGCCTGATCACTCGTTCATCTTTATCCCTTTTACTTGCTCGCGAGGCGTGCCTCGTTATCCTTCATCCTTGCCTTGACGAGCCTTCTCACGAGAGCGACCGGAACTGGCCTGTCGTAGGGGAAATGGATGGTCGCTATCGCGGTGCCATAGGCCTTGAGCTCCTCCCTGTGCACGGCCATGAGGGCCTTGCTCATTAGGTGGAAACCGCAGTGGTCCTTCGATGCGGAGAAGCCCACCAGCATGCCGTGGTACTTGTACACCGGTATCCGGTAGCTGATGACCTCGGATGCCTTGGGCGCGGTGGCCTTGATCACCCTTCGCAGCTCCCCAAGGGTGGCCCGGGCATCCTTCTGGGTCATTGCGATGTACTCGTCCACGTCCTTCGCCGGAGCGGTCTTCGACGCCTTCTTCATGGTCATCCCTTTGCGGATTAGAGGAGATGGATTTAGACTTGTCGCAGAATTGTAGGGGAGGGGACATCATGACCTCCCTCCTCAGATGGCCGCTTGTCACTTGAGGGTGGGGTGGTCATCCGAAGGGCGTTAGGGGAGAGGCACAAGGCTTGTAGATGGTCCACCTTCATGGAGGTGCATCGGTCCGAAACCATCAGGGGCGGTGGCCGTGTGGGCGGACGTCGCTACACCGCAGCTGGACGGCTCTTCCTGGGCTCGCCCACCGTCATCTCGAGCGTGTTGAATCCGTCCGCGTCGTAGAGGCGTATCTCCCCGCCCGCCGCCCTGCGCCAATCCTTGTACTGCAGCGAGGCCCCGGCCTCGTCCCAGAACTCGTACTCGACCTTCCCGCCGCCCGGCGCGGGCCGGACGACGATGCGCTCCTCGGGCCCGGCGTTTAGCCGCATGATGTCCATCTCTATGGGCGATTGAGCGCTTTCCTGGGGGGCGGGGTCGGGCGCCGACTTGTTGCGCCTAGCTGTGCCGGGCATCGGGACACCACTCGGGATACCGGAAGCGGGCGTCCATCGGATATAACGGTTGGGTCCAGAATCTCCCCGAATGAGACTGAGCGGGTGCGCACGGGGTTCGCATCTCAAGCCGCGCGGAAGAACAGCCAGGCCTTGTCGCCGCCCTTGGCGAACCGTACCAGGACATACCGCCCCTTGAGCCGCGCGCCCTCGAGCTCGACCTCGATCTTCGTGAGCGACCGCCCCACGAGGCGGTAGCGGCCGCGGTCCCACATCTCGACCTTGCCCGCCCCGTAGTTGCCCTCCTCGATGACGCCCTCGAAGTCGTGGTAACTGAGGTCGTGGTCGTCGACCATGACGGCGAGGCGCTTGGTGCCCTTCTCGACCGGGGGCTCCTTGGGCACGGCCCAGCTCTTGAGCACGCCGTCCATGGACAGGCGGAGGTCCCAGTGGAGGCGGGAGGCCTCATGGCGCTGCACGACGAAGATGTCCTGGAGCTCGGGCGGAACGACCGCCCAGGGCTTGGCGGGCTCGCACTTGACGGCCTTGGCCTTGCCCTCGGCGTCCGGCCCGTCCTTGTCCTTCGCCTTGGCCATGTCTCCACACCTGGAGGTCAGGCGGACCCGGCGGGATTCGAACCCGCGATCTCCTGCTTAGAAGGCAGGTGCCTTGATCCACTTGGCCACGGGCCCTTGGCCTTCGGATGGGGCTTGGCATATTTCAAACATTGCCTCATCCAAGCGCACTGACGGTGAGCGGAGTGACCGGCCAGCGTGGTGGGGATGCTAATCAGCCAGTACTCGTTGGAACCCCTTCAATACCGCAACGTTTATCCACCCAAACTCACTAACGCCCGACCTGGTGGTGGCACCTTGCCGGGGAAAGCGCTCTATACAAGGCTGCTCTCGGTCGCCTTGCTCGCCCTCCTTGTGATGACCTGTATACCCTCAGGGAGCGGCCTGGAGCAGTCCGCGGAGCACCAGGTCACCAACACCGATCCGCAGGAATGGTACCCGCGAGCGGCCCAAGACTCGGAGGGTAACTTCCACCTGCTCTACTACTGGAACGACGGCGGGGACGACCAGCTGTTCTACCGCAAGGTCAGCCCAACCGGCACGACCATCGGGACGCCGGTCCGCCTGAGCCCCACGAACTCGACAGCCCTCGCCAATGCCGCCATCGCGATAGACCCGGCCGACAGGGTCCACGTGACGTTCGGAGCGACGTACACGACGGACGACGCGGGCGAGGTGTTCTACGCCCAGCTCTCGAAGGCCGGCGCCCTGACGGTCGCGGTGAAGCGCGCCTTCGCCTCCCCCGCGGCCTCGCTCAACCCAGACATCAGCGTCGATGCCCAGGGCAACGCCTGCATCGTGTGGACCGAGGGTGGTGTCATCTACTGGACGAGGCTCTCGTCGACGGGCACGGTCCTGCAGGCCGCGAAGCAGGTCTCGGGCACGGTTGGGACCGGGGGCTCCGTTTCGAGGGCCCGCATCGGCGTGGCCAACAATGGCTCCTCGCACGTCGTGTGGTTGCAGAAGCAGAACGCAATCTCGAGGACCAACATCTTCTTCACGGCCCTCGGCACGACCGGCGAGGATTACATCGCCCCCCGCCAGGTCTTCAGCAATCTAATATACGACTCGGCCCAGCTCGAGGCGGACTACTCCCCAAGGAATAACGAACTCAGCGTGGTCTATATCCTGAACAACGAGGTTCGACTCCTGACACTCGAAGTAGTCGACAATGGCGTTATCTCGACGGAGGACCAGGTCGCTCAGGCGATGCTCGGCCAGGTCTCGCTGCCCGATGTGTCCGTCGCGTTCAAGAACGACATTGATGCGTCGAACGACGACATTTACATGACGTACATCCTGCGGGAGAACCTCATCCCCAACACGTTGTGGCACGCCTATCTGAGGGTACTGTACGCTTCTAACGATTCTTGGGAGGACTCCACAATCGTCGGCGACCAGGACCTGGCGGCGACCCAGCCCGGGGTGGCCGTGGGAACGATGGACCCCGGGGTCTTCTTCATGCGGGACTCTGACCTGTTCCTCGTGACGTTCAAGATGCCGGTCTCCCCCACTAATAAAGCGCCCGTGGCGCGCCTCACGACGCGCCCCTCGGGCCCCCAGATTAACCAGCCCGTGACCTTCGATGGTTCCACGAGCTCGGACCCGGACTCGGGCGACAGCGTGGCCGGTTACAGCTTCGCCTATGGTGATGGCGCGTCGTCCGGCTGGCAGACCCAGTCCACAATCACGCACACCTACACGACCGCGGGGACCTACATCGCCACCCTTCGCGTGCGCGACACGCACGGTACCGAGTCGTCGACGGCCGAGGTGTCCGTGACCGTGACCGGTGGCACGACCACCAACAAGGCCCCGGTGGCCGTGCTCACCATGAGCCCCGCCAAGGTCGGGGTGGGCGACGACGTGCTGCTCGACGGCACCGGCAGCACCGACGCGGACGGCCACGTGGCCCAATACTTCTTCAATTTCGGCGACGGCGCCCCGATCGGCTGGACGTCCTCGGGTCAGACCATCCACGCCTACGCCTCCGCGGGCGTGTTCACCGCCACGCTGCAGGTCAAGGACGACAAGGGCAAGGTGTCCGAGAACACCGCGTCCGTCCAGGTCGAGGTCGAGGCCGAGAACGAGCCCCCGACGGCCCACATCGTGAGCATCGCACCCAGCCCCTCCCTCTTCGGGGACGCGGTCACCTTCACCGGCGAGGGCACGGACCCCGACGGGGTCATCTCCCAGTACCTCTGGGAGTCCAACTACGAGCCCGTTCTGTCCGAGCAGGCGGTCTTCACGACCTCGACGCTCGAGGTGGGGATCCACACCATCTCGTTCAAGGTCCGCGACGACGATGGCGTGTGGTCCGACGCCGCGACGGCCACGCTTGAGATCAAGCGCAACAACTCGCCCGTGGTGGAGAGCAGGACCAACAGGACCAAGGCCGACACCGAGACGGTCGTCGAGTTCCTGGTCAGGTACACCGACGTCGAGGGCGACTACCCGACGTCTGCCAAGCTCGCCTACGGTCGGGACGGCAACTACGTCTACGAGAACCTGCAGGAGTACGACGACACCGACAAGGACGTCAAGGACGGCAAGCTCTACTACTTCAACACCAAGCTCGACAAGGCGGGCAAGTGGACCTTCTTCTTCGAGTTCCAGAACGCGAAGAACGCCAAGGTCAAGTCCGCGACCGGCACCATCGAGGTCAAGGAGGTCTCCGGGTTCATCCCGGGGCCAGGGGCGGCCATGGCCGCTCTGGCCATGCTGGCTGCCGTGGGGACCGCCACCATCGTCGCCCGGGGGTCGAAAACTGCTCGAACGCGAGGTGCTGGCTAGGCCCGAGAACCTTCGAAAAGTGTTCGATAAACTATAAATAGCCTCCCCACTGTAGGGAAGCTCAATAGAAAGATAACCCAAGGTGAGTGAAATGAGGAAGGCTGCGATTCTGATAGCGGTTTTGATGGTCGCCTCCGCGTTCGCCTCCACGGCGTTCGCCTGGGGTCCGACGGACCCCACGGACAAGAAGGCGGACCCCGACGGCGACAAGCTGGGCAACCTGGACGAGTTCCGCGCGGGCACCAACCCCCTCAACCCCGACACCGATGGTGGCGGGTGCTGGGACGGTTGGGAGGTCATGTACGGCCTCGATCCAGCGAACATCAGGGACGACAACTTCGACTCCGACAACGACGGGTGGACGAACCTCCGTGAGTTCCGCGAGGGCACGAACCCGCTGAACCCGAACACGGACAACGACAACTACCCGCTCGACTCGACCGACCCGCACCCGCTG
>CAYGVT010000034.1:0-44382 GCA_964353355.1 uncultured Thermoplasmata archaeon | reverse complement strand
GGAGCAGACGAAGCTCGAGGGGCAAGTGCGCACGGTCGCGGAGGTCGCGGGCGTCAACCTCGAGGGCGAGTCCGACCCCACGCTGGACATCGACGAGGTGGAGAGGGCCGCGCACATGGAGCAGTCGGCGGAGGACCGGGAGTCCACCGTCACCGTCATCCGGGTCACGCCGGTCAAGCGGGGCGCCGGGGACGCCAAGAAGGAGAAGGGCGAGGGGGCGGCGCAGGACCGCATCGATGAGGCCTGAGGCGGCCCACAAGGGGAGCGTCTCACCTGGACGAGGCGGACAGGGAGGGGAACTTCCTCTCCATCAGCCGCACGCCGATCATGTAGGCGAGGGCGACCCATCCCGGGTCCTCCATCACCGCGACCACGATGTATACGAGCCCCACGGACCCGGAGTAGGCCCTCCATCCCTGGATGAGCCCGAGCCCCTCGATGAACATCCAAATCGGGATGCTCGCGAAGTACAGGCGGACCGCGTTGCGGTCGCGCGTTCGCAGCGCGTACGCCAGTATGGCCAGGGATATGCCTGTCACGAGGATCAGGTAGCCCACGTTAACCGACCGGCTGACGTGCACGGGCTCGAGGAGCCACTCGAGCAGCCCCATCTCAGGCCACCCCCCCTGGTGAGACGGAGCCCGGGGCGTCCCCGACCGTCGGCTCCGTCCCGGGGTCCCGGAACCGCTCGATGTCTATGACGCCAAGCTGGCGCATGAGCAGGATGGTGATGACCAGGCCCGGGCCGCCCTCGGTCGTCGCGTGGTAGAGCATCTCGGCGACGTCGAGGAAGCCGTACACCCTCGCGCCCGTGGCCAGGAGCGTCGCCTCCCAGACGAGGCCGATGGCGAAGGCGCCGAGCCACACGAAGAGGGACAGCCACTTGAACCGCGTGAGGTACGCCAGCGAGATGGCGGTGGCCGCAATGACGGCCATCACCACGAAGTAGGCGTTGATGAGGTTCCGTGATATCTCGATTGGGTCAGACAGGAACGACGCCAGGTCCACGCAACGGCACCGCCGAGCCCGTAAAAAAGGTTTGTGCCATGGTGGGCCGCGCGGTGGCGCGGCACCGTGTTTTTGTCGAGGAGGGCCATCGCCCCATGGATGTCGGTGGTGCAGGGGGAGGGATTCGAACCCACGGACCACTGAGGACGGGATCTTAAGTCCCGCGCCGTTGGCCAAGCTTGGCTACCCCTGCTCGGGGTCGCCAGGGGCACCCGATGGGAAAAACCTTGCGCTACGCCGACTCCAGCACGGTCACGAACACGCTCGCGCCGAAGCCGCCGATGCTGTGCGAGAGGCCCACGGCGGCGTCCACCTGGACGCCCCCGGCCTCCCCCGCGAGCTGCCAGAAGACCTCCGCGACCTGGCCCAGCCCCGTCGCGCCCGCGGGATGCCCCTTGGCGGTGAGGCCGCCCGAGGGGTTGACAGGGAGGCGTCCTCCAGGCATCGTCTCGCCCCTCCGCATGGCCGCCAACGCCCCGCCCGGGGGCATGAGGCCCATGTCCTCCAGGTTGGACCACTCCAGGTTCGAGAACGCGTCGTGGGTCTCGACGACCTGGACGTCGGCGATGCCCTTGCGGGCCATGAGGAGCGCGCGTTCGGTGGCGAGCCGCGTCGCGGGGAAGCCGTCGGCGACGCGCCGGTCCTGGTACCGCACCCTGTCGGTGGCCGCGCCGATGCCGGTGACGGCGACGGGCGCGCCCTCCCGTGAGGTGAGCAGCACCGCGACGGCGCCGTCGCTGAGCGGCGCGCAGTTGTGGCGCCGGAGCGGGTCCGCGACCATGGGGCCCGCGAGCACCTCCTCGCGCGTGACCGCCCGCCTCAGGTGCGCACGCGGGTTCCTCGCGCCGAGCGCGTGGGCCTTCACCGCCAGCTCGGCCAGGTCCTCCTGGGTCGCGCCGTGATGGTGCATGTAGGCCCTCGCGAGCAGGGCGGTCATGCCGGGCATGGTGATGCCAAGCGCCCGCTCGCCCTCGGTCGCGATGCGCGCGAGGACGCCCGAGGCCGCCCGGCTCCCCAGGTGCGACAGCCTCTCGGCCGCGACCACGAGCACGTTCGCGTGGGTCCCGGACGCGACCTGCCAGAAGCCCGCGTGCAGCGCGGCCGCGCCCGTGGCGGGCCCGGCCTCGACGCGCACGGCCGCCCTCGGGGGGAGGCAGAGCGCGTCCACGACCTTGGAGGAGACGTGAGCCTCCCCGAGCGTGCCCATGGGCTCCATCACCCCCACGACGACCGCGTCGACGGCGCGCGCGTCCGCACGCCCGAGCGCGGCGTCGGCCGCCTGCACGGCGAGGTCGTCGAGGGAGAGCTGCGAGGCGCCGAAGGGCGTGTGGCCCACGCCCGCGACATGGACGGAGGGCATCGGACGCCCCCAAGGCGCACTCGAAAGATAAGGGCTTCGCGGACGGCCGCGACAGGCCCTTGGGATGTCTGGCCAGCATGCCCGAGGACCCGCCATCATCCCAAAGAATAAATATGCCCACGCCGATGGCACGTCGTCCCAATACTCGCAGTGCTGGATGGTGCAATCCGTGCGAAGAACGTCCGCCCTCTTCATGGTCCTGCTCCTCGTGCTCTCGAGCCTCCTGGTGGCAACGCCGGTCGCGCAGGCCGACCTCCCGCGGCCCGTCGCGGACGCGGGCGCTGACCAGACCGTGCAGGAAGGGGACACCGTCACCTTCAACGGCTCCGGCTCCTTCGACCTGAACGACGAGCCGCTCAACTACACCTGGGACTTCGACTCCTCGGACGGCACGAACCAGGCCGACGCCACGGGCATGGAGGTCACCCACGTCTACACGGACAGGGGCGTCTACACCGTCACGCTCCTGGTCTCCGACGGTCAGTACGACGACACCGACGAGTGCCGCGTGACCGTGCTCGCCTCCGCGCCCGACAACCTGCCCCCGAAGGCCCTCATACTGTCCCCGCTCCCGGGCACCGTCCATAACCTTTCCGAGCCCATCGACTTCAGGGGCTCGGCCATCAATCCCGACGGGGACGACCTCACCGGGATGTGGGACTTCGGCGATGGCGCGACCTCAACGGCCGCCGAGTTGTCGCACGCCTACAACACCGAGGGCGTCAAGTACATCACGTGGACCGTAAACGACGGCGAGACGAACAGCACCGCGCGCGTCGTCATCTACGTGGGCAACGCCCCCTCCCCCGAGCTCAACCGCAGGCCCAACGCCGTCATCATCGCGCAGAAGACCAACATCAGCCAGGGGGAGAAGGTCCGGTTCTCCGCCGTGAACTCCTCGGACCCCGACGACGATGAGCTGGACTACGAGTGGGACTTCAACCTCAATGACGGGCTGGACGTCCAGTCCACGGCCGAGAACGTCACCTGGCAGTTCAACGGCACGGGCGACTTCACGGTCTCCCTCCAGGTGCGCGACGGCCATGTCGGAGGCTGGGGCATCGCGACCCTGGACGTGACCGTCCACGCGGTGCCCAACGAGCCCCCGGTCGCCAACGCGGGCAACGACGCGGAGGTCCAGCTCGGCGTCCTTCTGGGCTTCAGGGGCACAGCCTCGGACCCCGACAGGGACAACATCACGGACTACAAGTGGGACTTCGGCGACGGCAGCCCCACATGGAACTCGTCGACGAACGGGTCGACGACGCACGCGTACTCCGTGGTCGGCAACTACACGGCCACGTTCACCGTCGAGGACGAGCACGGCGCGACCGGCTCGGACACGCGCCGCATCGTGGCCAAGCCCCCGCCGGACCAGCCCCCGACCGCGGACGCGGGCCCCGACATCACCATCATGGAGTCCCAGACGGCCTTCTTCGGGGGCAACGGGGAGGACGACTTCGGCATCGCGCTCTACGAGTGGGACTTCAACTCCGACGGCATCTGGGACTACACGAGCACCTACTCGGGCAGCGCGCCCTGGACGTACACCGTCCCGGGCGTGTTCACGGCCATCCTGAGGGTGACCGAGAACAACCGCCCCGGCGTGACGGGCCCCGGCAAGAGGGCCACCGACTCGTGCGTCGTGACGGTCAGGGAGAACCAGGCACCGAGCGCGAAGGTGCGCGTGGACAGCCTCTTCATCAACTGCGGCGAGGTCGTCCGGTTCCGGTCCGAGTCCACGGACCCGGAGAACGACAAGCTCACCTACGCGTGGGACCTCAACGGCGACGGCACGGTGGATTCCACCACCTCGAACCCGTCTTACGTCTACAAGCGCGGCGGCGACTACCAGGTCACGCTCACCGTCACCGACGAGCTCGCGAACACGGACTCCGACGTCGTGACCATGCAGGTCCAGCAGACCTTCGGTGCGACGATGGAGGTCACGTCCCCCGTCTACGAGGCCGAGGCCGGCGAGCGTCACGACTTCCGGCTCACCATCCAGAACACGGGCAACGGCGACGACATGCTGCGGCTGACCGTCGCGGGCACCAACGCCGCCTGGGGCACGCTCGACCGGACGATGGTGGGGCTCAACGCGTCCGAGAGGCAGACCGTCACGCTCGTCGTGCGCGTGCCCTCGACCGCAAGGTCCACCGACGAGGCCAAGCTGACGGTGACGGCCAAGTCCACCTACGGGGCCGCCGAGGCGTCGGGCTCCGTCGAGGTCACCGTCACGCAGCGGTTCTCGCTCAAGGCCACCATCGACGTGCGCGAGCTGAGCCTGATGCCAGGCGACCGGAAGGACACGGCGGTGCGCATCACCATCACCAACGACGGCAACGGCCCGGACTCGTACCGTGTGATGTTCTCCGGGGACATAGCGGGCGCCGGGTTCCTGACCGCGGTTCCGCCGAAGGTCGACGTCGGCGCGGGCGAGAGCCGCGACGTGACGCTCTCGGCGTTCATCGACGCCAACGTCAAGCCTGGCAAGTACACGGGGACCGTCACGGTCTCCTCCACCAAGTCGACGGCGAAGCAGACCTTCGAGTTCACCATCACCGTCAAGGGCGAGGAGCTTCCGAAGTGGCAGGAGATACTTGGCAGCCTGCCGTTCCTCCTCTTCATCATCGCAATCGTCATAGCCATCCTAATGGGCCTGATGGCAACGTCCAAGTCGAGGCGCAGGAGGGCCTCGGCGAAGAAGACCACAAAGGCCAAGAGCTGAGCCAGGCGTTCGCTGGCTCCCCTTGGCCATGGCAAGGGTTTTATACCCATGCCGATTATTTAGGGGGCCGTCCCTATGAAAAGGATAAAGGTGATTAACGAGGCCACGGAGCTCGTCCCCGTGATGAGGGCCATGGACACCGAGGTCAAGCGAAAGGTGTTCATGGAGGTCTCGAACCGCTGGTGCACGGCGGAGGACATCGAGAAGCTCTTCGGGGAGGATGGCCGGCAGGCGCTGGGCTTCTTCGAGAAGATGAAGCTCGTCGAGACCCGATGGGAGTCCGTGAACTCGATCTCCCAGAAGGCCTACCACACCTACTACATGTCCTTCCACATCAACACCACCGTGGCGGTCCAGGACATCGCCGAGGTGCTCGCGGCCGTCGTGATGACCGACAAGGAGTTCTCCAAGCTAGAGGGCAAGATCCTCGGGCGCATCAAGGAGGGCTCGAAGTTCGCAGGCGACATCGCCGAGGACCTGGGGCTCACCCAGACCATGCTCAGGGCCCTGGTCAAGCGCAGCACGGTCCTCGACTACCGCGGCCACCGCGTGGAGCTCGCGGAGTCGTGAGGGCGAGGTAGGGGAGGGAGTCCCGCCTATGCTCGAGGTACTGCGCATCGGCCACCGGCCGGACCGCGACAAGAGGATGACGACGCACGTCTGCCTCACCGCGAGGGCCCTCGGGGCGGACCGCGTGCTCGTCGACACCGCGGACAGGGACCTCGAGCGGCGCCTCGCCAGGGTGTCGGAGTCCTTCGGGGGCGCGTTCGAGGTCAAGACGGGCGTCAAGTGGCGCCCACTGCTCAAGGGGACGGACGCGACCGTCGTCCACCTGACCATGTACGGTGAGAACGTGGCAGCCTGGGAGGGGCCGAGGTGGGAGACCCTGAGGACGGCACCTCACGTCATCGCCGTTGTGGGCTCGACCAAGGTGCCGGGTGAGCTTTTCGAGCTCGCGGACATCAACGCCGCGGTGGGCAACCAGCCCCACAGCGAGGTGGCGGCGCTGGCCATCTTCCTCTACCTCCTCCAGGGCGGCGACCCCCTGCTGCGCAAGATGGCGGGCGGCCGCCTGCAAATAGTCCCCCAGGAGCGTGGCAAGCAGGTCCTCGACCTGGGCGGGCTCGGCGAGGAGACCCCCGACGGTCTCGGGCTCGAGCTGTGATCGAGAGGCACGTTGGCCCCACGGACCGCATCGCAGGATTTATCGGCCATCGGCCTCCTTAGAGGGAGAGGAGAAGGGCCATGACCGTCCCGACGCGCGATAGGTGCCAGGCCATCCTGCGGAGGGTGGGGATGGCGCGCAACGTCATCGGGCACGTCGAGCTGGTGGAGGCGATCGCCTCCTCGTTCGCGGACGCCATCGAGCGCCGCCACCCCGGCTCCGTCGACCGCGCCCTCGTGACCGCGGGCGCGCTGCTCCACGACCTCGGCCGGTCGCGCACGCACGACATCGCGCACGCCTCCGTCGGCGTGGAGATGGCCGGGGCGATGGGCCTCGACCCCCGGGTCGTCGAGATCATCCGCCGGCACGTGGGCGCGGGGCTGGAGCCGGAAGAGGCGGAGGGGCTGGGGCTGCCCAGGTGGGACGGGATGCCCCGCACGCTCGAGGAGAAGATCGTCTGCCACGCGGACACGCTCTCGAGCGCCAGCGGACGGTTGACCCTCGCCCAGGTCGTGGTGGACATCCGCGCGCACGACGCGCCCGTGTGGGAGCGCCGCGCGGTCGCGCTCCACCGGGAGCTCAGCGAGCTCGCTGGCATTGACCTCGACCTCATTGGCCCATCACCAAAGGGCTAATAACCGGGGCGGGCCATGCGATGGCCGGACCCGTGGGGTAGTTTGGATATCCTGAAGGCCTTCGGAGCCTGCGACCCGGGTTCGAATCCCGGCGGGTCCGCCTACCATCCACCCGAGACACCCAGCCGATGCCCCCGCGGGAGCCTCGGTACGGTCGTTCGAGGCCCGGGCCCCTCTCGATGGGCCCCTCTTCGTCCTCTACGCATGAGTTCCGCACGCGCATCCATCACTCCTCGGCGGGCCGGGTCCGCCCCTCGCGCTCCCGGCGCCGGAGGACCAGATGGCTCCTCTGCCAGGCATAAAGCGCCCCAAGCACCACGGGCACGGCCACGACGACGGGCATCACACCCGATAGCTGCATCACCGTCCAGCTCTCGATGTGGACGTGGACCTCGTCGGAGACCACTGGGCTCGATGAGGAATCCTGGACGAGCACGGCGACGTAGATGGCGAACTCGCCTGCGAACAGGCCATGGACCCTCCAAGTCAGGTCCTTCGAGGCCCCTGGTGCGATGGTGCCCAGGAATTCGGTGCGCTCGCCCGCCCAGTCCTCCGGGTCCACGTATGTCCCACTCTGCAGGGCGACCACGTTCAGGTGCGCGACCAGCGCGGGCGTCGCCTCGGTGCCGTTGTTGGAGATGCGTGTGTTGAACGTGAAGTAGTCCGCCTCGCGGAGCGAGATGCTGGTCATGCTCACATCGATGGACACGCCGGGGATGCCCCCATCCGCGCTGCCCTGTGCGGCGACGGGGCGTCCCGACGCGAGCAGGAACACGAGCGTCACGAGCGTCACGAGCAGCGCGAGCACCACCACCGTGCCCGACGGGCGCATGGCCCCCATCCGCGTCATGGCGACCCACCTCCCGTCAGGTCGAGGTGCCTGTCGAATACCCAGAGGGCCACGAGGACCACCGCGACGAGGAACACCACCGGGGCAACCACCATCGCGGCCTCCTGGGCCCAGTTCCCCGAGTTGGCGAGTGTCTCGGCCATGTATGTGATGCCCGCCGAGGCCGGGTCCGTGTTGATGAGCATCGTGCCCACACGACCGGACCTGACGCTCCCTGGCAGCTGGAGGGGCGAGAGCATCGCGAAGAACGCGAACAGGCTGAGGGTGAAGCTCATCACGTTGGAGCGGGACAGCGCGCTCACGATGGCCCCGAGGAAGTAGAAGCCCACGACGAGGGCGGTCCCCACGACGGCGCCCAGGAGCACCGCATGGCCGAGGAGCCCCGTCCCCTGAGCGGGCAGCGCGAGGTACGGGATGGAGGAGGCCAGCACGCCCGCCCAGATGGACATGGCCCCCACGAACTTGCCGAACGCCAGGTGATGCCTCGGGACGGGTGTGAGCAGGAGGTTCTCCAGGGTGCCGCGGTCGCGCTCGCCGCTGAAGGAATCGGCGCTGAGGACCAGGACCAGCAGTATCCCGACCGAGACCGTGACCTGTAAAACGATGCCAATGAGGTCGGTCTGGGTCATCCTGGTGAGGTCCTCGGATATCGCCAGGAGGTACATGAAGATGCTGAGGAACGCGCTGAAGACCACGAGGATGAGCAGCCCCCGACCGCCCAGCCAGAGGTTGCGGAGCTCCTGGCCAGCGACGACTGCCCATGCGGTGGTGGGGGCAGGTCCCCCGCTCTTGGCGCCCGCTCCCGTGACCGGCCCGACGGTCATGGGCCCGCCTCCTCGGTGATCTGCAAGAAGGCGTCGCCCAGGCTCGCGCTCTCGATAGAGAACGACCTCACGGGGACGTGCCCCGCCAAGAGGGCCGCGAGCACTGCACTCATCGCCGGGTCAGCGTCATCGCGGGTCCCCGCATCTCCCTCGCGGACCGTGACGAGGAACGCGCCTGTGCCCTCGGGGCTGACCTCGCTCACCACGGAAAGCCCCTCGAGCGTCGCGAGGGCCTTGTCGTGCAGCCCGGGAGGGACCTGGAACCTCCCGACCCGGGGGAGCCTGACGTGGTGCTTGACCTCGTCGACCGAGCCGTCCGCGACGACGCGGCCCCTGTTCAGGATGATGACCCGGGTGCACACCTGCTCGACGGCCTCAAGGAAGTGCGTGCTGAGGACGACGGACGTGCCCCGCTGCCGCGCGATCCCGTTGATGATGTCCAGCACCTCGCGCTGCCCCCGGGGATCGAACCCGAGCGTCGGTTCGTCGAGGAAGAGCACCTCGGGGTCGTTCACGAGTGCGCGGGCCATGCCCAGCCTCTGGCGCATGCCCCTGCTGTAGGTCGCGATGCGGGACGCGCCCCTCTCCGCGAGCCCGACGGTGGAGAGCAGGCCAACAGCGGCCTTGCGGGCGTCCTCGTGGGACTTGCCGAAGAGGCGGCCGAAGAACGTGAGGTAATCCTCGCCGGTCAGGTTGAGCGGATAGCCCGTGCTCTCCGGAAGGACCCCGATCCTCGCCCGTATCTCCGACGCGCGCGTGTGCGGGATGCCGTCGAGCGTGAAGCTGCCTCGCGAGGGCGGGAAGATGGTCGTGAGCACGCGGATGGCGGTCGTCTTCCCCGCCCCGTTCGGGCCCAGGAGGCCCAGCACCTCCCCCGCTCCCACCTCGAAGGACAGGTCGCGGAGGGCCTCGAAGCGGTCGTAGGATTTCGAGATGCCCATGGCCTTGAGCCTCTCCTTCGTCGCCATCTGGGTCCCTCCTCCTTCCTGCAAGCCCATTCCAACAAGGGTCACGGAGCCGCGCAGCATCGATGACATCCGCGGGATGGGCTCTTCGACGAGCCGGGCCGGTCAGATGAGCCTCATCGATGGGTCCAAGCTCGATGTCCCTCGATGACCCCGACGACAAATACCCTTTCCGACACAAACCGTGGATGCAACCGGGCCCCCGGCACGCTGTAGGGACATGGCCAGGCATGCGCTCATCGCTCGAAATAGAGCTCCAGCGCGTTGTCGATGAACGGGTCCCAGAACGACCGCCTGTAGCTCAGCAGCAGCCTGACGACCCACCCGTCGTCGGTCACGCGGTAGCGGTTCTCACGCCCGTCGCGCTCGTGGTAGATGACCCCCCGGCCCTCAAGGACAGTGATGTACTTCGACAGGGTCGACGGCCTGAGCCCGAGGTGCTCCATCATGACGGAGTGGGTCGTGCCGGGCGAGGCGAGGACGCTCACGATGATGTCCCTGAACCTCTTCTGCTGCAGGAGGGAAGCGAGCCTCTGGTCCTTGGGGCTCATCTGCCTCGCGGCGAAGTAGGTCCTGAGGTTCGCCTCCTCCTTGCTGACGACCAGCTCCCGCCTCTCGAGCTGGTCCAGGGCGTACCTCAGCGTCCCCATCTCCATCCCGAGGTCCCTCGAGAGCCTCCTCATGTGCACCCCCGGGTTCTCGAGGATGAAGGTGTACACCCGCCTTTGGCTCTCGAGCTCCAGTACCACGTCCGTCATGGGCGTCTCACGTCTTGGAGGTGAGGGACATCGTGAACAGGCCGAGGATCATCACGTCCATGATGGAGGCGGCCGACCACCAGAACTCGTCGTCGAGGTACCAGACCTCAGCGCTCGCCCCGGGGATGAACGGCCTTGCTCCCAGGATGACGGCCTCGATGAAGAACAGCAGGAACGCCGCCAGCGTCATCAGCAGCTTCCTGCCCCTCACCACCCGATAGCTCTTGTAGAAGATCGTGATGGGCACCAGCGCGATGGCGGCCACCACCAGGGAGAGCACGGCGTTGATCAGCTCCTTCGACTCAATCATTCCAGCACCTTCTTGACGTCATTCTCCGACCGAGGGACCCCTCCAGGCGCGGGAGCCCTTCAATCCTCTTCTTCAACGGGACATCTATCGTGAGCGGATTACTTAAGCATGCCCGGGGAGTACTCCTCCCGCGCCTCGCCAGGGACCACCCACCGTCCTCGGTCACCGGTCATCGGTTTCAGGATGCGCCGGTGGTGTACTCGATGAGCTCGACGCGCTCGGAGCCACCCTTCGTCATGACCTCGAGCACGCATCCCACGCCCTGCACGTAGTACTTGTCCTCCGCGTACTTAGGTTCCATCGGTGTCCACTCCCTCGTCCTTAGGACTCCGGTGTAGGAGCCCGCCGGGACCGTCGCGGTGGCGTCCAGGGCGTGGACCTCGGCCATGTCCTCGGCCTCCCCGGCGTAGTACTCCTGGCGGTAGGAGAGCCCGACGAGCGGCTCCATCAGCATGATGATGCCAGCCTTCGCCCCGTCTGTGCCGGCCGTCCATGACCCTGCGGTGCTCACGACCTGGCCGCCATCGTACTCCTTCGTGTCCTCCCCGAAGTACCAGACGTTGCCGTGGCTGTCCTGGGCGTACCAGTCCCACGTGTCCTCCACGACCTGCCCGTCCACCGTGACGGTGTCCCTGACCACGACGCAGGTCACGCCGAGGATGACCTTCGTGTCGTTGGTGACCTGCACCACGATCCGCTCGGCACCTTCCTCCGACGTGCCCTCGTACACGTATCGCGACCCTGGCTCGAGAGGGAAGTAGGGGTTGTCGATGTCGGACACGAACTCCGACGGCTTGATGACGGGTTCGTACTCGACGTCCGTCGCGGGGGTACCATCCCCCTCCCTCTCGTCCTCCTCCTCCTCCTCGCCCTCGAGGACCTCCTCGAGCTCCTGGGCGGTGATCGCGGCAATCCCTCCCAGGATGAAGAACATCGCCACGATGAGGATTGTGAACAGCTTGTTCTTGCGGGCGCTCTTGATGCCCTCTTTCACGATGCGGTGCCTTGGCAGGCCATCTTCACCGGTCATAATCACATCGAGCGTTCTATGGTCGACCGCATATTATCTATGTTCTGGCACAAAGTGCATAAACGGTCATCAGGGGGAGGGTCGCGTCGGCGTGCAAGGCCGCGACCCGTGGGGTGGCCCCGATATGGTGCAGGCCCTCGGGATCGCGACCCGGGTTCGAATCCCGGCGGGTCCGCCTCCCCCGCTCCCCGCGCCTTGCCCCCACGGCCCCGTGTCAGGGGCCCTCGCGCTTGGGCTTCTCGACCATGTCGAGCGTGTAGCCGACCTCGGGGCCCTGGACCTCGTGCCGCTTCATGAGGTAGTACGCCCCCGCACCTAGCGTGAGCATCGCAAGCCCCACCGACAGGAGGATTGCCAGGACCGCCGCCAGTATGAGCGCGAGCAGTCCCAGGGCGACGAGCCATGCTAGGAGCGCTGGGAACACCACGAGGACCACGACGAAGCCCACGAGCCCGGCGACGACGGCGATTGCCAGGAGGACCCCTGTCCGCCCCTCGCCGAACTCCCTCTTACCGGTACCGGCACCGCCCGCCGCGGCCGGGGGCTGGCCATCGACCGAACCTTGCGGACCGTACATGCGAACCACCCATCACCCTCGGATTGCGCACCGCGCTGCCTGGTCCCCCGCGCCCTCGCTAGCGGTTGGGCAGGAAGGGGACCAGGGCCATGGCGAGCTGCTGGATGTTCATCGACTGGAGGACGATGTTGCCAGGGCCTGTGAGGGACGCCAGGAACAGCCCCTCCCCGCCCAGGACCATCGTCTTGACGCCGCCGGCCTTGATGATCTCGTACCGGACGCTCTCGTCCCAGCACACAACGCAGCCAGTGTCGACGCGGACGTTCTGCCCGGGCTGGAGGTTCATCTCCACGAACTCCCCGCACGCGTGCAGGAGCACGGTGCCCTGGCCGGTGTACTTCTGCAGGATGAAGCCCTCCCCGCCGAACAGGCCGGCGCTCAGCTTCTGCTGGAACGCGAGGGACATGACGACGTTGTCGTCGGCGGCGAGGAAGGCGCTCTTCTGCGCGAGCAGCGTCCTCTGCGGGGAGATCTCCCTCGCGATGATGCTGCCCGGCACTGGGCCGGCGACGGCGACCACACCCGGGCCGCCGGTCGTCGTGAACTCGGTGAGGAAGACGTTCTCCTGCGCTAGCATCCTGCCGAGGCTCTTTAGCACTCCCCCCCGCGCCTTGGCCTGCATGACGGTGTTGCCCGTCATGTAGACCATCGTGCCAGCATCGGCGTAGACCTTCTCGGAGGGTTGAAGCTGGATATTCGCCATGGGCAGGTTACCGCTCGTTATCTGGTACCTCATTCCAATCCCATTCATGATTGGGGTCCGAGCATTAAAAGGATTTCTGCTCGCCGCGGCTCCATCCGGAGACGCCCACCACGCATCGAGCATGCGGGGCGGAGGGCGGGTCGGGAGACCCGCTACGGCGCGAGGCCCCTCGGGCCGGTCGCCACCACGCTCTCCTTCTTGAGGAACATGTAAGTCCCCGGGATGTACATGTCGACGTGCAGGTAGATGCTCATGCTGACCAGCTCGCTCAGGGTGAAGAACTTGACCCTCACGAAGTCCCTGAGCTCCTGCACGCTCGGGCACCACTCGGGCGGCTCCTTCGTCCTCATCTTCCACTGCTCGGGTCGCCAGTGCCTTAGCTCCTCCTCGGAGTAGCCCTTGACCTCATCGGGGTGGACGGGATTGCGGTCGACGACCTCGTACGTGCTCCAGTCCTGACCGTGCCACACCGCACCCAGCTGCAGCGCCTCTCTGTTGAAGATGGAGGAGTGCATGTACGTTCCGGGCGACCTGTCGCCCGTGACGACCATCATGAAGTTGTCGAGCGCGCGCCGCGGGCGCGGGGGGGCGAAGAGCCCCTTGCCCTTCTCCTCGCAGTCGCGAGGCTCCGGGAACGGCTCGTCCGCGGGCATGGCCCAGATGTACCCCGCGCCCTTGCCCCCCTCCCGGTACTGGTAGGCTCGCAGGGTGTAGCCCTTGCGCAGCGAGAGCGCGTCGAAGCTCTCCAGCAGCAGCGTGGGGTCCACGGTGCTCCTGCTCCAGCCCTGTGGGACCTTCTCCGGGAACTTGATGCCCTTCCACGCCCTCTCCCGCAACTGGCGTATCTGCTTGGCCGTGAACGTGCACTCCTGCATGGTGACCCTGCCCACCCTCGGGCGGACCGCGGTCCGTCCAGGCTCACCAATGCCCTCGGGAGATATATCGTTTATCCTCCGACCTCGGTAGGATCCTCCGACCTCGGTAGGTACAGGGGGAGCGCATCCCGACAGGGGGTCCGGTCGCTGCGTTCGCTCTGCGTCCCCTTTCAGGGCCTCGCGGGATGGACCGCGGAGTCCCCGACCGGGGATGTCGCGGGCCAGCCCGTGCGCCGTCATCCCCCGGACACTTCCGACACCCACTCCCGCAGCGCGGGGCA
The DNA here is from genome assembly GCA_964353355.1 of uncultured Thermoplasmata archaeon. Lineage (GTDB taxonomy): Archaea > Thermoplasmatota > DTKX01 > DTKX01 > CAYGVT01. The sequence continues at coordinate 30,310 of CAYGVT010000034.1, read as the reverse complement.
CTGCGGGTTGCAGCCCTCCCTCGATCGGGGGCAGATGCCACCGGGACAGATACCGAGGTCGATGATGAATGCCAAGGCCTCAGGGCCGAGCCCTTCGCGAGAAGGACCTTGCCCGGGGCCACCAGGGACGCACGTCCCGGGGATGGCTGGGCTCTCCATTGCGTTCACCTCCATGTCGATGCGATTGTCCGAGGCGCCTTATATAATCCGGACGGGGGGGTAGGACGCCGGGTGGGGGGGTGGGGGTGAGCGAATGTGGGCCCTCGGCCCTGAGGCCCCTGCCTGAGGACGCCCGCATCGACCGCGTTAGCTGCGCCACACTTATATCCGCGCCCGACCATCGGACACGCATGCCACGAGGACCACCCGTCGTGCTCACGGTCGCGGGCTCTGACAGCTCCGGTGGCGCCGGCATCCAGGCCGACCTGCGCGCGTTCGCGGTCGCGGGCGTGCACGGCGCCTCGGCCATCACGGCCATCACCGCCCAGAACTCGAGGGGCGTGCGCAACGTCATCCCGCTCACGCCACGCGCGGTCGAGGAGCAGGTCGACGCGGTGGCGCAGGACCTCGCGCCCAGGTGGGCCAAGACCGGCATGCTCTGCTCGGCGGACATCTGCGCGGCCGTCTCGCGGAAGCTCGCGGAGTACCGCATCTCGACCGTGGTCGACCCGGTTCTCGTCGCGACCTCGGGGGACAGCCTGTCCGAGGAGCGGCTCTCCGAGGCCATCCGCAGGGAGCTGCTGCCGCACGCGGAGGTGCTCGTGCCCAACGCCGACGAGGCGTCCGCGCTGCTGCGGGGGCACAAGCTGCGCACCCTGGACGACATGAAGCGCGCGGCCGAGGACCTGCGAGAGCTGGGCCCGTCCGCCGTGCTGCTCAAGGGGGGCCACCTGTCCACGGGGGACACGGTCGTGGACGTGCTGTGCACGGCCAAGGGCCGGTTCGAGGAGTTCAAGCACCGGAGGCTGCCGGGCACGTTCCACGGAAAGGGGTGCGCGCTCACCGCGCTCGTGGCCGGGTACATGGCCACCGGGGAGAGCCTCGCGCGCGCCGTCGGGAGGGCCGAGCGCGTCGTCCAGTCCGCCATCGTCGCGGCCTACCCCGTGGGCGGGGGTGCGCTCTACCTGGACCACATGGCCAACGCGCGCATGGCCGCGATGCAGTGGGAGGTCGCGCGCAAGGTCAGGCTCGCTGTGCGCCAGCTCGAGGAATCGCTCACCGGGGACTGGGTGCCCGAGGTGGGCATGAACGTGTGCTACGCGCTGCCCTACGCGGCCTCGCACGAGGACGTCGCGGCGCTGTCAGGCCGTATCCACAGGGTGTGCGCCCGCGCCCAGGCGCTGGGCCACGTGAACTACGGGGCCTCGCGGTACATGGCCAGCGTCGTGCTCGCCGCCATGCGGCACGACCCCGAGATGCGCGCCGCCGCCAACGTCCGCCGGAACGAGGACCACCTGCGGCGCGCGAGGGAGGCGGGGCTCGTCGTTGCCTCCTTCGAGCGCGCGGACACGCCCGCCGACGCCGACCCCGAGGTCGAGTGGGGCACGGAGGATGCCATCCTCAGGCACGGCGCGGTGCCCGACGTCATCGAGGACGCGGGCGGGACCAACGTCGAACCGCAGATGCGGGTGCTCGGGCACGACCCCGCCGAGGTCGTCGACAAGGTGCGGCGGATGATGGACCGGGAGTAGCACGCCCGCACGGCCGCGGCGCGCGGGACGCCATGGCCTCAGGGGTGGACGTAGAACACGGCCGCGAGCACGAGGAAGATGGCCACGAGCATCGCGCCCTCGAACCACGTCGCCTCCCCGTCGATGGTGATGACGGTGGCGATGCCCAGCGTGAGTATCATGGAGACCAGCTCGAACGGCTCGAACACGAGCGCCATCGGGTCCCCGATGGCGAAGCTGAACATCACGAGCAGGGGCGTGACGAGCAGGGCTATCTGCACCGAGCTGCCCATCGCTATCTGGAAGCTCAGCTCGGTCCGCCCCCGCCACGCCATGAGGACCGCCGTCGAGTGCTCGGCCGCGTTGCCCACGATGGCGATGATGATGACCCCGATGAAGAGCTGCGAGATGCCCATCCTCGACGTGAGGTCCTCGACTTGTCCCACCATCACCTCCGACATGCCCGCGACGCACACGGTCGTGATGGCCAGGACCAGCACGGCCGCGCCCATGGACCAGTGCTCGAGCGAGGGGACCGGGGCGGGCAGGCGCTCCGCGACGGCGCCGTGCGCGTTCCCGTCGAACATGGGCCTGTGCGTGCGCAGCGAGAAGACGAGGTAGAGGATGTAGACCCCGAGCAGGACGGATGCGATGAGCGCGCTCAGCAGCACGATGGGCCCCGTCGATTCGTCCACGTCCTCGAAGCCGGTCTGGATGTACTGGTACATCGAGGGCATCGTGATGCCCACGACCGACACGGTGAGCATCGAGAGCGTCGCGGAGGCCATCGAGGTCTGGAACCGCTGGTAGTTGTGCCTGAGCCCGCCCAGCGCGAACGACATCCCCATCACCAGCAGGATGTTGCCCACAATCGAGCCCGTGATGGACGCCTTGGCGACGGCGGAGAGCCCCTCCTTGATGGCGACGCCCGCGATGATGAGCTCCGTCGCGTTGCCGAAGGTGGCGTTGAGGAGCCCCGACACGCCCGGGCCTGACCTGAGCGCGAGCTCCTCGGTCGCCCGGCCCATGAGCGCGGCCAGCGGGACGATGGCGACGGCCGCGAGCGCGAACACCATCGTGGGGCTGCCACCGCTGACCTGGAGCGCGATCGCCGCGGGCGCGGCCAGGAGCAGGAGCAGGATTGCCCTCCCCGCCTTGCTCATCGTGAAGACGAGTGTGCCTGGTCGCACGACAGATGGCACCAGCGCGGGCTCGAAGGTGTCGGCGGCGGTCTCCGGCTCCTCCGGCTGCCCCCCCTCCTTGCCCCCGTCCATCACCGCATGGAGGGCCGTGGGGCCTCATAAGGGCTTTGCTGGCGGAGGCTTGATAAGGCGCCCCGGCGTTGCCGAGCGCCGTGCGACACGCCGCCCACGACTTGCATGTCCACTCCAACCGCTCCAAGGACGTCAAGGACCCCAAGGCCACGCTCGAGGGGCTCGCCGCCCTCGGCCGCGAGCTCGGGGTCGCCCTCGGGTTCGCGGACCACTTCGAGGCGACCTACCTGGACCGCCCGGCGTTCTGCTTCCATGCGGACAGGGTCGCGTCCTACTTCGAGGCCTACGACCGGGCCAAGGCGGCGTTCCCGGAGGTCACCCTGGGCATCGAGGTCGAGCACTACCCGCTCAGGCCGGACCTCAACGCCCTCACGGCCGAGTGGCTCGACCGCCACCGCCGCGAGCTCGACCGCGTGCTGGGCTCGGCGCACTTCGTGTTCGACCGGTGGGCCGTGACGTGGGAGCACGACATGCGCCTCGCGCTTCAGGTGCACACCTTCCGGGAGGTGCTCGACGCCTACCTCGACGGCCTGGGCTCGCTCGTGGACTCGGGCATGGCCGACTGCCTGCCGCACGCCGACGCCGTGTTCAGGGGCAACGACGCCCTGGCGGACATCACCACCGGGGAGCGGGCGGCCGCGGACGCGCGCGTGCTCGGCATCTGCCGTCGCGCGGCGTCGAGGGGCATGGCCGTGGAGCTCAACCTCATCGGGGTCGCGGACGGGTCCGGGGCGGGCCCCTCTCCCCCGTGGGCGACCGTGGAGGCCGTCGCGAGGGAGGGCGCGCGCGTGTTCGTGGGCTCGGACTCGCACGGCTACGACCAGCTCCCGAGGGCCGCGTCCCATGTGAGGGAGGCGTGCGAGCGCCTGCGCCGCATCGGTGCGAGGACATTGGTCTGAGGCGCGTCCCCCGGCCGTCGCTGGACATGCTGGCGTTCCTCTCAGCCAGATACACCGGGAGAGAAACGTATAATAAGGGGGGGGCGAATACATCGCCGTCCCCACAGTGTGGGCTCTTGGGTGGGCATGATGACTGAGCTGGAGAAGCGCAAGTACAAGATATGCCTCATCGGCGAGAACGCCGTCGGCAAGACGAGCCTCATCCAGAGGTTCGTCCACAACGAGTTCTCGGACCACTACCTCACCACCATCGGAACCAAGATCTCCAAGAAGGACGTCATCATCAACTACCCCAACCGCGACCGCAAGATCGACATCACGATGATGATCTGGGACATCATGGGCCAGAAGGGCTTCCGCCCCATCCTCTCCCACTCCTACTTCCACATGGCCAAGGGCGGAATCGCGGTGTGCGACCTGACCCGGCCCCACACGCTCGACGAGATAACCGGCTGGATCGAGTCCATGTTCGAGATAACTGGCAAGATTCCGGTCATCATCTGCGCCAACAAGGCCGACCTGAAGGACGAGGTCAAGATAAAGGAGGAGGACCTGGCCGAGCTCGCCGAGTCCTACGACGCGCCCTTCCTCTTCACGTCCGCCAAGTCCGGCGACAACGTCGAGACGGCCTTCGTCACCATCGGCAGGATGGTAACGGAGCACACTGGCGAGGACTGAGGGCGCGGCCCCCCTCAACCCGCGGCATCACCTTCCCCACCACCCCTGGGTGACCCCCTGGGCCCGACTGGACGTCCCTCAGACACCACTCCAAAAGGTATAAGACCGCCCGCTCCCTAATCCGCACCATGGACGAGCCTGGCGCTTCGGGGGACACCGCCCCTTGCATCTCCAGCGCGAGGCGCCTTGCGCACGTGCTCGTCCTGGTTCTCGTCCTGGTGCTCGCCCTGGCCCTCTGCCTCGTCGTGCTCGCGGACGAGGGGCGCGCGAGCACGGAACCGCCCGCGTCCGGCGATTGGGCCATCGGTGCCTCGGAGAGCGTGTCCCACAGCGCCCGCACGCTCGACGTCCACGGGGACCTCCACATCTACGGGAGGCTCACGCTCTACCTCTGTGACGTCTGGATATGGTCGGAGCCCACGTCAGCCAAGGGCATCGTGGTGCACGGGGGCGGGACCCTGGACGCGCGCTCGTGCGGCTTCGGAGCGGGCGACCCGCTGCTGCCGTACTACATTGACGCCGAGCCGGGCTCCAACTTCGTGCTGTCGTCGTCCGCCGTCACGAAGGCGGGCGCATCGCACGCGGGGTCCGGCGACCGGTCCGGCGTCCACGTCGCCACGGCCTCGCAGCTCACGGACGTCCTGTTCCAGGACGGCCTCGTGGGGCTATGGGTCGATGGCGCCATCGTGGAGGTGGCGAACCCCAGCTTCGTGCGGTGCCAGATCGGCGTCGCGGTCACCGGCGGGGGATACTGCGAGATGACCGGCTCCGCGGGCCTGGGCATCGTGGAGTGCGACATCGGCGCCCTCGTCGACGCGTCCACCCTCAAGGTCACCGGAGGGGTGTTCCGTGCGTGCCGGGAGGGCATTGTCGGCTACTCGTCCTTCGTCGATCTACAGGGTGGATGCGAGTTCGCCTCCACTTCACTGCTGGGCGTAGGCGTCTACGGCTGTACGCTGTTGGCGAACGGCACGGTCCTCGACCAGTGCCTGGTCGACGCAATGGTCGTGCACACCTCGATTGCATGGCTCAGCAACCTCTCCTTCTCCGGTTGCACCAACGACCTGCGACTGGTCCAATCCGAGGCATGGCTCAGAGACAGCCATCATACGGGGACGGAGGACGCCGCCATCCATGCGTACCTCTCGACCGTGCACATCGATGGCGTGTCCGCGGTCGATTCCTACTGGGGGCTGCGCGCCCAGAGGTCCTCGGGCGAGTGCGTCGACCTGACCACCCTCAACACCACGTTCTCGGTCCAGGCGACCATGTGCGAAGGCCTGCGCATCGAGCGCCTCAACGCCACGGGCACCATCCAACGACCGGACTACTCCGAGGACAGGGGACTGTACCTCCAGGACTCCGACGTGGCAGTGGTGAACTGCACGATGACCAGGATGCGCAACGGGCTTTACATCGACGGCGTGCGCGGTCTCGTCGAGGGCGTGACGGTGTCAGACTGCACGCGCGAGGGCGTCATCGTGCGCCAGAGCACCCTCACGATGCGCGACGTCGAGGTCACCAACGCCACGGACGGCTTCCTGCTCTCGGTCTACTCCCGCGCGCGCCTCGAGGGCTGCATCGCGTCCTACTGCCGGGCCGCGGGGTTCAACATCACCTCCGGTGCGTCGGACACCCTGCTCCGGTGCAACTCGTCCGGCTGCTGGGTGGGCATGACGGTGTACCTGAGCACCCCGAGCATCATCGACTGTGCGGTCCACCAGTTCGATCGGTACGGACACCCGCTCTTCATGACCTATGGCATCGACTGCGTCGAGGGCGCGCCCAGCATCGTCGGGGGCACAGTCTCCGGCGCGGGGACGGGCATCCGCCTGGCCGGGTCCAAGGCGGTGGTCTCCGGGACGACGTTCAGGGACATATCCTCGCACTGCGTCGAGGTCGAGGAATCCTCGGGGGACGAGATATCGCGGTGCACCTTCATCGGCCAGGCCGGCACCATCGGCATCTCGGTGAACCGGTCGAGCCCCCTCATCGTGGGAAACACCATGCGCAACCTCTCCTACGGGGTGTTCGTCTTTGACCGGAGCCATCCGAGGCTCGTCGGCAACCTCATCGAGCACATCGAGTGGGACGGGGTGCTCGCCATCCTGAACTGCTCCGTCGACCTCGAGGGCAATACCGTCCGGGACTGCCAATCGAACGCGCTCACCGTCGCCTTCGACGCCCGGGCCACGAGCCGCGGCGATGTGTTCGAGCTCTCCGGCGCCTCGAACGTCCTCGTCCAGCAGGGCAGCAGCCTCGACATCGAGGGCTCCACCATGAGGTGGGCCAGCATAGGCCTCCACGGCCAGGGGGCGCGCGCGCTCCGCGTCGCCCGCTGCGAGTTCCGCGACAGCAACCAGGGCATCAGGGTCGAGCCCCTGGGCGAGCTGCGGGGGACGGACGTGCGCGTGGAGGGGTGCTACTTCACCAACCACGCGTCCTACTGCATCGGCGCGACCGCCTCGAACCTCACCGTCATCGACTGCACCCTCCTGGACAACATGGCGGGCATCCAGGTGTGGAACGCCACCTCCCCCGTAAGGGTCCTCGACTGCAGCATCGTCGCGGCCTGGCTCTTCGGGCTCATGGCAGAGGGCTCCGAGGTGGAGTGGACCGTCGAGCGGTCGTGCAGGCTCGTGGACGCCGACGTGACCGGGCACGTCGCCATGGGCGTGCTCTCCGGCGCCAAGCTCGAGGTCGTGGGCTCCCGCATCGTCATAGTGGGGACGGGCTGCGATTGGTTCGTGAACGACGGTGCGCTGCTCATGCGCGACGTCCAGATGGTGGCCCCGGGCAGGTGCGCCTTCCGCGCGCTGGATTCGGACGTGTCCCTTGTCGAGTGCGCGTTCGAGGGGCTGGGCGTGCCGGGCACGACGTCCCCGGGCGAGATGGGCATGACCATCGAGCGCTCGACCCTCGCCGTCACGAACACGACCCTCAAGCGCGCGGACGCTGGGCTCGCGCTCATCGAATCGACGGCGACCCTCGCGAACACGACCATCGTGGAGTGCAGCCTCTACGGGGTCTACTCGACCGGTTCCGACCTCGCGCTCTCCAACTGCACCATCACCCGCATCGCGACGGGCACGTGCCTGTACGCCGCCTCCTCGACCGTCGACGCGGAGCGGACCGAGCTCTCCTTGTCTAGGTCGGGGCTCGAGCTCCACGACGTCGACGCGAGGCTTGGCAACAGCTCCATCGGCGGCATGGCGGTCGCTGGCATCGATGTGTCCGGTGGGACCGCCGTCCTGGTCAACACGACGCACGACCCCGCCACGGCCAGGGTCCAGCTCGGAGGCGTCCTGGAGGCCTGGTGGTACGTCTCCGTGCGCGTCGTGTGGGCCAACGCGACCGAGCTGCCCGCGGCCATCGTGACCGTCGTCGACGGTTCGGGGAGGACCGTCGCGCGGGGCTCGCCCCGGGAGGACGGTCGCGTTGGGGCGACGCTCCTCCTCGCCTACTCGCGGACCGCGGGTGGCCTCTCGCTCAAGGGCCCGCACACCGTGTCCGCACAGCTGCACGGCTTCAACGCGAGCAGGACCCTCGAGCTCACGTCCTCCGTCGACGTGGAGCTGAGGCTGCTGGACGAGACCGCGCCCACCTTCGAGCTGGTATCACCCCCTGCGCCCGAGACGTGGTCCAGGAGCGGGACCGTCGAGGTCTTCGGCCGGGCCGTCGACGCGGGCTCGGGCACGCGCACCGTGGAGGCCCGCCTGGACTACGGGCCCAGCCCCGTCGTCTCCCAGGGTGCATCGTTCACCTTCACGTTCAAGGTCACGAGCGGGCAGCACGTGGTCTCGCTGCGGTGCGTCGACTGGGCGGGCAACGCCGCCAACGCGACGCTGGTCGTCAACGTCGAGACCACCCCCCTGGCACTTGCCATCGGCTCGCCCGCGGACGCGAGCTCCTCGAACGCGACCGCGGTCGAGGTCGCGGGGCTGGTATCGCGCGCGGGTGCGACCGTCCGCGTCAACGGCGCGCTCGCGACCGTCGAGGGCGACCTGTTCCGCCACGAGCTCGCCGTCCACGAGGGCGCTAACGCCATCAGGGTGGAGGCGACCGACGCCTACGGGCACCGCGCGGAGGGGAACGTGACGCTCTGGGTCGACCGCACGCCGCCCGGCCTCTCGGTCGCGTCGTCGAGGCTCGTCAACACCACGCTCGGCTGGGTCGCCGTGCGGGGGAACGTGAGCGCGGACGCGGAGCTCACCATCAACAGCGTGCCCGTGCTCGTGCGCGACGGCGCCTTCGACGTGAGCTTCCCTGTCGGGATGGGGGAGTCCTTCGTCGTCGTCAGGGCGACCGACGCCGTGGGGAACGCCGCCGAGGTGCGCATCCTGGTCGACAGGCTGCCCGAGGAGGAGCCGCCCCAGGGGCCCGACTGGTGGTCGGCCGTGCCCTTCGCCATCCTGCTGCCGCTGCTCATGGCGGCCGAGTGGTACGCCATCGTCAGGCCCGACAGGGGGGAGGAGGGGGCATGAGGGGCGCAGTCCCGATGCTGGCGCTCGCGTGCCTGCTCGCCCTGCTGGCGGTGGCGTGCCTCGCCTCCGCGCAGACCGAGCCCCCCGCGCTGGGCCTGGGCGACTGGGTAGTCACCGACACTACGGTCATCCAGGACCGCTACGTGATGCTGCGGGGGGACCTGCGCGTCACGGCCGATGGCGACCTGACGCTCCGCAACTCCACGCTGCTGCTCGCCGTCGAGGCTGGCGGCCAGTACGGCCTGGTCGTGGAGGGCGGGGGCGCGCTGCGCATCCTCGACGGCTCGCGCCTCGGCTCGGCCCGCGTGGGCGTGGGCTACACCTTCGTGGCGATGCGGGGCTCGACCGTCCGCATCCTGGATTCGACCGTGGACGACGGCGGGAGGCCGCCCTTCGGGATGAGGCCCGACTGGTCCAACATCTCCGTGTTCATCGGCACCGGGGACGTCCAGGTGGAGCGCTCCACCTTCAGCGACGGCCTGGTGAGCCTGTGCATCGCGGAGGGCATCGTCGCGCCCCCCGTGCGGAACTGCACGTTCGAGGGCATGTACGGCATCGCCACCTTCGGGACGTCGGTCGAGGACTGCACCTTCATCGGGCAGACCTACTACGGCGTGCTCGTGTGGGGCGGCACGGCCACGCGCGTCGAGCGGTGCACGTTCACCGGCCAGCTCGGGGCCGGGGTCATGGTGGGCATGGACGAGCGCCCCGTCGGCCCCATCGACCTCGCAACGGCCATCGTCAGGGACTGCATGTTCACGCGCGCGAACACGGGCGTGCGCGTCGCCGTGGGCTCGCACGCGACGGTCGAGGGCTGCACGTTCGAATCGATCGCGGGCCCAGGCATCTGGCCCGAGCCCGGCGAGGGCGGGGACCCGCCGGGGCTGCTCGCCCACGTCGAGCTCGTCGACGGCGCGTTCCGCAACTGCAGCAAGGCCGTCGAGCCATACTGGCGCTCGATGGTCAACTGGACCGTGAGGACGTGCGCGGAGGTCGTCGGCGGCAACCTCTCGCTCACGGGCAACCTCGTCCTCGAGGAAGGGGTGACGCTGAACCTCACCGGCTGCCGCGACCTCACACATGCCAACCGGCGCAGCCAGCCCGTCTCGATAAGGCTGGGGAGGGGGTCGACGCTGCGAATGGACGGCGGCGCGCTGCTCGTGCCGGGGGTGGACGACAGCCCGCACGACTGGGAGCCCGTCCGCATCGAGGCAGGGAACGGCACGCTCGTGCTCGACAATGTGACCGAGCTCATGGTGTCGTTCCCCATCGACCTCGAGCGCCTCGAGGCGCACGGGACGACGCTCCCGCTCGGCCAGTGGTCCGCCAGCATCATCGAGCTTACTGATTGCACGCTCCTCGGCCGCCCCGCCATGGGAGGCCCGCTGCTCCAGGTCCACGACCAGGGGGCATGGGGGGGATCGCACCTCAGGCGGTGCTCCATCGCGGGGCTGCCCGTGGTGGGCCCGGGCGGGGTCGAGCCCTGGCTCGTGCTGCTGGACGCGCACCTCGTCTCGGAGGACACGCTCTGGGACGTCGTGGGCGGCGCCAGCGCCGGCGAGGTCTACCTCACCGGCCATGCCAACTCCTCGCTCACCATCGTCTGGTCCGCCCAGGTGTCGGTCGTGTGGCAGAACCGCAGGTCCGTGCCAGGGGCCGGGGTCGTCGTCCGGGACAGCAAGGGCGGCGTCCATCGCCTCACGACCGACGCCAACGGTACGGTCCCCTACTTGACCCTGACCAGCGAGTGGGAGTACCACGACTTCTCCGTGGGCCAGGTGGGCGGGCACATCGAGACCGTCCGCTACCGTCCCTTCACCTTCGAGGTGAGCGCGTCCGGCATCGCGGGCTCCGTCGTGGGCGACACGCTCGGCGAGCCGCTGGACGTCGTGGTCACGCTCATCGACGGCGTCGCGCCCGACCTCGCGGTCGACCAGGGCGCCTTCATCGCCACCAACCAGGCGAGCGCCCGCATCTCGGGCCTCGCCTCCGACGCGCACAGCGGAGTCGCCTTCCTCGAGGTGGCGGTCCTCCCATACGCCTACGCACGAGTGCCGCTGCAGCCCGATGGCGCCTTTGACACGAGGGTGGGGCTCCAGGACGGGCTGCAGACCCTGTCCCTCCGGCTCTACGACGCCGTGGGGAACCGCGTCGAGCGCACGTTCACGGTCTACCGGACGACGCGGCCGCCCAGCATATTGCTCTCCGAGCCCGGGCCGGGGGGCCTGTCCAACACGACGCTCGTGCCCGTCGCTGGCAGGACCGCGGTGGGCGCGACCGTGGAGGTCAGGGGCAGGGTCCAGCAGGCCATCGACGGCTCGTTCCGCATCCTCGTGCCGCTGCTCGAGGGGACCAGCACCGTGCTCGTGAACGTCACCGACCTCGCGGGGAACCGGAACCAGACCGCGTTCACGGTGACCGTCGACACGGTGCCCCCGTCGATAACGCTCCAGGATGTGCCATCGCTCACCAACGAGAGCGCACTGGACATCCATGGCACGACCGAGGCGGGGGCGAGGGCGTTCGTCAACGGCCTCGAGGTGTCCGTCGATGGCCAGGGGAGGTTCACCGCACGCATCGCCCTGCGCGAGGGCCTCCAGGTCATCACGGTCAGGGTCCTGGACGCGGCGTCCAACCTGGCCGCGAGGGAGGCCGCGGTGACGCTGGACTCGACGCCACCGCTCCTCAGGGTGCTATGGCCCCCCGAGGGCGGCCTTCGGACCAACGCCTCCTCCATCATCGCGAGGGTGCTGACGGACGTGGGCGCCAGGCTCACCATCAACGGCAGGGTGGTCGCGACGCCCGACCCCGAGGTAATCCACAAGCTCGCGCTCGACGATGGGACGACCGTGTTAACCGTCATCGCCACGGACGGCGTCGGCAACTCCGTCGAGGTCGTGCGAACGGTCCAGGTCTGGAGGCGGACGCCACCGCTCGCCCTCAACCCGGCGCCGCCAGAGCGGACCGGTACCCCGCACATCCACATCACGGGCACGACCGCTGCCAACGCGACGGTGGTCATCAACGGATTCGCCATGGTCGTCGGGCCCGAGGGCAGCTTCTCGCGCACCGTGCTGCTGAGCGCCGGTCACAACCGCATCGTCGTCAACGCCACGGACGAGTACGGCAACGCGGCGAGCGTGACCTACGACGTGGAGATGGTGCCCGCCAGCGCTCCTCCCAGGGAGGGGCCGACGTCGCTGGTCCTGCCCCTCGTGGGGCTCTCGGCCCTCGTGCTGGCGGTCGAGGCCTTCGTGCTGCTCAGGAGGAGGGGGCGGGCGGGGGACGATGGCGTCGACGGCAAGTGACGCGTGAGGCCCCCGAGCACCGCACCTGGCCACTGGCCAGCTCCCTGACCTTCGTGCTCGCCCCCGCGGTCGCTCCCCCGACCCCTGGGCCATCGTGGGCGTGGGCCCTAGATAATAAACCATTCCAAAACCCATATGAACGCCTCTCCCCTACTCCGAACCTCGTGGGACTACTGCGAGGTGTTCCCCGGGCGGCGACCATAGTCGCATTGCTGGCGATGGCCGGCGCGGCCTTCGCGGCCTGCGCCCTCATCGCCCCCGACGCGCTCGGGTCCCCCCTGCCGCCGACCAGTGGCGACTGGACGATAGACACCGGCGAGACGGTCGAGTGCGCCTTCATCGGCCTCGACGTGCGGGGCTCGGTCATCGTGCTCGGGGACCTGGCCCTGGACAACTGCACCCTGGTGCTGTTCTCGGAGACCTCCGGCCCCGATGCCGTCGAGGTGCGCGCAGGGGGCTCGCTCGTGTGCACGAGCACGCGCATCATGCCCTCCCAGGCGGACCGCCCTTTCGTCCTCGTCGCGGAGGCGGGCTCGACTTTGTCCATGACGGGGGGCAGCGTCAGCGACGCGGGCACGTCCATCTCCGATGGCGGCCCGGGCTCAGGCATCTACGTGGCCACGGACGCGACGCTCGACGGCGTCCTGGTCCAGCGTTGCCTCGGGGGGCTCTGGGCGTCGGGTGGCTCGGTCGCCGTGCGCGGCTGCACCTTCGTCGGATGCGGACGCGCCGTCGTCTCGGCGGACGATGCGCGGCTCACCATGGACGGCTGCGACCTCGTCGGCTGCGCCGTGGGCGCGATGGTGCGCTCGGCCGCGCTCACCGTGAGGGGAGGCTCCTTCAGCGCATGCCCCCAGGCCGTGCTGTCCATAGATGGGGAGCTCGCGGTCGAGGACGCGTCGTTCGAGGCCTTCGACCAGTTCGGTGTGGAGGCCTACGTGTCCACCGTGAGCGTCCTGCGGTGCCGGTTCGAGGACGCGCTGGGCGAGGCCGTCTTCGCCGCCTACTCGGACCTGTCCGTGCTCGGCTGCACCTTCCTGCGGTGCTGGATCGACGTGGACTGCGTCGAGGCGAACGCCACGGTGTCGGGGACCTCGCACCGCCTCACCACGGAAGAGGCGCTCTACCTCCGGTGGAGCACCTTCTCGGTGGACAACGTCAGCTGCAACGCCTCCTCGTGGGGCGTGAGGAGCTACTTGTCCACAGGGTCGATGCGCGACATCTCCTGCGTCGACACCATCTTCCCCGTCTACGTCGACTGTTGCCCCCTGGCCGCCCTCGACAGGGTCCGCATCGCCTACACGCTGCCGGACGCAAACCGCACCGACCCCCGCGGCCTCATGGTCGTGGGCTCCCGCGTGGACGCGAGGCACTTGACCGTCACCGGGGTCCGCACGGCCATCAGCTTCGACGGGGGCTCGGGCGTGGTGGACGGACTGGAGGCGACCCACCTCACACGCGCCGGCGTCGTCCTCGGCATGGTATCGGACCTTGCGGTGCGCAACGCGACCGTGGAGGACGCCATCGACGGGTTCCTCGTCAACTCGTGGTGCCACGTGCTCCTCGAGGACTGCAAGGCGCTGCGCTGCAGGGCCACCGGCTACAACATGACGTTCGGCGGGTGGCCCGTCCTCGCGCGGTGCAACGCGAGCGGATGCCCCGTGGGCGTCCGCACGGACGGGACCTATCCGACGCTCGTCGACTGCGAGCTTCACATGCGCGACGCCTCGGGACGGGACATCCTCGGGAGCGTCGGCCTCGACTGCCACCTCGGCTCGCCGCGCGTCACCGGCGGCTCCGTCATCGGGGGCGAGACGGGCATGGCGTTCAACGGCTCCGCCAGCCTCGTGCGGAACGTGACGTTCCTCGGCACAAGGGGCCAGTGCCTGCTGTTCACGTGCTCCACGGGCGACTCCGTGGAGGGCTGCATGCTGCTGGGCACCAACGGCTCCACGGGCGCGGTCATCGTAGACTCGTCCCCCGCGCTGCGCGGGAACGTGGTCAGGGGCACGAAGTACGGCTTCATGGCGTTGTTCAACCTCTCCCGCGCCGTCTTCGAGCGCAACACCATCGAGGACATCGTGTTCGACGGCATCGTCGTCGTGGCCGGGGCCCAGGCGAATCTCGCGGGCAACACGGTGAGGCGGTGCGGGGGGAGCGCCCTCATCGTGGCCCTGTTCTCCCGCGCGAGCGGGGACGGGGAGGTGCTCTCGTCCACGGGGAGCAACCTGGTGCACGTCTTCACCGGCTCCTCGCTGGAGCTGAGGAGGTCGACCCTCTCCAACGCCAGCACCGGCGTGCGCGGCTACGACGCCATCTCCCTCAATTTCTCCTTTTGCAGGTTCATCGACCTGGGCAAGGGCGTGGTCGCCGAGCGGCTCGCCATCCCGGACTCGACGGCGCCGAGCCTCGATGTGACCGTCGAGGGGTGCTACTTCACGAACAACTCGGCCTACGGGGTCGGGGTCGTCAACGGCCATCTGCGCGTGCTGCGGTGCACCTTCCTCCTCAACGGCGCGGGCGCGTGCGCCTGGAACTCGACGGTCGAGCTCCTGGACTGCACGATGGTCCTCAACTACGTGAACGGGCTCATGACCGAGAACTCCACCGCCAAGTGGACGGTCACGGGGCTGTGCAGGGTCGTGGGGTCCCCCATCCGCTCGCCGGTCGCGCTCACGGTCCGGGGCGGAGAGCTGGACTTGGAGGACTCGCTGGTCGCGCTGGGCTCGGGGGGCGGCCTGTGGGCCTCGGACGGCGCGTCGCTGCGCGTCTCGCGCTGCTCATGGTACGCCCTCGGCACCCCGTTCTGGGCCTCCTGCTCCACGGTCGTGCTTTACGAGGTCGGCTTCAACGGCGTGGGGAACCTCGATGGCGGGGCGGGCCGCAGGGCCGGCGTGGTCATCGAGGGCTCGGACCTCGTCGCGACGGGCGTGACGTTCACCAATGCGCGCGGGGGACTGCGCCTCATCGGCTGCGACGCGACTCTCAGCATGTGCGCGGCGACCGACTGCCTGGAGTGGGGGCTCTACGCCAGCGCCTCCAGCGTGTCCGCCACATCGTGCCTCTTCGAGCGCATCGGGACCGGCGCCGACGTCGAGATGGATGGGTCCTCGCTCGAGGCCGACAACTGCACGCTCGGCCCGAGCGTCAATGGCCTGAGCGTGACGGACGGGACGGCCATGCTCGTGGATTGCGCCCTCGGCGGAGCGGCGAGGGCCTCGGTCTTGGTCGTGCGGGGGCGCGTCGTGCTCGTGAACACCAGCCACGAGGTCGACAGGCTGTCGCCGGGGGAGGGCGGGCTCATCGAGGTGTGGTGGAGGGTGACCTGCACGGTTGGGTGGGGCAACCCCGACGAGGTGCCCTCGGTCGAGGTGCGCGTCGAGGATTCTTCCGCGCGAGCGGTCGCGTCCTCGAGGCCCGACGCGGGCGGCACCACCCCCGCCATGCTCGTGCTCGCGCTGGAGCGCCTCCCGGAGGGGGTCGTGGACCACGGCCCCCACACCGTCCTGGCGACGCTCCACGGCTACGGGGCCTCGCGCACGGTCACGCTCGACAGGTCCATGACGGTGGGGCTGCGCCTGGAGGACACCGAGGCGCCGACGATTGTGGTGGTGCTCCCGGGCACCGGGGAGGTGCTGTCGTCGTCGCGGTCCATAGAGCTTGTCGCCCATGCGGAGGACCTCGGCTCCGGCGTGGCGACGATCGAGGTCCTGGTCGACAACGCGACATCGCCCTGGGTGTCGCAGGGGGACACCGTCGCCAGGACGCTCCTGCTCGTCGACGGGCACCACGTGGTCCTGCTCACCGCGCGCGACCGCGCCGGGAACGCCGCCTCGAGGAGCCTCTCGGTGTGGGTCGAGGGCCGTCCCGTGAAGCTGCTCGCCTCCGAGCCCCCCGACGGGCTCTCCACGAGCGCGCGCACGGTGGTGGTCAAGGGGTACGTCTCGCGGACGGGCGTGACCGTCAAGGTCGGGGACGCGCTCGCCCAGGTCAACGGCACGGCGTTCATGCTCGAGGTCGAGCTCGCCGAGGGCGCCAACCGAATCGTCGTCACGGCCGAGGACCCCTACGGCCACCGCGCGGTCGCGAACCTGACCGTCCACGCCGACAGGACCGCGCCCGAGCTGCTGCTCACCTCGGACAGGCTCATCTACACCGAGGATGAGAGCGTTCTCGTCGAGGGCGTCGTGGGCGAGGGCGCGATGCTCACGCTCAACGGCATGCCCGTCATCGTCGCCCCTGGCCCCTTCAAGCTGCGCGTCCCCGTCATCATGGGCGAGAACGGGGTGAGCGTGAGGGCGGTCGACGACATCGGCAACGAGAGGGCCGAGCGCGTGGTCGTGATCCGCTCGGAGGCCGAGGTGGTGCCCCAGGGCTACGACTGGTGGGAGGCCGTGCCGTTCGTCGTCGTGGTCCCGCTCCTGGCGGTGGCCGTGTGGTACGTGGTGCTGGGCAGGAGGCTCGGGGGTGACGCCAAATGAGGGCACGGGCCCGCGCGCTCCTGTTGCCCGCGGCCGCGGCCCTGCTCGCCGTGGCGGCCCTCTGGATCGTGGCGGCCGGCGCCTCCGCGGCGGGCGTGCCGCCGTCGGACGGCGACTGGACGGTGACGACCGCGGTCACGCTCGAGGACGGGGCGGCCATCCTCCATGGCGACCTGACGGTCGCGGCGGGCGGGGACCTGACGCTCCGGAACTACAGCCTCCTCTTCGACTGCTCGGAGCCCAAGGAGTTCGGCATCGCCGTGAGGCCCGGGGGCGCGCTCCGCGTCACGGACGGGTCGAGGCTCGGGGCGACCAGGGCCGGGGTCCAGTGGACAGCCTACGCGGAGGCGGGGTCCACGGTGCGCGTGGTGCGCTCGACGGTGGCGTGGTGCGGGATACCGGAGTGGGGCGAGGGCGAGGTCACCACCAACTGGCGCAACATCAGCTTCTGCGTCGAGACCGACGACGCGGTCATCGAGGGCTCGCTCTTCACCGGCGGCCACGTCGGCCTCTCCCTCCCGGGACCGGGCAATGCGACGCCAGTGCGCGACTGCACCTTCAGGACGCACTTCGGCGTCATCACCTCGAGGACGTGGGTCGAGGGCTGCACCTTCGAGGGCGGCGACACTTACAAGGGCGCCTGGGTCTTCAACAGCCCCCAGGGCCTGCTCGTGCGCGTGCTCGGGTGCCACTTCGAGGACATGGCGGCCTCGGGCGTCGAGGTCTACTGGGGCGAGGCCCTGGTGCAGAACTGCACCTTCAAGCACTCGGCCATGGGGGTCATGGCCGAGAACGCCCGCGTGGTGAGGGTCGAGGGCTGCGCGTTCGACGGCATGATGCAGGTGGCCATCCGGGGGGACCTCAGCACCATCCACATCGTGGACGGCGTTTTCGTGGACCTCACGGCGACGACCGCTCTCCAGCTGGGAGGCCACATCGACTGGGAGGTGCGCAGCGAGGCGATCGTCGAGGGCGGCACCGTTGTCCTCTCAGGCAACCTCACGCTCGCGCCCGGCGCGCGCATGCGGCTGCTCGGGGCGCGCAACCTGACGATGCTCAGCTCCGAGCAATCCCCTCTGGTCGTCACGCTGGGCGAGGGCGCGACGCTGGAGCTCTCCGGCACGAGCCTCGACGTGCCTTCGGTCTACCAGGGCCAGACGTACGGTCGGCCTGCACTGTTCAACGGGACGGGCGCGACCCTCGTCCTCAGGGACGTGGGGCGGTTTGATGTCGGGAACCCCGTCGCGGTCACCTCCCTAGAGGCATACCGCTCCTGCATCCCGCTCGGCGATTGGCACGTGGGCACCGTCCGCCTCGAGGGCTGCTCCATCGCCAGGACGGCGGGTGCCGGCCCCCACCGCCTCACCGTCGGCGAGCCCAGCATCGGGAGCAGGGACGTGGGCGAGCTCGTCGGCTGCGAGCTCGTGGGGCTGCCCGGCGACGCCTCCGTCGACGGGCCGTGGCTGGACGTCCTGGGCGGCACGCTCACGTCGGTGGACTTCCTCCACGGCCTCGGCGGGATGCTCGCGAGGGGCGAGCTCCATCTCCCGTGGGGGCAGGGGGGTGCGGTCCTCCTTGCCACGTGGACGGTGACGGTGGAGGTCTACTGGCAGAACGGATACCCCGCCCCGGGGGCGGTCGTCTCGGTGCGCAACACCGAAGGTCACGAGCGGACCGTCACCGCTGGGACCGACGGCATCGGTGTCGTCGGGGACGTCTGGACCGAAAGGGCGGCCGGTGAGTCCTACTCGCAGACGTACCTGCCGCTCACCATCGAGGCGACGTCGCACGGCTCGACCGGCCGCGAGGCGCTCGCCGTGGTCACGTCGCCGCCCATGGTCGTCGTCATCATCACGGACGGGACGCCCCCGACGCTCAGGCTCGACCAGCCGGGGCGCATCGGCACGCGGGTCCCGAGCGTCGTGCTCTCGGGCTCGGTCCGTGACGGCGAGAGCGGCGTCGCCCTGCTCGAGGCCCAGCTGCCGAAGCGGGGCTCCGTGCCCGTCAACATCTCCTGGCCCTCCGGGACCTTCGAGCTCACGGTCAAGGTCGGCTCGCCCTTCACCACGGTGTCGCTGCGGCTCTTCGACCAGGCCGGCAACAGCGCCCGGACGGACGTGGTGATATTCTACTCGGTCACGGCACCCATCATCTTCTCCATCGAGCCCTCGTCCGACGCCATCGTGAACACCTCGCACATCGAGGTGTGGGGCGAGACCGAGCACAACGTCACCGTGGAGTCGCGCGGTCGCACCCACCTCACGGACAGGGGCGCCTTCCACCTGCTCGTCCCGCTCGAGGAGGGCCGCAACGCCATCATCGTCAACTTCACCGACCTTGCCGGCAACCGCAACCAGACCTCGGTGCATGTCATACGCGACACCGTCCCACCGGGCCTGGACATCACGCGCCCCGCGGGCTCGGCCCTCTTCACCAACGCGAGGGCCCAGGTCATCGAGGGACGCGTCGACGCGGGCTGCCGCGTCCTGGTCAACTCGGTCGGGATCGACGCGGATGCGACGGGCGCCTTCATCGCGATGGTCGTCCTCACGGCGGGGACGCAGACCTTCACGGTGAGCGCGGTGGACGCGGCCGGCAACGTCTTCTCCACCCTCGTCGAGTTCACGCTCGACGACGTGCCCCCTTCCCTGGCGGTGAGCGACCCGCCCGAGGGAGGGCTCCTGACGAACGTCCCCTCCCTGCCAGTGGCTCTCCAGGTCGATGCGGGCGTGGAGCTCACGCTCAACGGGCTTCCCCTGGTGGTCGGGAACGGGACGGTGCGCACCGACGTCACCCTCAAGGAGGGCGAGAACCTCCTCCGGTTCGTGGCCACGGACGCCCTCGGGAACTCCGTCGAGGTGACGAGGACGGTCACCTTCCACGGCCCGCCCCTGCCGCTCCTGCTGGACGCGGACCTCCCGCCGATGACCGCGAGCCCGGTGTACAAAGTCTCGGGCAGGACCGCGCCAGGGGCCCGCGTCACGGTCAATGGCATCCAGATGGCCGTGGACGTGGACGGTGTGTTCCGTGGCACCTTCTTCCTCCAGGACGGCATCAACCGGCTCACCGTCGTGGCGGAGGACGTCTACGGGAACGTCGCCAACGCGAGCATCAACGTCGAGGTCGCGGCGCCCCCGCCCAAGGTGAGCGAGCGCGCACCCTCGCTGCTGCCAGCGCTCATCGCTGCCTCCGTGCTAGTGCTCCTGGCAGAGACGGCCGTCCTGCTCCGGCTGAAGGCGAAAAGGGAAAGTACCTGAACCTCCTCGTGGGGGGCGGAGGCAGCGCGCCATGCTCGACGCCGAGAACATCGCCAGGCTACTCCAGACCACCGTCACGCCCATCCTCGCCATCAGCGGGCTGGGCCTCTTCATCCTGGTGGTCCAGAACCGGTTCGTGGCCATCACCGACATCATCCGCACGCTCAACCGGGAGCGGCTGGAGCTCACCCGGAGGCGCGCGCTGGGGGAGCTCAGGGGGGCCGAGGTGGGCTGGTCGGAGGCCAGGATGGGCAACTTGCGGATGCAGATATCCATCCTCGAGAGACGCGGCTCGCTGGTGAGGGACGCGCTGCAGTACATCTTCACCGCCATCTTCCTGTTCGTCATCGCGTCGCTCGTCATGCTCGTCGAGCAGGCCTTCGAGGCGGGGCTCTCGGGCGCCGTGCTCCTGCTCTTCGTGCTGGGGCTCGGGATGCTCTTCCTCACATGCGTCAACCTCGTGCGCGAGGTCAGGACGTCCTACGACGCGGTGAAGCTCGACCTCGCCATGGAGCCTTACGAGCGTTTCCAAGACGGCGCGTGACCGGCCGACCGTGCAGGCCCCGGCCCTCGGCCATCAGCCGCCCGCGACGGGCGGGATGAGCGCGACCTCGTCGCCGTCCCTCAGAACGGTGCCCTCGAGCCCCATGCCCTTGTTGACGCTCACGACCGTGTCCCTGGCGAGCGCTGCCAGCGCCGGGTGGAGCCGCACCAGCTCCTCGAGGAGCGCTGCCACGGTGGCACCGTCCGGGAGCGCGACGCGCTCCTCGTCGACGCCGGCGGCGTCGCGGTGCGCGATGAAGTAGGTGACCACGACGTGCACCGCGCCACCCCCCCCCGCCTCAAATCAGCCTGCGGATGGTCAGCAGGTCCTGCAACGTGGCCTTGAGCTGCAGCTTCTTGAGCGCGTAGGCCTTCATCGCGGACATCTCGCCGGTGAGGACCTTGCGCAGTATCTCCTCGGAGGAGGAGATGGTGATCTCGGCCGCGGTGGCGACGCCCTGCCTGAGGCCGTCGATGTGCCCTCTGTCCATCACGAAGTGCCAGGCCCGGCCATCGTCGAGGAGGACCTGCACGGTGCGCACCTTGTCCGCGACCTCTGACCTGACCTTGGGGTCCTCCGCCGCGGTCCTGTTGAACCTCTCTATCGCGGCGCCCAGCAGCTGCTCGACCATGCGTCCTCATCCTCCGTCGTCGATGCCGAAGCCCCCCTCGTCGCCGAAGTCGTCCAGCGAGGAGGAGGCCGCGTCCCTGCGGCCGGTCAGCCTCTGGGCGGTCCGCCAGGATGTGCGGGTGTGGGGCGGTAGACAGCCCTTCTCGCTTATCCACTTTTCCAGGAACGCGATTGTCCTGCGGTCGCCGGGGTAGCCCGAGCCGATGTCCACCCCCAGCTCCTCCCGGATGCGCGCCACGGCCTCCTCCCGCCGGCCCTTGGCGACGATGGAGGCGGCCGAGACGACGGGGAAGGTGTCGTCGGCCTCGTGGCGGCTGACCACCTGCACGACCCTGGTGGCGAGGGGGTCGCCCGCGAGCGCGGAGCGGAAGTGCCGCGCAAAGACGAGCTCGTCCGTGTCCACGGCATCCAAGTAGACGGCCACGCGGGCGCCCTCCCCCAGCTTCCCCACGAGCGCGCTGACAACGGATGCGAACAGCCGCGCCTCGAGGACGTTCATGCTCGCGGACGTGCGCAGCGCGTCGATGTCCTCGGCGGGGACCTCGATGACCGCGTACGGGAAGGACACGAGCTCGTGGTAGAGCCGCTCGCGGCGCGCGACCTGGAGCTTCTTGGAATCCCGCACGCGCATCGCCCGCAGATGCTCCTCGCCGCCCTTGGCCGGGACCGCGAGCCCGGCCACCACCAGGGGCCCCATGACGGGCCCCCTGCCCGCCTCGTCCACGCCCAGGAGGTGCGTCGCGTCCGGCGGGGGGCCGTCGCCCACGGGCAGGCTCTGCAGGCCCATCGCACCTCAACGGGCCCCAGGGGAGATAAGGCTTCTCCGCCCTCGCCACCGGGGGCGCCAGGGAGCCCGCCCGAGGAGGCCCTCGGGCACCTGCGAACGGAGGGCAAACCTTTTGAGGCGCCTGGCCCTTCCATCAACCATGGCCGAAGGCACCGTGCCCCCCCTGGTGTTGGGCGAGGGGTCGCCCAAGAGCGTCCAGGTGCCCTCGGCCGTCATCCGCGGCCACATGCTCGTGCTCGGGGAGCCCCAGCCCCGCGCGGCCATCACGGCCGACATCGTGGTCTGGGCCAGCGCGCTGGGCGCGGGCGTGCTCGCCCTCGACGTCGACGGCCGGCTCACCGCGGTGCTGGCCGACCGGGCCGCAAGGGGCGCGCTCGGTGGGGCCGAGCTGCGCGTGCTCTCACCGTCCTCGACCGTGGGAGTGCCGGTGGCCTTCAAACCCATGTCGGGGCTCGCCAGCGCGACCACCTCCGAGGCCTGGCTGCGCACGAGGGCGTGGCTGCCCCCGCTCCTGGCGATGCTCGCCGGCCATGGCCCCGGCTCCCCCGAACATGCCAAGTTCCGGCGCTTCTTCGAGCGCCTCCTGGACGAGGCCAAGTCGCGCGGGAGCCCGATGCTCACGGTGCAGTCCCTCGTCCAGGCCGTGAGGGCGGAGCTCGCGTCCACCCCAGACCCCCTCACGCGGGAGGGCGCCGACTCGCTCGTCGCGTCCGTGGGCGCGCTCGCCGAGGACCTCCGCAACGCCGCGCTCGCCTACGGCGCGCCGGTGGACCTGCCCAGGCTCCTGGCCACTCCGGTGAGGGGCGCGTGCGAGGAGCGGTCGCCGCCCCCGCGCCACATCGACGTGGTCCTCCTCGACCACATGAGGTCGGTCGCGGACCGGAACGCGACCATCACGGCCGCGCTCACAGAGGTCTTCGCCTGGTGCTGCACGCTGGGGAGGGATAGCCGCCTGCTCGTGGTGCTGCCTGAGGTCGAGAGCCCTACCGCGTTCATCGCCGCGCGCCCGTTCGCGCAGCAGCTCGCGAAGCGCGTGCTCGACTCCTCGGCCGGCACGGGCCTGCTCGCGGCAGTGCTGCCCGTCAAGCTCGACGACCCCTCGGGGCTGCCCCGGTTCGGCGCGGTGCTGGTCGAGCGCGCCGAGGCCGACCGCCGCAAGGAGGCGCTCGCCCACGCGCTCGAGGCGCAGGGCATCGCGGCCTCCCAGATGTCGCGGATAGCCCTGCTCAACCCCAGCGAGTGGGCCCTGGCGGCCGGCAAGGACTGGTCCAAGTGGTTCAGGTTCACGGCCGACCCGCAGGCGCTGCGACCCACCTCGGTCGACCCCGAGGCGCTCGGCGCCCTGCTGCCGCCCGAGGCCCGCGACGCGTTCAAGCGAAGGACGGTGGCAGAGGAGGAGTGCGAGCAGCCCGAGGAGGGCAAGGAGGGGGCGCCGGCGGGCGCTACCGCCGCGGCCGTGCAGGGGCGGAAGGCCCAGGCGCGCGCCGAGCGCGTCGTCGAGGAGTCCGACGAGATGCTGGGCTACACCGCCAAGACGCCCAGGCGCGCGACCGCCGACTCCAAGCTGCGCTCCGAGGTCAAGGAGCTCCTCAAGCGCAAGCTCGAGGAGAAGGAGCGCGCCAAGGACGCCAAGAAGTTCGAGCTGGGGGAGGTGGACCTGGTGGAGGGCGAGACGCCCTCCGACGAGGAGGCCGCCGCTGCCGCCGCCGGGGCACGGCGCCCGGTCACGGGCGGGCTCATCACCGACGACAGGCAGAGGCCCACGCAATCCGCGGCCGCGGGCGTCGCGCTGCACGCGGACGACCTCGAGCGCGAGCTGCTCGAGCTCAAGGCGAAGGAGGCCGAGGCCGCCAAGGCCGGGCCCCGGGCAGGGGGCGAGGGCCTGTGGGTGAGCCTCACGCCCGAGGAGGCGCTGCTCGGGGTGCCCCCGGCCGGAGAGGGGGACGCCGACAGGGACGGCGCGCGCGGCGAGGATGGCGAGGCCGCCAAGGGCGGCAAGGACGGGAAGCGCCCGCCCCCCGAGGGCGGGCAGGACGTCTACGTGGATATCGAGTAGGGCCCTACGACGGTTGCCGGGGGGATTGTGCGCATGGAGAGGCTGAAGAGGGCCGCGGGGGAGGCCGCGGCCGCGTTCGTCAAGGACGGCTGGGCCGTGGGGCTGGGCACCGGAAGCACCGTGCACTACGCGCTGCTCGAGCTCGGCCGCCGGGTGCGGGAGGAGGGGCTCGAAATGGTCGGCGTGCCCACCTCCGCCAGGACCGAGGGGACGGCCCGCGAGGCGGGCATCCCGCTCGGGGACCTCGATGAGCTCGGCCGGCTCGATATCGCCATCGACGGCGCGGACGAGGTCGACCCGCGCCACGACCTCATAAAGGGGCTGGGAGGGGCGCTGGTGCGGGAGAAGGTCGTCGCCGTCCACTCGCGGGAGCTCGTCATCGTGGTCGACGAGGGCAAGCTCGTGGCGACCCTCGGCACGCGCGCGCCGCTGCCCGTCGAGGTCCTGCGCATGGGCCACAGAAGGCTCGAGCCAGAGCTCTCGAGGTTGGGGTGCGCGGTAGCGCTGCGCCACGCGCCCGGCTCGAGCGCCCCGTTCGTCTCGGACAACGGCAACTACATCTACGACTGCCGCTTCCCCTCCATCGCGGACCCCCGCCACGTCGAGCGGGAGATCAAGTCGATGGTGGGCGTGGTGGAGTCGGGCCTGTTCCTTGGCCTCGCCGGTAGGGTCGTCGTCGCGGGCAAGGCGGGTGTGTCCGTCAGGGAGCGACCCTAGCGGTGTCCCTCACTTGATGCCCCATTTGGATGCTATGCCGTCGAGGTTGCCCTCGATGACCTTTATCCTCTCCGCCTCGTGGGCGCGGATGTCGTCGAAGACCCTCTTGAGGTCCGCCGCCATCCTGTAGATGTACACGGGGCGGCCCTTGGCGCCATCCCTGAGGGCGTCTTGCTGTATCCAGCCCCGTGCCAGTAGCTCGCGCACGGCGATGGAGACCTCGGGCTGGCGGAGGCGGGTCTCCCGTTCGATGTCCTTGGACGTGAGCCAGTCGGCCGCGGTGGATATCGAGGCCAGGGTGCGCGCCACGCCCTTGGGCATGCCCGTGGCGGAGAGCGAGCTCACCAGGGGCGTGTCCTTCGAGGAGCGGACCTGCCTTGCCTCTGGTGCCTTCGCAACCTTCTTGTTCTCACTGGACTTCGCTTTGTGCTTGGGACTCGGCATGGACAACCCCTTGCCTTCCCGCGCCGCGGCGCGGGAATGATATTCTATGTGGGGATTACTATATAATATTTGCCCTTGAAAGCGCTGGCGCCCGCCTCACGACGGGGGCGGCTGCGGGGGCCAGTAGGGTGCCGGTGCCGCGTACTGCGGGACGGGCTGCGGGTAGACGGGAGCGGCCGCAGTGATGGGAGACGGCCGTTCGATGTGGTACACCCCACCGCCCGGGAACTCGTCGCCGGCCGCGCGGGCGCGCTGCATGAGGGTGATGAGGATGAACATCTCAAAGATGGGCCACCCAACGATGATGGACGCGCTCACGGCGAGGCCGACCGCGCCGTCGAGCCCCTCGGTGAGGAGCAGCATGCCGTTCCAGCCCGCGTGCAGGCCCACGGCGCCGAGGTAGGCGAGGCCGACCGTGCTGAGGGGTGTCCTGCGGGAGGGGTCGATGCAGGCCGCGATGGCGTAGCCGACGAGGCCGACGCCGACCGCGTGGCCCACGGTGCTGCCGAGGCCGCGCACGAGGCTGAGCAGCCCCCAGGAGGCGGCGGCCTCGATGGCGGTGGGAGCGCCGAAGAGCGCGCCCAGGCTGTACATGAGGTTCTCCACCATCGCGAACCCCATTCCGGCGGTCACGCCGTAGATGAGGCCGTCGTATCGGCTGTTGACCTCCTGGACTATGAGCACGACCACGAGCGCCTTGCTGAGCTCCTCGACGAGGGGCGCGACGAGGGCGATGGCGACGGCCTCGCTGTAGACGGACGCGATGGTGTTGATGAACAGCGGCGGGACCGTCGCGAGCATGCCGCCCCCGAGGGCGAGCAGGATGCCCTCGCGCGGCTCGGGCTCGCCCGACCTCCTGTGGTGCACGAAGGCGATCCAGATGAGCGATGGGAACGAGAAGGCGACCACGAAGCACGCGACCATCAGCAGGTCCAGGGCGATGGACGTGCCGGGGCCGATCGCGAGCAATCCACCGCCGACGAAGGTCGCAGCGAGGAAGCCCGCGAGGTACCAGTCGAAGTCGTGGATGGCGATCGGGGGCCGCGCGTCGGAGCGGGCCTTGGGGGGTGGGGCCTTGGACGGGGTCGGGTGCGGGGGAGGCGGGGCCGGCGGCCCCGTGGAGGGAGGCGACGACGCCTCCAGAGGGGAGGGGGCATCGCCCATGTCCGCGGACGGGGCCCCGGCATGGATGGGGGGGTACTGTGGCCATCGGGGCTCGCCCTCCTGGGGCGCCACGAGCCCCCTGGCGGCCAGGCCGGTCGCGGGCTCAGGCGCCGGCGGCGTCACCACGACGCCCCGCTCGGGTCGCACATCGTGGCCGTAGGCCGTCTGGGCCGCGTCCGGGCGGGCGGGGGGCGCCGGCGGTGGCGTCGTGGGGGATGCTGGAACGGGCGGCGCTGTGGCCCCGCCCTGAGGCATGGGGGTCGGCGGTGGCCGGTAGGGCTGCTGCGGGTACGCGTAGGGTTGCGCGGGGCCGTAGCCATATCCGTAGCCGTGACCATAGCCGTGACCATAGCCGTGACCGTAGCCGTGACCGTAGCCGTATCCGTAGCCGTAACCTGGACCGTAGGTCTGCTGGTAGGGCGTGGGGGGCGCCGGAGGGTAGGCGTACTGGTAATTGTAAGGGTAGGTGTACTGGGCCTGCTGCGCATAGGGATGCTGCGCCAGGTACGGGGGCTGGTAGTAGGGGTAGGCCCCGGGGGGCGGTGGGTAGTATTGCGCGGGCCTCCTGGCGGGCTCGAGCACTGTTGACAGGATCGGGAACGGCTTGGATTTGGGGACTGTACGGAAGATGCCGTAGGCGAGCGGGGCGAGAAAGGCGGTGAGCGCGACCGCTATCAGCAGGATGCCCGCATCGGGCAGCAGCACGAACTCCACCCAGAAGGTGGCGCACAAGGTGATGAACCCTGCCCCGAGGAGCAGGTAGTAGACAGCCGCCAGCGTCCACGCCTTCTCGCGGTCCACGGCGACCCGTTAGGATGGCTGGCGTATATAATCTTCTTCCCGAGGGGGGTCAGCCACGGGGGACCTCGACCTCCTCCCAGTCGTAGGCGCTCGCCTTCGGGGCCGGAGGCGCGGCCGCCGGGGGTGAGACCGGAGAGCTGGAGGGGAGGGGAGCAGGCGGGGCCTCGATGGGCTCGAGCTCGAATCCCATGTCCGCGTCCGGCATCGTCGGGGGCGGGGGCGGTGATGGTCGCGGGGGCGGGGCCTCGATGGGCTCGAGCTCGAGGAGCAGGCCCTCGTCCGGGGCCGCCGAGGGAGGAGGGGACGGGGTGGGAGGGGACGGGGTGGAAGGGGGCGGGGGGGGAGACGACCCGATGGTGTGCGGCGGTGGTGGGACGGCCCGGGGCGCTGCCTTGGGCTGGGACGGGGACGGGCGCAGGGGCGCGGGTGGCTCTGGCCTGCCGGACCGCCACCTGGTGGGGGCGCCCCCGGTCGATGGGGACGTTGGCGCCCCCGCCGGCCGCGCCTCCAGATCGACGAGGACGTCGGCCTCGGTGGCCGCGGCCCTGGCGCCCTTGGCCCTCATGGCCGCGGCCTTCCCGCCCGGAGCGACGGGGCGATTGCCGAGGGCGCCGAGCCTCCACAGGTCGCTCCGGGCGACGAACGACGAGGGTAGCGCGACCGCGTGGCCGGAGGCGGCGATGGCATAGGCGGATGTGGCCTTCGGCGTCCCCTCGACGCGGACGCGCACGAGGCCCTCGAGCCTGCGCTCGGGCATGACGAACCACCTGCCCGGGAAGTCGGCCTCCACGGCGCGCTCGTACAGCACCACGCCGCGACCCCTCACGCCCAGGAGGGCGTACCTCAGGCCGAAGGCGATGAGGACGGCCCCGACGGCGACGTAGAGCAGGAGGACCATGGACGTGCCCGCTTCCCCGCCCCCTCCACTGCCGTCCCCGGAGAGCCCACCCGCGAGACCCGCCCACACGGACAGCAGGCCCACGAGGGCGAGGGGGATGCCGATCCCGACATGCGCCGCCCTCCACCTCCTGACCTCGGAGGGGGACGACCTGTACACCAGCGCGCCCGGGCCCACGGACTGGCATTGGCCCGACGGGTATTTGTGCGTTCCCGCTCGGCCCTCCAGGGGGGCGGCGCAAGCCTTTTGAGGGGAGCCCCCCATGCCCTCGCCGTGCCCAGGGACACGGACGTTCAGTCGAGGAGGCCCGAGCAGTCGTTCAAGCTCACGCGGGTGGGCGTGACCGACCTCGTCAAGCCCGTGCAGGTCAGGAGGCCCACGGGCGAGGTGACGCTCGTCCCCACGATGGACGTCTTCGTCGACCTGCCCGCCGAGCTCAAGGGCTCGCACCTCTCGCGCAACGTCGAGGCGCTGTCCGAGGCCGTGCTGCAGAACGGCTCGGAGCCCGTGACGAGCCTCGAGGACCTCGCCGCGAGGGTGGCGCGCAAGCTGCTGGAGCGCCATCCCTACGCGTCCACGTCCCAGGTCGATGCGCGCGCGGACTACTTCCTCGAGCGCGACACCTTCAACGGGCGCAAGAGCCTGGAGCGCTACAAGCTCATCGCGCGCGCGGTCGCGGGACGCGGCCCCCCCGTGCAGGTCAAGAAGCTCATCGGGGTCGAGGTGGTGGGCATCTCGGCGTGCCCGTGCGCGATGGAGGGCGTGCGCGAGATGCTCATCAAGGAGCACCCCAAGCAGGAGGGGCTCCTGGGCAGCATCCCCGTCATGAGCCACAACCAGCGCAACGTCTCGAGGCTCATGCTCGAGGTCCCCGAGGACGCCGACGTCGAGGCGAACGACCTGATCGACCTGGTCGAGGGCGAGCTCAGCGCGCCCACGAAGGAGCTGCTCAAGCGCGAGGACGAGGCGCGGCTGGTCCTCCAGGCGCACCGGAACCCCAAGTTCGTCGAGGACATCGTGCGCGACATCCTGAGGGCCGTGCTCAAGCGCTACGGCCACCTGGGCGACGACACCAGGGTCATCGTTAGCTCGCAGAGCGAGGAGAGCATCCACAAGCACAACGCCTTCGCCGAGCGTGTGACCACGCTCGGGGAGCTGAAGGCATAGTCGAGGGGGAGGTGGACATACATGGCGAAGAGGGGAGCTGGCAAGGTGACGTCCAAGGCCAAGGGCGCGAAGAGGGGCAAGGGCATCAGGAGGCCTGACGGGCGCATCGCGCGCAAGGTCGCCAAGAGGGTCAGCGAGAGGGTCGACGGGCGCATCGCGCGCAGGGTGGTCGCCAAGCTGAGCGGCAAGGCCAAGGGCGTGGGCAAGGGCAAGGGCAAGGGCCAGGGCAAGGGCCAGGGCCAGGGCAAGGGCCAGGGCCAGGGCAAGGGCAAGGGCAAGGGCCAGGGCAAGGGCAAGGGCAAGGCCGTAGCCAGGCCCAAGGCCGCGAGGGCCAGTGGGGCGGGGCGCTACGAGGTCATCGGCACCACCGCCGACGTGGCCATCAAGGCGCTCGGCCGCACGCACAACGACCTGTTCACCAACGCGGCCTTTGGCCTCGCGGACCTGATGTGCGACACGAAGGGGGTCCACGGCACCGAGATGAGGGAGATTGTCTCCAGCGCCCCCACCGAGGAGCGGTTGCTCGTGAGCTTCCTGACGGAGCTCCTCGTGCTGCGCGAGGCCGAGGGCCTGGTCATCTCCTCCATCGACGCGCGCGTGAGCACCCCCGACATCGTTAGCGGCCAGTGGAGGCTGCTCGCCATCGTCTGGGGCGAGCGGTACGACCCGGCGCGCCACGAGATGCTGCACGACGTCAAGGCCGTGACCTACCACACGCTCGAGGTGCGCCCTGACATGGGGTACGCGAGGGTGCTGTTCGACATCTGAGCGGGCCGGCCATCGGCCGGGTCAAAACCTATATGGGGCCCATCAATTATTCAAGCCCCTGGTAACTGATGACGGACGCCGTCTCGGGATTTCAATGGATGGATTACAGGCTGAGCCGACACGATTGGGTGTTCGTATTTGTTTAGCCTGCTTTTTCGCAGACCGCGGTCTGTTAACGTAGAACCATGATTCCGTCGAATTTTCCCTCGTGAACGATGCCCCCCGGGCATTTCGATGTTAACGTTTCTGAATGATAAGGCATCCGGGACCCCGGAGGCATTCG
>CAYGVT010000033.1:0-3586 GCA_964353355.1 uncultured Thermoplasmata archaeon | reverse complement strand
GGGTCGAACGTTCCATCGACGACGACGCTGGCGCGGTCGGCGCGCACACGCGCGCCGACCTTGCTGCAGACAGGGTCACTCCCATGGACGCGCCATGAACGCCGTCGCACATCCTGCCAGGGCCGATGGGGGCCGCCGGGGTGGGGCGCGGGGCGGCGCGGGGGGGTGGGCGGAGGTGGGGGACCGGTTCTATGCGCGGGGGGGGTGGGGCGGAGGGGCGTGGCGCGGGGGGCGGTTGGACGACGGGATAGTCAGGTGGGGACAGTTCTGGAGGAGGATATCGTGACGTTGAATTAGTACAGGTCCAAATATATATACGAATTTTATTGGATGCAGTCTACACCTCTAGACTATTCCTGTTCTGATATCATCGAGTTATCTTATGTCGGTTCGGGAACAGTGGTCGAGCAGTTCTAGTCCATGTCTTCCCTATCCCTCTTCTCTCGTCTTCCTTCTTCTATGAGCCATTAAAAATGTCATGAAGAAGAGACTCCCAAGTACCACAATCATGCTCAGGGACGGGGTATCGCTCTTGGTCTCTTTCTCCCATCTCATCGCATCATATGGATAGTGGTCCAGTTCGAGGTCCGTGGTGGAGTCCGCGCTCGACCTCCCAGGGTTCCAACTATCGGGATGCCCATCGCCATCGGTGTCGAGGCTTGCGGCGGGATCAGCCGGGAACCGGTCCAACGCCAGGCCGCTCGTGGAGTCCGCTGACGTCCTCCCCGGATTCCACGCATCTGGATAGCCGTCCACGTCCGTGTCGAGCGATGCCCCAAGGTCCAGCGGGAACGCGTCAAGACGCAACCTCGGGACCGTGGTCGAATCATTCTGCGTCCTGCCAGAGTTCCATCCATCGGGGAATCCATCCCAGTCCGTGTCGAGGGACGCAGCGGGGTCGTGCGGGAAGGCGTCCAGTCTCAGCCTGGGGACCGAGAGGGAATCGTTAGCTGACATCTCTGTGTTCCATACGTCGGGGAAGCCGTCCCTGTCCGTATCGGTGCTCGCGGCAGGATCGACGGGAAAATCGTCGGATGGATCCGCGACGCCGTCCGAATCCGCATCTGGCAGGTCGGAGACGATGGTCACGTTGACGCTGTCGGAGGCCTCGAACTCCCCGTCCGACACCGTGAGCTTGATGGTGTAGTTGCCAGGAGCCGTGAACACCATCGTGTGGCTCGAGCCGTATCCGATGAGATTCGTCTCTCTCCAATACCACGTGTACATCAGGACCTGGCCTTGGGGCGTGTCCGGGTCCGTGCAGATGCCAATCAACGAGAACGTCACATTCACCTTGAATGCTTCCCCCTCTCTCGGGTTTATGATCAGGACCTCACCAAGCGGATCATTGACATTTATTATTGAGACCGAGAAGTTCAGCCTTACCTTGACAAGGGGGGAGACCACATCGTACATTGTGAGAGCGAACCTCAGAATGCCAAATGTGTTCTCATCTGTTTGAATCCTCATCGCACCCGATGTCGCATTCAAGTCGACGAGCGTCGAGTTGACCGAGAACACCAGTTCATCGCCCTCCAAGTCCTCAGCGCCCACGATGATGACCAGGACTCTCCCCTGGTGCACCTCGAAGGACACCGGGTCCGTCGTTATGGGCTCGTCATTGACCGTCATGTACCTCGGCGCGTCATTGACGGGCGTCACGGTGAAGTTGACCTCCGCCATGGCTACCGTCCAGCCATCGGAGAGGCCCATGGATACGCTCGCCTCGAGCACGCCGTCCGGGAACAGCACGGAGACCAAAAGGCCATCGATGGAGGTCACATATGGGCTCGTCGAGGTCAGGACCAGGCCCTCGGGTGGCGTGTCGGGGTCCAAGCAGAAGGCCGCGAGGTTGATGGTCTCCTGGATGTCCTCGGTCGCGTCGAACTCATCGAGGTTTGACCATCGGGGGGGTTTCGAGGGCATCTCGAACATGTAGATGTCGCCGTTGCCGTTCCTCTCGTCCTGCCACACAGTCCTGTTGCCGTGGATGGCCGCATTGCAGTGGTATCCCATGTCCGTCGTGATCTGGGTCTCTGTGCTCGTGTCCAGGTCGAACATGTAGATGGCGCTATTCCCATTCCTCTCGTCCTGCCATACTATCCTGCTACCTGAGATGGCCGGCCTCGATTGCGAGGCAGTATCCGTGGTTATCTGGGTTTCCTTGCCCGTGTTGATGTCGTACATGTAGATGTCGAGGTTGCCGTTCCTCTCGTCCTGCCACACGATCCTGTTGCCCGAGATAGCAGGGAAGGTCTGGGTGGCGGTGTCGGTGGTCACCTGCGTTTCGTTGCCCGTGCCCAGGTCGTACATGTAGATGTCGTAATTGTTAATATGCTCGTAGTCGCAATTCCTTGAGTCCTCCCAAACAATCCTATCACCGCTGATGCTCGGTCTCGTTACATCATACTGATGCGGGAAGTTCGACGTGATCCGTCTCTCGGTGCCCTCGTCCAGGTCGTACAGATATATCTCGCAGGTATTGTTCCTCTGGTCCTCCCACACAATCCAGTCACCATCGATATCGGGTAATATCTGAGGATCTGGGTCAGTGGTGACCCGTATTTCAATCCCCTCGTCGAGGTCGTACATGTAGATGTCGCTGTTGCCGTTCCTGTAGTCCTCGAATGCTATCCTGGCACCGGAGATGTCCTGGAAATACTCTGTGGAGGAGCCTTGGGTGATTCGCGTCTCGGTCGAGGTGTTCAGGTCGTACAGGAAAATGTCCCAATTCGAGTTTCTGAAATCGTTCCAGATTATCCTGTTGCCATAGATGTCCGGACAGTACTGCTCTGCCATGTCCCATGTGACTCTGGTCTCCTTGCCTGGGGCATACGCAGCATCGGTCGTTGGCAAGGCATGAATGAATTGGATGCCAATGATTAACGTCAGCGCCATGACGAGGATGGCCCGCCTCGTGTCGTGGGCGCGTCTTTCAAATGCTCCCTTGAGACCGGTCACCATTTCCAACCCTCAGTACCGTACTGACAGAGCCCAGGCGGCCCCATTGCACAGGTGATTTGGTATTCTCTAGGCCCGTTCATATATCTTGGTATTCTGTTGAGGGGCCGCGGCACCGGCCCCACTGCCTCGTTCACGAACTCGCGCACACTCTCTGCTCTCAATATCGCGCTCATGCTCTCGTTTCCCATTCCATCTCATCCTTCGTAGCCTGCAGCCACCTGACGGCCTCTCGGCGCAGCCTCCACTCGAGCCGCTGGTTCCTCCCCGCCTCCTCGATGCACCTCCTCGCGACGCCCAGCCGCAGCCCCGGCCTCCCGCGCAGCTCGAGCCCGGAGAGCCCATCGAGGACCCTAAAAGGGTGCTCCCCGTCGCGGATGGCCCGGATGGCCCTGGAGAGGACGTGGTCGGCGCGACCCGCCTCCCACCTCTGGAGGGCGGTGAGCAGGTAGAGCCCGAGGAGCCCCAGGACGAGGACCGACGCGAGGAGGAGGAGGACGGGGTCCCTCAGGGCGACGGCCGAGGCGAGGGACGCTCCTAGGATGGTCCATATGAAGAGGTCCAGCGAGCGGTCCGGCTTGGGGTCGGGGGCGGGCCATTCCAGGTCCACCTCGGGCGCGCGGCG
>CAYGVT010000032.1:0-65817 GCA_964353355.1 uncultured Thermoplasmata archaeon | reverse complement strand
AGGGGTCAGTGCGTCATCCCAGTCGAGAATTGCTGCATGAACGCGGTCGGAGAGCCGTATGAGGGAAAACTTCACGTACGGTTCGACGAGGGGCGGGGAGAAACCCGGGTCATGCCGGGCGCTCCCCGTCTACTCTACTGGTCTGGGTCCGTGGCAGGCCGTCGGTGCAAGGCTCTCCCCGTGCGGCCCCACCCACGGGCCCCTGGTGGACCTATGGCCAATGTTTATATGGGAAGTAGGCCTTCAATCCTCCGGACTGGCAGACATGGTCATTGATGACCAGTTACCACCATCCCGCGCCAAGGAGGAGTCCGTAGGATGACCCCCAATGGAAGACGCCGCCGCCCGCGGGCCGCCACGCTCGCCGCTGCCGCCCTCATTTGCATCGCCATGCTCGCCGCGGCGGTGCCGTCCGCCTCCGCCATCGACGAGGTCAAGCCCTACGTGGTGAGGTTCTCGCCCTCCGACGGAGCCTCGGACGTGCCCATCAGCACGCCCATCACCGTGGACTTCTCGGAGAACGTCAGGTCGGACAACCTGCCGAGCCTGATCACGCTCAAGAACAACAAAGGCTTCATTATGCCCAAGCGCACCGAGTACGACAACCGGTCGTACCGGGCCACCATCATTCCCATCGAGCAGCTCAAGTATGACACGCTTTACATCGTCATCGTCTCCCAGCTCATACAGGACCTCGCGGGCAACAGCCTGGACCGCGCGGCGCAGTGGACGTTCAACACCACGCACGAGAAGATACCGCCCACGGTCGCATCCTCCGTCCCGGAGGCGGGCGCGGAGGACGTGACCATAAACACGACGGTCTCCGTGACCTTCAGCGAGCCCATGGACCTCGCGTCGCTGTCGATGGAGTTGCGCGACTCCAAGGGCACCCCCGTCATCGGCAACATGTCCAAGACGGAGGACGGCATGTCGATGACCTTCAGGCCGCTTTTCGCCCTCGGCTACGGCGAGGTCTACACGGTCACCGTGCCCAGGACCGTCAAGGACCTCGCGGGCAACAACATGGCGGCCGACCACGTCTTCACGTTCACGGCCCAGCTCGAGAAGATACGCCCGCGCGTCATCAAGCTGGAGCCCATCGAGGGGTCGGTGCTCGTCCCTAGGGACCAGTCCATCACCGTGGGCTTCTCCGAGCCCATGAACGCGACCACGCTCGCCGGCGCGGTCCGGATCACGAACCCGACGGGCGATGCCGTCACCGGCACGCCCAAGTATGACCAGCCCAACTTCGTGCTCACGGTCCGCCCCGACATGGCGCTGCAGTACCAGACTCTATACACCATAACCGTCCTGATGGTCGCGGAGGACCTCGCGGGCAACTTCCTGGACCGGGAGTACGTCACCACGTTCACCACCGTCCCCATCCCGCAGCAGTCCCCGGTGCTCAACGGCTGGTCCCCGCCCGACGACGAGTTCAACTGGTACGAGGGTCAGGCCGCGCCCTTCTCCATCATCGCCGCGGACCCCAACGGCGACATCCTCGTCTACACATGGGCCGTGAACGGCGAGGTCAAGGAGGGCGA
Organism: uncultured Thermoplasmata archaeon; assembly: GCA_964353355.1. Lineage (GTDB taxonomy): Archaea > Thermoplasmatota > DTKX01 > DTKX01 > CAYGVT01. The sequence goes on along the minus strand of CAYGVT010000032.1, from coordinate 64,273 downwards.
GACCTTCGAGAACTTCGTGTTCTACCCCGAGCCCGGCTCGGAGGGGCGCTACAAAGTCGAGGTCAGCGTGTCGGACGGCCTGACCACGCCCGCGAAGCACTTCTGGATAGTCAACGTCATCGCGCCCGAGGGCGACGGGGGCGGCGGCGGCGAGCACCAGAAGATATTCACCGGCAGGGTCATCATGCTACTCATCCTGGTCATCATCGTGACAGCCTTGGTCTTCTACTACTACATGTACCTAATGGACAGGAAGCGCGAGATCCTCGCCCGCACGCGCCTCAGGCTGCGGCCGCTCAAGCTCTCGCGGGACGTCGGCCCCAAGGCCCCGCCCTCGTACGAGGAGCTCTATCTGCGACCGGACGGCGTCTACAACCGTCCCAGCCCCGCGTTCAAGCCCATCGGGGCCCCGAAGTCCCTGACCACGGCGAGCAGCGTGGGCAGGATGGCGACGATAGACACCGGTCCCGTCATAGGCCAGGGCCCGAAGCTCATCGATGCCAAGGAGGTCGAGGTGCGCAGGGCCGAGGTCGGCCCGCTCATGACGAGGACCGACATCGGCAGGAAGGCGACCACGGGGGTCCGCACCTGTCCCAAGTGCGGCGGCAAGGTCATCGAGGCCGCCCACGGCCGCCTCTGGTGCGACCAGCACGGCTGGGTGTGACGGGGTCCGACAAAGGCCTCCGCTCGGGGGTCGAACTCGACACCTGTGGCCCCTCCCGCGCGTGTGGAGCGGCCTCAGCCCATCGGGATGCCCGCGAAGACGGGGTTCTCGTCAGGGTAGAGGTACTGGTCCAGCTCCTCGATGAACTCGAGCGGGGCCTTGCCGTTGATGACGGCGCGGACGGTGAGCCGCCCGATCTCGTAGCTGATGGAGACGGACTTGAGCTGCGAGAGGTACACGTTCTGCCGCTTGCCGTCGTCGGTGGGCTCGCGGTCGACCACTGCCAGCAAGCCGTCGTCCTCGAGCTTCTTAATCTTCCGGTAGCACCGGCCGAGGGGGATTCCGAACACGTGCGCTATCTCGCGGGCGCTCTTGGGCTCCCTGCTGGTGATGCTCAGTATCTTGAGCCTTGTGGGGTCTGTGAACAGGTCGGACACCAAGGAGGCGAACATCTTCTATCTGGACACCAGTGGTCCGACTGGGCTTATATATCTCGCTACCCCAGGCTCAGCACTGATTTTCATGGATGGGAAAAAAGGCCCGAGGGCACCCCGTGCAAGGGCAAAGGCTTATGAGTGGGAAGCCCCCTAGATGAGGGGCGTGCCGGAGGATACTGGATGAGCCCTTTTTATGGCATGCGCACCCCCCTCCTGTTGCTCACCACCGCGTTATTCGCAATCGTTGCGATGTCCCTCGCCATGGGGGCAGGGGCGGCGACCGAGGTCACCCAGGACTGGTACGTGGACGGCTCCGCGGCCCCGATATCTGGCGGCGAGTACATCATGAGGGCCAACCTCACCATCAACTTCACCGGCCAGCTCTCTGTGGACCACGCCACCTTCACCTTCATGTCCACCACCGACGGCCAGTACGGCCTGCTCGTCAAGGCGCAGGGCCGCATGGTGCTGGACACGTGCACCTTCAGGAGGGGCGAGCTCTCGCCGGGCACCCCCGCCAAGGGATGGACGTTCTGGGCGCAGGACTCGAGCTACCTGGTTGCCAAGCGGTGCAAGTTCTCGGGGTGCGGCATCCTCGGCGCCGAGGGCAAGCGCCAGGGCGTGGCGGTCGAGACGAACTCGGCCTCGTTCAGGAACTGCACCTTCTCGAACAACAACGTCGGCCTCGTCGTGCTCTCGGGCGCGATACCCACCGTCGAGGACAACGTGTTCGAGCAGAACGGCTACTGTGGATTGGAGGTCACCGGCAACGTCTGCAACCTGGCGTTCAACAACACGTTCCGCGAGAACAACTGGGGCCTCATCATCGTGCAGTGCAACTCCGCCATCGTCCGCGCGGGCGCGTTCATCGACAACCCCCAGGGCGCCGTCCGCTTCATCGACTCCATCGCGACCGTGTCCCACGTGTCCATCGATGGCCTCTATAGGGGCATCGTTGCCGAGGCGACCTCGACGGTCAAGGTCGACAACAGCTCCATCAGGACCATCTCCGCGGTCACGCACGCCTACACGGGGTCCCGGGTCTTCCTGGTCGACTGCAGGCTCGCCGGCACCGATGGGAAGCTCTTCCCCGACTCGTCGAGCAGCATCTCGGTGAGGCAGAGCGTGGCCTTCAAGGTCACCTACAAGGGCGTGGGCTTCCCGGCGGAGGGTGCGAACGTGCGCGTCCTGGACGTGGACGGCATCGAGATGGTGAAGGTCGGGACGGACGCGAATGGCAGGACGGTCGTCGTGCAGCTCGAGACGCACCTTGCCAAGCAGGGGCCGTCGGCGGTCATCCACCGCGTCCCCTTCAGGGTCGAGGCCGTCAAGGGCTACGACCATGAGTACCTCGACGGGTTCGACCCCGTCCCCAACGAGCTGCGCACCATCGAGTTCATAGACGCCGTCGCCCCCGGCCTCGTGGTGACAGCGCCCCTCGACAGGCAGAAGTTCAACACCACGGGCGTGCTGCTCAAGGGAAGCTGCCAGGACCTGCAGTCCGGCCTGGGCAGCCTCCAGTACTCAGTGGACGGCGCCGAGCCCCAGTTCCTCCCGGCGCAGGCGTCATGGGAGGTCCGCGTTGTCCTGCCCGAGGGGGAGCTGCGCATCGTGTTCGAGGTCAAGGACCGCGCGGGCAACAACGCGACCGTCACGAGGTACATCACCGTGGACGTGACGGCGCCCGGCATCCTGGAGATGTCCCCAGCGAACGGCTCGCTCACCCGCGCCTACAACCAGTACTTCAGGGGCCGCACGGAGCCGGGCGCGGACGTCTACGTGGGCTCGACCGAGCTCACGGTCGAGGCGAACGGGACGTTTGAGGGCTTCACTAGCCTCGGGGACGAGGAGGGCCCGCAGGCCCTCGAGATCCGGCTCGTCGACCAGGTCGGCAACGAGGGCATCTTCCTGCTCGTGCTCCTCGTGGACCGCACGCCCCCCGCGCTCACGGTGGAGACCAAGCCCGACTACCTCCTCACCTCCATCCTCAACACGAGCGTCGTGATGTTCTTCGGCACGGCCGAGCCAGGCGCGCGAATAGACGTCAACCGGAGCTCCCTCGTCATCAACTCCACCCACGCGGACGCGTCAGGCAAGTTCTACATGAACGTCACCCTCATCGTGGGCGACAACGACCTGGTCGTCGATGCCTGGGACGCGGCCGGCAACCGCGAGAGCTACGAGGTCATCAGGTTCCAGTACGACGTCACGGCGCCGGAGATCGAGGTCGTCGTGCCCGCCACGAACCAGACCACGGTCAAGAACTCGGTCGTCAGCTTCCACCTCGAGGCGCGCACGGAGCCGGACGCGCTCATCTGGGTGAGGTTGAACGGGCGGGACCTGCCGGCCATCGTCATGCCCGCGCACGGCGAGTTCGAGGAGGACTTCGACCTCGCCGAGGGCAACAACACCGTGCTCGTGATTGCCCAGGACAAGGCCGGCAACGTGGGGATGACGTCCCTGCGCATCCACCGGGAGGTCAAGGCCATCAACCCGCCCGGCGAGGATGGGTTCCCCTGGGGCATCATCATCGCGGCAATCGTGGTCCTCGCCGCGGCCATCGTAGCCGCGGTCCTCCTCATGCGCCGTTCGGGCAGGGGGAAGACGCCGTCGCCCGTGCAAGGCGAGCCCCCCGACCCCGTGGTGCCTGGCCCGGGCAAGGGTTAAATACGCACGCGCTCATATACGAGCCGGATGGGATGCGCTCGGCCCTGTCGAGTGCGCTGCGCGCGAGCGGTCGCGCCGCACGGTCGACCGGGGCGACCGTGATCCTTCGTAGAGGAGGAGACCAGCTTGAAGACGATTATAGAGGATGCGCTGAAGCAGTACGACATGAAGGGTGGTCCGACGCCCTCGAGCGGGACGGTCGTCATGTCCCATGACGATGAGGAGCTCGAGAAGATTCTCGAGGGGCTCACGCTCACGATCAAGGTCGTGGGCTGCGGCGGTGGCGGGAGCAACACCATAACACGGCTCGCGGAGTCCGGCATCCACGGAGCCGAGCTCATAGCCTGCAACACTGACGCCATCCACCTCAAGGGCGTCCACTCGAACCGCAAGATCCTGCTCGGGCTGAAGACGACCAGGGGCCTGGGGGCCGGCGGCGACCCGAAGATGGGGCGCAAGGCGGCCGAAGAGGCCAAGGACACCATCGAGGCTGCCATCAAGGGCGCCGATATGGTGTTCATCACCTGCGGCCTCGGCGGCGGGACGGGCACCGGCACCGCACCGATGGTCGCGGAGATGGCGAAGGCGCAAGGCGCGCTCGTGGTCGTGTTCGCGACCAAGCCGTTCAAGGCCGAGGGCACGGCCCGCATGGAAAACGCCATGTGGGGCCTCAACCGCCTGGTGAGCGTCGCGGACACGGTCGTCACCATCCCCAACGACAGGCTGCTGGAGCTGTCCCCGCGGCTTCCCCTCGACGCGGCCTTCCACGTCGTCGACGAGCTGCTGATGAACTCCATCAAGGGCATCATCGAGATGATCACCAAGCCCGCGCTCGTCAACATCGACTACAACGACCTGCGCACCATCATGGGCAACATGGGCATGGCGATGGTCGGCATCGGCTCGGCCGACGAGCGGGACGAGCGGCCGAAGCTCGCGGTCGAGCGCGCGCTCAAGTCCCCGCTGCTGCCCTACGACACCACCAACGCGCACGGCGCTCTCATCAAGGTCACGGGCGGCCCGGACATGACGCTGCAGGAGGCGGAGACTGCCTGCTCGCTCATCCAGCAGAAGATCAACCCCGGGGCGCGCATCATCTGGGGCTCCGGTATCGAGCCCGAGATGGAGGGCAAGCTCCAGGTCATGGTCGTCGTGACGGGCGTCGAGTCGCCCGACGTGACGGGCTTCGCCGCGGTGAAGGCGGGCAAGCCCATCCCAGGGGTCGGCGTCAAGAAGGGCCCGGGGGACCTCGACGCCGTCCGATAGGCGGCGAGCGTTGGCACGGCCGGCCGGGAGAGAGGGGCGCGGCGCGGCAGGCACTGTCGTCCTGGCGCCCTGCCCGGCGGATGAGTAATTTCGGGGCCCACGTATGTGTAGGGGTGCCTGTGCACGGGACTTACGGGCTACCGCGCCGTGCGACCACTCCTCGTGCTGGCAAGCGATAAATACCTTTCCCCGCCGTTCTCGCGGGGGGCAACCGAGGATGTCGGGGCGACGAAAAATTCAAGTGCAACCACGGCACTAGGTTGGACGAGAGGCTGAGCTGGATGGACGATGACATCGAGATACACATGTACGAGGACATCGACTTGAAAGATGCGATGCTCATCGAGAGCTTCCCGACCGTGGGCCTCGTGAGCACGATAGTGGCCTCCTACATCATCGACACGCTGAAGCTGCGCCGCGTGGGCGCCATCATGTCGAGGAGGTTCCCGCCCGCGGCCGTCGTGCACGACGGGCAGCCCACGCCGCCGATGCGCATCTACGCCGGCCCCAAGGTCTGCGGTCCCAACAACGAGTGCGACCAGGTGGTCATCCTCACCTCCGAGTTCACGGTCCCGGACGACCTCCAGCTGCCGCTCGCGAGGCGCATCCTCAAGTGGGCTCTGGAGGAGGGCATGAGCCACATCGTCTCCGTGGAGGGCACCGGTGTGACCGGGGAGGAGAAGGAGGGCGACCCCGAGGTCTACTGCGCGTGCTCCACGGAAAAGGCCTGGAAGTCCATGGAGCGGTTCAAGGTCACCCCCATGAAGGTGGGCATCGTCACGGGCATCTCGGGGGTGCTGCTCTACCTGGGCGACATGGAGGGTCGCGACATCGTCTGCCTCCTCGCACCCGCGCACGCACAGTTCCCCGACGCGAGGGCGGCCGCGAGGCTCATCCATGTCATCGACGACATGCTGCCCCTCGTGGAGATAGACACGGGCCCGCTCATGGACGAGGCCGTCAAGATAGAGAAGAACATCCATGAGGCCCTCGAGATGATGCGGCACGGCCTCGAGAGCCGGAAGCGGGTCGAGCAGCTCCCGACCCCGGGCATGTACGGTTGAGCCGCCCGAGGGGCGTCCCGGCACCGTGGGCCCGCCCCGCAACGCCCCGCCCGCACGGCTGAGCATGGCACGGACCTCGGGGGTGGCTCCGCGTTCATCGTGGTCTTTGGGCGTGCAGGAGGGGCCCGAGCGCGTCGTGGAGCGCCCATGTCGCCATCTCCTCGGGGGTGATGCCCTTCCCGTCTGCCATCGCACCAAGCCTCTCGGCCTCGTCGCGCGCCAGCCCCAGCTCCAATCGGGCGGTGCGCTCCGACATCGGTGCGGCACCGGCAGGGTGGGGCGGGGGCATGGAGCCGGGGTCGAGCGCGCGCAGGACGGACGCGCGCAGTATGTCGCGCGGGCTCGCCGGGTAGAGGCTCGAGAGGAACCGGAGCGCGTCATAGGTCGCCGGGTCCAGGGGAACGCTCAGGACCACGGGCCAATCCACATCGAGGCGCTCGAGGCCGAGCGTCGCCCTCCGGTCCACGTCGAGCAGCTCAAGCAGCGACTCAAGCGTGCGCCGCAGGCCTGGTCCCTCCGGACGGGGCATTGGCGGGGGCCGCCATAAGGCTTTTCCCCCCCTGGCGGACCGCCCATAGCAACCCTTTATTGCCCCTCTCATGATTAGGGACGGAGGCGGCCGCGCGCGGGCTGGGAGCGGCCCTTCGACCCCGGGAGGCTGCACGCACGCTCAAGCACATAGAGGACATGAGCAGGCTCGAGGACATCGCCCGAGAGGTCCGCAGGAACATCCTCCTCATGACGACGGCGGCGGGCTCGGGCCATCCAGGCGGCTCGATGTCGGCGACCGACATCCTCACGGTCCTTTACTTCAACGTGATGCGCCACGACCCCGGCAACCCCACATGGCCTCAGCGCGACCGGTTCGTGCTCTCCAAGGGCCATGCGGCCCCGGCGCTCTACTGCTTGCTCGCGGAGGCCGGCTACTTCTCGAAGGACCTGCTGATGTCGCTGAGGAAGCTGGGCTCGCCCCTGCAGGGCCACCCCGATATGAAGCGCCTGCCCGGCATCGAGATGTCGACGGGCTCGCTCGGGCAGGGCCTCTCGGTCGCGGTGGGCATGGCGCTCGGGGCCAAGCTGGACGGCCTGGACTACCATGTGTACGCCCTGATCGGTGACGGGGAGAGCCAGGAGGGCCAAGTGTGGGAGGCCGCGATGGCCGCGGCCCACAACAAGCTCGACAACCTCACCGCCATCCTGGACGAGAACAGGCTGCAGATCGACGGCCCGACCGAGCGGGTCATGTCGGTGCCCAACCAGCGGGCGCGGTGGAAGGCCTTCGGCTGGGACGCGCGGGTGGTCGACGGCCACGACTACGACCAGCTAATCAAGGCGCTGCACAAATCCCCCGAGCCGGGCACCCCGCGCATGCTGGTGGCGCAGACGGTCAAGGGCAAGGGCGTGAGCTTCATGGAGAACCAGGTCAAGTACCACGGGCAACCGCTGAACCCAAAGGAGCTCGAGCGAGCGCTCGAGGAGCTCGAGGGGGCGAGCTGATGCCGAAGGGGACCATGCGCAAGCAGCGCGAGGTCTTCGGCGCGACGCTCGCCGAGTGCGGTGGCAAGAACCAGCACATCGTGGTGCTCAACGCGGACCTCTCCTCGTCCACGAAGACCTCCACGTTCGCCGCGGTCCCCGAGTGCAGCGCGAGGTTCTTCAACATGGGCATCGCCGAGGCCAACATGATGTGCGTGGCGGCCGGGCTCGCGACGACGGGCAAGGTCGTGGTCGCCTCCACGTTCGCGGTGTTCGCCACCGGCCGCGCCTTCGACCAGGTCCGGCAGTCCATCGCGTACCCCAACCTCAACGTCAAGATCGTCGCCAGCCATGCCGGCATCACCGTCGGTGGCGATGGCGCATCGCACCAGTCCGTGGAGGACATCGCGCTCATGCGATCGCTCCCCAACATGCGCGTCGTAGTGCCGTGCGACGGCGTCGAGACGCGGTCCATCACCGAGGCCATCTTGAACATCCCGGGCCCGTTTTACATGCGCATGGGCCGCTCGGATATACCTGACATCCTCGACGAGGGCACGCCCTGGCACATGGGGCGCTCCCTGACGCTGGCTGACGGCTCGGACGTGGCCATCATCGCAATCGGGATCATGGTCGGGGAGGCGCTCAAGGCGCGCGAGGTCCTCGCCGCCGAGGGCGTCTCGGCCCGCGTCATCGACATGTCCACCGTCAAGCCCATCGACCAGGACGCCATCGTCAAGGCGGCGAAGGAAACGGGGGCAATCGTCACAGCCGAGGAGCACAGCATCATCGGGGGCCTCGGCAGCGCGGTCTGCGAGGTCGTGGCGGAGGAGTATCGCGCGCCGGTGAGGCGGGTCGGCATCAAGGACGTCTTCGGGCAGTCCGGCGAGGTCGAGGAGATGATGCGCGCCTACGGGCTCACGCCCGAGAACCTCGCGAGGACGGCGCACGACGTGATGAAGGAGCGGGACTGACGACAGGGCGCGCGGTCCAAGCGCAGGATTGAGCCAGACGAGAGGAGGCCATGGGATGAAGCTGTTCATCGACACCGCGAACGTCGACCACATCAGGGAGGTCGCGAGCTGGGGGGTCCTCTCGGGGGTCACGACCAACCCCACCCTCATAGCGAAGGAGGGCCGGGACTTCAGGACCGTCATCGATGAGATATGCGACATCGTGGACGGGCCCATCAGCGCGGAGGCGACGTCGGAGAGGGCGGAGGGGATGCTCAAGGAGGCGCGTGAGCTCTCGAAATGGCATCCCAACGTCGTCGTCAAGATCCCCATGACGGCCGAGGGCCTGAAGGCCACGCACGCCTGCCGCACGGAGGGCATCAAGACCAACGTCACCCTCGTGTTCTCCCCCACGCAGGCGCTGCTGGCCGCGAAGGCGGGGGCGACTTACGTGAGCCCCTTCGTCGGCAGGCTGGACGACATCTCGCACGACGGCATGGAGCTGGTGGGGCTCATCGTCGACATGTACGGGAACTACGACATCGCGACGGAGGTCATCGTGGCCTCCGTGCGCAACCCCGGGCACGTCGTCCAGGCGGCGCTCGCGGGCGCGCACATCGCGACCATCCCCTACAGCGTGTTCAAGCAGATGGTCGCCCATCCGCTGACGGACAAGGGCATCGCGGCCTTCCTGGACGACTGGGCCAAGGTGAGGAAGCCCTGACGCGTGCTTCCCAGGTCTGAGAACCGAGCAACAGGTTAATTAACGCCTACTGGCATTTAAAAGATGGTGCTCTCATGCCCTTCTGCCCCAACTGTGGGAAGGAGCTTCACCCCCCGATGAGGTTCTGCTTCTTCTGCGGTCACCAGGTGCCTGAGGCGCTACAGAGCCACCTCGACGCACAGACCCCATCCCGGCCGTCGCCCCCACCACCACCCACGCCGACGCTTCCGCCACCACCCCCACCGCCATCCCCGAAGAAGGCGCCCAAGGAGCCCGTGCCGCCTCCCGCCCCTCCGGCCCAGCAGAAGGGGAAGAGGGCCCTGCCCCCTCCACCGCCGCCCTCGCCGCCGCCACCACCGCTGCCACCACCGCCGCCCCCGCCACCACCGTCGATGAGACCGGGTGAGGCCGAGCAGGGGGAGGAGGAGCATGAGGAAGTCGCGTTCGAGGTGAGGCCCCCGTTCGGCGAGGAGACGGAGTTCGCGTTCATCGAGCAGCCCTTCGAAGGGATGAAGGAGGAGCCCAAGGTCGCCGCATCGCTCGTACAGCAGGATGTGCTTTTCATTCCACATGACGGCGATGACGCGCCCGAGGCGGTCGTGACCGTCGTCGCGCCCGCGGACCTCGAGGACGTTGATGACGCTGAGGACGCCGAGGCGGCCTCGCGCTCCGCCGAGGAGGAGGAGCGCAGGCACGCTCCCCCGCCGCCGGCGTCCCAGGCCCCGAAGAAGCTGCCCGCGGCCGCCCCCGGCTCACTGCGCCAAGAGGACCTCGCCAAGGACTTCGAGGGCCTCATCGACCAAGGTGTCATGGCGCGTGGCAGCGGCGACATCGCCAGCGCCATCCTTGCCTTCAACCGCGCCACCGAGGTCGATGCCAAGCGCGGCGAGGGCTGGTTCTACCTGGGCGTGGCCCTCAAGGAGGCCAGCCGTCACAAGGAGGCCAACCGCGCATTGAGCAAGGCGGTCGCGCTCAACCCGGACTTCGCCCCCGCATGGATCGAGAACGGGTACGTGCTGCTCGCGATGGGCAAGCACGAGGATTCGCTGCGGTGCTTCGACTTCGCGCTCAACAAGGACCGGAACAACGACGAGGCCTGGGTGGGCAAGGCGCTGCTCCTTGCCGCCTACGGTCGCTACGACGAGGCCATTGCGGCCTTGGACGAGGCCATAAAGCGGAACGCGAGGAACGGCGAGGCATGGTACCAGAAGGGACTGCTGCTCGAGAGCTTCTCGCAGACCGAGGGCGCGCTCGAGTGCTACAACCGCGCGACATCGCTCAAGTCGAACTACTACCCCGCGTGGTGCGCGAAGGGAACGGCCCTGGAATCGCTCGGCCGCACGACCGATGCGATCGATGCGTACGACCGCGCCATCCAGCTCGACGCGGCCCGCGTGGACGCATGGCTCAACAAGGGCATCTGCCTCATATCGATGGAGCGTTACCCGGAGGCCGAATCCGTCCTCCACCGCGCGTGCGAGCTCGACGAATCCAACGCGTCCGCGTGGCACAACCTGGGGCTCGCGAGGGACTACCAGGGCCAGCACGAGGACGCCATCAAGCACTACGACAGGGCCATCGCGCTCGCCCCAGACTTCCCGCTCGCTTACTTCGACAAGGCCGTGACGCTCGCGTTCCTCGACAAGAAGATCTCGGCCATCACCCACTTCAAGAAGGCGCTGGAGCTCGACCCCAGCAACTTCGACGCCCACATCTACACGGGCGACATCCTCCGCGAGCAGGGCAAGCGCGATGACGCGCGCAGGCACTATGAGGAGGCGCTCAAGCTCGACCCTGGCAACGATCGCGCCGAGTCGGGGCTCAAGCAGCTCTGAGAGCACTGACCCCCCGTTGGTCGGCAGAGGCGACCGACCTGGCGACCGGTGGCACGTTCGCGTGGAGGCCCGATGAGCCAGCGATGCTCCTCAGGAGGCAGGCCGTTTCCGTCTGGTCACGACGGACCGTGCGCTCGCCGAGACGCGCCGCACGACGCCCACGGCGGGGCCGACGGGCATGGCCCTCAGCATCCTGTTCGTCGACCGACCGATGGCCCCCTGCGGTCGCAGTCGGGCCATTGCGAGGGCGCCGCCTATGAGCAGCACGATCAGGAGCGCGGCCCACAGCAGCCAACCGCCCTGCTCCACCGGTGGCTCCTCGGGGGGCGGCACCGGGTTCCATTGGACCAGGTCGAGGTCGTAGACGTCGTACTCGACCGACATGTTGCCCCTCGCGTAGGAGGGGGATGGCTCGGAGAGGCGCAGGTGGCCGACGATGGCGTGGAGGTCCTGCGCGCCCACCACGATGCTGCCCGCGTCCGACGGGAAGCCGATGGCCACGGACATGGTGTACTCCACGCGGGCCTCCTGGTACTGCTTGGTCTCGATGACGCGCTGGACCCGGAAGCCGCGGCCCTGCAGCCCGAACTTGACGTACCGGCCCAGGTCGCCGGAGAGGGGCACGTCCTCGACCTTGACGCCGGACAGGGACGGGGCCATCGAGCCCGTGTAGTCCCACGTGCCGTCGTCGTCCCAGTCGATGAGGAAGCCCAGCGATGCGAACGTCAACTCGGTCAGGTCGACCGAGGGGTAGGAGAGCGCGACCGACATGCTCGAGGCGCCCTCCGGGACGTAGACGTACTTCGTCTGGTTCGTCGTGAACACCGTTCTGCCGCCCTGCTCGTTGAACCGCGTCCACTCGCCGCCCCATGAGGTGGAGAGCATGTCCGTCGGCCACGAGACGGTCCTGTTCGCGAACATCGGCTCGAACACGCGGTAAGCGTCCATGACCGTGGCCTCGGGGTGGCCCGTGGTCCGCAGCTTCTCGAGCGCGAGCGCGAGCCCCACCGCCCTGTACACGTTCACGAGCCCGTAGCCCTGCGAGAAGTCGTGGGCGCGGCCGTCGGCGAAGCCTGGTACGTTCCAGTCGGGGATGTAGTTCGCGGTCTGGCCGTTCAGCGTGTCCTGGGGCTCGCCCTCGGGGCCCAACATCGTCGCGGTGAGCTTCAGGATGAGCTCGATTTCGTGGATGCGGGTGTCGAGCGCCTCGCCCGTCCACTCCTGGTAGCCGTAGGCGAGGCTGCCGTAGCCCTCCTCCGCGGGCGGGCCCACGACATAGCTCCCGCCCTCGTTGGTCACGACGCCCGCGTCCTGCCGCACCTCGGACACGCGCAGATGCGGCGCGGCCTGCCACAGCAGGGCCGCGACGCCCGAGATGTGGGGGGTCGCCATGCTCGTGCCGGAGATTCCGAGGTAGTAGGGGTTGGCGTTGGGGTTCTTCGCCATGGTGCTGATGAGCGTGCGGCGCGCGGCCGTCGATATGATGTTGAGGCCTGGAGCGGCGACGTCGGGCCAAGTGTCCACCCAGTCCCATTGCCCCTTGCTCGAGAAGTCGGTGATGCCGGTGCCCTCGTGGTCGGCCGCAGCGACGCAGATGGCCGCGGGCGTGTTGCCGTAGTTCGAGGCCTGGATGTCGTCGCCCGTGCCGCCGGAGTTGCCCGCGGCGAAGTTGACGAGGACGTTGTTCTCGTACACGAGTCGGTTTATGGCCTGCGAGATGGAGTCCTGCGGGTTGTACTGGCCACCGCCACCGCCCCAGCTGTTGCTCACGACGCGGATGTTGTAGGGGTTGTTACCCGGGCGGCTGTGGTCGTAGACCCACTCGAGGCCACCGAGGCCGCCCGTGATGAAGAGCAGCTCTCCCGCGCTCAGCCCGATGAGGTTCGCGCCCGGGGCGACGCCCGCATAGGCCCCCGCTGACGCGTCCCCGTTGCCCGCGACCGTGCCAGCGACGTGCGTGCCGTGGCCGGAGCTCGTGTCGCCGTTCTCGACCTCCACCCACGGGCCCGTGCCCGTGTCGGACTTGAGGTTGTGGATGGTCTTGGTGCCGTAGTCGAAGTCGGGGTGGCCAGCATCGATGCCCGAGTCGAGGACGACCACGGTCACGCCCTTGCCGTCGATGCCCATCTGGCCCCAGAGGCTTCCCTGGACCATCGCGTTCCAGGAGCGCGTCGCGTTGATGACCGTCGTCGTCCCGTTCATGTCGTAGTAGAGCCTGTCGTTGTGCTCGACCCACGCGGTCCTGGCATAGCCCGCCAGACGCTCGAGCTGGGCCACGGTCGCCCTCACCCACACGGCCGGGACGATGTGGAACTCGTGCACGAGCTGCAACCCCTCGTCGGCCAGGACCTCACGGTCGACGCGCTCGACGAGGCCGCGGAACTGCACGATGCAGTCGAGGCGCTCGTCGGTGGCGGCGTGGCCCAACAGGTCCTGCAGCTGGGGGTCGAGGACGCCCCACTGGGGCTCCTCGATTGGCGAGGGCCTTGCGGCGGACTGCAGCGAGGAGAGGAGCATCAAAGACAGGATTGCAGCGGCATAGGCCGCGCGTGCCTTCCGACCAGACATGGGACCACCAGACAAGGCCGTGACCCGGGACGTCAAGGGGCCTGGCTATACGATGGGACGACTGGAGACTATATGAACATTGTGCATTAGTTTGGCGGGAGACGCCCCATCCGGTCGTTGGACCATCTACGAGGAGCCGTTGGTGCCGGAGCCCTTGCGCCTGGGCAGCTTGACACGCTTGACGGACCTCAGCAAGGCGGCCGCGATGGCCGCCACGCCCACGGCCGCGATGACCTTGCGCACGATGCGACCCGCCCGGCTCTCTGGCATGGTCCTCGCGACGACGAGCGCCAAAATGAGGAGCGCGATGAGCACGCCCAGGAGGAGCAGCCACGGGAAGCCTGCCAGCTCCGGCAGGGGGGGCACTGGCGGGTTCGGCGACCACGAGACGTTGTTCAGGTTGTAGACGTCCATCGTGATGGTCACGTTCCCGCCCGCATACTCGGCGGAGGGCTCGGAGAATCGCAGGTGCCCGTTGATGGCGTGCAGGTCCCTTTCCTCGATGATGATCGCGCCCGACGCGGACGGGAAGTGGATGGACGCCGCCATCTCGTACTCGACCCGGGCCTCCTTGTACTGGCTGTAGCCCGCCTTGCCGGGGAGCTTGACCACGTTGCCCCCCACGCCGAACATCCAGTAGCCTCCCTGGCCCTCGGACACCGAAATGGTCTCCTCGCGCACGCCCGTGAGGCTGGGCGTGGTGCCTGAGGTGAAGTCCCAGGAGCCATCGCCGTTGGTGTCGACCCTGAACCAGAGCGAGGCGAGCGTACGGTCGAGAGTGTTGACCGGCGAGTAGCTCATCGTCACGGTCATCGTGTCCGCACCCTTGGGGACGTAGACGAGCTTGGTGAGGTTCTGGTTGAACGCGGGCTGGTTGTTGAACCTGGTCCACTCGCCGCCCCAGCTCGTCTCGACCTTGTCGGTGGGCATCGAGTACTCCGCGCGGTCGAAGATGCCGTTGTAGACGGAGTAGGCGTCGAGGACCGTGGCCTCGGGATAGTCCCATCGGATGCGCTCGAGCGTGAGCGCGAGGCCGACGGCCCGGGCGGCATTGACGAGCCCGTAGCCCTGGCAGTAGTCATGAGGGCGGCCCGCCGCGTCGCCGGGGAGGTTCCAGTCCGTGACGTTGGTCTCGGTCTGCCCGTTCATTCCGTCCACGGCTTGGCCCCTCGCGCCTATCATGTCCGCCGTGAGCTTGAGGATGAGCTCGCTCTCGTGGATGCGCGTGTCGAGCGATTCGTTGTACCAGGCGCTCAGTGGGTAGGCGAGCGCCCCGTAGGTGTCGCCCTCAGGCTCGACGACGCGGTAGGTACCGTCCGCGTTCTCGACGACGCCCGCGTCCTGCCTTACATCTGACACGCGCATCGAGGGGCAGGCCTGCCAGAGCAGCGCGACCAGGCCCGAGATGTGGGGCGTGGCCATGCTCGTGCCGGAGATTGCCAGGTAGTAGGGGTTGGCGGCGGGGTCGCGGGTCATGATGCTGATCTGCGTCCTGCGCGCGGCCGTCGATTCTATATGGTGGCCGGGCGCGGCGATGTCGGGCCAGGTGTCGAGCCAGTTCCACTGGCCCTTGCTGGAGAAGTCCGTGATGTACCTGCCGTCGCGGCCGGAGGCCGCTACGCAGATGGCCGCGGGGGTGTTGCCGTAGTTGGAGGACTGTATGTCGTCGCCGGTGCCCGCGGAGTTGCCCGCCGCGAACACGACGGCCACGTTGTTCTCGTAGACGACGCGGTTGATGGCGGCGGAGATTGAATCCGTGGGGCTGTACTGGCCGCCGCCGGCCCCCCAGCTGTTGCTCACGACGCGGATGTTGTTGGGGTTGTTGCCGGGCCTGCTGTGGTCGTAGACCCACTCGAGACCGCCGAGCGCGTTGATGATGGCACCGGCCTCGCCGGTGGACAGGCCGATGAGGTTGGCGCCCGGGGCGACGCCCGCGCGCGCCCCGTTGGACGCGTCCCCGTTGCCAGCGACCGTGCCCGCGCAGTGCGTGCCGTGGCCGGAGCTCGTGTCGCCGTTCTCGACCTCGATCCAGGGCCCCACGCCTGTGTCGGACTTGAGGTTCATTATGACCTTGCGCTTGTAGTCCAGGTCGGGGTGGCCCGCGTCGATGCCCGTGTCGAGCACGACAGCGGTCACGCCCTTGCCGTTGATGGCGCCGGTCGCTCCCCAGAGGCTGCCCTCGATGCGGGAGTACCATGCCTTCGTTGCGTTGATGACGGTCGTCGTCTCGTCCATGCAGTAGTCAAGGGGCTCGTTGTACTCCATCCAGAGCGTCCGGGGGTAGCCGGAGAGCCGATCGAGCTGTGCCGGTGTCGCCCTCGCCCAGACCCCGTTCACGATGTGGAACTCGTATACGACCTCGATGTCCTCGTCCCTGAGCACCAGCCTGTCCGCGGCCACGACAGGGTCGCGGAACTGCACGATGACGTCGAGCGCGCGGTCGCGCGGGGTGGAGAGCATGATGCTGTGGAGCACCTGGTCGATGACGTAGGGGTCGTTCTCCCCGATGGGCGAGGGCACGACCGCGGGCGCGAGCGAGGAGGCGAGCATGACGAGCAGTAGGATGGCTGCTGCCCTTGCGGCTGGCATCGATCGTCGCATCGTCTCGGCCTCCGGTCCTGGCGGTGAGCGGCCCTTTCCATTGAACCAGGAGCCAGATATTAAAACCTTGTGGATGAGGACGGGCCCCTAGTACTCCTCCCAGTCGTGCGGGTGTGCGGGCGCCTCGGGCGGCCTCCCCTCCCCCGGCTCCCCAGAATCGGTGCCATCGGCAGGGGGTGGGCCGGCGGAATTCCGTTCCGGTGGGGCCCTGCGGACCGATGCGCCCGTGCTGCGCCGGCGCAGGAGCAGCAGCACCGCGACGACCACGATGACCACGAGGAGCAGCACCCCCACGAGCAGGGCGATGCCCATGCCGGACGTCTGGGCCTTCGGCTCGACGGTCGAGAACGAGAACGCACCGCCCTCCAGGGCGTTGCCGGCCTTGTCGGTGCCGTCGATGATGACCTGGTAGACCGTCCCCTTGTCGAGCTTCCCGGACGGGACGATGCTGAGCGTGTGCGCCTCCTCGTCGTACGTGAAGGTGGAGCCCACCGGCTGCCCGCCCTCAAGCAGCACCTTCGCCGTGACGGTCGAGGACACGAGGGCCTCGGAGAACCTGACGTCTATTACCTGGTCGAGCTCCACGGCCCTCTGCTGGGGAACGGGTTCCTGGAACTCTATCACGGGCGCCGTGACATCGACGTAGACGAGCGCCTCCGCGGTGAGGCCCGACGGGTTCCCCGCGCTGTCGCGCGCACGGAACCGCACGCGGTTCTCCTTGGGCACGAGCGTGACGGTGCCGCTCCAGTTGCCTTGCTCGTCGGCCTGGAGGCCAGCATCGCCAGAGACGATCTGACCATTGACCTGGACGTCCACGAGGGCCATGGGCTCGGCGGTGCCGTTCACCCGGAGCTCGAGCGAGTTCGTGAGCGATGGCAGCCTCCCCGGTGACGGCATGCCAGGAGGTATGATGTCCTGGGGCATTCCGATGACGGCGTCGCTCAGCTCCCCCTCGTTGAGCGCCAGGTCGAGCGCCTTGATCCGGTACATGTAGCTCTGCTCGTCCACGACGTCCGTGTCGACGTAGGCGGTCGTGCCCCTGGGAAGGCGCGCGACCTCGACGTAGGAGCCGCCCGCGTCGCGCAGGAGCACATAAATCGCCGTGTCGTCCCTCGATTCAAGCCACGCGAGCTCGAGGCGGCCGCCCTCGGGTGGCGCGGACACCTGGAGGCTCAGCACGGGCCCGGGAGGCACGGTGTCCAGCGGGACCCCTGAGGCGAGCGCAGACCACGGGGACGATAGCGGCACGCGGTCCCATGCCAGGATGCGGTAGAAGTAGGTCACGCCGTTTTCTAGGCCCTGGTCGAGGAACTCGGTCGTATCGACCTTGAGGTCGATGAGGGTCGCCCACTCGCCACCGGTGCCCGTCCTGCGCTGCAGCGTGTAGTTGACGGTGTCGTCGGTGTTCTTGTCCCACGCGACCCTGAGGCGCCCGCCCTCCGGCGGTGCCTGGACGGTGAGGCCCTTCGGCGCGGCCGGCGGGGTAATGTCGCGCAGCTCGAGCGTGAGGTCCGGCTGGCCCGCGAGCACACCGTCCGCGTCTTTGTTGTTGTCGATGTCCCACAGCTCCGACATGACGATGTAGTCCGTCCTCGGCTCGCGGCCGGTCGTGTCCCACACGTAGTAGTAGGACCTGGACGTGGCGTCGTAGGTCAGGGGCTTGCGGCGGTGGTAGTAGTTGCCAAGGGAGGACTGGATGGTGACGGTGCCCTCGAGGCCGGTCTCGTTCGAGCGCTCGAACACGTCGACGCGCACGGCCTGCCCGATGCCGAAGCTGGTGCCGGACTCGCCCTTGCTGCTCGCGCTGACCTTCGTGATGGCGGGCGGTATAATGTCCCTGATGGTGATGTTGAGGTCCGTCAGGCGGTCCTGCCACAGTGGCTGGAGCGTCTCGTTGCCCTCGGAGAAGCCAGGATAGGTGACCACTACGCGATAGGACGCGTCCCTGGGGGCCCTGAACGAGAAGGTCCCGTCCGCGCCCGTGGTGAAGTGCAGCTTGTCGTCGCCGAGAAGGCTCACCTCGACCTCGGCGCCCTCGATGTGGTTGCCGCGGGGGTCCTCCACCGTGCACCTGATGCCTGATTGGAACATGTTGTACCAGTCGTCGGCGTAACGGGCCAGGATGAGCACCGGCTCGTAGTTGTCCTGGCAGTGGCCCAGGATATCGGCCGTCGGCGGGATGAATATGGGCGCTGGGCCGATCTCGAACGTGAAGGCGAGGCAGCTCGTGTTCGCGTAGAACCACTCGGTGAAGTCGCCGTTGACGTCGTACAGGATGCCGTCCCTCAAGTCGCCGTAGTCGTACCCGTTGTAGCTCGAGAACCTGCGCCCGAGCTCCTTGAACAGCAGGTGGTCGTCGGTGTGGGCGATTTTGTGGGACCAGGGGAAGCCCATGACGTTGGAGAAGGAGTGGAACGTGATGGCCCCCGAGAAGCGGATGGCCTCGCCCAGGTCGCGGATGATCTGCGTCTCGGGCTCCGAGAAGGGGGCGGGTCCCCGGTAGGTCTCGTCTGCGGGGAACTGGCTCGAGCCCTGGTTGTTGTAGCCCCAGGCGTAGCCGTAGTTGCGGTTGAGGTCCACGCCGAACGTGCCGTCGCCGTTGTCTCGGAAGTTCTTGCGCCACAGAGTGCCCTGGTCCGTCACAGGCCACTGCTCCTCCTGGGTATAGATGAAACCGTCGGGGTTGACGATGGGCACGAACCACATCTCGCGCGAGTTGACAAGGCTCGTGATGGTGGCGTTGTTGTCGTGCTGGGATATGATGCGGTTGGCCGCGTACATCACGGCCTCGATGGTGATCCACTCGCGGGCGTGGTGGGTGCCCGTGTAGAGGAGCTTCGGCTCATCGGATTCGTTGATGTTCGGGTTGTCCGAGACCTTGATGGCCCAGATGTGGTTGCCCCTCCATGTCGTCTTGGGCGAGCCGTCCTCGTTGGGGAACACCGCGCCCAGGTCCATGAGCGAGACCACGTCGGGGTGGGCGAGGGCGAGCGCGCGAAGCTCCGTGACGACCTCGTCGTAGGTGCGGTAGCCGTCCACGGTGCGGTACTCGTCGGCGTCCCCACCTCGGGACGGGGCCTCCGCGGCGACGCAGACCGCTGCAGTGGGCGTGAGCAGGAGGACAAGCAACACGAGTGCAAGTCTGGCGAAGGCTCGGCGGGCCATGCATGCCCAAACCGCATGGCCAGTTATTATTACTTTCCTTCTAGGGCACCCGACGGCCAGGCGCCTTTCCCGTGCCGGATGGTGCCGGCCGATGAAGGGCCAAGGCTGGATGTGTGGGGGTGGGAAAAAAGGTAAAGAGGGGGGCGGCAGAGCCGCACCCCCCCTCGTTCGTCGGACAGGCGTCTATGGGTAGAACCCGCGGAGCTTCGCGGCCTCGACCACGCGGCCCATGGCCACCACGTACGCGGCCTGGCGCATGTTGATCTTCTTCTCCTTGGAGATCTTGTAGACGGCCTCGAAGGCGTCGACCATGATGGTCTCGAGCTTCCTGTTGACCTCCTCCTCGCTCCACCAGAACCAGTAGAGGCCCTGCACCCACTCGAAGTAGCTGACGGTCACGCCGCCGGCGTTCGCGAGGATGTCGGGGAGGACCAGGACGCCCTTCTTGTAAAGGATCCTGTCCGCGCCAGGGGTCGTCGGGCCGTTCGCGGCCTCGCCGATGATCTTGGCCTTCACGTTCGCGGCGTTCTTCTCCGTGATCACGTTCTCGAGGGCCGCGGGGACCAGGATGTCCACGTCGAGCTCGAGGAGCTCCTCGTTGGTGATCTGCTTGGAGCCAGGGAAGCCGATGACGGAGCCGGTCTTCTCCTTGTGCGCGATGAGCTTCCGGGGGTCGATGCCCTTCAGGTTGATGACGCCGCCCTTGCTGTCGGACGCCGCCACGATCTTCGCGCCCATGTCGGCCAGCAGGTAGCCCGCGATGGAGCCGGCGTTGCCGTAGCCCTGAATGGCGACGGTGGCCTTCTTGATGTTGAGGCCGACCTTCTTGCACGCCTCGCGGATGACGAAGACGCAGCCGCGGGCGGTGGCCTCATTGCGCCCCTTGGAGCCGCCGATGGCAATCGGCTTGCCGGTGATGACCGCGGGCGCGGGGTAGCCCCTCTCCATCGAGAAGGTGTCCATGATCCACGCCATGGTCTGGGGGTTGGTGTAGACGTCGGGGGCGGGGATGTCGCCCTTGGGGTCCATGATGATGCTGATCTCGTGCGCGAACCGGCGCGTGAGGCGCTCGAGCTCGCCCTGGGAGAGCTTCTTGGGGTTGCACGTGACGCCACCCTTGGCTCCGCCGTAGGGGATGCCCACGACCGCGCACTTCCAGGTCATCCACATGGACAACGCGCGCACCTCGTCGATGTTCGTTTCGGGGTGGTAGCGGATGCCCCCCTTGGTCGGGCCACGGACCATGTTGTGCTGAACACGGTAGCCGTGGTAGACCTGGACAGCGCCGCTGTCCATCCTCACGGGGAAGCTCACGTGGAGCTCGCGCTGTGGGTTCTTCAGGAACTCAGTCATCCCAGCGTCAAGCTTCAGGATCTTCGCGACCTCTTCCACCTGGCTCTGGGCGATCTTGAACGGGTTCATTTCCTCGGGCATTTAGACACCTCCGAGCTGGTCCCCCGCACCATCCAGCACGGCCAGGACCGGCACCGGCAGGGGGGGAATATCGTTTGTATATTTAAGGTTAAGTAGTTGCGGGAGCGCGAGGGCGCTAGCTGCTCGTCCAGGCCATCCCGCCCCCCCCTGGAACGCCTCACGGGGCGCCGGCGAGGAAGAGCTCGATGTCGGCGACGTTCGTGCCGGTCGGGCCGGTGAGCAGCAGCCCCCCCGCGGCCTCGAAGAACGCGGTGGAGTCGTTGTCGGCGAGGAAGGGCGCCGCGTCCAGGCCCTTCGACCTGGCCCTCGCCGCGACGACAGCGTCCGCGAGGGAGCCCGCGGCGGGGCTCTTGCCGTCGATGCCATCGGTGCCCGCGGCAGCGAACAGCTCCCCCTCCTGGAGCAGGCCCAGCGAGACGAGCGCCATCTCCTGGTTGCGACCCCCCCGCCCCTTCCCCCTTACGACGACCGTGGTCTCGCCCCCCGCGACCACGGCCGCGGGCCTATCATCGCCTGCGAGCGCCCTCGCCTGCCCGAGCAACCTCGGCGCGGCCTCCCTGGAGTCGCCGAGCACGTAGGGCCCGACCTCGAAGGTGGCGTAGCCGAGCTCCATGGCCCTCACGACCATGGCGCGCTGCGACTTCTTGTTGTTGCCGATGAGCACGTTGCGCACCTTGGCGAAGATCGGGTCGCCGGGCTTGGGCGTCTCGTACTTGGCCGCATCCAGGTGCCGTCGCACGGCCTCCGGCGCGCGGTCCCACACGGCGTACCTCTTCAGGATGCCACGCGCGTCCCCGTAAGATGTCGTGTCCGGGGCTGTGGGGCCGGACGCGATGGAATCGAGGGGGTCGCCGATGACGTCGGAGAGGATGAGGCTCGCGAGCGGGGCGGGCGTGGCCGCGCGGGCGAGCTTGCCTCCCTTGATGGCGGAGATGTGCTTCCGGACGCAGTTCAGCTCCTGGATGGTCGCCCCGCACTTCAGCAGGAGCTCCGTCATGGACATCTTGTCCTGGAGCGTGAGCCCCTCCTCGGGCAGGGGCATGAGCGCGCTCCCGCCCCCGGAGATGAGGCACAGCACCAGGTCCCGCTCGGTCGCGGACCGCGCGAGCGCCATGATCCGCCGCGAGCCACGCACGCCCTCCTCGCCCGGGATGGGATGCGTCGCGCGCGACACCTCGACGCGGCCGACCCTCGCTTCCTCGAGCGCGTTCGCGTGCCCCTCCGCGCGCTCGCCGAGCAGGTCCACGACGGCCCTCACCATGGGCACCGCGGCCTTGCCCGCCCCGAGCACGATGACGCGTTCCACCTTGGACAGGTCGTACCGCTCGTCCGCGACGGTGAGCCTCCCGTCTCTGACCTTCACGAAGTCCATGATGGACCTGTAAGGGTCGACCGCGGCGATGCCCGCCTCGAGAATACTAAGCGCGTCCGCGCGCTGCTTGGCGTTCCCCTCGGAGAGGAGCTCGCCCTCGTTCCTGAACATCCAGCACGCCTCCAGCATGGGTATCGCGGGCGGGGTATATCACCCTCACGGAATGCTAGAGCGCGCCGTGGCACATCGTGCCACGCAATCCAGATATCCCGATTGCGCAGTACGGAGGGCAGAGGAATGGGAATGGTTCGCCTCTCCACCAAGATGAAGAACGTAGGCAAGGGATTCTATGGCCTGTTCGGACCACCACCGCCGGGAGTCATCAGGTTCACCGTGGGCGAACCTGACTTCGACACGCCTGACCCCATCAAACAGGCGGCCATCACGTCCATGGTCAAGGGCGACACGCACTACGTGGACTCGGACGGCAGGCTCTCCCTCAGGGATGCCATCGCTGCCAAGCTCAAGGCGGAGAACGGCATTGCGGCCGACCCGAAGGAGGTCGTCGTGACCATCGGCGCCAAGGAGGCCATCTTCGATGCGGTGCTCGCGCTCACGGACGTTGGCGACGAGGTCATCATCCCTTCGCCCGCATGGCCCTCGTACGACGCCATGGTGGCCATCGCGGGCGGCAAGCCAGTGCCCATCAAGGTCCGGTCGGACAACTACCATCCTGACATCGAGGCCATCAAATCCGCGGTCAGCAACCGCACGAAGGCCATCATCCTCAACTCACCCAACAACCCGACGGGCGCGGTCTTCGACAAAGAGGAGTTCCGCGCCATCGCCGACCTCGCCGTCGACCATGACTTCGTGGTCATCTCCGACGAGATATACGAGTACATGGTCTACGGCGGCCGCAAGCACGTGTCCATCGCCTCCTTCCCGGACATGCGGGACCGCACCGTCACCGTGAACGGCTTCTCCAAGGCCTACGCGATGACGGGCTGGAGGATAGGCTACATGCACGCGACGGCGGACCTCATCGGCTCCATGAAGCTCGTCCACATGCACGCGACGACCTGCGTCGTGAGCTTCGGCTACGACGCCGCGCTCGTGGGCCTCAAGGAGTGCCGGCCGCACGTCGACAGCATGGTCAAGGAGTACGACCGCCGGCGCGTGATGGTGCGCGACGGCCTGAGCTCCATCCCCGGCTTCAAGTGCCCCGAGCCAGAGGGCGCGTTCTACGCCTTCGTGGACGTGAGCGCGCTCGGCATGCCCACGCGCGACCTCAGCAAGCACCTGTTCACGGAGGCGAATGTGATGGTCATCCCCGGAGCTGACTTCACGTTCGGCGAGGGGTACATGCGGTTCTCCTACGCGACCGCCTACGAGAAGTGCGTCGAGGGCATCGACCGAATCAAGAAGGCCGTGCCGAGGCCCAAGAAGTGAGCCCGGCCTCGAGGGCGGAGCGCCAATCGGTCACAGCTAGAGGGTCCCATGGAATGATGATATTAAGTCAATTAGAGTCAATTACTTTGTATGGGTCGACTTGATTGAAGGACGCAACCAATATCTAGATGGACCCGGATGCGGAGCTGGTCACTATGCCGGCAGCGGTTGTCATCGGGACCCAGTGGGGGGACGAGGGCAAGGGCAAGGTCGTGGACTTCTACGCCGCGGACTCCGAGATGATCGTCCGGTTCAACGGCGGCAACAACGCCGGCCACACCATCGTCGTGGGCGGGGAGACGGTCAAGCTCCACCTCATGCCGTCCGGGGTCATGCACCCAGGCAAGCACGTCATCATCGGCAACGGCGTGGTCGTCGACCCGGACGTGCTGCTCAAGGAGATGGATGAGCTCGCCGCAAGGGGGCACGCGATCTCCCACCTGTCGCTCAGCGACAGGGCCCACCTCATCATGCCCTACCACCGCACGCTCGACGGCATCGAGGAGCGGCTGAAGGGAAACCTTGCCGCGGGCACGACGCGCAGGGGCATCGGGCCGTGCTACCAGGACAAGGTCGCACGGTTCGGGCTGCGCGCGGGGGACCTGCTCGACCTGGAGGAGACGCGGCGCAAGCTTGGCATCCTCGTGCCGATGAAGCAACAGGTCATCGACGTGCTGGGCATCGAGGACGACCCCAGGCCAGAGCTCGACGCGGTCTTCTCGATGTGCGAGGCATGGGCACAGCGCCTCGTCCCGTACATAGAGGACACGTCCGTGCTCATCAACGACGCGCTCGGGCGGGGTGCGCAGGTGCTGTTCGAGGGCGCTCAGGGCGTGCACCTGGACATCGACCATGGCATCTATCCCTACGGCACGAGCTCCAACTGCATCACAGGCTCGGCGTGCACTGGCGCGGGCGTACCCCCGTCCGCCATCGACGAGGTTGTCGGGGTCGTCAAGGCCTACGTGTCGCGGGTGGGCGCGGGACCCGTCCCGACCGAGCAGAAGGGCGATGTGGGCGAGCACCTGCGAGAGGTCGGGAAGGAGTACGGCACCACGACCGGCCGGCCGCGCAGGTGCGGCTGGCTCGACCTGAACCTCGTGAGGTACTCGCACATGCTGTGCGGGCTCACGTCCATCGCGCTCACCAAGCTCGACATCCTCTCGGGCCTGCCCAAGTTGAAGCTGTGCGTGTCCTACAAGGCGCGCGGGCAGACGCTCAAGCACCCGCCCGCCGACATGCGGCTCTTCGCTGAGTGCGAGCCGCAGTACATCGAGCTCGATGGCTGGAAGGACCCCGGCAGGGACCAGTGGAGGCGCGCGGCAAAGGAGGGCATGGATGCGCTGCCCAAGGCCGCCCGCGACTACGTGTCGCTCATCGAGGAGGAGCTCGAGGTGCCCATAACCATCGTGGGCGTCGGACCCGGCCGCGAGGAGACGGTCGACCTGCGCGGATGAGGTGCCCAATGCGGAGTGCGATTGCAAAGCCTTTTTACCCCTCGTCCCATTGCGTCTTGCGATGACGCAGCAGGGCGACCGGCTCGAGCAGATGCTGAGGGACATCGAGCGCGACAACGTCTCGGGCTCGGTCAAGATGGCGGAGAAGACTGCCCGGCTCCTGGAGGAGGCGGCGGTGACCGCCCAGGCCCACGGGAGTCCCATGGGGGAGCAGGTCGCCATCTGGGCCGGCCGCGCGGCCAAGGCGCATCCCTTCATGGCCCTCGTCAGGGACGTGGGCATGGAGGCCGCGAGGGGATTCACGCCCGACGAGGTCCACCGCCGGCTCGAGGGCCTGCTATGGGAGCTGCGCAACAGCAACGACCGCATCTCGCAGCACGTGCGCGCGCTCTTCCCCAAGGGCGGCGTGATGATGACCAACTCGTACTCGGCGACGGTCTATGCATCGCTGCGCTCCCTCGCGGAGGGCGGTGCCGAGGTGCGGACCATCGTCGTGGAGTCGAGGCCGGTCCGCGAGGGCGTGCAGCTCGCCCGCGCGCTCGGGGAGGTCGGCATAGCCAGCACGCTCATCGTCGACGCGGGCGTGGCGAGCTTCGTGCCCAGGGCGGACGCGGTGCTCGTCGGCTGCGACGCGCTGTGCCCCGACTACTTCGTGAACAAGCTCGGCACGCTCGCGCTCGTCGTATGCGCCAACCAGTTCAAGGTGCCCGCCTATCTGCTGTCCTCGACGCACAAGATGCTGAACGCGTCGATGCTGCCCGAGGAGGAGCCCCCGAAGCCAGCCGAGGAGGTCGCCGCTCCGATGCAGGGCGTGACGGTCGAGAACGTCTACTACGAGCGCGTGCCCCTTTCGCTCGTGAGGGGGATCGTGACCGAATCCGGCGTGCTCACGGGTGCCGAGGTCGCGCGCAGGGTCGAGGCCCATAGGAACGCCCAGCCCGGCTCGCGCTAGACAGTCGTCCGGCAAGCCAGGTCATCGACGGGGACCCACCGCCCAGGCTCCATCCCGTCGCGGGGCGTTCCAAACGTCCTACTGGGTCTCGCCGCAGAAGGGGCACTTCTTCCAGGTGGCCTTGATCTGGCGGCCGCACTTCTTGCAGGGGACCTTGACCTCGGTCGCGGCGGTCGGCCGGGCCGCCGAGGGCGTTGCCATCCCTTCCTCGGCCTCCTTTCTCTCGGTGCCCTTGGGGACTTGGGCGGGGGTGGGGGCGGGGGTCGGCGTTAGCCTCGGCACGGGCCTGGAGACGGGCCTTGCCGCGATCACTGGCTTCGGTGCGGCCACTGGATGGGCCACTGCCACCGGTTTGGGCGCCACGACGGGCCTGGGGGCAGGGGCCTCGACAGCCCTCACGGGCTCGGGCGCGGGCGGCGGTGCGACCACCTCGGGCTCGGCCTCGGGGGCGGCCTGCTCAGGCCTGGCCTCGAGATGCAGGGCGGGCATCTGGAGCTGCGCGGGCTCGGGCGCCGCCGCCTCCACGACACGCTCGTGGACGGCCACGTGCTCGACGACCTTCCCCTTCTTGGGGGCGGCCACGCGCTCCCCTGCGGGCTTCGCCTCCTCCTTGAAGGTCGCGACCTTGACCTCTGCGGAGGTGGCCACCGAGACGGCCCTCAGGGCCTCCTGGCGCTTGCGCTCCTCCTCCATGATGCGCTGCGTCTCGGCCTCGGATGCCCTCAGGGCGGCCTGGACCTTCGCGCGCTCCTCCGCGGCGATGCGGTCCTTCTCGGGCGACCAGGTCGGGTCCTCGAGCATCTTGTAGACGTGCTTCAGCTCGGTCTCGGCCAATACGTAGTCCTGCTTGCCGAACTCGGCCTTGGCGGCCTCGACGGCGCGGCTGGCGGGGGCGGTGTCCTTCTCGGCCAGCGCCTTGGCCGTCCGGACGTCCCTCTCGGCCTTCTGGATGGCGTCGAAGATGTCGTCCTTGCGGTTCTCGGCGTCCAGGCGCTTGACGTCCGCCATGAGCGTGTCCGCGATCTCCTTCGCGCCCTTGAAGTCGGACCGGGTCAGGGCGAGCTTGGAGTGGTAGACGCGCATCTCCACATCGGGGATGACGACGCCCTTGTCCGTGAGCCGCTTGATGAGGCCGTCGATGCCCTGGAGCTCCTTGACGGTGTCGTCAAACCGCTGCTTGTTTGTCTTGGCCTGGTCCTTGGCCTGGGTGATGAACATCTGAGCGGTGTCGTAGTCGAGGCCCTCGAACGAGATGAGGGCCTTGTCGAGCAGGTCCTCCTGCTCCAGGGCCACGATGCCCTGCTCCTTCAGAGTGCTGACGATCTCCTGGACCTCGAGCAGCATGTCCTCCGTCTTGCACTTGTCGCACGTCGCGAACTTGGTGTCGAGGAGGGTGCCGCATCGGGGGCACTCGTGGATGTTCGAGAGCGCCTCCTCGACGCGCTTGCGCTCCTCCTCCTGCTCCTCCTCGCGCTCGCGCCTGGCACGCACCGACAGGATGCCGAAGACGATGAGGACGACAAGCACCGCACCGATAATGAAGGGGAAGTAGGAATAGAACCAATCGATGAACGTCTTCTCTACGATCGGTCTTGGAACGATTGAGAACTGCTTGGTGACGTTGATCTGCCGTCCCAGGGTGTCCACCACGGAGAAGGTGACTGTCTGGCTGGTCTGCAGCTTGACATCTTCGTAGATATAGAACGTCGCCCCGTCCTTCGTGCTGTACCAGTCCAGGACGCTATCGCCCGTGAAGTCCCAAGCGTAGAACTTGATCTCGACGCCGAACTCCTTGAGCTCCTCGAGGTTCATCACGGAGCCGTTGAACTCAGCGAGGCTGAGCGACTCGACCGTAGCCGCGACGGTCGCCCACGGCCTGGGTGGCGGCTTGGGCACAGGGGGCGTGATCTTGATGTCGATGGGCACCCGCTTGGTCCCCCACTGGGCGCCGTCGTAGGCACCGCACTCGAAAACGTAGGCGTCGGACTTGTAGAGCACGTCGCCCCCGATGATGGTGAACTGGAAGAAGTACCTCCACTTGTTCTGGTTCTCGGAGGGCTCGAAGTACTTGCCCCACTTGTACTCGGGCTCGGTCACCCTCTCGTAGGGCACCGGGCTCAGGGTGAGCTTCACGCGCGGCCAGTTGTTGCTGTCGTCGTTCTCGGGGAACAGCCGCACGTACATGCTGGTGATGGGGCTCTCGTCAGGGTCGGTGACGCTGCCGAAGGCCTCGATGATGGTTGCGCTGGGGGAGAAGGTGTAGCTGCGCTCCTCCTCGGGGGACTCGACGAAGATGACCGGTGGATGGGTGTTGATGGGGACGACCACGATGAACGGGTCGGGCCAGAGGATGGCGTTCTGGACATCGAGCCGGACCTCCTTGATGTTCTTGCCGTCCGGAGAGATGGCCGAGATGATGTAGCCCCCGACGTAGATGACCTCCTGGGAGGTGTAGTGGAACGCGGGCAGGTACACGTTCGTGCGGCCGCCCTCGTCCGACTTCCTGATGGCGACGACCATGTTCGTCTTGGCGTCGATGATCCGCACCTCGTAGTCCTTGTGGGGCTTCCTCGTCGCCGGGTCGTAGCTGTCGACGACCCAGATGTCCACGGGGTAGAAGGTCCAGACATCGGCGTTCTCCTGCGGGAGCGCCGGCAGCCCGGAGAAGTCGGCAGTGCAGTTGTACAAGTAACCCTTGGCGTCGCCCGCTAGGTCGTCGAGGGGCTGGTTGAACGCACCGTCCCACATCTCGAGGGCCTGGGTCTCGAGGTCGAAGGTGGCGATGCCATCGGCGCCGTTCCAAATGACCGTGTTGCCCTTGCCGCCGGGCCCGATGTATGTGTAGATGCTGAACCGGTTGAGGTACATATCCAGCAGACCGCTGAACTCGAGCTTGGCGTCGCCGCCGTCGCCGCCGTTCCCGTTGATGAGGGAGACGGCCAAGCCGCCGTCACCGCCCTCGCCGCCCTGCGCCGAGATGATAAGGTCCTCGGCCTCGATGCTGGCCTCGACCCTGACTTTTACGATGGCGTCGGCGCCGTCGCCACCGGTCTCGCCCTGGTCGTAGCCGGAGCCGCCGTCGTAGCCCGCGCCCCCCTTCGCCATCATGGTGGCCTTGTTGATGTACAGGTTGACGTCACCAGTTATCGTGAGCATGGCAGCGCCACCGTCACCGCCTGGCTTGGGGATGCCTATATCGCCGGCGGTGCCCTCCTTGCGGCCGAAGTCGCCGCCGTAGCCGCCGTCGCCGCCCGTGCAGGTGATGGTCGTCTCCTCGATGGTCATGTCGTCGACGCTGTAGATCTCGATGGTCGCGATGCCCGCGTTCGCGCCATCGCCCGCGGTGCCGCCGTCGCCGTTCCTGGCGCTCCCTCCGTTGCCTCCGGACCCGCCGTTGCCGGACTTCGACCTCACGACGCAGCCGAAGAACTCCAGGGTGGATGGGCTGTAGATGCTCACCCTCGAGTTGCCCCCGGCCGCGCCGTTGCCGCCGTCGCCGGCGGTGCCTGCGGTGTTGTCGGCGCCGCGCGCGCCGGTCCCGCCGTTGGAGGCGGTGACCGTGATGTTCGTCCGGTCGAACGTGTTGGACACGAGCAGCAGCTCGGCGTCGCCACCGATGCCGCCATTGCCGCCGGACGCGCCCGCGAGGCCCAGACCGCCGTCTGTTGACCCACCTGCGATGGCCTGGATCTCGCACCTTATCCAGATGGAGCAATTGGAGATGATTTGCGAAAGACCGCCTGAGGCGCCGTCCATGGCAGGCGAGGTTGTGCCCGCGTTGCTGGCCTTGTTGAGGACGGTCACATTGATGAGCTCGGAGTTGACGCGCCCGTCGAGGATGAAGATCGCGTCCTCGCCCCGCTGGTCTGGGGCGATGGCGCCCTGCGGGCAGACGTTCGAGAACGTGGTATCGTACGCGAAGATGGCGGAGCACTGGGCCAGGAACCGACCCGTGGTCGTCACGTGGGAGCCGTTCTGGAACGTGAGCGCCGCCTGGCCGTACGCGGCGAAGGTGTCGAGATGCAGCGTCGAGTTGATGACCGTGACCACCGCGGCCGTGTCAATCCTGAAGACGAACTGGTGCGGATTCTCAGGGTCGTACTGTATGCCTATCGTCGAGTCGCGGATGACCAGGTTGATGCGGGAGGCGACGTAGATGTTCTTGGCGAAGGAGAGGTTCTCCCCCGTCACATTTGTGTCGCTCGTGATGAACCAGTCACCGTAGAACGGCGGTTGTACACCCTGGATGCCCGATCGGTCCTCTCCCGCGACGCTGTCGGCGTACGCCACGATAGAGACCAACACGAGAAGGCAGGCTAGCGCTAGCATTATCCTTAGGAGTCCCTTCTCGCCCATGCTCTCAGCCATCTCTCTCCGTAAGTGAACCTCGTTATATAAGTGTTTTGATTTGGTTGAACGGCCAGGCAAAGAAAAACATGCATGCGCGCGCATGCTGGCCGCCTGACAACTGTCACCACGCACCATGACAAAGCCTATCATTGTGGAGTGTCCCTCCGGAGGGGTCCCGGGCCGCCACCCGGCTATCCAAGCCCGTCGGTGGGGCCCATGCGTCACCCGATCCTGTACCTCAGGATGCCCGCGATGCCCCCAAAGGCGGTGAGGAGGACCTTGCCCTCGTCCGAGTCCACCGAGATGAGCTCTATCGACGTGCCGTACTTGGCCGCGATCTCGTTCAGCTCCTTGACGATGTCCCTTCTCCCGACGAGCACCATCACATGCCCGCAGGACGGGCAGACGTAGTCGACTGCGTCCGTCCCGCCCTCGACCGTGGCCTCCTTCTGGGCTCCGCACGATTCGCACTTGAGCTCGAGGCGGTCCTTGCCATATCCCTCGGAGACGAGGAGCGTCTCCACGGCGCCCATCGTGAGCGCGCGCCTCACCATGTCCTCGCCGTAGGCCGACAGACCGCCGCCCTCCTTGCGTATCTCCGAGAGGAGCTTGTCGATGAGCTTCTTCTCCCTCATCAGGTCTAGCTCCACGAGGGTCCCTTGAGCGTTCTGCAGCAGCTCCCGGAGCCCGAACTCGTCCGTGTAGCCCGTGTCGTAGGTCTGCAGTATCTTCTTGCGCAGCTCGTGATGGAGGTAGTCCTGCTGCGAGAAGTACTCCTTGGTGTAGCCGGGACCGCCGATGAGCAGGCCCTTGAGCTCGGGGTTGGTGAGGAAGACGTCGTTGGCCATGTCCCCGATCTTCTTGAACCACTCGTGCGCGGCCTGCTCGATGAGGCGCTCGAACCTGCGCTGCGACTGGCCGCCGCGGCCGTGCTTGCTCGGGACCAGGGACTGCTCGTTCGCGACGACCTCGATGGTCCTGCCCTTCAGCCATCCCAATGTGGCCTCGGACCGGTCGATGACGATGAGCCCGTAGACGTCATGCTCGACGAGCATGGCCTCCAGCGGCTCCAGCCAGAACGAGGAGTCGCACCGGTAGGCGGACACCTTGAGCGGCATCGGGGGCTCGAACTGGTAGGCCACCGGCACCGACACGTCCTTACCCACGTCCATGTGGCCCACGAACAGGGCAAGCCCGTTCGGCGGGGGGACCTTGTAGCCCTTGAGGCGGTTGAGCAGCGACTCGAGGGACCACATGACCGCCTTGCGCGTTGTCCTCCCCTTGATGTTCTGCGCCTGTGCGTACTCGTTTCGCAGGTAGCCGGTGACCTCACCGATGTTCTTGCCGGTGGGGACGTAGAGCGTGACCAGCTCCGTCCCCCGACCCTTGATGCCGCGCAGCTCATCGAGCGTTTTCTTGAACTCGTACCGCGCAAGCTGCTGCTCTGGCGTCGCCTGCGGTGCCATTCGAAACCCATAAAAATGGCCCCATTGATTAACCTTTGGGTCGATTGGATGAAAACTCGCCCTAGGGTGGCCATTTCGGTCGGTGGATCCATAGTCGCGCCTGAGGACCTCGACACGACGCTCCTGAGGGGCATCGCCCGCACACTCGTCGCGGCCAGCCGGAGGCGCACCGTCCTCGTCGTGGTGGGGGGCGGACGCCTCTCGCGCCGCTATATCGAGGCCTGTCGCGAGCTCGGGGCCGACGAGGGCTTCCTGGACTGGGTGGGCATCGACTCCACGCGGCTCAACGCGAGGCTCGTCATAGCCGCGCTGGGGGAGGCCGCCTACCACGACGTGCCGAGGTCCTTCGAGGAGGCGATCACGGCCGCAAGGAGCTTCCCCATCGTGGTGATGGGGGGTACGCACCCCGGGCACACGACGGACGCCGTGACGGCCATGCTCGGCGAGGTCTCGAGGGCGGCCGAGGTCGTCATCCTCACCAACGTCGACGGCGTCTACACCGATGACCCCAAGAAGGACCCGTCCGCGAGGAGGCTTCCGCGCATCACGGCCTCCCAGCTCGTCGGGATCGTCGGCGCGCAGTCCGCCGCCGCGGGCTCGCCCGGGGTCGTTGACCCGATGGCCGCCCGCATCATCCAGCGAAGCCGCATCCCGACGAAGGTCCTGGACGGGCGCGACATCGCGCAGGTGAGGGCGGCGCTCGCGGGTCGCTCCTTCGAGGGCACCATCGTCATCCCCGACGGAAAGGGCCGCCGACGGCCGCGGGCGTGAGGCGTGGGGTGGGGTTCGATGAAGCGGGTCCTCGTGCTGCCGGGTGAGGGTGCGGGCCGGGAGGTCGTCACCGCCGCCCTCGAGGTCATCGGCGCCCTCGACGTCGACCTCGAGTTCGTCCATGGGGACGTCGGGAGAGCATCGTTCGAGGCGCACGGCAAGCACATCACCGATGAGGTTGTCGCCCTGGCCAGGGGGTCCGACGCCGTCCTCTACGGTGCGGTCGGGAGCCCGCCGCCCAGCGTGCGGTACCGCTCGCCCGTGCTGACGCTGCGCAGGGAGCTGGGGCTCTTCGCGAACGTGCGGCCCGCCCGTCCCCTCGTCCCGCGGCTGAGCGCGCTGCGCCCGCCGAAGCGGCTCGATGTCGTCATCGTGCGTGAGAACACCGAGGGGCTCTACTGCTGCCGCGAGCACGAAATCGAGGGCGGGGTGGTCGCCGAGAGGCTCGTCACGAGGCTCGCGA
Source organism: uncultured Thermoplasmata archaeon (assembly GCA_964353355.1). Classification (GTDB taxonomy): domain Archaea; phylum Thermoplasmatota; class DTKX01; order DTKX01; genus CAYGVT01. The sequence continues at coordinate 31,196 of CAYGVT010000032.1, read as the reverse complement.
GCGGTCGCATCCACGCCTTCGCCCTCGACTGGGCGGCGAAGCACGGCCGCGGACGGGTCACTTGCGTGCACAAGGCCAACGTGCTGCGTCTCTCCGACGGACTGTTCCTCGAGCTCTTCCGCGAGGCCGCGGCCTCCGCATCGGATCGCATCGTCGTCGACGACATGCACGTGGACGCCGCGGCGGAACGCATGGTCGTCGACCCGGCCTCGCTCGACGTCATCGTCACGACCAACCTCTTCGGGGACATCCTCTCCGACCTCGCGGCCGGTCTCATTGGCGGCTTGGGCTTCGCCCCATCGGCCAACATCGGCGAGGGGCATGCCCTGTTCGAGCCCGTGCATGGCACCGCGCCCGGCATCGCGGGGAGGGGCATCGCGAACCCCACGGCGGCCATCCTGTCGGCTGCGATGATGCTCGACTACCTGGGCCACGGGGACGAGGCGGGGCGCCTCGAGGCGGCGGTGGTGGCGACGCTCCGGGCCGGCATCGCGACGCGCGATGCGGGCGGGCGTCACGGCACGAAAGGTTTCGCCCACGCGGTCGAGCAGCGGCTCGCACGAGGGGCTTGAGCGCGCCCACGGACCGCGCGCGCGGGATGCTGGGCTTATCCCCCTAGAAGCTTGGAGAACAGGTCCCGGACGCTATCCAGGTTCCCCAGCAGCAGGATGATGGAGAGGACGAGCGCGCCGATGGCGACGCCGTATGCGGTCCACCTCCCCTTCCGGGACTCGAGCACCACGAGGTCCTTCTGCGCCTTGAACTTCTTGTTCTGCTGCCGCTGTATCATCTCGGTGTACTTGTCGATGTAGTGCAGCCGCTTGTCGTAGTCCGCGAGCTTTCGCTCGAATGTGTAGAGCATCGCCTTGAGCTCGTTGATCTCCTCCGAGCTCGCGGCGGTGGCGGCGGAGGGGCCGGGGGCCATGACGGTCTCGGGGCCCATGAGCGCCGCCTCGCCGGGCGGGCGCAGCTCGTACTCGCCCGCTGGCGACATCACCTGGAACTCGGGCACCTGCTCGGCCGCGTAGGTGTAGGGGATGCCAGGCGACGGCACCGGTGCGGCGGTCGCGTAGCCCTCGCCCAGCGTCGGGAAGACGGAGATGTGGCTATCGAAGTAGTTGAAGCCGGAGCGCAGGACCATGCCCGACTTCCGGCTCTTCTCGAGCCGCGCGCGGAGACCAGAGATGGGCTTGTTGCACGTCTCCAGCGTGCGCAGGAGCCCGCTGAGCTGCCCCTCGAGCCACGGGTTCGACTTCTTGATCTTGATTATCTGGTTCTCGATGCCCTTTAGTCTCTGCGACTGCTCCTCGAGGGCCAGGTAAAGCTCGTGCTGCTCCAGGTCGCTCTGCGCCTGGCTCTGGGCGAGCCGCACGGCGACGGGCTTGTCGAACTTGGTGCAGTTCGGGAGCCCCAGGTAGTAGTCGTAGACCTTGGAGGTCATCTCCTTGTCGAGCTCCCTGAACCCCTGGTTCCGCTCGGTGAGCCTCATCCCCTCGGTCGCGCGGGTGAAGAACGCGGCGACGTTCTTGTTGGGGAGTATGGTGTACTCCACCGTGTAGGGGTAGTCTGAGTAGAACGGCGGGTATGACTCCTTCCCGAGGCTCTTGGCGTCGATGGTCGCCCTGTAGGACCTGATGAACTCGGTGAGGAACGTGCGCACGCTCTCCGTGTCGACGGATTCCAGGTGCAACGCCGCCTTCGCCGGGTCGTAGGTGCCGAGCCACGACACCATCTCCTCGAACGCCTCGAACTTGCGACGCTCGCGCAGCCCATCAGCCTGTCCCGAGACCTCCTCCGCGCGCCTGCGCGCGTCGGAGAGCAGCTGCGTGAGCTCCCCGAACTGCTTGCTGAGCCACGGGTTGGTCTTGCTGATCTCGGATATCTGGCCCTCTATGGCGATGATGCCGAGGGTGATGTCCTTCATGGGCTGGGAGAAGCTCACCTGGTTGAGCCTCGACTCTATCTGCAGCTTGGCCGTCGAGTCGATCTCGGCGTCGCTCGTCGGCTGGGACGGCAGGATTGGGAGCATGAAGTCGTACGACCGCGCCCTCATCTCGGTCTCGATTTGGTCGTACCTGCCCGCGTAGACGTTGACCTTCTGCGAGCCCGCGTTGTACTTCACGATGCCCACGGCGGCGTCGTTCGGCATGAGGTACGTGTCGACTGATGCGGGCTGCCCGTGGTAGAACTCGAGGAGCGTGGAGCTGGCATGATAGCTCGTGTCGACCATCTTCTGGTACCGTTCGAGGTATGTCTCGTAGTACCTCTTGACGTCAACCTGGTTCGTTCTCCCGCCTCCCAAAGGTGGGTCCCCGGGCCTTTGCACTGCTAGGGGAGCGGCTCCGTATCCACGCGCCGCCGTTATCTATCTTTCTCCGTGGCTTCTCCATTATGGAACGAGGGGGCCTGTCCAGCATGGTCGACCAACCTCGCGGACCAGTTACCGTCGGTCGCCCATCCGAAGGCACAAGGTTTATGAGCCACCTCAGCACTAGTCTGATGCGTCCAGCATAGCTGAGGCAGGTGCCATTCGATGCCGTCCATGGGAAGGTTCGTCCAGCCCTTCCGCAGGTCGCTCACCGACAGGAGGGTGCTCGGTGCCATCGCGATCGTCATCGTGCTGGTCGTGGCCTTCTCCATCGTCCCGTCCGAGGGGACGCGCGACGAGCTCCCGATAGCGAGCAACCAGCTGCCGGACAAGTACTACGTGCTCGTCGACGAGCCAGAGGACGAGCACGGGATGGCCTTCATGGCCGCGCTGTCCTCCATCCAGTTCCACGGCGGCGGCTACCACCCGTTGTTCGTGCTCGACCGCGGCGAGCTCGACGACCACCAGCTGTGGACGTTGCAGCACATGACGGGCTACGACGCCCCGTTCGTGCTGTTCACCGAAAGCGCGGAGACGCGCTCGTCCGTCGAGGCGCAGCTCGGTGCCGAGCGCGTCATCACCTATCCCGCCGGCGACGACGTGCTCGCGACCTTCATGGGCTTCAACGGGGCCATATCGGTCGCATCCTACGAGGAGGCCATGTGGGCATCCCCGCTCGCGCAGGTCGAGGGCAAGGTCATCGTGCTGGGCGAGCGCACGTTCCTCACCCAGGAGGACGTATGGGCCGAGCTCACGGCCAAGCATGGGCTGCAGGCCAACTACGTCCTCGTCACCAACCCGGACGACTGGCAGGTCCTCCCCTTCAACGAGTACCATGTCCCCATGCTCTCCGGGGTCTCGGCCTCGCTGGCGGCCGCGCACACGGGCGATAACGAGCATACCAAGGCGGGCACGGCCGCGCTGGTCCTCACAGACTGGGAGCCCCAGGCCGACGAGACCGTCGGCTACATGGACGCACAGCTCAACGCCGATGCCATCGGCATGCTCCTCAAGCTGCGCGAGATGTGGGCCGAGTTCGGACCGTTCGAGTACATCTGCATCGTCGGCTCCGCGGGCGCCGTGAGGCAGTTCAACTTCCCCGACACGACCTCGACGGACCCCAACAGCATCGAGGGCGACGGGAACGTATCGAGCGACGTGTGCTTCGGCTTCCTCGACTCGGACGACAAGACCATGGAGGCGGCCGTCGGCCGCATCGTCAACCTCAACCTCCAAGGCGCGTCCAACCAGATCGCGCGCACCATCGGCTACCACTACATCGACGACACCGTCGAGATCGCGACCTCCACCGGTAGTACCGAGGTCGTCAACTGGCGCAACCAGGTCAGCATCTGGAACGGCTTCGAGGTCGCGGACCAGCGCAAGCAGATGACGCCCGGCCGGTTCATGATCCGCGAGGCGACCGACGAGGGCATGGAGTGGACGTACATGCGCACGTCCGGCAACGAGGGCGTGCGCGACTTCTACGGCAAGGAGGTCGACATCCCGCCCGTCGTGGAGAGCTCGGGCCTGATCGTCTACCGCGGTCACGGCAGCTGGCACGCGACGTTCTACGTCTACGAGCCGAACGAGGCGCACACGCGCGGCCGGCTCGAGGGCTGGGTCAAGATACCAGGCGACCCGACGCCGAGCCTGCACAACATGTACCTGCCGCCGTCCACGGCGTTGCTGTTCGCGTGCGAGAACACGAAGATAGAGGGCATGAACTTCGGGACGACCAAGGTCGACATCGAGCTCACGCTCGCGTTCAACTTCTTCTACGCAGGCGGCGTGGGCATGGTGGGCGCGACCGAGGTGTCCTTCTCGCGCATGGGTCAGGACTTCTACAGCTGGGTGGGCGAGGTCACTGGCGACCACGACTGGGACCTCAACAACGCGATGTTCGCGTTCAACACCGACGCCATCGTGGACCATGAATCCGAGCACGGGACGACCGGCAAGGCGCTACAGTGGACCATTAACAGGTACATACGCAACCACAACGGCGAGGTCGACCCGCTCCACCAGGACCCGAGCGCGCCCACCTGGACCTCGGACCTATCGGCGCACTGGAAGACGCTGGCCATGTACTCGTGCCTGGGCGACCCGGCCCACGCACCGGACTTCACGACCGCGGGCGCGAACTCCTACGACCCGTGGCACAACGGCGCGGACGACAACTGACCGTGTCCCCCTCGGCACGCCCGGGCAGTGTCGCGAGGCGAGGCCGCATGCCCGCTCCCAGCGGGCTCCGCACGGATGCTGGTTTAAAAGTAAGCCTTAAATATGAGAAGGCCCTTCCCCCGCATACTACCCTAGCATGGAGAGGTATTGATGCCTCGGGGAATCAACACTGCCAGGAAGCTGGAACGGAACCGGCAGAAACTCCGGTGGAGCGACCGGTACTACAAGCGGCGAGTGCTCAAGCTGCGCGAGAAGTCGGACCCGCTGGAGGGTTCGTCCCAGGCAAAGGGCATCGTCCTTGAGAAGGTCGGCATCGAGGCAAAGCAGCCCAACTCGGCCATCCGCAAGTGCGTGAAGGTCCAGCTCATCAAGAACGGCCGCCAGATCACGGCCTTCGCCGTCGGGGACGGCGCCATCAACTTCATCGACGAGCACAACGAGGTCCTCGTCGAGGGCATCGGCGGTCGCATGGGCCGGTCCTACGGCGACCTGCCTGGCGTGCGCTATAAGGTCATCCAGGTCAACGGCGTCTCGCTCGACGAGATGGTCCGCGGCCGCAAGGAGAAGCCCATCAGGTGAGCGACATGGCCGCGGAAGAGCAGAAGGAAGCCGGCGGCGAGCAGCCGCAGGAGCAGAAGGAGACCGCCCAGGCCGCCGCCGCGCCCGCCGAGGCGCAGCCGGTGGCGACGACGCCGTCCGTCGAGGCCGTGCCCCCGGTCGATGGCGCCGAGACCATTCCCATGAAGGCGGCCGAGGGCGAGGAGAGGCCCAAGAAGAAGGCCAAGAAGGCCAAGGCCGAGGGCGAGCCCGAGGGCGCGCCGACCGCCTCCGAGGGCACCGAGGCCTCCGCCGCACCGACGGCCGAGGGCGAGGAGAGGCCCAAGAAGAAGGCCAAGAAGGTCAAGGCCGAGGGCCAGGAGCTTGCCGAGGGCGAGGTCCTAATCGAGACCGTCGACGAGAAGACCGACCGCAAGGTCAGTTACACGGTCAAGCCGCTCTTCGGCAAGTACCCGTTCACAGGCGTCGTCGTGACGAACCCAGGATTGCAGCGGTACGTCAACATCAACCCCGTGTCGGTGCCGCACACCGGCGCGAGGCACGCCAACCGCCCGTTCGCCAAGCAGCACGTCAACATCGTCGAGCGCCTCATCAACGGCATGATGAGGACCGAGTGGGGCACCGGCGAGAAGGCCAAGATGTACAGGGTCGTCGAGGACGCCTTCGATACCATCGCCAAGCGCACCAAGGCGAACCCCATCCAGGTGTTCGTCGACGCGCTGTGCAACGCCGCGCCCAAGGAGGAGGTCACGCGACTGCGCTACGGCGGTATCAACGTGCCCAAGGCCGTGGACGTGTCCGCCTCGCGCAGGCTCGACATCGCCCTGCGCAACATATGCCATGGCGCCATACAGAGCTCGCACAACAACAAGAAGCGGCTCCAGCAGTGCCTCGCGGACGAGATCATCCTCGCGTCGAAGCGCGAGATCAACAGCTTCGCCGTCGGAAAGAAGGAGGAGCTCGAGAGGATCGCCGCCTCAGCGCGCTGAGCCCACGAGCCCCCCGAATGGAAACCGAACTCCATCGAAGGTCACAATCGACATAAGGGCTGGTCCACATGGGACGCAAGGAAGAGAACATCAAGAGGGTCACGGCGCTGATGGGCAACCTCGAGCAGGTAAGGAACCTCGGTACGGCCGCCCACATCGACCACGGCAAGACGACGCTAAGCGACAGCCTGCTCGCCGGCGCGGGGCTCATGTCGTACGAGCTCGCCGGACAGCAGCTCGCGCTGGACTACGACCCGCAGGAGCAGGCGCGCGGCATCACCATCAACGCCGTCAACGCCTCCATGGTCCACAGCTACCTGGGCAAGGAGTACCTCATCAACCTCATCGACACGCCTGGCCACGTCGATTTCGGCGGCGACGTCACGCGAGCGATGCGCGCCCTCGACGGCGTCATCATCGTGTGCTGCGCGGTCGAGGGCGTCATGCCCCAGACCGAGACGGTCATCAGGCAGGCCATGAAGGAGAACGTCAAGCCCGTCATCTTCATCAACAAGGTCGACAGGCTCATCAACGAGCTCAAGGTCACGCCAGAGGAGATGCAGCAGCGGTTCATCAAGATCATCACCGAGATAGACGCGAAGATCCAGTCCCTCTGCCCGCCCGACTTCAGGAACGACTGGAAGCTCTCCGTCGAGGGGGGCAATGTCGCCTTCGGCTCGGCGTTCCACAAATGGGCCATCTCTGTGCCCTACATGAAGCGCAAGGGCATATCGTTCAAGGACATCTACGAGTTCTGCCGCAAGGAGGACCAGAAGACCCTTGCGAAGCTCGCGCCCGTTCACGAGGTCATCCTCGACATGGCCATCAAGTTCCTGCCGAATCCCAAAATCGCCCAGAAGTACAGAATCCCGAAGATTTGGCACGGCGATGTCAGCTCCAAGGTCGGGGTGGCGATGCTCAACGTCGATCCCAAGGGCCCAATCGCGCTCATGATCAACAAGATCATCATCGACCCCCACGCGGGCGAGGTCGCCATCGGCCGCATGTTCTCGGGCACCGTCAAGCGCGGGCAGACCGTGAGCATCGTCGGCATGCCGAAGACCTACAGCATCCAGACGGTGGCCGTCGCCGTCGGCGCCGACCGCATGCCCGTCGAAGAGGTGTCCGCGGGCAACATGGCCGCGATACAGGGAGTGCGCGATGCGGTCTCGGGGTCGACCATCACCGACACGGACATGGACGCGTTCGAGGCCATCAAGCACTACTCCGAGCCGGTCGTCACGGTCGCCATCGAGGCCAAGAACACCGCCGACCTGCCGAAGCTCGTTGACGTGCTGCGCAACATCGGCAAGGCCGACCCATCCATCCAAGTCGAGATAAACACCGAGACGGGCGAGCACCTTCTCTCGGGGATGGGCGAGCTGCACCTTGAGATCACGCAGTACCGCATCGAGAAGGAGCAGGGCGTGCCCATCACGGCCTCCGAGCCCATCGTGGTCTACCGCGAGTGCGTCGAGGGCAAGTCCCCCGAGTTCGAGGGCAAGTCACCCAACAAGCACAACAAGTTCACCTTCGAGGTCGAGCCCCTCGATGAGAAGATCGTCAAGGCCATCAAGGAGGGCGTGATCGCCGCCGGCGAGCGCATCAAGGACAAGAAGGCCTTCGCGAAGCAGCTCCAGGACCTCGGCATGGACAAGGACGAGGCGAAGTCCGTGGTCGTGGTCCTCGGCGAGAACATGCTCCTCGACGTCACGAAGGGCATCCAGTACCTGTTCGAGACCATGGAGCTCATCAAGGAGGCCTTCAAGGAGGTCATCGCCCGCGGCCCGCTCGCGAACGAGCGCGTGGCCGGGCTGAAGGTCCGGCTGGTCGACGCGCGCCTCCACGAGGACAGCATCCACCGCGGGCCCGCGCAGGTCATCCCCGCCGTCCGCAACGGCATGTACGGCGCCATGTGCCTGGGCGGTCGCGTGCTGCTCGAGCCGAAGCAGACGCTCTTCATCCAGATGCCCGACAGCGTGATGGGCGACTCGGTCCGTGAGATACAGTCCCGGCGCGGCGAGATACAGTCGATGGAGCAGGAGGGCGAGAACACCTCCGTCAAGGCCAAGGTCCCCGTCGCGGAGATGTTCGGCTTCGCGTCCGACATCCGCAGCGCGACGCAGGGCCGCACCCTCTGGTCAACCGAGAACGCGGGCTTCGAGCGCGTGCCGCGCGAGCTGCAGCCCATGGTCGTGGCGAGCATCCGCAAGCGCCGCGGCCTGAAGGAGGAGCCCTACGACGCGAGCTACTACGCGGGCTGAGCGCCGAGCCAGGTGTGCCCGTTCCGAGAGCCAACCGTCAAAAACTAGATAAAGGAGTCAACTGTTAGGGGGAAAAGCCGCAAGGAGGAAACACGCATGGCTGCGAAACCGCACATGAACATAGTGTTCATCGGACACGTCGACCACGGCAAGTCGACCACCGTCGGTCGCCTGCTGCTGGACACGGGCCACATAGATGAGCACCTCATCGAGAAGTACCGCAAGGAGGCCGAGGCGATCGGCAAGGCCACCTTCGAGTTCGCGTGGGTCATGGATGGCCTGAAGGAGGAGCGCGAGCGCGGCCTCACAATCGACGTCGCCCACAAGCGCTTCGACACCGACAAGTTCTACTTCACCATCATCGACGCGCCGGGCCACCGCGACTTCATCAAGAACATGATCACCGGCACCTCCCAGGCAGACGCCGCGGTCATCGTCGTGTCCGCCTACGAGGGCCCCCAGGAGCAGACAAAGGAGCACATCTTCCTGGCCCGCACGCTGGGCGTCCAGCAGATCATCGTGGCCCTCAACAAGATGGACATGGTGAACTACTCCGAGGCGAAGTACAACGATGTCAAGGGGCAGGTCGAGAAGCTGCTCGCGAACGTGGGCTTCAAGGTCGACAAGATCCCCGTCGTGCCCATCTCCGCCTTCAAGTCCGACAACATCGCGAAGGGCAAGGGCCAGCTCAGCTGGTTCAAGGGCCCCACGCTCCTCGATGCCCTCAACGGCCTGTCGCCGCCCGAGAAGCACACGGAGAAGCCGCTTCGCGTGCCGGTCCAAGACGTCTACTCCATCACCGGCATCGGCACCGTGCCAGTCGGTCGCATCGAGACCGGCATCATGAGGCCGAACATGTCGGTCATCTTCATGCCCGCCAACAAGACCGGGGAGGTCAAGTCCATCGAGATGCACCACGAGACGATCCCCCAGGCCGAGCCAGGCGACAACGTCGGCTTCAACATCCGTGGCCTGGGCAAGAAGGACATCCGCCGCGGCGACGTGGCCGGTCCGCTGGACAACCCGCCAACGGTCGCGAAGACCTTCAAGGCGCGCATCATGGTCCTCAACCACCCCTCGGTCATCACCGCGGGCTACACGCCGGTATTCCACTGCCACACGGCACAGGTCGCGTGCACCTTCCTCGCGCTCGACGAGAAGCTCGATCCGAGGACGGGCACGGTCGTGGAGAAGAACCCCCAGTTCCTGAAGACGGGCGACGCGGCCGTCGTGACCATCCAACCCACGAAGCCGATGGTCATAGAGAAGGCCTCCGAGTTCCCGCCGCTGGGCAGGTTCGCCATCCGCGACATGGGCCAGACCGTTGCGGCCGGCATGTGCATCGATGTCGAGAAGCGCGAAGCGGTCTGAGCGACCCAGCGCTGTAGGACGTGTGGGCGAGAAGGAGGGACTGCCATGGTCCAGAAGGCGAAGATAACGCTGACGGCCACCGACCCCCAGAAGGTCGACGCGATCTGCAAGCAGATCAAGGCCATCAGCGAGCGCACGGGCGTGGCCATAAGCGGTCCCATCCCCCTGCCCACAAAGCGGCTCGTCGTCCCGGTCCGCAAGAGCCCGGACGGCGAGGGCTCCGAGACGTGGGACCACTGGGAGATGCGGGTGCACAAGCGCCTCATCTACCTCGATTCCGACGAGCGCGCGCTGCGGCACCTCATCCACATCACTGTGCCCGACGGCGTGAACATCGAAATCGTCCTGCGGTCCTGAGCGCGCAGCCGAGGACGGGGCGGCCGAGAGAAAGGCCCCCCTCACCCATTTTCACTGCCTATAGGAGGTACCGCTCTCCATGGGCCCAACGACCTGCCACGTCAGGTGGCCCGTCCTCACCAAGGCATCGGATGGCCCCGCCAGTCGAGGAAGCTCCCCGAGTGCTCCAAGGTGAGGCCGTCGACGACCTTGACCAGGCCGTGGACGGACTCCTCGACGCTGAGGGGCCCGTTCGGCCCGCCCATGTCGGTCCGGACCCAGCCCGGATGGACCATGACCACGACGATGCCCTCGTCCCTGAGCTCGATGGCGAGGTTGCGCGTGAACATGTTGAGCGCGGCCTTGCTCGCGCGGTAGGTGTGGTCTCCGCCGTTCGTCTGGGAGATCGAGCCCTCCTCCGACGTGATGTTGACGAGCTTGGGGTCCCGGCCCTTGCGGAGCATCGGGAGGAACCGTTGCGCGACCAGCACGGGCGCGACCGAGTTGGTGTGGAGGATCTTCAGCATCGGCTCCGTCCTGAGCGAGCCCAGCTCGGATGACGCGGCACGGTCATCGAAATCACGGCTGTTCGAGCCGATGCCCGCGTTGTTGACGAGCACGTCGAGCGCGTCCACATGGTGCGCGACCTCGCCGTAGGCCCCGTCGATGGACCGCTCGTCCGTGACGTCCATCTCCACCGCGGTCAGATGACCGGGCTTCTGCGCCGCCAACTTGAGCAGCCGCGACGCCATCGATGCGTCCCGGTAGCCTGCGAACACGCGGTCGCCTCGCTCGACGAGCTGCTTCACGAGCCCCAGGCCGATGCCCCTGCTCGTTCCGGTCACCAGGACGCGCCTCATCTCAATTCCCTCCAACGATAGGTGGCCTGCGACATCAAATAGCTATCCCCGCGGTTGACCGACCGGCAACCCTTATCAACGGTCGAGCCCATCGCCCCGGCATGACCCACCTGCTCGAGGAGCTGACGATGGAGGAGTTCCGCGCCCGCGTGGGGCCGCGGACGATAGTGCTCGTGCCAGTGGGCATCCTGGAGGGTCATGGTGGCCACCTGCCCCTCGCCACCGACACCTACCAGGCGGCCTGGGTGTGCGACCGGCTGGCCGCGACAATGGACGACGTGCTCGTCGCCCCGACCGTGCACTACGGCGCGTGCTCGTCGACCGCCAACTTCCCGGGTTCCATCTCACTGTCCTTCGACACGGTCCGCTCCCTCTTCCGGGACATCCTCTCCGAGCTCTACCGGCAGCGCGTGCAGAACGTCGCGGTCGTGTCGGGCCATGCCGGCCGCAACCACATCGCCGCCATCAACGAGGCGGCCCGCGAGGTGGCGCAGGCGCACCAGGACATGCGCATCATGGCGCTCAGCGACTACGACCTCGCCTACGAGCGCCTTGGCAAGGAGTTCGCGGCAGACGACGGGCATGCGGGCGACGTCGAGACCAGCAGGGTGCTCGCCATACGTCCCGATCTGGTCAGGCGCAAGCGCGTCGCGTCCCAGCCCGACCTCCCCCGGTGGGCCGCGCTCGCGCATCCGGAGAAGCGATGGACGACCGCCACCTGGGGCGATCCCACGAAGGCTACCGCCAAGAAGGGCAAGGCGCTCAACGATTGGATCGTCGACGAGCTCCGGGGCCACCTCGAGGCCATGCGCGTGGGCTGGCCGGTAAAGGGCAAGTGACCCATCCAGGTGAACCCTGCCCCATCGTCCAATGCACCCACGTCCTTCTATCATCCATCTTTGCGCGTCGGAAGGTTCATGTCCGACGACCGCGGTTCCCCCCGCCGTCGAGGTCCAAAGGATAGTGACATCCATGGCATACGAGAACATCGAGTACCGGGTAGAGGACGGCATCGCGATCATCACCATCAACCGCCCCAAGTCACTGAACGCGCTCAACACCAAGACGCTCCAGGAGCTGTGCGCTGCCGCGTGGCAGGCGGGACAGGACGCCGCGGCGGGCGCGGTCATCGTGACGGGCTCTGGTGACAAGGCCTTCGTCGCGGGCGCGGACATCAAGGAGATGGTCGACTTCTCACCGATGCAGATGAAGAAGTTCTGCCTCGACGGACAGGCCTGCCTGGCCACCCTCGAGGAGCTCGAGAAGCCCGTCGTCGCGGCCATAAACGGCTTCGCGCTCGGTGGCGGCCTCGAGCTCGCGCTCGCCTGCGATGTGCGTGTCGCCTCGGACAGGGCCCGGCTGGGCGTGCCCGAGGTCAGCCTGGGCATCATCCCCGGGTTCGGTGGGACCCAGCGCCTCCCACGACTTGTGGGGCCCGGCCTCGCCAAGGAGATAGCCATGTCCGCGGACATGGTCGATGCCGCACGCGCGCTCAGCATCGGATTGGTCAACCAGGTCGTGCCCCCCGAGCAGCTGATGGACGCAGCCAAGGCCATGGCGAAGCGGTTCATGAAGAACGGGCCCGTCGCCGTCGCCCTCGTCAAGGCCGCCGTCAACAACGGCATGGGAATGGACCTCAAGCGCGCCCTCTACCTGGAAGCGGAGCTGGAGGCCACCGCCTTCTCGACCGAGGACAAGCGCGAGGGCATGACCGCGTTCATAGAGAAGCGCAAGCCCGCCTTCAAGGGCAAGTGACATCCGGCGCCCGATGCGGGCCTCCGCGGAGACCCCCCCACGCCGTCCAGCGATTGCCAGTCGTCGGCCGGCATCATTATCCACAGTGGAACTGGTGGGAAAAGCTATTTATATAGTGGGGCCAACGCTCGAACGGGATTCATATGAGGTCCTCTTCTCTGGCAATCGTGCTCGCACTGTGCTCGCTGCTCGCCCTCCTGGCACCGGCCATGCCGGCCGCCCCCGCGGACGAGGAGATCCCCCAACTGCGCGTGGACATCGAGAGGGACTCGTACGCGATCGGGGACCAGGTGAACGTGACCATCGAGCTTTACGCGAACGGGTTGCTCGTCGACCCCGATTCCCCTGGCGTCGTCATGGCCATCCTCAAGAACTGGACCATGGGCGAACAGCCGGGCGACATCGAGTGGGTGCTGACCCAGAAGGTCAGCAAGGGCACGTTCGAGGCCAACTTCACCATCAGCAAGGCGCACATCACGTCGTTCGAGCCCACCGGCGAGGGCCTGCCGATGATGGGCCGGGCAGTCGGCTTCATGGCCGTCTGCGATTACTGGGGCGCGCGCGTCATGCAGCTCGGCCTCGCCTGGGTCGAGAAGGGGCCTGGCGTGGCCGTCACAGTCTCGGACCCGTCCCCCGAGCCCGGCCAGACCGTGGCCATCACCGTGACGACATACAATTCGACGCTCGTCGACGCGCAGGACGTCATGGTCCAGCTGCATGGCTACAACGGCACGGCCGAGGACGACCTCGGCCAGCTGACCGTGGTGCGCGAGAGCCTCGGGACCTACAAGGCCTCGTACACCGTGCCCATCGACCTCAACGTCTCCACCGAGTACCGCGTGAAGGCGGGCGCGAGCTTCCCCGACTACAACCACTCCCGCTACTTGTACCCCATGTTCGCGCAGAGGTTCGTCGTCAGGTTCTTCGATGTGTGGGGCCAGAACGTGAGCGTGACCTCGCTCGCTACCGAGCTCGCGGTCTGGGTCGCGGACGACCAGGGCGCGCCGGTGGAGGGCGCCTCGGTGGAGGCGACGTTCAGGCTGTCCCAGAGGGGCCAGTCGCCGAGGGACATCGCGCTGACCGAGGCGACCGACGCGACCGGCAGGGCGCCATTCAGCCTCGAGGGCATCACGAACGGTACGATGGACGTCTCGGGCGTCGTGCGCAAGGGCGGTTACTCCCAGAGGTTCCATCAGGAGAGGATCATCGACTTCTTCGTGCCCGAGGTCTCGCCCCCAGACGATGCCTCCGACTTCGCCATGCAGGCCTACTCGCGCGACGAGTCCGGCCCCTTCTTCCAGAACATCAACAGGCCAGGCGAGACCCACACGCAATCCTACCGCGCCTACAACACGACGGGCGCGCTCGCCGACAAGCGCGTGAACTGGTACATCATCGACAAATCCAGCCTCTTCTCGACGGAGTACACCATCCTCGAGAGCGGCCACGGCGTGACGGACGCGGAGGGGGACATGGAACTGACGTTCACCGTGCCCCCGGACGACACGACCGCGTGGATCATGTTCGAGGCCACCGTCTGGAACTCCGAGGACAACCAGACCGCGCGGATGGAGGACACATCGCCCCTGGTCGACACGGGCATCTTCCCCATCGACGAGGGCATGGAGCTCAGCGTGGACCGCCTCCAGAAGGCCGCACCAGTTGAGTTCCGGGCCCACGCGCTCCTCGGGCGCAACACCTACATGGGCTACATGCTCATGGAGATTGAACGGTCCACTGGCAGGAGCTCGTGGGGGCCGTTCACAACCCTAGGGCCGGATTCTATGGAGCCCGCCCTGGGCCCCATGACCAAGGTCGGGCCCGACACGTACGGTGCCAGCATCGTGCTGCCCGAGTTCGTGCCGGAGGACCAGGACTACGGGTTCGTGTTCATGACCGTCGACCTCGACCACTTCCGCATCGTCATCAACTACGTCATCCTCGGCTACGGGGATTCCACGACGAAGGGCGTGGACGTCGAGCCCGTCGAGGAGCCTGCGCCCGTCCACGCGGGCGAGCAGGGCTCGATCAAGGTGATGATCGAGAACACGGGCATGGGCGACGACGTGTACACATGGACCGCGACCTCGGAGGGGTTGGACATCCCGACCTCCACAGGCAGCGTCGCGGTCCCACTTGGAGAGAAGCGCGAGCTCGTAATTGCTCTCCGCGCGCCCGCGGGCACGCACGAGGGCACGTACAAGGTGAGCGTCAAGGTCAGCAGCAAGGAACCGGCCGTCAATAAGACGGTCGAGCTCGCGTTCAACGTGATGGTGAACGGTGTGTCGCTCGGCGCGGACCGCCTGGAGGCGACCGCGTTCCGCGGCGAGACCGCGCGCTTCGTGGTCACCGCCACGAACACCGGCGAGGGCCCCGACACCCTCACCGTCGGCCTCACCGGCACCGCGGCAGCCTGGACGACCATCAACCGGACGACCCTCGCGGACGTGCCCGAGGGCTGGTCGACCGACTTCGCCGTGGTCGTCGACGTGTCCGCGACCGCGGACGAGGACGACTACAACCTTATTCTCACGGTCGCCTCCGCGGACGGCACGACCTCCGGTACCATAGAGCTCGTCGTGCACGTGCAAGTCGACGGCGTCGAGCTCTCCGCCACGCCCACGCTGCAGGACACATGGCGCGGCGAGACCATAGAGGTCGACCTGATCGTCGGGAACACGGGCCAAGGCCAGGACACAATCGCCCTCTCGGCCGAGGCACCGGTGGGCTGGACGGTCACCGGCATGGCCGCGGTGGATGTGGCCCAGGGCGGGTCGCAGTTTGTGACCGTGACCATCGCCGTGCCGTTGTCCGAGGTCGAGGGCGACAGCGCGCTGCTCTTCAGGGCGGTGTCGCAGGACGGCGTGGTGAACGCGACCGCCTCCGTCGTGGTCCACGTATGGGTGAACGGCGTCACGCTGGCCCCGACCCCGTCGAGCGCGACCGCGCACAGGAGCGGGACGGTCGTGTTCACGCTGAACGTCACCAACACCGGCGTGGGCGCCGACGTCTTCGACCTGACGGCCTCCACGCCAGCATGGGCCACGTTCCTCACGTTCTCCTCGGACCCGGTCTCCGTCGCCGAGGGCGCCTCCGTCGAGCTCCAGCTATCGGTGGGGCTGACGTCCACGGTGGACGCAGGGCCCTATAGCATCGATGTCCTCGCGACGTCGCAGGACGGGAGGACCTCCGCAGGCGCGAGGGTCACGGTCGACGTCGTCGTGAAGGGCGTCACGGTCACGGCCTCCCAGGCGTCCATGAAGGTCACCCAGGGGAGGAAGGGCGAGTTCACCCTGACCGTCCGCAACACCGGGAACGGGACGGACACCTACAGCGTGCTCCTGACAGGGCCAGCGGCCAGATGGGCCAAGCCCTCCACGACCATCATCACCGTGGCCGAGGGCGCCACGGGCACGGTGACGGTCACGCTCGCGCCCCCCAAGAACGCCACCGTCGGCATCGCCATGCTGAACATCACGGTGGTGTCCACCTACCCGGACTTCTCGGACACGACGCAGCTCACGTTCGAGGTCAAGAAGGCCAAGGAGACGCCCGGCATGGGCGTCGCGATGGCGGTCGCAGCCGTCGCGGCCTGCTCGGCCGCGGCCGTCAGCGCTCGGCGCAGGACGGCCTAGGTCCCCCTCGACGCGACCCATCCGAGGACCTCGAGGTAGACCAATCCGATGGCGGCGTCGTGCCTGACCCTCACGGAGAGCTCCAGCCTGTCCCCTTCGGTAAGGGCGCTCACGTCCAACCCAGGCCCGAGGAACACGGCCACGGCCGGTCCCCCGGCCGGTCCGCGCACGACGCACCACCAGCCGTCCCCGGGACCGGCCGCGACGGGTGCGCACGCGACCGTGACGCAGGTCCTGGGCTCGACCGTGGCGTACCGCCAGGGCTCGCCCACCAGGTCCGCGAGGGCCACCCTTGGCCTCGCCTCCTTGGAGAGGACCCGCAGGTCCTTCCTGTTCTGGACCAGGACCTCCACCGAACCCTTGTAGAGCTGGACCGTCCCCTCCACCCTCACCGTGTCCCCCGGTCCGAGGTCGTCGGGGGGGAAGGCGAGGAAGACCTTGACGGAGGCGCCACCGGGACCCACCAGGGTCACGAGTGCGCTGCCATCGAGGTCCTTGGGCCCCCCATCAGCGATGACGCCCTCGACCGCGACGAGCGTGCCCAGCTCCAGGTCGTCAACCTCCCCAGGCCCCACCTCTAGCGGGCGCTCCTCGTTGACGACCGCGACGATGAGCAGGAGGGCGGAGGCGGCCAGCGACACGCACACGAGGACGGCGAGATGGGAGCGACGCATGTCCCTTCCATCCCGTGTCCGGCTTAAGAAGGCCACGTGATTGTCATCATCATCAATCAGCCAAATTCTTACCGGGCGTGGCCCAAACCCCAAGGTCTATATATAAATGGGCCAATGTCTGGCACGACCCAGTGCACCAGGAGGAAACCAGAGATGGCCTGCAAGGAGGCGGTGGCAGCTCTGATGCTGTCCCTGCTGGTCATATCCCCGCTCTCGGTGGCCATCCCCGCGCTCGAGGGCGGGGAGACATCAGGCTCCTCCGCTCCGATGGCGACATCCAAGCTACCAAGGATGTTCTCGCCTTGGTACGAATATTTTGCGGACCCTTCTCAAACCGAGACGGTCAATGCCTCCTACAACATGCGGACCCAGCCTGGCAGCTGGTACGTCATGAGGTACTCGCAAGGATGGCTCCTCAGCATCCCCTACACGATCAACGAGGGGAAGCGGTGGGACTATGCCGCCGTCATGCCCATGCAGGGCAACCCATCCCAGGGCTCAACCACCCTCACGGCCCTCGACCCGGACGGCACGCCCTCCACGGGCTACCCTGGCGAGGTCCTCGTGCAGACGACGGCGCTCCTGACCTCCCCGGTCTCCATCGACCTGAGGTCCGTGGACCCGGACACGCACGTCCGGGTGCAGCTGCACATACTCCTGAACGATACCACAGGCTTCTCGAACCTGGGCTTCACAGGCTGGACGCTGGGCGTGGTCGACGAGGATTGCTGGCGAGACCCCTTCCTCGACATCGGTCGTGACTACTCTAGGGGCGACCTCAGCCTCGGCGACGGCGAGGTCTATCCAGTGTCGGAGTGGGTCGCGGGCGGCCTCAAGGGCTCGTACTTCGACAACCGGGACTTCACCGCGTGGCGGTACGACCAGATCGACCCCGTCGTAGACTTCAACTGGGGCAACAACGGGCCCACCGGGTTGGGGAGCAACACCTTCTCCATCAGGTGGACGGGCAAGATCAACATCGTCCGCAACGACAGGTACACCTTTTTCCTGCGCATCGATGACGGCGGTCGCCTCTGGATAGACGACGTGCAGCTCATCGACAAGTGGTTCGACCAGGGCGCGACCGAGTACTGGGCGCAGGCGATCCTCGCCCCGGGCCTCCATGATGTGAAGGTCGAGTACTACGAGAACCAGGGCGGCGCCTCTTGCGAGTTCAGGTGGGCCTCGTCCACCATCGCCAAGCAGATCGTCCCCCAGAGCGCCTTGTGGGGCAAGGAGGCCGTCAACACGCTCGTCTCCGAGCGCATCCAGTGCCCCCTTGGCTCGACGTGGGAGCTTCTGCTGGTCGACGAGGACAAGCGCCCATACGAGGACCGCGAGGTCCGCATCGACGTCCTGGACGAATCGACGGGCAAGCCGGTGCCCGGGTTCCAGGACATTCTGACATGGGCTGCCGACCTCTCAGGCGTGCCAGCCTCGCTGTACCCTTCGATACAGCTTCGCGCTAGATGGGTCGACATCGACATCCATCGTCCCCCAGTGCTCGAGGGCTGGGCCATCAAGTGGCGCCCGGATAGAACATGGAGGACGGAGTTCCTCTCCGACGTGGGGATCCGGGGCATGGTGGGCTTCGACCGATATCAGGGTTTCGTCATGGGGGGTTGGAACCCCCAAGTTGCATTCGCGGAGGCGACCAACGGCATCTCGAACACCGTGCCCAGCCACGTCTACAACGTTAACCCTGTCTATCGCATGAGTAAGTACGTCGCGACGCTCGTCGACGACATCATCACGACCAACGCGAGCGACGTAGCCATGGCCGACCTCGACAGGGACGGCGTGCTCGATGTTCTTTATACGTTCTCGTCCAACGGCAGCGACGCGGTCTCGTACGCGGGCTACACGGCGGGCCTCAGGGACATCCCGCAGTACACGTTCTCCCACACGGCAGGCGCGGGCAAGGCGAGTGACTTCACCTCCATCAAAGTGGACGACATCGACTCCGACGGCGTGGTCGAGGTCATCCTGGCCGAGAGGACCCAAGCCGGGAAGGGCCGTCTGCTCGTCTACGAGTGGAACGGCACGGGCTTTCCGTCCACCCCGGACCGCACAATCGGCGACTTGGACGGGACGATAGCCGACGTCGCGAGGGCCGACTTCGATGACGACGGGAGGGATGACCTCGCACTGGCCATCTCTGAAGGCCCGGACGAGGGCCTCCTCGTCCTTTGGGGGACGGCTTCCGGTCACTCTGTCTCTGTCTCGAGGCGGCTTCTCTCCAGGAGCGCCTATGCCCTCGCGATCGACGAGTTCATCGACCACGAGTGGCCGGACCTCGTCGTAGCCTGCGAAGGCAATGAGACGAGGCGGCTCGCCGATATCATCAACTGCTCGAACATCATCTTCTCGAGCGGCACGGGCCGCAGCGCCATCGGCCCATGGCTGGCAATCGCCGGACCTCCGGCTATCGCTGCCACCATCGTCCATGACGATAGCACCGATGATCCTCGTGTAGTGCTTGTCCAGAATGGAACCGTGAACGTTTACAACAGGCCTTACAGAATGGGGCCCAACATCACGCTCGGCAAGGGTGTGACAGATGTGGCATCGGTCGTCTGGAGCGATTTTGGCCTCGACACGTACATCTACTCGGTCGCAGAGAGGGCGGACGTGCCAGAGCTGTCCAATTACTCCCTCGTCGAAAGCGAAGGTCACGCTACCGATGGGGCGATGGCCCTGGCAGCCGGTGAGATGCTAGGTCCCAACACAGCGGGCCTGCGCACTGACAAGATCAACATAGGCGACCCCCGGTACTACGGCGGATGGGAGGCGCTCCGATACAGGCTGTACGGGGATGCCTACCCGGGCCAGAACGTCACGTTCAGGCTGCTGGATGGGGAGACCGAGCTACCGCTCTGGAACGCAACCTCGAACGCCTCGGAGATGTCCTATGACCTCACCGGTATCATTAGAATAAAGGAGCATCCAAGCGTCATCATCGAGGTCCTGGTGCACAATACCAACCTGGACTGGGCGCTCAACCTCGACGATATCCAGATCAACTGGACCCTGAGGACGCCCGCCCCCCCGACTGTCCTCACGCTCACCGCGGACGACCCGGTCATCTACAGGACCAACGCGACCCGCGTGCGCCTTACGGTCGACGACGAATACGACAATCCGCGCGACCTCGCGCCGCTCGTCCAGATGCGCTCGCCCGGTGCCCTGGGCTGGACCCCGATCGGCTTCGGGGCTGCCGTCTGGGACGGCATGTCGTTCGTGATCGACTTCAAGACCACGCGCGACCACCCGACTGGCAACTACAGCTTCCGCGCCCGCGTGACCGACTCCGATTCCATGGACTCTACGTGGTTCCAGGCGGACGGGCTCGTCAGGGTGCTCAACAACCCACCGGGCATCCCCACCATCTCGCTCACCCCCGACCCGCCAGGGACCGCCGCGGACATCCGTGTCGCCGTCCTGGAGCAGGCGTCCGACCGCGACACTTCCTACCTGAGCTACCTGTTCGAGTGGTCGCGGGACGGGACGCCCGTCACGGAGGTCACGACCGACACTGTCCCCGCGGCCCTGACGACGCGGGGCGAGACCTGGTCGGTCATCGTGCGCGCATTCGACGGCGAGGACAAGGGCCCCGCCGTGAGCGCGAGCGTGACCGTGGTCAACACGCCCCCCGCCGTCACCAGGCCCCTCGCGCCGGTCCTCCTCGATGAGGACCATGAGCCCGTCACGGTGCAGCTGCGGTCCCACTTCTCCGACGCCGACGGTGACCCCATCGCCTTCACAGTCGTCGGCTTTTACAAGGTGCAGGCGCCAATCGACCCCGCGACCTCTGTCCTCACCATCGTCTTCCCCACGGACTGGTGGGGGATGGAGGAGGGCACCGTCACGGCCTCGGACGGCTCGCTCACGGCCACCGCGCTGCTAGAGGTCGACATCAGGGGCATCCCCGACGCCCCCGTCATTGTCTCCATCGGCGGCGCTCTGCCCATCAACGGGACGTTCCACATCACGGCGAGGCAGGACGTGCCCATGGCCTTCCTGGTGGCGGTCGGGGACCCGGACTCGGTGCGGTTCACCTTCAGGACCGACGCCGAGCTCGGTTGGCTCTCGGTGGCCGGGGACAACGGCACCATCGACACGAGGGCGACCAACGCCGAGGTCGGCACCTTGTGGCTGAACCTCTCGGTGCAGGACGACTCCGGCCAGTCGGTCGTGGTGCGCGTGGAGCTCACCGTCGAGAACGTGAACGACCCGCCAGGCATCGTGTACGTGCTCCAGCCCAAGAACGGCAAGGTCTTCCAGGCCAACGACAGCATACTCCTGCAGGGCTACTGCGCCGACCCCGACGAACCCTTCGGCGACGTGCTCACCTACACATGGTACACGAACGCGTCGTCGACCCCCCTCGGGACGGGCACGGCGCTCACCATCCCCCGCCTGGAGCCCGGGGACCACAACATCACGCTCGAGGTCTCCGACGGCCAGTACATCAAGCGGTCCTGGGTGAGGATAAGCGTGCTTCCCCCGGTCAGGCCACCGCCGGACGACCACGACGGCGATGGCGACGGCGACGACGCCGGCCCCAGGACCATGGCGACCGCTGGCCCCATCATCCTCGCCCTCGTCCTGGTCCTGCTCGTCATCGTGGGCGCGATCGCGTTCGTGACCAGGCAGCGCGCCGTCCGGGGGATGGGCCAGCCAGCGCGCCCGCGACAATCCCCGCCCACCCAGGCCTCGGCGGCGAAGGCGAGGGAGCCGGATGTGCACGGCGCACCGCTCATCGGGGAGCGCACCGGCATCACCATCGAGAAGCCAAGGGACATGAGGTCCATCATGACCGAGCCCTCGGTGTCGCAGATGCTGAGGGAGGGCTCACCGGCCCCGGCCGGTTGGGAGCTCAAGCGCGGTCCGCCGCCACCGCCCGCCGAGAAGCCGACATTCGACGGGTGGGAGGAGATCGACTAGGACCCTCTCGGTCACCGAGGCAACGTGGACCGTACTGGCATGCCCAGTTCGCGGGCGTCGGGCGCACGGTCACCGACCAGGCGCCTATCGCTTCCTTCCGCCCTTCTTCGCCTTGCGCCCGCCCTTCCCCTTCTTCGCCCTCTTGGGCTTGGGCCTCCGCGCGCGCTTGGCGACGGGGACGCGCCTTGCCGCCTTCCGGACGCGGGGCTTTCGCTTGGCGGCCTTCCTCGGCCTCGGGGCCTTCTTGGCCTTGAGGGGCGCTGGCTTGGGCTTGGGCGCGGCGGCGGTCGCGGCCTTGGCGCGGGCCTCCTTGCGCTTGGCCACCCACTCGTAGATGGGCTTCAGCTTCTCGCGGATGCGCGCCTTCTCCGCCTCGCTCTTGGAGCGCTTCGGCCTCCCATCGGCCACGAAGTAGATGTCCATTGGGTTGCCCTTGGGGTCGTCGATGAACCTGATGTTCACGCGCGTGTCGCACTCGACGTCCCACGGGTCGATGCCGGTGAGCCGCGCGGCTATCATCGTGTTGCATCCGTCGGGGCGCACGTAGGCGAGGATGAACGGCAGGTCCTCCAGGAACGCCTCGCCCGAGAAGCCCATGATGGCGTAGCTGTGCAGCGTCCCCTTCAGGGGCATCTCGACCCACTCGGTCTCCTGGAGGTGGCACGAGTTGCGCCAGCAGTGCGCGCGGGGCGGGCAGAACGTGTCGCCGCACGTCGGGCACCTCGTCCCCATGAGCTTCTTCTCGAGCAGTCCCAGGAAGAACGGCGAGACGCGACCGTAGCTGTGGCTGTACATCACGTCCCACGGGCGGTCGACCACCATGTACCGGCGCCTCTGGAGCTTGTCGACGCGCGGTCCCTCGTCGACCTCGACCAGCTTCCAGCCCGCCGTCTCCCAGCGGCCCAGGCGGCCCCAGTCCTTGAAACGGGGGTCCGTGGCCTTCTCCTTGATGACCTTCTCGTTCACCATGGTCACCGCCTCCTGTCCTTGGCGTCCTTGTCGCGGTCCATGATCATCACCGCGAGCGCGGTCCCGGTGCCGGCGTGGCTGTGGTTGAGCGCGGTCGAGCAGCCGTCGACCTGCGTTTTGTCGCTCAAGTGCTTCTTCCCGATCATCTGCGTGAGCTGCCAGTAGCACTCGACCGTCTGCGCGATGGCGGTGGAGCCCACGGGATGGCCGAAGCCCTCGAGGCCGCCCGAGACGTTGACGGGCACCTCACCGTCCACGTAGGTGTGGCCATCCCTGATGAGGTCCTTGCCGTGGCCGCGCTTGCACAGCTCCAGGTCCTCGTACGTCTGCAGCTCCGAGCTGTCGTAGGCGTCGTGGACCTCGACGACGTCCAGCTGCTTGAAGGGGTTCGTGATGTTGGCCATCCTGTAGGCCTCTCGCGCCGCGACGCGGCACGCGCCGAAGTTGGCGATGTCCGGGTAGGGCTCGCGCGGGCGGATGGCATGCTTGGGGTACGCGTCGTACTCCTCGGGGAACATGTTGTGGAAGCCCGGGTTGTCGGGCCTGTCGCCGGGCCTCATCATGTCCGACGCGAGGCCCACGCCGGTTATCCAGATGGGCGTGTCCGTGTACCTGCGGGCGACGTCCTCGGACGCGAGGAACACGCAAGACGCGCCCTCGCTCAGAAGGCAGCAGTCGAGCACCTTGAGCGGCCAGGCGACCACGCGCGAGTCGAGCACGTCCTGGACCTTGATGGCCTTGCGGCCGTTCTCGACGGGCCACTGTGCGTAGGGGTTGTCGAGCGCGTAGTTCCGGTTCTTCACCGCGATGAGGGCCATGTCCTCCTCGGTCGTGCCGAAGAGGTACATGTGGCGCTGAATCATGGCGGCGTAGTAGCCGGTGTAGTACCCGCCCACGGGGAAGTCCCAGTCGGTGTCGGAGGCGAGCGCGATGAACTCGTTCGCCTTCGCCGAGGACACCTCGCCCTGCTTCTCGAAGCCCGTGACGAGGCACAGGTCGGACAGCCCCGATGCCACGACGGCCCAGGCCGCGCGCACCGTCGTGCCGGGGCCCGCGCCACCGTTCTCGACGCGCATGACCGACCTGGGGCACAGGCCCAGGTAGTCGTTGGGTATCCAGCTCGCAGCCAGCTGCTGCGCGAAGTGGTCCGAGAAGTAGGACACGACGTGGTTGTCGACGTCCTTGAGGTCAAGGCGCGGGTTGTCCTCCATCGCCTCCTTGACCGCCTCGGTGACCATCTCCTCGAAGTTGTCCCTGCGAGGCTTCTCGTAGCGCGAGATGCCTCCGCCGACTATAGCGACCTTCCTAACCATTCGCACCATCCACCGGGGGGCAACGGGCCCCGCGGGGGAATGGCCCGGATGAAGGATAAGCCTTTGCGCATGAGCGTTGGTGGAGGCCCTCCGGGGTCGTCCCATGGAGCCGGGGTCGTCCTCATCGCGACCGTGCGATCTCCTCTATGGCGTCGGGGTTCTCCACCGACGAGAGGTCGCCGAGGTTCGTCTCGCCCAGGAACCGCTTCTTGATGACGCGGCGGACGATCTTGGCCGACCGGGTCTTGGGCAGCTCCCGCACGAACCGCACGTCCTCTGGTCGGTCGACCTTGCCCAGGTGCGCCGCGACCGCGTCCTTGAGCGAATCGCGCAGCTGCTCCGTGGGCTCGACCCCCTTCTTGAGCACGACGAACGCGACGATGCCCTCGCCCTTCACAGCATGGGGCACGCCTATGGCGGCCGCCTCGGCGACCGAGCCGTGGTCCATGAGCGCGCTCTCTATCTCCGCGGGGCCGATGCGCCGCCCCGCGACCTTGATGGTGTCGTCCGCGCGGCCGCGCAGGAACCAGAACCCGTCCTTGTCCACGAGCGCCCAGTCTCCGTGGTCCCACACGTCCTTCCACCGGCTCCAGTAAGCCTCGATGTACCTCTCCGGCGCGCCCCAGAGCCCCCGCGTCATGGAGGGCGCGGGCTGCGTGGCCACGAGGTAGCCCACCTCGCCCCTGAGGGGATGCCCCCCATCGTCCCAGACGTCTATTACCATGCCCAGACCAGGGCCACGGAGGGTGCAGGGCTTGAGGTCGCAGATGGGCAGCGGGGCGAGGAAGCAGCCGACGATGTCGGTGCCGCCAGAGATGTTGATGATGGGGCAGTTGCGACCGCCGATGTTCTCGAAGTACCAGGTCCAGGACTCCGGGTCCCACGGCTCGCCGGTCGAGCCGAGGATGCGGAGCGTGCCGAGGTCGTGCGCGCGCACCGGGTTCGTCCCCGATGTCATCAACATGCGTATCGCGGTCGGGGAGATGCCGAACACCGTGATGCCGTGGCGGCTCACCATGTCCCAGAGCCGGTCGGGCCCGGGGTGGTTGGGCGCGCCCTCGTAGATGAGCACGGTCGCGCCGTGGAAGAGGCCCCCGATGATCATCCAGGGGCCCATCATCCAACCGATGTCGCTCAGCCAGAAGAAGACGTCCGTGGGCTTCATGTCGAAGAAGTAGCCCACCTCCTTGGTCACCTGGACGAGCGTGCCTGCGTGCGTGTGCACCGTGCCCTTGGGGAGGCCGGTGGTGCCCGAGGTGTAGATGATGAGCGCGACGTCCTCGGATTCCATTCGCGCAGTCCTCGCGACCGAGCGCTGGCGCGGTACGAGGTCGTGCCACCAGATGTCGCGCCCCTCGGTCCAGGCGACCTGCTCGCCCGTGCGCCTGACCACCACGACGTGCTCGATTGAGGGGACGGTGGCAACGGCCTCGTCCGCGTTGGGCTTGATGCGCACGCCCTTGCCGCGCCTTATGGAGCCATCGGCCGTGAACAGCACCTTGGCCTTGGCGTCGCTCAGCCGCTGCGCGACCGCTGGAGGGGCGTAGCCCGAGAAGATGGGGATGGCGATGGCGCCGACTTTGAGGCACGCGAGCAGCGTGATTACCGTCTCCGGCACCATGGGCATGTACAGGCCGACCGTGTCGCCCTTGCCCACGCCGAGCTCGCGCAGCGCGTTCGCGGCGCGGTTGACCTCGCGGTAGAGCGCCTCGAAGGTGTAAAGCCGTTTCGCGCCCTCCTCCCCCTCCCAGACGAGCGCGCTCTTGCCCCGCAGCCCGCCCTTGGCGTGGCGGTCGAGGCAGTTGTGCACGATGTTGAGGCGGCCCCCGATGTACCACTTGGTCCACGGGATGCCTGCGGAGGTGTCGCGCACAGTCTTGTACTTGCGGAACCACTCGATGCCCAGGTCCTCCGTCACGACGTCCCAGAACCACTCGTTCTCGCGCGACGTCCTCTCGATGAGCTCGTCGTACGTCGCGATGCCGTGCTTGCGCATGAACCTCGTGACGTTGGCGCTATCGACCATCTCCTGGCTCGGGCGGAATACGACTTCGTCCATGGCATCGGTCTCCTAGCGGGGGCAACCCGGGGATGGGCGAATCGGCCCTGCCCGTAATAACACTTGCCCGGGGTGGCGGCGAGGGGACCCCGGCGTCGGAGCGGGCCGTTAATAACAAATGGGGGGCCTGCTCAAATACTTTTATTAACCGTCGGGACGTTCGTCGGGGATGAGGTGCGTGCACACATGACCCGCAAGGGCAAGGACTTGGAGATAGTGTCCGTGAGCCTCCCGCTGGGCACTGTCAAGGAGATGGACCGCGCCGTCGAGGAGGTGGGCTACCCGAGCCGGTCCGAGCTCGTGCGCGACGCCGTCAAGGGGCTGCTCAGGTCAAAGGTCGAGCTCGAGAGCGAGGCGGGCCACATCGAGGGGGCCATCATCCTGCTCTACGACCACGAGGCCGAGGTGGCCGTGAGCGCCATCCGCCACGAGCACATGGAGGTGTTCTCCTCCTTCATGCACTCCGAGATAACGTGCCGCCGGGGGAAGGCCGGGGAGTGCCCCCGCCACTGCTGCGAGGTGCTGATGTTCTCCGGCGAGGCGGCCGACGTGCGCGCGGCGCACAACAGGCTCAAGGGCACGAAGCACGTCACCGAGATGCTCGTCTTCATCGCGTGAGCGCGTGGCGCGGCCTCACAGGCCCAGCGCGGCCACGAGGCCCGTGCGGATGTAGTTGACGCCCCACGCGATGGTGATGACGCCCAGCACCGTCGACATTATCTGGACCGGTGTGCGGTGGATGAACCTGTTGAGCTTTGCGGAGAGCACGAACAGGACGGCCGTGAAGACCAAGACGATGGTCACGGCCAGGCCGGTGAGGAGCAGCCCGAAGTCGGACTCGGAGATGATGATGGCCGTTATCGTTGCCGGGCCCGACAGGAACGGGGTCGCCACGATGGATGCGATGGCCTGGATGGACTTGTGGTTCCCGCCTCCCTCGCTGCCCGTGTAGGACATGCCCAGCGCCATCTGGATGCCCAGGATGAGCAGGATGATGCCGCCCGCGACGCGCAGGTCCTCGATGCTCGTCGAGAACATGTCGAGCAGGAACGAGCCCAGCAGGAGCACTGTGTAGGCCAGCCCCGCGGCGACCGTCACGGCCAGCGTGGCGGTGCGCATGCGCTCCGCCTCCGTCTTGTCGGAGGTCAGCACGAAGAACACCGCGAACGAGGTGATGGGGTCGATGATGACGAAGAAGAGCACCACCAGCTGGCCGAGCTCGGCGAGGTCCATCGTCACCACCTTGTCGGAACGGGGAGATGGGACTGCCCTACATAAGCCTTGCCCATGCGCCGTCAGCTCCCAAAACCAGTGGCGGCCGGCCCATCCACCAGGACCGCACAAGCATTTATTATGCGCCAACCCGTTCCGGGCGCCGTCCCGGTCGGGGCCCTGTCCAGCATTGCATAGGCCCCCCTGGAGGCGGTAGCTTGCAGTTCGACCTCACCAAGGCCCAGCTCATGGTCAGGCAGCTCGCCTACGACTTCGCCCAGAGCGAGGTGAAGCCCGTGGCCGCGCAGTACGACGAGAGCGAGGAGTTCATCTGGGACATCTACAGGAAGATGGCCCCGATGGGCTTCATGGGCATGCTGGTGCCCCAGGAGTACGGCGGCGCGGGGGCGGACACGGTGAGCTACGCCATCGTCGTCGAGGAGCTCTCGCGCGCCTGCGGCTCCACCGGCATAACGGTCGCCGCCCACAACTCCCTGTGCACGGGCCACATCCTCAGGCATGGCACCGAGGAGCAGAAGCGGAGGTACCTGCCCAAGCTCGCCTCCGGCGAGTGGATGGGCGCCTGGGGCCTGACCGAGCCCAACGCGGGCTCCGACGCGGGCGCGACCGAGACCACCGCCGCGCTCGAGGGCGACGAGTGGGTCATCAACGGCAACAAGACGTTCATCACCAACGGCTCCATCGCAGGCCTGACCGTCATCATGGCCCGCACCGACCCTGGCAAGGGCACGCGCGGCATCTCGGCCATCCTGGTCGAGAACGGCACGCCAGGCTATACCTATGGCAAGGACGAGAAGAAGATGGGCCTGCACGGCTCGGTGACGTCGGAGCTCTTCTTCGAGGACTGCCGCGTGCCCAAGGAGAACCTGCTGGGCGAGCGCGGCAAGGGCTTTCACGGCGCGCTCGACATCCTGGACGAGGGCCGGATATCCATCGCCGCCCTCGCGCTGGGCCTTGGCCAGGGCGCGTTCGACCTGGCCGTGCAGTACTCCAAGGAGCGCGAGCAGTTCGGCCAGCCCATCGGGCAGTTCCAGGCGATCCAGTGGATGCTCGCGGACATGGCCACGGAGCTCTCTGCGGCCAGGTGGCTCGTCTACCACGCGGCCGCGCTCAAGGACGCGAAGAAGAAGTTCCTCAAGGAGTCCGCGATGGCCAAGCTCTACGCGTCCGAGGTGGGGACCCGCTGCGCCAACAAGGCCGTCCAGATACACGGCGGCTACGGCTACACGCGCGACTACGCGGTGGAGCGCATCCTGCGCGACGTGAAGCTCTGCGAGATCGGCGAGGGCACGTCCGAGATCCAGCGCCTGGTCATCGCCAGGGAGCTCCTGAAGTAGGCTTGGGCTCCCTGGCCCTGCCTGCCGATCCGGCCGTGCAAGGGAGGGCCGCCTGGAGCGGCGCCATCCAGGCGCCCATTACCAGCCGTTATATAGGGGGATTCTGATTCCCCCTCCCCCCAAGGGCGGTTGAAGCCCCCAGGAGGGTCCGCATGCCAAAACCAAAGAAGTCCATCAAGAAGGCGCCCAAGCGGGCGGCGAGGAAACCCGCGCGCAAGGCCGCTAGGAGGCCCAAGGCTCCAGAGAAGAAGGTCTTCACGGTCGAGGAGATGCTCGCGAAGGCCAACAGGCCGAAGGCCCTTGCCACGGCCTACCATCCGTTCTACCAGGGGAAGATAGAGGTCGTTCCGAGGTGCGCCATACGCAACTTCGACGACTTCGCCATCTGGTACACGCCTGGCGTGGCCGAGCCGTGCAAGCTCATCAACAAGGACAAGCTCGAGAGCTTCCGCCAGACCAACCGATGGAACACCATCGCGGTGGTCTCGGACGGCACGCGCGTGCTGGGCCTTGGCGACATCGGCCCGGAGGCCGGCATGCCCGTCATGGAGGGCAAGTCGCTTCTGTTCAAGTACCTCGGCGGCGTGGACGCCTACCCGCTTTGCATAGGCACCAAGGACCCCGAGAAGATAATCGAGTTCGTGAAGCTGCTGCAGCCCTCTGTCGGCGGCATCAACCTCGAGGACATCTCCAAGCCCAAGTGCTTCTACATCCTCGACAGGCTGCGCAAGGAGTGCGAGATACCCGTCTGGCACGACGACCAGCAGGGCACGGCGACCATCGTGGCCGCGGGCCTCATAAACGCCGCCAAGATGGTCGGGAAGAAGCTGCCCGAGATGAAGGTGACCATGGTGGGCGCGGGCGCCGCCAACATCGCCATCGCGCGCGTCATCGTGGCCGCTGGCGTCACCAAGAAGAACATAGTGATGGTGGACTCCAAGGGCGTTTTGCACCCCGGCCGAACGGACATCGACCCCAAGGTCGACCCGACCAAGTGGGACATGTGCCTGAACTCGAACGCCGAGGGTGTGACCGGCACGCTCAAGGACGCGCTCAAGGGCGCCGACGCATGCCTGGCCGCGTCCAAGCCCGGCCCTGGCACCATCAAGCCCGACGAGCTCAGGGGCATGGCGAGCAAGTCCATCGTGTTCGCGACCGCCAACCCCATCCCCGAGATCTGGCCCTGGGAGGCCGTCGAGGCCGGCGCCTACGTCATGGCCACCGGCAGGTCGGACTTCCCCAACCAGGTGAACAACTCGCTCGGGTTCCCCGGCATCTTCCGCGGCACGCTCGACGTGCGCGCGACGACCATCACGGACGAGATGTGCATCGCCGCCGCGCTGGAGCTCGCAAAGACCGCCGAGGACAAGGGGCTCACGCGGGAGTACATCGTGCCGCTCATGTCCGAGTGGGAGGTCTTCCCGCGCGAGGCCGTGGCCGTCGGCATGAAGGCCATCGAGCAGGGCATCGCGCGCGTCAAGCCGACCCGGCAGGAGCTCATGGAGCGTGCGGAGAGCATCATCCGCCGGTCCCGCAGGCTCACGGGCATGATGATGAAGACCGGCTTCATCAAGAAGCCCCCGAAGGTCTAGGCAAGCCCCAAGCGCAGGGGACCTGGTGAGCGGCCAGGCCCCTCTCCTTTTTTTTTTCTTTTTTCTCTTTTTTTTCCTTCACTTACCCCATCACCTTCAGACATGCCTCTCCCCACTGCACGCCGAGGTCGATAGTAAGGCGGATATCCCCCTCCGTGCATGACCCGACCGTGGGCGAGTTCACGATTCGGGCCGCCACGTCCGCAGACCGGTCGGCCGTCGAGGAGATGCTGAGGGATTCCAGCGCACCGCAGGGCGAGGCCAGCCACGCGCTCTCGATGCTAGAAGGCCCCGCGCCATGCGCCCTCATCGCGGTCGCGGGTGAGGCGGGCAAGGTGGTCGGCCTCGAGACGATGCGCATCGGCATGGGCACCGACGGCTCCCTCGTCGCGACGGTCGACCGCCTCGTCGTTCTCGACTCGTGGCGCGGGCGCGGTGTGGGCGCGGCCCTCCTCGAATCGCTGCGCCGCGAGGCCGTCGCGCGCCGCTGCCGCGAGCTGCGCGTCGCGACCCGCTCCAGACCGGGTCCATAACCTTTTATCCCCGCTCGCTGTTCCTCCGGTCCCGGATGGTCCTGGATATCGCGCGCCTCGAGCTTCAAGACGGACCCCCGTTCTCAGGCGAGGCCTTCGGCGCGCCGCGTCCCATCGCCGGCGAGGTCGTCTTCAACACGGGCATGGTCGGCTACGTGGAGACGCTCACCGACCCCTCCTACCGCGGCCAGATCCTCGTCCTCACCTATCCCCTGGTGG
>CAYGVT010000031.1:0-8335 GCA_964353355.1 uncultured Thermoplasmata archaeon | reverse complement strand
GGGCTGCACCACCTCGTGAACGAGATCGTCGACAACTCCATCGACGAGGCGATGGGCGGATTCTGCAGGAACATCGACGTGGTCATCCGGTCAGACTCCTCCGTCACGGTCGCCGACGACGGGCGCGGCATCCCGACCCAGATACACTCGGGCACCAAGGTCTCGGGCGTCGAGCTCGTGCTCACCAAGCTGCACGCGGGCGGCAAGTTCGACCGCAAGTCCTACAAGGTCTCCGGCGGCCTCCACGGCGTTGGCGCGTCCGTCGTCAACGCGCTCAGCGAGTGGATGGAGGTCCGCGTCTTCCGCGAGGGCAAGGAGCACTTCATGCGGTTCGAGCGCGGCCACCCCGTCGCGCCCCTGCGGGTGGTGGCCAGCGCCACCGGCACCGGCACCATCGTGACGTTCAAGTCCGACGCGACCATCTTCACGACCAACGTCTACGACAAGGAGGTCATCGGCCAGCGGCTGCTGGAGCTGTCGTTCCTGGTCCGGGGCGTGCGCATCACGCTCGAGGACGAGCGCGACGGCACGTCGCAGGCGTTCCACGCCGAGGGCGGCATCGTGGAGTTCGTGCGGCACATCAACCGCAACAAGACCGCGCTGCACCAGCCGCCCGTCTACCTCGCGGGCGAGGGCGACGGCGTGGCCGTCGAGCTCGCCATGCAGTGGACCGACGGCTACGTGGAGAGCATCCATTGCTTCGCCAACAACGTCAACACCGTCGAGGGCGGGACGCACCTCTCGGGCTTCAAGTCCGCGATCACGCGGTGCATCAACGACTACGCCTCCAAGCGGGGGCTCGTCAAGGAATCCGACGTCCAGATGACCGGCGAGGACATCCGCGAGGGCATGACCGCCATCGTGGCGGTCCGCCTCCCAGAGCCCCAGTTCGAGGGCCAGACCAAGAACAAGCTCGGCAACTCCGAGGTCAAGGGCATCGTGGAGACCATACTCGGCGAGCGACTGGGCGAGTGGTTGCTCGAGCACCCCAAGGAGGCCGAGGTCATCGTGGGCAAGGCGTCCCTCGCGTCCAAGGCGCGCGAGGCCGCGCGCAAGGCCCGCGAGCTCACGCGCCGCAAGGGCTTCCTCGAGGGCACGGCGCTGCCGGGCAAGCTCGCGGACTGCTCGGACCAGCGGCCCGAGGTCGGGGAGATATACATCGTCGAGGGCGATTCCGCAGGGGGCTCGGCCAAGCAGGGCCGCAACCGCGAGTTCCAGGCGGTGCTGCCCCTCCGGGGCAAGATACTCAACGTCGAGAAGTCCCCGCTGGAGAAGGCGCTCAAGTTCGGCGAGATACGCGCGCTCATAACCGCGCTCGGCACGTCCATCGCCGAGGACTTCGACCTGGCCAAGGCGCGCTACCACAAGGTCGTCATCATGACCGATGCGGACGTCGACGGCGCCCACATCCGCACCCTGCTGCTCACGTTCTTCTACCGCTACATGCCAAAGCTCATCGATGCGGGCTACATCTACATCGCGCAGCCGCCGCTTTTCAAGCTCGTCAAGGGCAAGGAGGTGCGGTACGCGTACTCGGACAAGGAGCGCGACTCCGAGCTCGCGGAGCTCGGCGGCAAGGCCACCATCTCCCGGTACAAGGGACTGGGCGAGATGACGCCGCAGCAGCTGTGGGAGACCACGATGGACCCCGCGACGCGCACGATGCTGCAGGTCACGGTCGAGGACGCCATCCGGGCCGATGAGCTCTTCACGCTGCTCATGGGCGACCTGGTGGAGCCGCGGCGCGTGTTCATCCAGCAGCACGCGCTCGAGGTCAAGAACCTGGACGTGTGAGGGGGGACGGACGTGGACGACCAGGAGCGGAAGACAGGGGGGCAGGAGGGCGCGCAGCAGCCCACGCTCCAGCCCATGCCCCAGCCCACGCCCCAGGCCGCTCCCCAGGCAGTGCCCCAGTCCCCGCCCCAGCCCGCGCCGCAGACGGAGGCGGCCCCCCAGCAGCCGGGGGCGGAGCCCCCCGCGCACGGCGGCGTCCGGCCCAGGTCCATCCTCAAGGAGATGAAGGACTCCTACCTGGACTACTCGATGTCTGTCATCGTGGGCCGCGCGCTGCCCGACGTGCGCGACGGCCTCAAGCCCGTCCACAGGCGCATCCTCTACGCCATGCGCGACATGGGCAACACCCACGAGAAGCCCCCCCGCAAGTCGGCGCGCGTCGTGGGCGAGGTCCTCGGCAAGTACCACCCGCACGGCGACGTCGCCATCTACGACGCGCTCGTGCGCATGGCGCAGCCCTTCTCGCTGCGGTACATGCTCGTCGACGGCCAGGGCAACTTCGGCTCGGTCGACGGCGACAACGCGGCCGCCATGAGGTACACCGAGTGCCGCATGTCCTCCATCGCGGACACCATGCTCGAGGACATAGAGAAGGAGACCGTGGACTTCGGTCCCAACTTCGACGGCTCGCTCGAGGAGCCGCTGGTGCTCCCATCGCAGCTCCCGAACCTGCTCGTCAACGGCTCGACGGGCATCGCCGTGGGCATGGCCACCAACATCCCGCCGCACAACCTGCGCGAGGTCATCGACGCCACGCTCCTGCTCATCGAGAACCGCGAATCCCCGCTGGCGGACCTCCTCCAGCGCATCAAGGGCCCCGACTTCCCGACGGGCGGCATCATCCAGGGCATGAGGGGCGTCATCGACGCCTACTCGACGGGCCGCGGCAGCGTCCGCGTGCGCGCCCGCACCCACGTCGAGGAGCGCGAGGGCGGCCGCTCCCGCATCGTGGCCACCGAGCTGCCCTACGCCGTCAACAAGTCCCGCCTCATCGAGTCCATCGCGGAGCTGGTCAAGGACAAGCGCATCGACGGCATCACCGACCTGCGCGACGAGTCCAACCGCGAGGGCATCCGCGTCGTCATAGAGCTGCGCCGCGACGTGCTGCCGGAGATAGTGCTCAACCAGCTCTTCGCGCACACCGACCTCCAGTCCACCTTCGGCGTCATAAGCATCGCCCTCGTGGGCGGCAGGCCAGAGGTCCTGCCCCTCAGGGAGATGCTCCGGCACTTCATCGCCTTCCGCGAGGAGGTCATCAGGCGGCGCACCGCCTACGACCTGCGGAAGGCCCAGGAGCGCGCCCACATCCTCGAGGGCCTGCTCATCGCGCTCGACCACCTCGACGAGGTCATCGCGCTCATCCGAGCCGCCAAGGACGTGCCCCAGGCACAGGATGGCCTCATGGCCCGGTTCGGCCTGTCCGAGCTGCAGGCCAAGGCCATCTTGGACATGAAGCTGCAGCGGCTCACGGGCCTCGAGGTGGAGAAGGTCCGCGAGGAGTACCGCGAGACGCTCGCCCTCATCGAGCGGCTCAAGGCCATCCTGGCCTCCGAGCAGGAGGTGCTCGCGATCGTCCGCGACGAGCTCGTCGCGCTCCGCGACAGGTACGGCGACGACCGCCGCACCGAGATAGCCTTCGACGAGGCCGAGCTCGACGTCGAGGACCTGGTGCCCAACGAGCGGGTGGTCGTGTCCATCACCTCCTCGGGCTACGTCAAGCGCCAGGACATCGACAGCTGGCAGGTCCAGCGGCGCGGCGGCAGGGGCCTGCGCGGGCAGCTGCTCAAGGAGGAGGACCACGTCGACGAGCTGTCCATCACCCGCAACCACAACTACCTGCTGTGGTTCACCAACCTCGGCCGCGTCTACAGGCTCAAGGCCTACAGGGTGCCCGAGTCGAGCCGCCAGGCCAAGGGCGTGCCCATCGTGAACCTCCTGCCGGAGGTGATGCCCGGCGAGCGCGTGGTCGCCTTCAGGTCCATCGAGCAGTTCGACGACCGGCACTTCGTCGTGTTCGCGACCAGGCGCGGCGAGATAAAGCGCACGCGGCTCGACGAGTTCTTGAACATCCGCACCACGGGCATCCGCGCTCTCAACATCGACGAGGGCGACGCGCTCGTCAGCGTGCGCATCTCCGACGGCGACCAGGACATCGTGCTCGCCACCAAGCTCGGCCAGTCCATCCGGTTCCACGAGGGCGAGCTGCAGCCCCACGGCCGCAACGCCGGCGGCGTGCGCGGCATCAGGGTGCGCGGGGGCGACGAGCTCGTCTCGATGGCGCTCACCAACGAGGGCTCGGACGTGCTCACCGTCACCCAGAACGGCTACGGCAAGCGGTCCGCGCTCGAGGACTACCCGCAGCAGGCGCGCGGCGGTTCCGGCGTGCGCACCATCATCACCTCGGACCGCAACGGCCCCGTGGTGTCGGTGAGGCTCGTGAGCGTGACCGACGAGCTCATGATAGCGACCGTCCAGGGCATGGTCATCCGCATCCCTGTCTTCGAGTCGGAGGCCAACCAGGTCCGCGTGATGGGCCGCGCCACGCAGGGCGTGCGGCTCATCCGCCTCGATGAGGACGACAGGGTCGTCTGCGTGGGCGTGCTCACCAAGGCCGAGGACGAGGCCACCGCCAACGGCAACGGCCTCGGCGGGCCGGGGGGCGAGGCGACAGGAGAGGGCGGGGGCGAGGGCGGCGGTGTCACCGTCGAGGCCACGCACGTCGCCTCCATCGCCTCGGCGGGGCCCGAGAAGGACCTCGACGAGGGCGCGGGCGCGGGCGAGGAGGAAGAGGAGAAGGAGGAGGAGGGGAAGGAGAAGGGGAAGGAGGCGGGCGGGCAGGGCACGGCCCCCGCGGCCTAGCCAAGACCCCCCACCCTGCCCCGCCCCGGCCAGGGCCGCGGCCCATGACGTTCACAACCGCACAAGGGAGGACCACGCGTGATATACGAGTTCGAGGGCAAGCGCCCCCGCATCGGCGAGGGCAGCTGGGTGTTCCCCGACGCGACCGTCATCGGGGACGTGACGCTGGGCAGACGTGTCTACGTTGGGCCGGGCGCGCGCATCCGCGGCGACTACGGCACCATCACCATCGGCGACCGGTCGTCCATCGAGGACAACTGCATCATCCACGCGAGGCCCGGCGAGCGCACCACGGTCGGCGAGCACGTGACCATCGGGCACGGCGCCATCCTCCACAACTGCACCGTGCGCGACGGCGCGGTCGTCGGCATGGGCTCCATCGTCTCCGACTACGCGGTCGTGGGCGAGTGGGCGGTCGTCGCCGAGGGCGCGGTCGTGAAGAACAAGTCCGAGGTCCCGCCGCGCTCAATCGCCGTGGGCGTGCCCGCCAAGGTCATCGGGACAATCGACGAGGCCTACCAGAGGCAGTGGACGCAGTTCAAGGACATCTACGTCTCCCTGGCGAGCGAGCGCTACCCCAAGGGCCTCAGGCCCGTAGGGTGAGTCGCGCGGCGCGCTGCTGGGACGGCAACGTATTTAACGGGCCTCATGGATAGGTGAGCACCGCCATACCGCAGGCTTTGAGGAGGCCCGAAATTGCCGAACGTCCAAGAGATACAGGGGGAGTACGAGCAGGACGTATCCCAGTACTACGGCAGCGATGCGGTGACCGCCATCATCACCCTCCGTGTCGACACCAAGGAGGTCGACATGGTCGCGAGGGCCATCTCGGAGCACGATTGCGTGCGCGACCTCTTCCTCGTCACCGGCGACACCGACTTGGTCGTCAAGGCGACTTTCAGGACGTACTCGGACTTCAAGCAGTTCGTGGTCGGGACGCTCGGCAACATCAAGGGCGTCATCGACACCTCGACCGGCATGGTCGTGACCAAGTACAAGGAGAACCGGGAGCTCATCACGACCTGAGATGCGAGCGCCCTCCCTTCACCCCCGCTGGGGGGGGGCGCGACCGCCGCCATCCGCTCAGTCCTTGGCCCCGATGGCCTCGCGGATGCTGTTGAAGATGACCTGGAGGCTCACGGGCTTCACGAGCACCTCGAACAGGCCCATCTCCCTCGCGCGCTCGGCGGCCTCGAGGTCGGCCGTGAAGAAGATGATGTCGGAGGCCGGCCACCGGTCCTTGATGTGCCCGGCCGCGGTGAGCCCGTCCATGCGGGGCATGCGGTGGTCGAGGATGACCGCGTCCACGCCGCCCTTCTGGCCCTCCAGGACCTCGAGCGCCTCGATGCCGTCGCGCGCGAAGAGCACCTCGTCCACACCGTGGCGGTGCAGCCCCTCGCGTAGGAGCCTGTGTATTATCTCCTCATCGTCGACCACGAGCACCCGGGTCACTTGCGGTTCCTCCGAGCTGGACCCCATCCT
The DNA here is from genome assembly GCA_964353355.1 of uncultured Thermoplasmata archaeon. Taxonomy (GTDB): domain Archaea; phylum Thermoplasmatota; class DTKX01; order DTKX01; genus CAYGVT01. The sequence goes on along the minus strand of CAYGVT010000031.1, from coordinate 2,200 downwards.
AGGGAGACCTCGACCGAGGCCTTACCGTGCGTAATGTGGCGATGGGGGTTATAAACCCTCGCCACAGCTTCTCAAACCGGGACAACGACCTACGCTGACGTGGGCACGGGCGTCACGGCAGGGCCGGGCTGGGGACCGGTTTTGGGGGGCCTAAAGCCCCGCGGCCTTGATGGCGTCCAGGACCGAGGCGCGCACGGCCTCCTCGGTGAACACGGGCAGGTTGCCCGGCACCACGGCCACAGGCACGCCGAGCCCCTTGATGTACTCGAGCGTGGGCACGACCTTCTCGTGGTACTCCTGCAGCCGCCGGCGGATCCTCGCCTCGGTGTCGTCCGAGCGCTGCACGACCTCCGTGCCGTCCTCTGTGCAGTGCCTGCCGTCCCTCGGGGGCTTGTGCTCGAGGTGGAACACCTTCTTGCACTTGGGGCAGATGCGCCTGCCGACGGTGCGCCTGACGATGGCCTCGTCGTCGTTGTCCACGAGCACCACGAGGTCCATCCTGGTGCCGGCCCTCCTCAGCACGGATTCCAGGTGCTTGGCCTGGTCGAGCGTGCGCGGGTAGCCGTCGAGCACGGCGCCCCTGTAGCCCATGCGCCTGAACGCGTCGTCGACCATGTCGTTGACCAGCTCGTCGGGGCCGAACAGGCCCGAGTCCACGTAGTACCGCGCCTTGGCGCCCAGGACGAGCCCCTCCAGCTCGTCCGACGACCTGGCGTAGGGCGCGAGCCGCTCCTTGATGGCCATGTCCGTCATCATGCAGCCGGCCCGAGTGTCCCAGAACTCGTCGACGCTGCCCGTGAAGCCGGACTTGGAGAGCATCCCCAGGTAGTTGCGGAACATGTCCCCGGTCGACAGCTGCTTGAGGCCGAACTCCTTGACCAGCACGTCGATGCGCGGCTGCTTGCCCGCCCCGGACTTGCCCATGACGAGGATGTTCTGGAACTCGCGCTTGGTCTTGGACATGGAAAGTGGCAACGCGCATGCCCGAGATAAGGGTTTCTCTGGAGGACGGTCCTGGCCAGTCGTCATGGTGCGATGCTCCATTCCAGGCAACCGCTAGGGGTTTGGATGTGGATGTTCCAATGATGCGCCGTCCGGCCGGTCCGGTCCGCGTCTCGGCATCACTGACCCCGGTCCTGCCCATCGGCCGATGCCTCGACGGGCTCGATCCCCGCTTGCTTACGGCCGCGCCTCATGGTGGCCAGCAGCACCGCCACCGCGACGGCCATTGCGAGCGCGACCGCGAGGGCCCACCACGATTCTCCCACGGCTCCCTCGTCACTTACCTCGACCACCCTCTCCCACGGCACCGCGTGCTCCCCGGGCCCGAACGTCACATCGCCCGCCAGCCGGACCCTCCCGTGCCCCTCTGCCACCCACACGAGCGTCGCCGTCGCCTCGCCCTCTTTCGCGATGGCCGCGACCTCCTCCGGCTCCGAGCCCGGCATCGTCACGGTCACGTTCACCACGTCCAGGGGACCCGCGTTGTACAGCACCACCCGCACCGTCACGATATCCCCCGCATCGGGCCGCGACGGCTCGACGTCCACGCGCGTCACCCTCAGCGACGGCAGCACCACCTCGAAGGGAACGCTCGCGCGAACGGAGGTCTTCGGGTCGTCCGCGCTCGCCGCCGTCACCCAGAGCTGGCCCTTGCCCGCGGGGGCGCTCCCCGTCACCCTGGCCCAGAGCACCAGCGTCCTCGTCCCTCCTCGCGGCATCCATACGAACGTCGCGTTCACGCCATCCAATTGGAATCGCACGTCGTCGACCCACTCGCCCGACGCGTTCAGTCCCACGACCTCGGGGCCGTTGCCCAGGTTACGCACCACCACCGACATCTCGACGTGGCCGCCCGCGTACGTCACGACCCTCACCGGGCTCACGCTGACAGCAAGCTCCCGCACCTGCGCCACGCGCGCCTCCATGTCCACGTGGCCCGCCGTCGCCCCGCCCGCCTCCAGGTAGAGCCGCAGCGCGTGCCGCCCCGCCGCCGCCTCCGCGGGCACGCGGAGCCAGACCTCGACGCCCACCGTCTCCCCCGGGCCCACGCGCACCGTCGCGACCTCCAGCCCGTCGCGCTCGAGCCACCACGCCCACCCCGCCTCCAGCCCGTCCACACGGAAGCCAACCGTCTCGTACAGGTTGCCAGCGCTTGTGATATTGAGATACCGCACGCCGGATTCCAACGGCGCCAGGT
>CAYGVT010000030.1:0-2814 GCA_964353355.1 uncultured Thermoplasmata archaeon | reverse complement strand
CCCTCGAGTGGGTCCTCGTGGACGGCGAGCTCGTCCTCAGGCGGTCGCGCGAGGTAAAGAGCGCCAGGCGCCAGAGGTAGACATCGAGTGGCTCCCTGACGACCAACCCTCCAACCCGACGCAATGCAAGGCTCCTCATCTTATCCTCACTCCCACCGACTGGCCCCTCGTCGTCCCGGTCGCGGTGGCCACCGCCACGGCGGCCGCCCTTGCCCTCCTCCCCGGCCCCCTCGACGGGCCCCTGTGCACCGCCCTCGACCTCGCGACGGCCAGCCTCGCGGCCGCGCTGGCCTGGACCGCCATGGCCATCGTCAGGGAGGAGGAGCGCCTCAACGCCAAGGGCGAGACGCTCGTGCCGAGGCGGTGGAGGTATGACAGACGCGCCATCCTCCTGAAGACCGCGGGGGCCCTCGCGGAGGCCATCGAGGGCCTCGAGGGCGGGGGAGGACGCCGGGGCGGTCATGGTGGCTGAGGTGGCGGGAAGTTGGAGTTTGGCGTGGGGCAGTTCTGGAGATGCACATGTTTCGGAGGGCTGGGTTGAAAGAGATGGGTTGTAGTGGAGATTCATGGTTCTTCTCTCCCGACCTTTGTGGAAGTAGATTCAAGCGCGATGATGAGGACGGAATCCACACCTGTTGACACTAGAGTTGGACCGTAGATATTCGCAAGCCAGCTTCCCTTCTGTGATACCTTTAAATAGAGGGGGTCCCATGAGATATTCGACGAACAAGAATGGCTATGTCAAAGGCAAAGAGGTGCCCACGATGCTTACTAAAAGGGACGGTGCAGATCGAATCGGGGAGGAGGAGATCATCGGCGCCGAGGGACAGTGGGTCATCGTGCATCAAGGAAGAGTCATCGCAAGCGATAGCAACATGGGAAAAATCTTGAAGCTCGCCGAAAGATATCCTGAGGGAGAGGTATTCATCACGAAGGTTCTCTTCCCGGGGGCTTCGTTCTATTGACCGAGAAAGGATTCGTGAGTTTCCATCTTAATTACACCACATTCAAGGTCGTTGACCAGGAGACTGGGAAGGACGACCTCCTCTATTTTCCACTGCTCTCATGCAAGTTCATATCTCCACACGGAACCTCTCCCGAGGTACGGGGCTTGCTCGACTCGGGATCGGATGGGATAATCCTTCCGCTGGCATTGGCGGAACATCTGAAACTGATGCTCCACGATGCGGACTCTATCCAGGTCGCAGGCGGGAAATCGGTCCCGAGGTGGACGGCAAAGGTGTCCGTGATTCTTGGCCGCGCAGGTAGATGCTGTCCGCCTATCAAGGATGTGACGGTCAGCATCCCGAAGGAGGGCAATCCCCCGGTCCTCTTGGGAAGGTCACCGGTATTCGAACTCTATAAGATTACCTTCATCGAGGCTGAGAAGAGGTTCATCATGGATCCCTACACTCCCAAGGATTGACGATCGGTGAGCACCAACTCATATTTCATTTCTATCCGCATGTGCCAGAAGACCACGGATTGCTCTATCTGTGCGAACAGAATCGTAGTCAGACCTCCACATTTCTGGCCAGTCCATCATTCTCCCATTCATTTCTGCCCACTTCTGCTGACCACCAATCGAGCGACCCAGAGTGCACACATCACATGTATCGTTCAACCGCCTCGGGTTGCCATGCCGAGCGCCGCATGCTCTCCGTTTCGATGCCCCGCGCGCTGGCCCAGGCCCTGAGCATCGGGAAGGGCCAGGTCCTGGAATGGATGCTCGAGGACGGCGAGCTCGTCCTCAGGCGGTCGCGCGAGGTGAAGAGCGCCAGGCGCCAGAGGTAGACATCGAGTGGCCAGCCGACGACCGACCCTCCAGCCCGACCCCTGGTAAGGCCCCTCAACCTATCCCCACCTCCTGGCCCCTCGCCGTCCCGGTCGCGGTCTCCGTCGCCACCGCCGCCGCGCTCGCGCCCCTCCCCCTCGACGCGCCCTTGCTCTGCACCCCCGTCGACCTGGCCGCGGCAGCCCTCGCGGCCGCCCTCGCCTGGACCGCCATGGCCACAATGCTAAAGAACCGACGACATAGTCTGGGGACGTCGATATGTATATAAACCAACCTGCTGTAATATACCTTCATGGATGTGGCAGGCAAGCAGGCCATCGACAATGCCCCCACATACTTACTGTGCGCTGTCTGGATAGCTAATGGCAGTGCCCAATCCGACTCATCAAGGTTCCAGATAGCCAACCTCGCGGGGATTGAATGAGCTCCCTCAAGACGATTGAGAAGACCCTCAAGCGGAACAAGCCCATGCTCATGGAGAGGTTCAAGGTCAAGAGCATCGGTGTCTTCGGTTCGTACGCCCGCGCCGAGGAGGATGCTGACAGCGATGTCGACATACTCGTCGAACTAGCGGAGCCCATCGGATGGGAGATAGTGGACCTCAAGGACTACCTCGAGGACGTCCTTGGGCTCAGGGTCGACATCGTAACAACCAAGGCCCTCAGGAGGGAGCTGAGCGAGACCATCATGAAAGAGGTGGTCTTTGCGTGAAGGGGAGGCCCCACGGGCTCTATGTCGGGGACATGCTGGCAGCGATGTCGAGAATCGAAAAGTACGTGAAGGGCCTCAGCTTTGATGATTTCGTGAGGAGCGACATCGTCATCGACGCCGTCATCCGGAACCTTATGGTCATGGGCGAGGCTGCCAAGAACGTGCCGGACGAGATCAGGGAGGCGCATCCCGAGGTCCCCTGGAAGCGGATAATCGGCCTGAGGAATATCGTCATTCACGACTACCTCGGCATAGACCTCGAGAACATCTGGAGGATCGCGACTGAGAACATCCCCGAGGTCAAGCCT
>CAYGVT010000029.1:0-16074 GCA_964353355.1 uncultured Thermoplasmata archaeon | reverse complement strand
GACGACGCGGTCTCGCCTGTGATAGGCACCATCCTGATGGTCGCCATCACGGTCGTGCTCGCGGCTGTTCTGTGGCTGATGGTGTCGGGCATGCTGACCACGGGCGACGATGAGAAGATCACTGTCAACCTGTCGAGCCCGGCGGTACAGAGCTTCGACCGCGACCCAGGCGTACCTGTTGTGACGGTGTGGGACGCGACGATGAACATCAACAAGATCACCCCCAAGGACGAGAAGGTGTCTTGGTCTGAGGTCAAGATGATTGTGAAGAGCGCCGCGGGTTCTGTCCTGAAGGCTTCGACAATCCTTGGCGCGGATGCTGGCACCTACGATGACATCGACGGTGGTTTGGTTGACCTCGAGTTCTGGTACGTCGAGGCGACTGGCGACGCGAAGATGTCCGCTGGCGATGGCATCAAGATCACGGGCATGCCCCAGACCTGGGAGGGCGCCATCGTCGAGCTGACGAAGGGCGGCGAGCGGATTGCTTCGGCGACCCTGCCGACGAACTTTCCATAATTAAACGGCCAGACCTACGAGCACGGGGGGAGCTTATCCCCCCATTTCCCTTTTTTTCCAACAGAATGCCTGGGCCCAGGCTATTTTCATCGCTAATAATCTGGGCATATGGGTATATAAAGCGGCCCGACCTCATCATCTGTGACGAACACAGGGTGAATGCAGTGATGAGGCGCGCGGCCATACGGCACGTGAAAAGCGAGGATGCTGTCTCCCCGGTTGTCGGGAGCATCCTCATGATTGCCGTCACCATCACGCTCGCGGCCGTCCTCTGGGTCCTGGTCTCCTCGATGCTGGATCCAGGCGAGGCACCCCCAGAGAACATCGTGGTGCTCCAGCAGGAGCGAGTGTCGCAACCGGACGCGACGCACTACGACACCTCCTACTCGGTCGTCGCGGTGCGGTCCAACAACAAGTACATGATCGCGGACCTCTCGTTCGCCATCATGGGCAGTCACGGCTCGCTGCTCACCGACGCGACCTTCTCGTTCAACGATGCGGATGGGAATGGCTATATCACCGAGGGCGACGTGCTCCAGGTCCAGGGCATGCACGAGGATTACAAGGCTGGCATGATCAAGGTGTTCGTCCGTGGGACCCTGATTGGTCAGCAGTCCATCGGCTGGTAGGTCGCATCACAGCATCGTCCGAGGCCGTCTCTTTTGCCTCTGCCATCCTTTTCAATAGGCGCCCGTCACTATCGCCTTGACGTACCATGTGAGCGCCAGCAGGACGACGACCACCGCCATCGACGCCACATAGACGCCCGCGTCCCACTTGAACACCTTCGCGCCGTCCAGGGGCAAGACGGGTATCATGTTGAAGACAGCCAGGAAGGCGTTGAAGTAGGCCACCACGATGAGCCCGTAGGATACCCAGGGGCCTCCAACGCCCAGGGCCGCGATGGGCATGAGGGCCAGCACGACCGCCACGTTCGCCATCGGCCCCGCGAGCGAGATGATGCCGTTCTGCCGCTTGTCGATGGCGCCCGCGATGTAGACCGCGCCCGGGGCCGCGAACAGGAACCCGATGGCCGCGGTCACCAGGGCCAGGCCAAGCCCCTGGATGGAGTACCTGAACTCGGCCCAGCAGCCGTAGCGCTGCGCCGTGAACTTGTGGGAGAGCTCGTGCAGTGCGAAGCCCGTGGCGGTCGTGATTGCCGCGATGATGAAGGTCACCACGGCCACGTATTGCTCATTGCGCAGGGCGTAGACCGTCCCGCTCAGCCCTCCGAGCATGACCATGCCCAGGCACAGCGTGAGCGCGCTCATCGCGATGAGGAGGTTGCGCCTCTCCTCGGGCGAGAGCAGCCCCTTGCCCCTGTGGCCGTACGTCCGGTAGTAGCTGGGGGAGGCTGCCGCCATCTGCCAGTTCGAGGGGTCACGTCCGCTCACGCGCGCTCACCTCAGGCCGTGCCGAGCAGGTGGGGGAGGGCGTAGACCACGCCTATGGTGCACCCCACGTTGGCCAGCGCGGTCACCATCAGGACGCGTACCACCTTGTTGGATAAAAACCCTCTGACCGAGGTGGATTCGATGCGCTCCAGGTCGGCCATCGTGGGCTTGCGTATCTTGGCCTCGACAAGGCCGGCGAACCACCCGGCCGCGAGCGTTGGGCTGAGGGTCGTGAACCAGGCGACGCCGAACGCCGTCAGGATGGAGAGAGGGTGCGCGAGCGCGACGGCCGCGCCGATGGCCGCGCCAGCTCCCGTGACAAGGAACCACATGAGGAACCCCTGCCCGAGCGCCCCGTACTGGGCCGTGAGCATCATGTAGAATGTCCATGCCAGGAAGAGGAGGGGCACGGACCAGCCCAGGGCCGCGCCCCAGGGGACGCGCTTGACCGGCAGCGCGTTGAGCTCGTCGTAGCTCGGGAAGGCCCCACCGCGCTCGAGGCGCTCGGCGATGCCCTTGAGGTGGCCCGCGCCCACGACGGCGAGGACCTTGCCGTCGCGGCTTGCCTGGAGGATCTTCTTGGCGATGAAGGCGTCGCGCTCGTCGATGAGCACCTCCTTCACCGAGGGTGCTATCCGGCCGAGCTCGTCCATGAGCGCGGTCAAGGTGTCCTCCTTGAGCAGCTCCTCGACGTCGACCTCCTCGAGCTCCTCCTCGTACACCCCCGTGATGGCCTCGAGCAGGTTCCACGTGAGCCGCAGCTTCTCGCGCAGGCCCATCCGCCCCCACGCGCGGCGCAGCGTCACCCCTATGTCGCGGTCCACGAGCGCGACCGGGAGCTGCCGGTCCGCGGCCGCGTCGATGGCCGCGACCATCTCGGCGCCCGGCTCCACGCCCTTGCCGAGGCCGAGCGCGCGCTGGATGGCGGAGAGCATGGCCTGGGCTATGAAGAAGTAGGTGTTGTTGCCCGAGATGAGCCGGGTGATGGGCAGCTCGCGCCATCGCGTCTGCCCCGTGAGGACCTTGTAGCGGGCAGGGTCGAGCTCGACCGCTACCACGTCGGGTCGGTGCCGGTCGATGGCCTCCTTGACCTCCTGGACGCTCCGCTCGGAGACGTGGGCCGTGCCCACGAGGACGATGCGGTCGCCGACGGTCCGCTCCACAGGCCCTGCCCCCCGGGACGGCGCTAGCCGCCCCCTTTGTCGCGCTCGCCCGCGCGCGCCCGGGCCGCGTCGAGCGCGACCCCGACGCCCGCGGCCTCCGCGAGCGCCTGGAAGAGGTCCCCCGTCACGAACGCGTCCACGTCCAGGTCCGGCCCCGTGCGCAGCGTGACGCTGCCGCCGGCCAGCGTCGGGTGGCCGCCCCCGGAGCCGACGCCCTCGAGCGCGCGGTGCACGACCTCGCCGACGTGGGGGCCGCCCTGCTCCGAGCGCGCGCTCAGGTGCACGACGTCCCCGACGCGGCCGAGCACGAACACGGCAGCGACCCCCTCCTCCTGGAGCAGGAAGTCGGCGACCTGCGCGAGGTCCTCGCGGACCGCCAGCACGCCTACCCACGAGAACACGGCCTCGCCCGCGCGAAGGCGTCCGACCAGGCCGCGGCCGATGGCGTCCATCGCCTCGGCCGAGCGCGGCGGGCGCTCGAGCAGGTCCATGAGGCGCTGGTCCGCGAGGCCCGCGAGGTAGACCGAGACCCTCGCGTCCGCTGGGAACGCGTTGCGGCGGAGGTGGTCCGTGTCGGTGCGCAGCCCGTAGAGGAGGGCGGACGCCAGCACGCCGCCGGGCGAGATGCCCATGCCCTGCAGGTAGAGGGTGAGGAGCGTCGAGGCAGAGCCGACGTGCGGGCGGACGTCGCAGTAGTCGGCGGTGAGGGCGTCACGGTTGGTCGAGTGGTGGTCGAGCACAACGTTGGGGACCGAGCCCTTGGGGAGCGCGTTGTGCTCGCCGGGCTTGCCCGCGTCGACGAGCACGACGCGCGCCGCGCGCGCGACGATGGTCGCCGCCTCCTCGGGGGTGACGTTCGAGAGGGGGGCATCGACCAGGCGCGCGAAGAACCTGTTCTCGAGCCTGTAGAGCGCGCCCCCGTGGTAGAGGCGCGCGGGAAGCCCCAGCTCCTGGCAGATGCGGAGAACGGCCATCCCGGCCGCGATGGCGTCCGGGTCCGGGTCGTCGTGGGTGAACACGGCGACCTCGCCCTCCGCCCCTCCCGCCCGGAGCGTCTCGGCGAGCCTCTCGGCAGACCGGCGGGCCATGTGGTCCTCGACCGCGGCCACGGCCGCACCAGCGAGCGCCTCAAAGCCCACGCGTGCGTGCCCGCCCATCGATGGCGGCCCCTCCGGGGGCTCGCCCAGGTGCTGCAGCTCCTTGACCTGGACGTCGGGCGCGACGACCCGCGCGCGCGGGTGCGTGCGCCTCAGGGAGTGGGCCAGCCTGTCGACGCGCAGCGGGTCCAGGTCCATCAGCACGAACGCGTCCGCGCCCGCGACCACGTCGCGGACCTCGGGGTCGGGCACGAGCCCGAGCGCGCACTCGTAGCCGTCCTCGGCCGCCTGCCGCGCGCACGCGGGGTCCTCCTCTACGAAGACGACGCTAGCGCCGCGCTCGGTCAGCATGGCGGCCACGCGCCTGTTGATGTGCCCGTAGCCGACCAGCACGACCTTCATGGACTCCCCCGCGCGAGGCTCGCCCTGTCATGGCGTTGGGGCCTTAAAAGGTGCCCGCCCGGCAGGGGAGCGCCTGGCCATGGCCCAGTGTGTTGCGATTCCATCGGGAAGGCGGGCGTTGGATGGAACGCCGCGACGTCAGCCGTTCGTCGTGCCCACGGCCTCGATGACCTCGTCGCAGACGAGCTTGAGGATGATCTCGAGGTCCTCTGGCGTCTGGTCGATGATGCTCAGCACGACCGTCGGCACGCCCTTGACCCTCAGGGAGTTGATGAGGTAGTGCACGAACTCGCTGAGCGTCCTATCGTCGTTGTGGAGCGCGAGCGTGTTGATGCTGTCCAGGAACACGAGCTTCGGCCTGTCGCCGAGGTGGCGCACGACCATCTGGACCCTGAGCATCAGGGTCTCGAGCATCGTGGGGCTCTCGACGTAGATGACCCGGTCGCTCTTCGATGGGGTCGAGCCGACCATGTAGGAGATGCAGTCGATGAAGTGGACGTGCTCGTACGATAGGCCCTCGGACGAGAGCTGCTCCTGGATGACGGTCGACGGGATGGTGGAGGTTATGTAGACGCACGCGATGTCCTCGTCTTGACAGTGCTTGACGACCTCCTTCATCGCGTTGAAGTAGTTGTCGATGTCGGAGATGAGCGAGACCGCCGAGCGGTTGGAGGTCTCCTTCAGGCGGCGGCCGATGTCGCCGGTGGCCATCTACTCGGCACCCCCCCTGGAGTAGGACTTGAGGACCGGGACCATGACCATGCCGTAGGGCGTGAGGTCCATGACGTACCTGGACCTGGAGTGGGTCGTGCCACGCATCTTGATGACCTGGATGGTGCGCAGCAGGTCGCCGCGCGTCTCGAGGTTGCTGAAGAGGACGACGCCGTCGGTGAGCACGTCCTCTACACCGTAGCTCGAGTACTTGTGCGCCTCCGGCGAGACCTCGGAGACCAGGAAGCACGTGACGCCCCTGGGCTGGAAGGTGCGCGTGAACTCGCGCATGAAGGTGCGGACGCGCTCCCGCTTCTCGAGGTGGCCCACGACGCTCGTGAGCGAGTCGATGACGAGGCGCTTGACCCTGTTGTCGTCGACGACCTTGGCGATGGCGTGGATGAGCTTGTTGCCGTCCTCGACCGATAGCCCCGTGTCGGGGTGGGCGATGCCGAGGTCGCGCATGAGGTCACCCAGGTCGCGGATGATGAGACGGTTCTCCTTGATGTAGCTCTCCTGGAAGAACTCGTAGCTGCGCATGTTGGCGATGCTGCGGTCGGGCGCCTCGATGGAGGAGAAGATGGCGCCGTTCTCGCCCGCGGCCGCGCCGCGGCAGAGGACCTCCATGCAAGCCGTGGTCTTGCCGGTGCCGCAGGTGCCCGCGAAGAGCACCGTGTTGCCCAGCGGCACCCCGCCCTGCAGGATCTCGTCGAGTCCCTCGATGCCGGTCGGGACCCTATCCCCACCTTTCCTGGGCGGCGCCATCCCTCAGGTTCCTCCCACCCCAGGGGGCCACGGCGACGCATGAGGCGCCCTGCTGGCTCCCTCGAGTATACTGGGCAGGTCCACTATCAATCCACAGCTATAAATATGTTGTTTTATTCTTCTAGGCCTTGGGAGTGACGGGCCAGCGGGTCCAGGTTTGGCATCTGTCAGAGCGTTGCGAGAAACCCCTCCCGAGGGAGCAATGCATATAAGGCGCCGAGGGGGTCCATGGCCCGTGGCGCTCACCAGCGATGAGGGTGCGCTCGCCCTGGACGCTGCGAGGCTCCTTGTGGCCATCGTGGTCCTGTCCGCCGTCTCAGTGACCGACATAAGGTGGCGGCGGGCCCCGAACGTGGCATGGTACGTCGCGGCCGCCGTCGGGACCGCCATCCTTGCCGTGGACCTCTGGATGACCGGGGACGGGGGATGGGCCCTCGCGCTCGCCTTCCCGGTCGGGGCCTTCTTCGCGGTCGTCGTGACCGGCGGCGAGCTCTGGCCCGTGATGCCGGATGACGAACCGGACCCCGACCGGGAGCTGACCCCACGCGAGGCGCGCGTCTACATCGCGGACCTGGCCGCGTCGGCCACCCTCGTCGCGGTCTCGCTCGCGGTGATGTGGATGGCCGCCAGGGAGCTGGAGGACGACGCGCCCGTGCGGGCGGTCGCCTCGAGCGTCGGGATGTTGCTGCTCGCGCTCGTCTTCTACGCCGTGCGCCTGCTCCACGGCGGGGGCGACGCCAAGGCCATGATGGCCCTGGCCGTCCTCTTCCCCACGATCCCCGCGCTCGGCGCGCTGCCGATATTGGACGTACCGGAGGGGATGGGGCTCCTGTTCCCGTTCGCGCTCACGGTCCTCGTCGACGCGGCCATCATCGTCGTGCTCTTCCCCATAGGCTTTCTCGCCGTGAGCGCGAGGAGGGGACCTTTCAAGATGCCCGAGGCCCTGTTCGGCCATCCAGTCCCGCCGGGCGATTTCGACACCGCGAAGGAGTGGCTGATGTACGAGCTGGACGAGGCCGGTCAGTTGAGGCGGCACCTGTGGCCGCGCAGGTCGAAGGCGGCCGTGGAGGCGCGCGCCAGGGCGCTCGAGCACCTCAGGGCCAAGGGCGAGGCGCGCGTCTACGTGAGCCCCAAGGTGCCCTTCATGGTGCCGCTGCTCGCGGGGCTGCTCGTGGCCGCCGTGGTGGGCAACCTGGTCCTGGGGGCCATGCTCGCGATGGCCGGCCTGTGAGAGCGCGTCCTACGCTTTTTTATGCACGGACCGGGGTACCATGGCGGGGATGAACATGCAAGACCAGCCAGTCCTCCAGCTCGCGCTGGACGCGATGCACCTCAAGCGCGCGCTCGAGATAGCCAAGGAGGCCGTGAAGGGCGGCGTGGACTGGATAGAGGCGGGCACGCCGCTCATCAAGAGCGAGGGCATGGAGGCCGTCCGCGCCCTCAAGCGCGCCTTCCCCGGCAAGGTCATCGTGGCCGACATGAAGGTCATGGACACCGGGGCCTACGAGGTCGAGATGGCCGCCAAGGCCGGGGCCGACGTGGTGCACGTGCTCGGCGCGGCCGACGACCCCACCATACTGGAGGCCGTGAGGGCGGGCCGCAAGTACGGAGTCAAGATATGCGTCGACCTCATCGGCGTCAAGGACCGCATCGCGCGCGCGCGGGAGATAGCCAAGATGGGCGTGCACCACGTGTGCGTGCACGTGAGCATCGACCGCCAGATGCTCGGGCTGGACCCGGTGGAGAACGTGCGCGAGGTGGCGGCCGCGGTCGAGCTGCCGGTGGCGGTCGCGGGCGGTGTGAACTCCGAGTCGGCCGCGGCGGTCGTGCGGGCGGGCGCGCGCATCGTCATCGTGGGCGGGGCCATCATCAGGGCGAAGGACCCCGCGGCCGCGGCGAGGGCCATCAAGCGCGCGATGCGCACGCGCAAGGGCGTGCGGACGGAGCTCCACAGGAAGTACTCGCTCGCGGACGTGCGCGCTGCCCTGCTCAAGGTCTCAAGCTCCAACGTGAGCGACGCGCAGCACCACGTGGGCTCCATCAAGGGCCTGAGGCCCGTGGTGGACCGCGGCGTGAAGATGGTGGGCACCGCGCTCACCGTGCGCACCATGGACGGGGACTGGGCCAAGGCCGTCGAGGCCATCGACAAGGCCGGCCCGGGCGACGTGCTCGTCATCGACGCGGGCGGCGGCTCCATCGCGGTGTGGGGAGAGCTCGCGTCCAACTCGTGCCAGGTCAAGGGAATGGCCGGGGTCGTCATAGACGGGGCCGTGCGCGATGTGCAGGACATCCGGCAGCTCGCCTTCCCCGTCTGGGCCCGCGAGTTCGTGCCCGACGCCGGCGAGCCCAAGGGGCACGGCGAGATAGGCGTCGAGGTCGAGGTCGGGGGCGTGCGCGTGCGCACCGGTGACTGGGTCATCGGCGACGAGTCCGGCCTGGTCGCCATAGAGCAGGAGCGCGTCGTCGAGGTCGCGAACCGCGCCCTCGGCGTGCTCGAGAACGAGAACAGGCTGCGGATCGAGATCCGCAGGGGCTCGACGCTGTCGTCGGTGCTCGAGCTCGAGAAGTGGGAGCGCGTCGGCTGATGTCGTACGGGTACGACATGGGGCGCCATGCCAGCGCTCCCGCCGCGTGGTAGACCCAACCCCTTTATACCCGAGAATCGTTGCGCGGTGACGTGGCCCTGCTGCAGACCCTGCTGGTGCTCATCGCCTTCGCAGCCGTGGTCACCCTGATCTTCCTGGCGCGGATGAAGAGGCTCGCGACCTACGGCTTCAGCCTCCTGCCCCTCAAGGCGAACGTGACCTCCCCCCCGGGCGGTTTCGGGGTGGGCTCCCCGGGCTCAGCGCTGTGGACGTTCCCGACGGTCCTGCTCGCGGCCATCATGATCGCATGGGGCGCTGAGGTCGGCCAGTTCATCGTGTCGCAGGGCATGTCCCTCGCCATCCTCGCATGGCTGCAGGTGCTGCCCGAGTTCACGGTCGAGGCCGCCATCACGCACAACGCCGCGCTCGACCCGTCCAAGCTGGGCCTCATCACGGCCAACTTCACGGGGGCGAACAGGCTGCTGGTGGGCGTCGGCTGGCCGCTCATCTTCTTCGTCTCCTTCTACTTCTACAGGCGCGAGGCGCGGAAGTGCAAGGACGGCTGCGAGCGTGTCGGCGCCTACCACGTGCAGCTCTCCGAGGACCACTCGGTCGAGGTGATGGCGCTCCTGGTCGCCACGATCCTGTTCCTGTTCGTCTACTTCAAGGGCACCCTGACCTGGATGGATTCCGCCCTCCTCATAGGCGTCTACGTGGGCTACCTCGCAATCCTCAGCCGGCTCCCGCCCGAGTCCGAGGAGGAGCAGGGCCACGTGCGCGGGGTGCCCAAGTATGTGCTGGGCCAGAGACGCCGGATGCAGGTGGTGTTCGTGTTCACGATGTTCCTCCTGGGCGGTGCCATCCTCTTCCTCGTCGCAGAGCCCTTCCTGCATAGCCTCGAGGCCATCGCGCTCGTCGTGGCCGGCGCGGGCGCGGAGTACTTCTTCATCCAGTGGGTCGCGCCCTTCCTGTCCGAGTTCCCGGAGAAGGTGTCCGCCTTCTACTGGGCCAAGACGGTCAGGTTCTCGCCGATGGCGGTCATGAACATGGTCTCCTCGACCATCAACCAGTGGACCGTGCTCATCGCCATGATTCCCATCGTGTTCTGCATCACGCTCATGCGCATCGAGACCATCCACTTCAGCGACTTCCAGCGGTGGGAGATCATCTTGACCGTCGCCCAGTCGATGTACGCCGTGACCATCCTCCTAAAGATGCGCATCACGGTCGTGGACGCGACCACCCTCTTCATCTTCTGGTTCGCCCAGTTCCTCACGCCCACGGTCACGTTCGACGTGAACGGCTACGACCTCACGGTGCACGAGATCATGACATGCGTCTACCTCGTGGCCGGGCTGCTCCAGCTCGTCTACCACTGGCAGGACCTCACGTTCGAGCGCGACTTCCGCGCCACGTGGCGCAAGCACATCTCGCGCACCCGCGGTGCGACATCCGAGGAGATGGGCCACGCGGGCGAGGACGTCCACGGGCCCGAGTGACGCATCCTGGCCGCGACCCCCGCGTGCGCATGCCCCTCGCCATGGTCCGGGCACCAGGCACCTGCCGCGACGCGTCCGATGCCAATCGCCCGTCGTCCGCGACCCCCCACCCAAAATCCATATAAGGCGCCTCACCTTAACGGCCGGACGTACCTGGAGGGGACATCGCGGTGGAGTACGACCCCAAGGCGGTCGAGGAGCGGTGGCAGCGCCGATGGGCCGAGGCGCGCGCCTTCGAGGCCGAGCCCGACCCCTCTCGCCCCAAGTATTTCGTGAACTTCCCGTACCCCTACATGAACGGCTACATCCACATCGGGCACACGTTCACCCTCCTGCAGCTGGAGTTCGCCGCCAGGTACCACAGGATGCTCGGGCAGAACGTGCTGTGGCCGTTCGCCTTCCACTGCACGGGCACCCCCATCGTCGCGGCCGCGCAGCGCGTGGCCGAGGGCGAGCCCACCCAGCTCGATATCCTACGCCAGATGGGAATCTCCGAGGACCAGCTCGCGAGGATGCGCGACCCCCTCGAGTGGACGCGGTTCTTCCCGAGGGAGACGCGCCGCGACATGGAGCGCCTGGGGCTGAGCGTGGACTGGAGGCGGAGCTTCATAACGACGTCGCTCAACCCCTACTACGACGCCTTCGTCCGGTGGCAGTTCGCGCGCCTCAAGGAGATGGGGCTCGTCGTCCAGGGCGAGCACCCCGTCATCTGGTGCCCGAAGGACAACTCCCCCGTGGGCGACCATGCCCGCGTCGAGGGCGAGGGCGAGACGCCGCAGGAGTTCACGCTGCTCAAGTTCCCACTCGAGGGCGACGAGGAGACCCAGCTCGTCGCGGCCACGCTGCGCCCGGAGACCGTCTTCGGTCAGGTCAACCTCTGGGTAGACCCCGCGCACAAGTACGTGCGCGCCAGGGTCGACAACGAGGTTTGGGTCGCGTCGAGGCAGGCGTTCGAGAAGCTGGAGCTCCAACGCCACGAGGTCGAGGTCCTCGGCACCGTGAAGGGCTCCGAGCTCGTGGGCCGGAGGGCCCGCGCGCCCGCCATCGAGCGGCTCATCCCCATCCTCCCCTCGGGCTTCTGCGACCCCGGCAAGGGCACGGGCATCGTCACGTCCGTGCCGTCCGACGCGCCCGACGACTGGATGGGCCTGGCGGACCTGAGGCGCGACCCCGGGCTCGCGCGTCTCTGGGGCGTCGACCCCGCCCTGGTCGCGTCCGTGGAGCCTGTCGCCATCATCAGGAGCGAGGGCTGGGGGCCCCTGCCAGCGGTCGAGATATGCGGGAAGATGGGCATCCGGGACCAGCACGACCGCGAGAAGCTCGAGCTGGCCAAGGAGGAGATTTACCGGTCCGGTTACTACACCGGGGTCATGCTCGAGTCCATCCCAGCCTACGGGGGGATGCGGGTCGAGGAGGCCAAGGAGCTCGTCAAGAAGGAGCTCCTGCGCCAGGGCCGCGCGGCCGTGCTCTACGAGCCGTCGGGCAGGGTCGTCTGCCGGTGCTTGACCCCGTCGGTCGTCAAGGTCGTGACCGACCAGTGGTTCATCGCCTACAGCGACGCCATGTGGAAGTCGCGCGTGCGAGAGGCGCTGGGCCGCATGACGCTCCACCCGCCCGTGGTCCGCAAGCAGTTCGAGCACGTCATCGGCTGGCTCTCGGACTGGGCATGCACGAGGGAGTTCGGCCTGGGCACGAAGCTCCCGTGGGACCCGAGGTGGGTCATCGAGTCCCTCTCCGACTCGACGGTCTACATGGCCTACTACACGGTCGCGAGGCACCTCGAGCACGAGCGCATCGTGAAGGAGGACCGCATCGACCCGGACTTCTTCGCCTGGTGCTTCGAGGGCGTGGGCGAGGCGCGTGAGCTCGCGCGGCGATACGGATGCACGGAGGATGCGCTCAGGGCGGCCAGGGCGGAGTTCGAGTACTGGTACCCCTTCGACGTGCGGGGCTCGGGCAAGGACCTGGTGCAGAACCACCTCACATTTTGCATCTTCAACCACGTCGCGCTCTTCCCGGAGGACAAGCTCCCGCGCGCGTTCGCCATCAACGGCTGGATGCGCGTGGCCGGCGAGAAGATGTCCAAGTCCCGCGGCAACTCAATCACGCTCAAGGACGCGCTCGAGGCGCACGGGGCCGATGTCGTGCGGTTCACGGAGGCGATGGCGGGCGAGGGCCTTGACGACCCCAACTGGGACCCCGAGATCGCGGAGGGCGCGCCCAGGAGGTTCGCCTCCTGGCTCGAGTTCGTCTCGGAGAACAGGGGCAGGGGCAGGGAGGAGCGGTGGGCCATCGACGAATGGTTCGACGCGGTGCTGAGCGAGACGCTCGCCGCCGCCCGTGCCGGCTACGACACCTTCTCGTTCAGGTCGGCCCTGAAGTCGGGCTACTACGACCTCCAGGCCCAGTTGCGGTGGTACCTGAGGCGGTGCGGCGGCGAGCCGCACAGGGCGCTCCTCGACCGGGCGATGGCGGTGCAGACGCAGCTGCTCGCACCTGTCGCGTCCCACATGGCCGAGGAGGCATGGCAGCTGCAGGGCCGCGACGGGCTCGTCGCGCTCTCGCGGCTGCCAGAGCCGTGGCCCGTCTCCGAAGCGGCGCGCGCCGCCATGGCCGGGGAGCGGCTGCTCGTGGCGACGCTGGATGACGCGCGCGAGATACTGCGCATCACGGGCATCTCCCCCAAGAGGGTGAGGCTCTTCACGGCACCTGCATGGAAGCACGCGGTGCTCGCGGTCGCGAGGAGGCTGCGTTCCGAGGGCCGGCTCGAGATGGGCGGGCTCATGAGAGAGTCGATGTCCATGGCCGAGGTGCGTCCCCACTCGAAGGCGGCGAGCGCCTTCGCACAGCAGCTGCTCAGGGACCTCCCGCGCGTCGGGGCCGGTGAGGCCGACGTGGGGGTCAAGGTCGAGGAGACGGCCTACCTCGCGGAGAACCGTGGCTACCTCGCGCAGGAGCTGGGGTGCGAAATCACGGTGCAGGCGGCTGACGACCCCGGCCTGGTGGACCCGGGGGACAAGGCGCGCGC
This sequence comes from uncultured Thermoplasmata archaeon, assembly GCA_964353355.1. Taxonomy (GTDB): domain Archaea; phylum Thermoplasmatota; class DTKX01; order DTKX01; genus CAYGVT01. The sequence continues at coordinate 2,911 of CAYGVT010000029.1, read as the reverse complement.
CGCGCTGCCTGGAAGGGTCGCCATCTACGTCGAGTGAGATGCGCGACCGGCACTGGGTCGGCCGCGCCACCCTGTCGAAGGCCGAGGCCTACTCCTCGAACTCGGCGCCGCAGTGGGCGCACTTGAGGTCGTCCTCGCTGACCTCGCCGCCGCAGGCGGGGCACTCGTAGGAGTAGTCAGAGTCCTCCTCGCCCTCCTTCTCCCCCGCCTCCTCTTCCCCGGTCGCCTCCTCCTCTACCTCAAGCTCCTCACCGAGGTCGAGCTCCTCCTCCTTCTCCTCCGCCTCCTCGACCTTCTCTTCCTCCTCCTCGACCTCTTCCTCGGCGGAGGTCTCAGGGGAGCCGTAGAGGTCGGCCATCTCGACCGCGAGCTCCTCGGGCGGGAGCCCGGCCTCGGTGGAGGGTACCGCGGGTGGGATCTCCTCCTCGGAGATCTGCGGAGGGTACTGCCTGCCGACCTGGATGGAGACCTCCTCCTCCTCCTCCTCCACCTCGGTCTCCTCCTCGACCCCCTCCTCGGGGACCTCCCCTGGCCCTACGGGGGCAGGGGCCTCCTGCGGGACCTCCTCCTCGACCGATGGCTCGGCCTCCTCAGGTGTCACGGGGGCCTCGTCGGCAGGGGCTGGGGCGGCTTCCCCGGCCGCGGCCGCACTCGCGCGCCTGCGGCCCATGACCAGGAGCAGAACGCCGATGACCAGGGCGCCGACGAAGGCGCCGACGGCCATCATGATGTAGTTGCGCTGGTAGTCGCCGATGGCGAAGGGCTGGTCCTTGATGGTGTCGTAGAAGTAGAAGTAGAGGGTCGCGCCGAACGCGGCCATCGCCAGGATGATGAAGACGTAGCCCGCGATGGAGAGGCCGCTCCTCTTGGGCTTGGCCTTCCGTGCCTTGGGCGCCTTGGCGGGCGGCGCCTCGGGCTCCTCCGCTGGCGCCTCCTCCTCGACAGGCGGTGGCGGGACCTCGTACTCCTCGTCCCCGTCGAGGACCTTCTCGGGCAGCGCGACCTCCTCGCCCCCGACGGGAAGGCCCTCCTCCTCCAACTCCTCCTCTGTCTTCTCCGGGAGGACGACCTCCTCCTCCTCGATGTGCCTGGGCGGCCCCCATGACGGGGGCGGGGGCGGCAGCGGGGGTAGCGGGGGGGCGGGCGGAGGCGTAGGTGGCTCTGGGGCCTCCTCCTCTGCATCCTCGACCGGTACCTCCTCCTCCACGGGCGGGGGCAGCATGGCCTCCTCCTCGATGGCCTTGCCGACCATCCGCTCGGCGCCCTCCTCGCCCACGGCGGGCTCGCCCTCCTCAGCGGGGGCGAACTGGAGCCCGCAGCTGGCGCAGCCGGTCGCGTCGGGCGCGACCGGGGCCGAGCAGCTCGGGCACTCGAACCCCGTGGCCTCTGCCTCGGGCGGGGCGAACTGGAGCCCGCAGGCGTCGCACCCGGGGGCGTCGGCGGCGACGGGCGCCCCGCACTGGGGGCACGCGAAGCCCGTGTCAGTCGCGACGAACGACATGTGGCAGCTGGGGCACTCCTGGACGTCGGGCGCGACGGACGCGCCGCAGCCCGGGCACTCGTATCCCGTGGGCTCCCCCTCAGGCATGGCTACCGCTCCTGGCGAGAGAATGGTCTAGAGGGTAGATAAACGATTCGACGGTATTGCGGCATGGCGAGGGCATCAGAGCTTCTTGTGCATCTCGTACGAGGTGCGGCCGCGCATGAAGCCGGTCGAGGTCGGGACGAACCCCAGGGTCCTGAATATCTGGACCAGGTCATAGGTCTTGGAGTCGCGCTCGAAGAGCTCGACGCGCAAGTCCTTGGCCTTCTTCCCCCTCGCGTAGCCCTCGAACCACTTCACGAACCTCTCCGGGTAGGCCTGTCCCTCCTCCCAGATGTCGATGTTGAAGTGGTTGATGGCAAGGATGTTCTCCTTGATCTGGTAGGTGAGCTTCCCGATGATGGCGCCTTCCTTGTCGAACATCTTGATGGTCTCGGCGGCGAAATCCCCGAGGCCCTTCTCCTCCATGATCTCGAAGTAGACCGCCTTGCGCTTCTTGATGATGTTCGCGAACTTCTCGGCAGAGCCCTCGTCTTTAATCTCGGTCTTAGCCATGGGCTTCCCTCGGGACGTCGACCTCAAATGGGCTCAGGCGTTAAAAGGCTTGCGGGCGGCCTGGAGGGAGGCTGCCACCGTGGCCTGCTGGGCGCCCTTGGGGTGAGAGCGACGGCGGACGACGGCGTAGACGACGAGCGTGCCCATGAGCGGGTAGACGATATCCCTGAACTCGGGGATGAGGTCGTTGGCTTGGTTCTTTGAAGGAGATCCAGTATACGTTGTCTCTACTGGATGATAGTCAATATCTCGGAAGCGTGCCCTTGATTTTCCAGAGCCAACATTGGTTAATTCCATAAGGTCTATTCTGGAACCAGAACTGTCATACAAGGCGATAATACAGCTGTCGTAAATCTCAGCACCATGTTCCGTTGTATTTACCTTCAAACCATTATTCTTTGAAATGCTATCAGGCGAACTATAATTTATGATTCTATATATTAAATCATATGCGTCGACAATTATTTTCACATACCAATCATCTAAATCGACATCACTTGTTGTCGGGTTGATGAGTTCGACCCATTCAGTTGTGTCTCCAGTACCTCCTGTTGGATGAGGGTAGACTTCATTTATACGGACACCTGATGCATCCCATCTTCCCCCGCTCTCGTTCCATATGCGCACGAGCTTGTAGCTGCCGTGCACCTCGCCCATCATGACCTCCGAGGTCGTGATGAGCCCGCCTACATTGAGCACCCACAGGTCGAACCACTGCAGCGTGGTGGCCGTTCTCAGGATGTCCACGGTGATGAAGACAGAGATGGCCGACCGCGGGTCCACGACCAGGGCCGATGGCATCCCCAGCGCGAC
>CAYGVT010000028.1:0-9956 GCA_964353355.1 uncultured Thermoplasmata archaeon | reverse complement strand
TCGTGGTGAGCAAGGGCACATCCGCCCTCCCGCGGGGGACGGACGGGGACGTGGAGGTCGTGCCAGCGTGGGAGTTCCTGCTCGGCGGGGGCGCAACGCACGTCGTGGCGGGCACCGACCGTCCAGGGGACGGATGACCGGACCTCGGGCCCACGGACCGGGTCGTGCGCCCCCGATGCTGGTGGCAGCCCATGCGCACGTCCATTCCCCACCATCGGGTGGTGTCCTGACCTGCGACGCCCGTTCCGGTATCTGTGCATCAATGGCCTGGCACGTGCGCCTTCGCCGCCCGCCCGTACGCCTGCCCTCCTGCCCATCTCTCCCCCGCCGCCGCATGGCCGCCCGCGCGCCCGTACAACCGGGCACCCGTACCGGGGCACCCACATCCCTGTACCACAGGGCCCGTTATCCTGGTGTATAATGGGATATCCACATGAAATGAGCCTAATTTTTACGAATAAAAAAAGATATTGCGATATTACACCAATACAAGCAACCGCTCGAAGTTCGGAAGCCAGCACGTTCTCCCCAGGCCATTCCATTCCAAGCCCTATCCTGGTAGCGTGAACGAGTTGCGTTGCAGAAATGCCCAATCGCGGAGGTATCCAATCCTTTATCCATGACCCCGCGCCCATCCTGGACAGGGACAAATCAGAAGCAGTGCGATCGTCCATTGGGCTGAAGGCGTGGAATGGCGTGTTCCGAGGACTCTTGTCACGATGCGCAATCGCGATGGTCAGGTCATTTCCAGATCCGGCCAGTGTCAGCCCTCGACGAGCCACTCCGCGTCTCGCGCTTCCGATACCAGGGCTTGCGCAAGCGCAAGGAAGAGGATGGCGGACAGCATGCCGGGCGGGGGGCATGACGACGGGGCGGTTGGGCTAGCTCCACTGCCCTCAGGCCAATCCCGCCCACCTCTGTTCCTGCATCCATGGGGGTATTCTCTATCCCCCATCTAAAATTAGGAAGATTGGAACAATACATCAACCCTCGGGTTCCTACCGACCAGTAGCACGAATATATCCGTCATGATTAAATATGATTGATAAGAGAGAATATATCCGTCAATTATATATAGTAAGATGAACATGGGATATATCGATGAAACCCTCGGAATTAACCTGGCCCAGTCCGTCCCCCTACGGGGACAAGGTCGAGCGCATCTACAGGGTCCTCCTCAGCCGCAGGCTGGAGGGTCCGACATGGTACCGCGTCGCGAAGGAGGCCGACGTCAGCTACGGGTGGGCCTTCAGGGTGCTTAAGGCCCTGGAGAGGGACGGCCTCATCGTGGGCCGGAAGCTGAAGGATCCGCGGGCCCTGTTCGCCAGGTGGGCCGCCCGGAGGGACAGGCGCGTCTACCGCGAGTACCACGTGAGGGAGGCGCCGGCGGTCCTGAAGGACTCCAAGATGGGCTACGCCCTCACGGGCTACTTCGCGGAGAACCTGGTCGGGCACTACGTCTTCCCACATCTCCACGAGCTGTACGTGCATGGGCGTGACGCGCCCGCGTGGCACGCCCTCCTCTCGGGCAAGGGCTACGTCGGCAGGGGGAACGTCCAGGTGATACTCGCCGACGAGCATGTCTTCTACGAGGCGGACACGGTCGAGGGCTGGCCGGTGGTGTCCATCCAACAGCTCATCGTGGACCTCTACAGGACGGGGGCGGAGTGCGCGGAGGCCGCCGACCTCCTGGTCGGGAGGGCGTACCGATGACCGAGGAGCTCTACGACACGATGGAGACCGGAAGCGCCCTCGGGGCGCTCCGCAACATCGCGGGGATGCTTCCCGGGCCCTTCGTGGTCGTTGGGGGATGGGGCGTGCACCTCACGGTGACGGCCTCCTACGAGCGCGAGCACGGCGTGCCCTACATCGGCTCCAGGGACATCGACCTGGGGTTCCACATCGACCCGGCCGCTGACATGGAGGCGCTGAGGGCGACCCCGTTCTCGAGGGCCGTCGACGTGGTACGGTCCGTCGGCTACGTGCCCTACGGCTCCTTCCGCTACTGCAGGATGATACGCAAGGGGTCCGGGGAGACGCTCACCGAGGAGGATGCGAGGCACGTCCCCCTCTACGACCTGTTCTACCTCTTCATCGACCTGCTGGTGGACCGCATCCATCCCAGGCACGCGGAGGCGTTCGGTGCCAAGGCCATCGACGAGCCCATCCTCGCGCGCGTGCTCGACGAGGGGCTCTGGAGGGGCGTGCCCATCGGCCGGACGACCGCCCTCGTGCCCAGGCCGCACATGCTGCTCGCAATGAAGCTGAGGGCCATCCCGTCGAGGCAGAAGGACGACAAGGTCCTCAAGGACGCGTGCGACATCTACGCCCTCATGTGGCACTCGCCCGAGGCCCCCGGCGAGGTCGCGGGCGCTGTCAGGAGGGAGTACCCGTCGGAGTGCGCGGCGGGGCTCGCGGTCATCACCGACGAGGTCGCGGGCAGGGCGGCCGCGCACCTCGGAGTGGAGATCGAGACATACCTCGATGTCGTACGACGGTTGGAATAAAAAAAGCCATCGAGGAATGACGTGAGGGCTCTCTCGCAAGGGGTCCGTTTCCAGCTCGTCGGCAAATAAAAGATGTTCAGTCCGACGTGCGTTTCCCACGGGCAAACGGGTTATTCCAATGTTCTTGCGGACGGGCCGGACACGGCGCGTTCCCCACTGGCGGGTGGCATCCCGCCAACAATGCCCTCTCACCGATGATCGCTTCCGAGCATTTACCGAACCTTTCCCAACCCGCCCGTACGCCCGCCTCCCTTCCCCCCCGTCCCCCGCCGCCGCCTGGCCGCCCGAGCGCCCGTACAACCGGGCACCCGTACCCGGGCACCCATATCCCCGTACCAGGCCCGTTATCCTGGTGTATAATGGGATATCCATAGGAAATGAGCCTATTTCTTGCGAATAAAAAAAGATATCGCGATGACACAATAATGCCAGCGGCCACGAGCAGGTCAGAAGTCAGCTCGATCGTCCCGGACCATTCCATCCCAAGCCCTATCCTTGCAGCGTGAACGATATCGCCATGCGGAAGGACCCTTTCGCGGAGGTTCCCGACCCCCGTATCCATGACCCCATGCCCATCCTGAACAGGAATAAGTCAGAGACCGCGCGATACGCGTGGGGAGGAAGGCGTTTACCTGGAGTATTCCCAGGATTTTCGCTGCGATGCACATTGGTAACAGTCAGGTCACGTCCAGGCCCAACCGATATCCGTCCTCGACGAGCCACATCCTCTAATGGTCCAGGTCGAGATAAATGAGCTGAGGGCGAATGTCGATTTCTTTCAGGTTCGGGGATCCGTGAGGTTCGGAGACCTCCTGGACATCTTCTCGAGCCTCCCCAGCCGCTTGAGGACCAGCTCGCCGTGCTCGAAGCCCCTCGCGAAGGTCCCGAACTTCCGTATCGCCAGGGTTCGCGCGAGCGCCCGGGGCATCAGCACGGTGAGCCGCCAGGTGAGGGGTGGCGATGGGGGCGGGTGGTCGAGAGCCAGAGTCCTTGTAGAGTGGTCTATGGAAGTGGTTGGGGCATCGCCCGGGTCGTTGACGGCCCCGAAGCACTCCCCGTCGTTGTTTCCGACGCGCCAGGGCATGGCGGGTTGGAATGGCCTGTGGGGGTGTATAATGGCAAGGATGGCTCGGAGTCGTCGTACGGTTCCATTGGTTCTCTCACGCTCTAAATATGAAAATGTCTCTGAACCTCGTTCAATGGCCCCCGATCTAGATGTGACGATCGAATTGCTGAAATGCGCAGGCAAGGATGTTCAATCAGCCACTGCTTCAATCGCTGCCTGAAGGTCAAGGAATAATGTCCTGTATCTCTGACGTCGGGATTTCCGAGTATCGACGATGTGTTGAAACCCGCATTTAAGATAGAAGTCAATCGATTCAGGTTTTGATTCGACGATGATTATCCTTACGGCCATGGATTTTGACAATTCTATGGATTGGCCTATGATGTAGCCTATCAGGTACCGCCCAATGCCCCTGTTATGATATTCTTTGGTCACTGCCAGTCGGCCGATCATGATGGCAGGGATTTTATTTACCCTTACATTTCCCGTTTTGACATACTGATTCGGTTTCTTCCGCTCCTGAAGATAGACCGTTTGAAGCGAATCTGCTGAGGTTGTATAGTACGCGACGAATTTATTCTCATAGTACACCAAGGTCGTCCGCCCGAGGTTCTGTTTGTCATATTCGTGGACTTCGCGAGTGTTCAGGAAGTCATTCAAAGGAGGACTTCCGCAATCAAAGTGTTCCACCGCCATATTCCGACGAAATGGCTGATGAGAGAATTTCTCAGTATCGATATCTTCTGCATGAGCGAATCCCAGAGCGTCGCTCATCGAAGGCGCCTCTATTCCTTGTTCTGGGATTTCAAATAGGCTCTATGGGCCTTTTTATAGAATTCCTTCTGAGCCTTGGTTAATTTAAAGTTCTTTAAACGCCTCTCGAATTCCTTGGCGTCTTTTTGCCTGAGAACGGGGATTGGCTCAGGATAGGCCATATCTATCGCGCGCCTCTGTTTCCGGGCTCAACTGTTCTATAGCCTTCAGCACGTATATATTAGTTGCGCCACGGGATGCCGACGATGAAAATGGGTGGGGGCCTGGCCAAGTGAAATCTACAGAGTCTCAATAAATCCGATGTGTAGCGTTCGTACGAGCGCGCGCGTTATAAACGGTCGAAGTGTAGACGGCGCTCGAAATTTCCCCAATTTTGGCGGTTGAATATTCCCCACTCCCATATTAATGTTACGTCTCACCTCCGACCGGCTCCTTCAAAGGCGGGGCGTGCCCCGCCCGCTTCCTGGCCCTGAGCCGGTAGCTCTCTCCCTTGATGTTGACCGTCGTGCTGTGGTGGAGTATCCTGTCCAGAGTCGCTGCTGCGATGACCGGGTCCCCCATGACCTCGCCCCACTCGCTGTAGGGCTTGTTCGACGTGAAGTTCGTGGCCGCCTTCTCGTACCTCCTGGCCACCAGCTGGAAGAACAGATGGGCCCCCTCGCGCTTCATCGGAAGGTACCCGATCTCGTCGACGACGAGCAGCCGGTACTTCCCGAACGTCTTGAGCTTCCTGTCCAGCATATCCCGCTGCTCCGCCTTCTTCAGCTCGTCCAGTTGCGACGCGGCCGTCATGTAGTGGACCGAGAACCCCCGGCGGGCCGCTCCGTGGTCCCTCCCAATCACAATGGATTCCCGCGCAGCCTCCAGGCCAAGAGCGAGCTCGTCCGTGCGGACCCCATCCAGAGATGGGGAACGGTCTCACCCGCATTCCCCACCGGCGGGTGGCATCCCGCCATGCCATATCGTACTTCAAAAATGCATAATGGACCGCCCCCTAAACCCCTGTTTTGAACCGACTGCACGCCCGTCCCCCTCCCCCCCGTCTCCTGCCGCCGCCTGGCCCCCCGTCCGCCCGTACAACCGGGCACCCGTACCCGGGCACCCGTATCCCTGTACCAGGCCCGTTATCCTGGTATATAATGGGATATCCACAGGAAATGAGCCTATTAATCGTGAATAAAATAAAATAGCACGATAATACACTAGTGTCAGCGGCCGCGAGCAGGTCGGAAGACTGCCCAATCGTCTCAGACAGTCCCATCCCAGGCCTGACCCTAGCAGCGTGAGCGACATCGCCGCGCTGAAGGACCTAGTCGCGGAGATCCGCGATCTCGGCATCCATGGCCAAATGTCCCTCCTGGACCTGGATTTGGAGGATGACCGACGATCAAGCCCCAGGGTGCCCCGCCCCGCCACGGGGACGGCCCTGCCCGCTGCGGGGGCGGCCATCCGTCGCTCCCAGGAGCCATCTCCACAAAATCCTATCACTGAGGCCTATTAATAAGTATCACTAAGGAGTGATATATATCACTGATAAGTATTTATACCTATCACTGCATAGTGACATACCATGGAACCCAAGCACCGGCCGGAACACGAGGCGGAGATGCTTGTCATCCTCGGGCGGGTCCTCGGCCTCAAGGGCAGGGGGCGGCTGGAGGCCCAGCCGCTCATCGATGGCGCAGGGAGGGCTTTCCGCCCCGACTACCGGTACGTCGAGGGCAGGCGCACCGTCCTAGTCGATGTCAAGGACCGGGCCTCCGCGGCAGACGTTGCCATGGCCAGTGTCGCGAGGGACATCCTCCGAAGGAAGAGGCGCGGGGGAAGAGGGGTCGAGTACGTCATACTATCGAGGCAGATCCCCGGCGAGGTCAAGGAGATGGCGAGGGCCCTCGAGGTCCCGGTCCTGCGCCTCGAGTGGGGGTCGGCCCTTCCACGCGGCAGGGAGGGCGCGCAGACGGTCGTCATGAGGCTGAGCTCGGAGAAGGCATGGAGGGTCGCCGCCTCGCTCATCGGGTCCGGTCCCATTTCAGTCCGCGGCCTCGCGAAGCGCGCGGACGTCTCGTACGGCTGGGCCCACAAGGTGGTCGGGCGCCTCATCGACCTGCACATCGCCTCGAGGACGCCCCAGGGCATCGTGATCGGCGACGTCGACGCGCTGCTCAAGGGGGTCGCATGGGAGCGCGACATCCAGAAGCTCAAGGTCGCGGAGCTCCCCGTGGCGGGGGATGACGTCATCGAGGCGGCGCGCCTGGTTCGCGGCGAGCTCGACCGTAGCGGCATCCGCGCGGCCTTCACGGCCATCACGGCAGGGGGCATCTACACGGGCCACTCGATGAGGTTCGACGCCCTGTACGCGTACATCGACCTCGAGGGTCGGTACGGCCCCTCCGAACGGCCGGCCCGGGGGCAGGGGCTCTACACCTCCGGGGACAACCTGGTCAAGTGGAACATGGGCACCGTGAGGAGGATGCTGGAGGACGGCGGGGGGAAAGTCCGCCTGTCGGTCCACCTGCCCGACCGGGACGTGTTCGCCCGCGCCGAGGAGCGGTCGGGACTGAGCCTCGTGAGCCCGGCCCAGGCCCTTCTGGACCTCGCCGGCCTCGGCTACGGCGCATGGGAGCTCGCAAAGGAGATGGTGACCTACGTCGAGCAGGCCAACGGTTGACATCCCGCTCATCCAGGCGTCGTTCGTCGAGCTGGAGCACATCGCCCGGTGGCTCGACGCGAGGAGGCGGAGGAGCGCCTCCCAGAGGGCCCTCCTCGTGGGCGGTTGGGCGGTCCACATGTACAACGCCTACTACGGGTCCTACGACATCGACCTGATGCTCAACAGCTCGACGAGGAGGAGCCTGGAGCACCACCTCGTCGTCGACCGCGGGTACCGCCCTGACGAGCATCCCTTCATGGGCCGGAAGGGCGTGGTGCTTGACCTCCCCGAGGGCAGGGTCCATCTGGACACGGCCACGATGGAGGGGCGCGACAGATTCGAGGGGGTGGGCGTCGCCCTCGACCTGGCAACGGTCGCGGAAGCCCACACGGCGTTCGACCTCGGGGACGTCTCCGTGCCGGTCCCGGAGCGCACCCGGCTGCCGCTCATGAAGCTCAAGGCCGCGTGGGACCGCGGATGGAGGCTCGACCACGGGACGAGCGCCGACCCGGACAGGGAGAAGGGCAAGCTCGTCAAGGACCTCGCGGACGTGCTGGCGCTCGTCGACCCGGGCTCCGGAGGCAGGGAGGTCGACTTCGTCCTCTTGGGGTCCCTCCTCGAGCGCCATCAGTTCCTCGCGGGCGTGCTGCGTAGGGCAGGGCATGATCCCAGCGGTATCGGCTTCTACGGCAGGATGGGCGCGGACAGTGCGCGGGAGGCCGTCGATGGGCTCCTGCGCCTCATCGGCCAGGTGTAGCCACCGCGCGGACCGCACCGGACCGGTCCCCGCGGGTCCGTGACCGGTACCGTCCGACCGCCATGCCCGGACGCGCGCAGGGCGCTCCCCATGCCCGTCGGTTCCCCACCGGCCGGTGGGGTTCCATGGCACAGTCTCTAATGGAGGTCGCGGTCCCGGAGCATACGCCTGGCACCCTACCGCCGCAACCTTCCCACACGGTCACCCCCCGGCGCGCCTCGCACGCCCCACTCCGCCGTGCTGGGCTATGTGCAGTCAGTCCTTAATGGTGGTGGCCAAACGCTCAAGGCCATGGGGCGGACTTCCCATCAATTCCACGGAACTCGTTCCTCGAGGACGCCAGTATTACGACGGCGATGATGGCCAGGAACGGAACGATAGGATAGAGGAATGCCTCCGGGAGTGCCGTGCCCGGTATCGCTGCCACGCCCGCAAGTACCACGAAGAACCATGCCCTCCCGACGAGGGCGAGCACGCCACCGACCAGCCCGGCGGTGCTCATGAAGACAAGGGGGAGACTGATGAGAACTCCAAGGCCTTCAAGTCCCATTCCCGTATCGTTCCTTATATCGGCAAGAGCCGTGAGCAGGAGATCCAATGCCGCAGCGAGGCCTATGCTCGCGCCGACAAGGAGAAGGACACCGCCGAGAAGACGCTTGCGCATCATGCGGCCATATGCAAAGAGAATCGTGATGTCAAATACGTTGCGGAGCCATCATCCATGCAGCTGAGGTCCGGTCCCACGGAGACAATAGCGCAGACGGACGAGGAGGAGAGGAACGCAAGCGCCATTTCCACCGCAGCCCTTCGGTCGGACGCTCCCGCGGATGGCGCACCACGAGCGCATCCGTTTCCCACCGGCGGATGGCGTCCTGACCTCCGGCGCCCATCCCGGGATTCGTGCACTATTGGCCTTGCCCGCGTGCCATCCCCGACCCGCCCGTACGCCCGGCTCCCCTCCCCCCGTCCCCCGCCGCTGCATGGCCGCCCGAGCGCCCGTACAACCGGGCACCCGTACCGGAGCACCCATATTCCTGTACCAGGCCCGTTATCTTGGTATATAATGGAATATCGACATGAAATGAGCCTATTTATCACGAATAAAATAAAATATCGCAATGATGCGCCAATGCCAGCGGCCACGAACAGGACGGAAGCCAGCGCGTTCGTCCCGGACCAATCCATTCCAAACCCTATCCTGGCAGCGTGAATGAGGTCGCCATGCTGAAGGACCCTGTCGCGGAGGCTCCCGAGCCCTGTATCCATGACCTCTCAAAGCGGTACTCAAATGGCGCTCGGTGCCGTTCCCGCGGTCGCACGACCTGCCCGAGCTGCTCTCCCCTGTTCCTCCGGACGTGAGACTAGACGTCCTCAAGGAGTAGATGGGCCTCCTCAACCGCTTCTCCGTCGAAGCGAGGTATCCCGGCGAGTGGGAGCCCGTCACGCGCTCCGAGGCGAGGGACGCGTCCTAGATCGCGAGGAAGGTGAGGGCTGCTGCAGAGGCCATCCTCCGAAGGTCACGGATTAGCGCTCATCTCGCATGGCAATAGCGGCAGCGTGCCATGCTGCGTGCCATGCCGCATGCACGGGATTCCGACTCTGGCAAGACGTTGTCTGGATTCTCCGGTCTCACGGTCCCGACACGGGCAGGGTGCTCCTCGCGTCGGTCCGTTCGCCACCGGCGGATGGGATATCACGGTAGACTATCAAGTGCAGGGGACGAGCCCCGGGCGGACGCAGTCAGCCCTGCCCAGCCGTCTCCAACCTATCCCCTCCCTCGCGTCCCAGGGGGGGATGCCATTCGTTCTTGTCCATCCCCTCAAGAGCACGTTTGTACATATTCGGTCTGGATTCAGACCGAAAGTTATACATATTCGGTCTGTCATATCTCCTAATATGGATAGAACGCTCGCGCTCCTCAACCCCTGGTGGCGGGACGGCGCCGTGAGGCCCGGGCTCAGGATGGACTTCAGGCGGGACGTCTTCCAGCAGTGTTGGGACCACATGCAGTCCAGGCAGGTCGTGGCCATCGGCGGCCTGCGCAGGGTCGGGAAGACGACTCTCATGTACCAGATGATCGACGAGCTCATCAAGGGCGGTGCGGACCCGGAGAGCATCCTCTACCACTCGTTCGATGAGAGGAGGGGGAGCATCCGCGACGTGCTGGACGCCTACGCGTCATCCCTCGGGAGGGACATCGAG
>CAYGVT010000027.1:0-4170 GCA_964353355.1 uncultured Thermoplasmata archaeon | reverse complement strand
GCCTATGACAGGGACATCGACGCGTTCCGATGCCATTATTCCCGTGTCCCGCTCGAGGAGCATGATACCAGGGACCCGTTCTACGTGTCATTCGATCATTACTTCCCCATCCTCTCGTCCCGCCTCGTCGCCACCTGCGAGCTTTTCAACTCGATGAAGTTCGAGCTCGGCCCCGAGGAGTTCCCCCTCGACGTCCGGGAGCTCGCGGCCCACCACGCCGGCCGGCCCTTCAGGAGGAATCTTATTAAGTTCGAGTGGTGGGGCCGCAGGATGCCGCCCCTGCCCAGGCCGGCCGGGGGGCTGGCGCCGACGGGGGGCTGCGACGTCTGCGGGGAGCCGCGCCTGGAGAGGCTCGGGTACTGCCCGCGGTGTTACGGCATCATCCGGGCGAGGCACCGGGACTTCCACGCGCGCGCCAGGGCGCTCGGGGAGGCTTGGAGCCCCGGGGAGGGCAGGTTTTTATGTCATTACACGGGCGCCTGGCTGGAGGAGGAGGATGTCGGGAGCCCCTGGTTCGTCACGTTCGGGCGCCGGGTGCCGGGGGACGGGGAGACGATGGTGGCGGGGTCGTGGTGGGTCAACAGGATGAAGGAGGGGCTGGCAGAGGATGAATTCTGGAAGGTGGTCGGGGAGCTGGACGCGTGCCGGAGGGAGGGGAGGGAGTTCGAGCGGGAGGTCTGCGAGTTCCGTTATTGGCGGAGGACGAAGGGCCGCTTATGATTCATGGTCTAGGAAAAGGGTATTAATCTAAAAACCTATGGATGTCTACATCTGGAGATGCGAATCCATGGTATCCATGCGTCCAACAGTGGGTAAGTATGCCAGCATGAAAATAATAGTGGACTCGAGAATACAATTGATTTGGTGAGAGTGTGGGCGATTACCCTGAGATGTGGATTATTGTCCCCAGAAGGAATTTAACTCAACGGGGATTCCTGAAACTGCTCTCATCATTTCGAGAAATTTCAGACACGGAATTGGGCGATTATACTGTGAAGGATCCTGATGCCCCCATTTTCTCTGAGGATGTCCATCATTATTCCATCCGTGTCAAAGGGATGGAGTTCAGCTTCTCTGCAAGGTATGTCAGAGACGATTCATATCCCGAGGAGAGATGGCCAGTTCCTCCCGGGACGGGCCTCCTTAGAGCTTATATATGGGATAAGTGGGGACCACATCCAGAACCCGAGAGTAGGGAACCGTACAAGGTCGTGGCGAGGACGGTCATGAAGATTATGGAGGGAATATTGGCGAACTATCAAAACGAGGTGGGCTATGACAAGATAGAGACATTCCGTGATTTCCTCGGGATGTACTACGAATCGGTATTCCTCTCCAAAGAGGTCGTGGATTCAATAGGACGAGAACGCCTCGTGGCTTTAGGTAGTATTATGGAGTTCGATGGGGGCATCGAGTTCGTTCCGAGGAAAGACCTCACGGCGGAACAACGGGAGAGTATTGCTGACCTGCTGCATGATGCCGAACCATTGCGCTGCCTGCATGAGAAGACTCCGCCACCGGTACTAGATATCGGAAACATTGGTACGGCAGTGGAATTGGACATCACCTCTTATGAGAAGGAGACGAAGTCTCGAGAGCGGGAGGACCAGGAGAGACGGGCCAGAATCAAGAAAGAGAAGGCGAAGGAGATCATGGAATTGGTCAGGTCGGTCAGAGAGCAGGCGGATACAGTCATAAAGCAGAAGAATCGCGAGTTGAGTGAGAAGATACATAAGAACATCGGCAAGAGTTACAATTATGGCGATAAAGAGGTTATCTGCGATGTATATCGAGAGGTCGTCAGGGTCGATCTCGCGCTCAAGGGATTGCATGATTATTACACACGCGAATTGGTGAAGGATTTTTGCGGAAAGCTCCTCGAGCTTAGGCTCTACGAGGAGGCTGAACAATATTATCGGATGCTCCTTGATTACCAGAGGAAACAGCCATATCGACGCGATTATTACATCTATTATTGTCTAGGAAAGACTCTTTTAGGCCTGGGACGAAGGCTTGACGCGATAGAAATGCTTGAAGAGGCCGTTCAAACCGAGAATCCCACGATGAACTTTAGGGATTACTTCTCAGGCCTGATCCTGACGGAGATTGCAGAAATCCATCTCTCCCTGGGAAATGTCGAGAACGCGAAGAGAGCTATCGATCGAGCTTGGCCTATGGCCGTTTATTCCATACGGTTGAACCCCACGAACATGGTTAAATACCTTGAGATGAAGGCTTCGATCTATGAGAAAGAGGGAAGGTATGGGGAGGCGGAGGAATACGCTAGAAAGGGAGCGGTATTCGCTTGGTCCACCCATCTATTGTTCTCTGAGGATGTCGCTCGATGTCTAGAGATGTTGGTGAGAATCCGCGCTTCAAAACTTGATGTCATAGGTTCAAGGTCTGCGCAGGAGAGCCTTGAACGTCTGGTGACCGCCGGTTCAAAAGAGGATTACGTGAAAAACTGGGGCCCACCTTCGCTTTAGGGAATTCTTTTGGTTATTGTCTGGGATTCATTACTCAGTTTAACTATACGTTCAAAAAAAATCATAGTATCTTGGATTATAACCAGGAAATTAGATGTCAAAGACGTTCGCGCGGTCGGCGCGCACACGCGCGCCGCCCGCGCAGAAGATAGGGGCACTCCCATTGGCTACTCAGGTATGCTGGTGCGCGTCATTCCCCAGCTAGACGAACCCCCCGCGCCCCCGCCGCCCCGATGCCGAGGAGCCCGAGGCCCTCGACGGCCTCCGCGACCCGCCACCTCACGGTGAGTTCCAGGCTCTTCAGGGGGCTCCGCGCCGGCCTATCCCCCTACGAGTTCCGCGAGGTCATGTGGCAGCTGCCGGGGGGATTCGAGAGGGTGCGGGGCACTGGAGGGGGGCTCATAGGGTGTCAGCCAGGCGCCATGCCCTGCGCCGTCTGCGGGGGGCCGGCCGGGGGGAGGCACTGCGGGAGGTGCAGGGGGATGCTGGCGAGGGGGATGGGGGGGGTCGGCGGAGGGACGTGGCGTGGGAGGCGGTTGGGCGACGGGATAGTCAGGTGGGGACAGTTCTGGAGGAGGATATCGTGGCGTTGAATTATTACAGGTCCAACAATATTTACGTATTTTATTGGATACAGTCTACACCTCTAGACTATTCCTGTTCCAATATCATCGAGTTATCTTATGTCGGTTCGGGAACAGTGGTCGGCAGTCCGATCCCATGTCTTCCCTATCCCTCTTCTCTCGTCTTCCTTCTTCTATGGGCCCTTAACAATGTCATGAAGAATAGACTCCCAAGTACCACAATCATGCTCAGGGACGGGGTATCGCTCTTGGTCTCTTTCTCCCATCTCATCGCATCATTTGGATAATGGTCCACTTCGAGGTCCGTGGTGGAGTCCGCGCTCGACCTCCCAGGGTTCCAACTATCGGGATGCCCATCGCCATCGGTGTCGAGGCTTGCGGCGGGATCGGCCGGGAACCGGTCCAACGCCAGGCCGCTCGTGGAATCCGCTGACGTCCTCCCCGGATTCCACGCATCTGGACAGCCGTCCACGTCCGTGTCGAGCGATGCCCCAAGGTCCAGCGGGAACGCGTCAAGACGCAACCTCGGGACCGAGGTCGAATCATTCTGCGTCCTGCCAGCGTTCCATCCATCGGGGAATCCATCCCAGTCCGTGTCGAGGGACGCAGCGGGGTCGTGCGGGAAGGCGTCCAGCCTCAGCTTGGGGACCGAGAGGGAATCGTTGGCGGACATCCCTGTGTTCCATGCGTCGGGGAAGCCGTCCCTGTCCGTATCGGTGCTCGCGGCAGGATCGACGGGAAAATCGTCGGATGGATCCGCGATGCCATCCGAATCCGCATCGGGCAGGTCGGAGACAATGGTCACGTTGACGCTGTCGGAGGCCTCGAACTCCCCGTCCGACACCGTGAGCCTGATGGTGTAGCTGCCAGGAGCGGTGAACACCATCGTATGGCTCGAGCCGTATCCGATGAGATTCGTCTCGCTCCAATACCACGTGTACATCAGGACCTGGCCTTGGGGCGTGTCCGGGTCCGTGCAGATGCCAATCAACGAGAACGTCACATTCACTTTGAATGCTTCCCCCTCTCTCGGGTTTACGATCAGGACCTCACCAAGCGGATCATTGACATTTATTATTGAGACCGAGAAGTTCAGCCTT
>CAYGVT010000026.1:0-2303 GCA_964353355.1 uncultured Thermoplasmata archaeon | reverse complement strand
GGTTTCAAGAAACAGGACATCCACAGGATGGAGAGGTTGGACGGGAAGTGGCTGCTGCTGTGCACGGACCCCGTCCTGTCGGCGAAGCAGGCCACCAACCTCTACCTGGAGAAGGACTTCATCGAGAAGGTGTTCAGGACGCTGAAGACGTCCGAGGAGATCGTGCCGGTGCGCCACCGGCTCGAGTGGCGCGTGAGGGCGTACCTGTTCGTATGCGTGCTGGCCTACAGGCTTCTGGCCATGCTCCAGGGCAGGTTGCGGAAGCTCTCCGACAAGGACGACACGTGGGAGCGCGCGGACACGCTGCTGCAGGAACTGGGGCGGGTGGAACGGGTCAGGGTGAGGCTCGGACGCCAGGCGAAGTCATGGTACCTGAATCTGAGCGGGAAGAACCGAGAGGCGCTGGACAAGCTGGGCTACAAGAAACTCCTCAAGGAGGAGTTCGAGGTCGATCTACGAGTGTAGGGAGGAATCCCGAATCTGTTCAGGTCCGGAGCTCCTGGACCCTTGGCCCGGACACCTCGACCCGGAGCTCGACGCCGTCGACCGCGGACCTGGCCGCGTCCGGCACCTCGACCCTCGGGGAGTACTTGACGCGGGACCTGATGCCCCACTCGGCACGCTCGACGTGCAGCCCCATCGCCTCGAGCCTCCTTGCAAGCGCGGGCAGAGCTCCCTCGTCCATGACGCCGTCGACATCGAGCGTGTGCCTCCTGTGCCCCGTACCGAGGTGGGCCCTTACGCCCCAACCACCGATGACGATTATGTCGGCAGCCAATCCCTCGAGCAGATCGAGGCTCTGGTCCTCGATGTCGTCCCTGATCTCCACTGGAAGCTCCTCGATGCTCATAGCGATCTCACCGTATGCTGCAACGCCCCGATCTCAAGATAGAGGTCCACGTTCCACCTGCGCTCGAACGGCGACTCCCATCCCTCCTTGCCGTACCGCCTGTCGGGCTTGAAGAAGGAATGCCTGCGCCTCGTGCGGGCCTGCTCGAATGTCGCGATGACCTCATCGCTCACCATCGATCTCTCGTGGTTGAGGATGTCCAGGTAGCAGCCGACGATGCTCACCATGTCCCTCTCCCTCGCGAGCCGCAGCAGGCGTGAGTAGTCGAGCAGACCAGACGCGACGAGCCTCACGCAGAGGTCCTCGATGCCCTCGGGCGTTCCGAGCCGGCGCAGGAAGATGGCCTCGAGGGAATCCTCGCCCGAGACGCTCTCGACGACCCTAAACGGGCCGTCGCCGCCCTTGACCTGGAACCCGGTGCCGCGGATGTAGATGTTCGAGCCCTCGAGCTCGTGCAGTGCCCTCTCGATCTCCTCGGGGGTCCACGTCATGTCCTGGTAGCCCAGGTTCACGAGGCGGACGGGAGGCACCCTGGGCCCCTCTCCGTCGAGCGCGTCGAGGGCGACGCCCAGGGGGTGGCCTTCGCTGCGGACCACGATGAGGGGCCTCCTTCTGATGTACCGGATGAGCCCGGCCCTCGCGAGATGCTGGACGATGGACCGGACCCACCTCTGCGAAAGACCGGTCGCCGACGTCAGGGCCGCGAGGTCGCGCGGCTCCTTGACGGCCTTCCATACGGATAGGGTGCTGTCCCTCAGCAGCATCTCCGGGTCGATGCCGTGCTTGAGGGCCAGGACGTGCACCTCGCGGAGCTTCTGCGCGGAGTATCCGTCGGCCACCTCGACGACCTGCTGGTCCCCGTGGCGCCCCTTCACCAGGAGGCCCTCGGCGATCAACGCCTCCACGGCCTGGTAGAGCGTGCTCCTCGAGTAGGTGAGGCGCTCGGCGATGGTCCCGAGCGGCAGGGGCTGGATGGAGACGAGGGCGAAGGCGGCCGTTCTTGCGTTCATGGCAAAAGGAACTAATATCATTAATCATATATAAAGATTTCGTGATAATGGTGCCTTTTAATCAAGAGAGACCATTTAGAAGGCGGGATGTTGTGATGAACGGGTTCCATCACAATAAAATTATTTATATGGCTACAATGAATTCTATTCTTCATGGATAATTTAACAAACTTCGCATTCCGCGAGGAGTACCGGCACCTCGCCCGCCTCGGCGACCGGCTCGCGGAGGTGAACCCCCTCATCGATTGGGACGCCTTCCGCCCCATCGTGGAGGGCATGCCCCACAACGCTGGCGCGTAACAGCTCCACCTTTGGAGGCCAGTCCTACCACGGGCATATCTCGGTAATAGAAACCGCTCAGATTCATATTGACATACTCCATGAAGTTGCCGCCCCTCTTCTTCAACGTCTCGTACACGCTTAATAGGACCTGATAGATCTCT
>CAYGVT010000025.1:0-23449 GCA_964353355.1 uncultured Thermoplasmata archaeon | reverse complement strand
GTAAATGGTCAGCCACGTGAAGCATTGAGGATGGATGGCCCATCGACGAGCAGGTCCTTCCCGGACTGCTTGAACGACTGGACCACGCTCATCAGGGTCCCGAACACCTTCGCCCCTTTCTCTGACCTGCTACCACCGCTGACCTTCCTCGCCACGACGGGGTGCCTCAGCGCCCGCTCGGCCGCGTTGTTCGTCGCCTCCACGTCCGGGTTCGTCACGAACACGAACAGCCCGTCCTTGTCCTTCAGGAGGTTCACCACGAACTTCTGGCACTTCTTGGACCTGTACTGCCGGTCCAGGTCGCCCTTCATGTGGTGGAAGAGCGCCTCCACGTCGGCTTCCGTACCCTTGTGGTCGAACTCCATGGCCCTCAGGTAGGTCTTCTTGAGAATCCTGAGGATGACCTCGCCGTCCTCCCCGTGGAACTTGGCGAGCTCCTTCGCGTCGCAGATGATGTGGCCCCAGCAGTACTGCTGGGGCCGGTCCCCCGTCTTCCTTGCCAGCGTGTCGTAGACCGAGAGCCTGTCGTGGATGTCCACGCCCTTAGGGCTCTCCCCGAGGATGTCGAGCGGGACCTCGTGACCCCGTGAGTTCGCGACGACGTAGAGCGCCTCGCCCTTGGTGACGAACGCCCACAGCCAGACGTTCTGGCCGTCAATCCTCCACGAGGTCTCGTCCATGTGCCTCGCGGGGGCCTCGCGGATGGTATTGATGAGCTGGTCGTAGTACTCCCCGAAGACCCCCGCCACCTGGTCGAGGATGCATATGACCTCGCCCTCAGAGACGTGGATGCCGAAGAGGGTCTTCAGGACCTTCGGGATGGACTCCACGGGGAGGCGCATGCCGATCTTGAGATAGACCGTGGCGAGCATCACGCGCAGACCGAGGCGGGCCTTAGGGAGGGCGGCCGTCACCGGCGTCTCGACGAGGCCCTTGCACCTCTTGCAGTAGCGCCTCTCGATGAGGTACTGGGTCACGACGGGCTTGCAGGTCGGGATGTCCTCGACGATGCGCTCCCGGATCTCCTGGACATCGCTCAGTTCCTCGTTGCCGCAGTGGGGGCACCTGTGTACTGGGACCCCCTCGACGTCGTCGATGTGCTCCGGGGGTCTCCGGAAGTGAGGGGCGTGGCCGGGCCTGGCCCCGGGCCTCTTGCGTGGGCCGGACTTGGCGGGGGGCTTGATGGCGTAGGCCTTCCCGTTCTTCTCGCCGACGTTCTCGGGGTGGCGGGCCTTGTACTCCTCGAACTCCCGTTCGACCTTCTCGAGGTCCTTTTCGACGGCCTCCTTCTTCTTCTCGATTGATTCCTTCTCCCTTCGAAGCCTTTCAATCTCCCGCTTGAGCTGCTCGTTCTCGCGTCGGAGGCGCTCGACCTCGTCCTTGCCGAGGCGTTCGTGTTTCGGTGGTTGGGTCATTCGTCCACCACGACGAGGTATACGGTCCGTCCGAGATGTTCCTTTGGGCAGTCGACCTTGGCCGAGTTGCCGAAGGGAGTGACCTTGCGGACGTAGAAGCCGAGGATATTCTTCAGGGTGAGCTCGGAGGCGGCCTTCATGGGTTTGTGCTTCATGGGATATCCATAGGATATCCCATGTTAATGAATCTTTCGGTCTGAATTCCACAAATGGAACTAGGCGGCTTCAGACGGCTGACCATTTGCGAGCGGGCGTCCGCGAGTCGCGCGGCCTGGCCCGGGAGGGGGGTGCTGGCCCGGCCTGGATTGAGTCGGAAAGAGTATATAGGGCCACCCCGATTCCCGGGCCCCCAGGAGGCATCAGCTTGGACAAGCCCCTCATAGTCTCCGGCGTCAGGACGCCCATAGGCCGATACGGCGGCACGCTGCTGCCGTTCACCGCACCGAAGCTCGCTGGCATCGTCGTCAAGGAGGCCGTCCTCAGGGCCGGCATCGACCCCGGCATCGTGGACGAGGTCATCTTCGGCAACGTGCTCAAGGCGGGGCTCGGCCAGAACCCCGCCCGCCAGGCGGCCCTCAACGGGGGGCTGCCCCACACCGTCGGGGCCTTCACGGTCGAGAAGGTCTGCGGCTCGGGCATGAAGGCCATCATGCTCGCGGGCCAGGCCATCCGCGCCGGCGACGCCGACGTCGTGGTCGCCGGCGGCATGGAGTCGATGTCCAACGCGCCCTACCTGCTCACGAAGGCCAGGTTCGGTTACAACATGTTCGACGGCGAGGTCAAGGACGAGATGGTCCTCGACGGCCTCTGGGACGCCTACGGCAACTACCACATGGGCCACACGGGCGACTGGGTGGCCAGGAAGTACGACATCTCCAGGGAGGCCCAGGACCGGTTCTCGCTCTCGTCGCACCAGAAGGCCGTGAAGGCCATCGAATCGGGCGCGTTCAAGGACGAGATCGTCCCCGTCGAGGTCCCGCAGAAGAAGGGCCCCCCGGTCATGTTCGACACCGACGAGGGCCCGCGCCGCGACTCGACCTACGAGAAGCTGGCGTCGCTCAAGCCCTTCTTCGACAAGGACGGCACCGTCACCGCGGGCAACGCCTCCGGCATCAACGACGTGGCCGCGGCCGTCGTGGTCATGTCGCCCAAGAAGGCCAAGGAGCTGGGGGTCAGGCCCATGGCGCGCATCGTCGACCAGCAGTGGTCGGGCGTCGAGCCCATCGCGGCCATGACGGGCCCCATCGAGGCCATCAGGACGATACTCGCGCGCCAGCGCATCACGGTCGAGGACATCGACCTGTTCGAGGAGAACGAGGCGTTCGCCTCGCAGACGCTCGCCATCTGCAAGGAGTTCGGCATCCCCCTCGACAAGGTCAACGTCCACGGCGGCGCGGTCGCGCTCGGACACCCCATCGGGGCGTCGGGCACGCGCATCGTGGTCTCGCTCATGCATGCCATGCGGAGGTACGACAGGCGCCGCGGGCTCGCGGCGCTCTGCATCGGCGGGGGCAACGGCACCGCGATGCTCATCGAGCGCGAGAACGGCTGGTAGGGGACTGGGAGGCGGACATCCATGGACATCAAGAGGATAGGCGTCATCGGCGCGGGCCAGATGGGCGCGGGCATCGCCCAGGTCACGGCCCAGGCGGGATTCGACGTGGTCATGCGCGACATCGAGGACCGGTTCGTGCAGGGCGGGCTCGACAAGATACGCAAGGGCCTGGGCAAGCAGGTCGAGAAGGGCAAGCTCGCGAGGGAGCAGGCGGACGCCATCCTGGGCCGCATCCACGGCACGGTGGACATGTCCCCGCTCAAGGGCGTGGACCTCGTGGTGGAGGCCGCCATCGAGAACAAGGCGCTCAAGACGTCCCTTTTCAAGGAGCTCGACGGGCTCTGCCGCCCGGACGTCATCCTCGCGTCCAACACCAGCTCCATCTCCATAACCGAGATAGCGGCCGCGACCAAGCGGCCCGACAAGGTCATCGGCATGCACTTCATGAACCCGGTGCCGGTGATGATGCTCGTCGAGATCATCCGCGGCTACTCCACGTCGGACGAGACCTACAAGGCCGTGCACGACCTGGCCGAGAAGCTCGGCAAGACCCCCGCAGAGGTCAACGACTACCCGGGGTTCGTATCCAACCGCGTGCTCATGCCCATGATCAACGAGGCCATCTACTGCCTGATGGAGGGCGTGGGGACGCGCGAGTCCATCGACACGGTCATGAAGCTCGGCATGAGACACCCGATGGGCCCGCTCGAGCTCGCGGACCTAATCGGGCTGGACACGGTGCTGGCCATCATGAACGTGCTCCACGAGGGCCTGGGCGACGACAAGTACAGGCCCTGTCCCCTGCTCGTCAAGATGGTCGCGGCCGGCAAGCTCGGCCAAAAGTCTGGCGAGGGGTTCTACAAGCACGGCTGAACGCGGCCGCTCACATTAACCCAATAATCCCCATAGGAGGGGGCGACGCCCCCGGGCGGAGGTAGACGGCATGCCAAAGGGAAAGGAGAGGAGGATAAGGGTCATCGTGGCCAAGCCTGGCCTCGACGGCCACGACCGAGGCGCCAAGGTGGTCGCCCGCGCGCTGCGCGACGCCGGCATGGAGGTCATCTACACCGGGCTGCGCCAGACGCCCGAGCAGATCGTGGAGGCCGCGCTGCAGGAGGACGTCGACGTCATCGGGCTCAGCATCCTGTCGGGCGCGCACAACTACCTGGTGCCACGCGTGGTGGAGCTTCTGAGGAAGGCCGGTGCGAACGACGTGCTCGTGACCGTCGGCGGCATCATCCCCGAGGAGGACCTCAAGGCCCTCGACGCGCTCGGGGTGAGGGGCGTCTTCGGCCCCGGCACGACGACGGAAGCCATCGTGAGCTACATAAAGGAGAACGTGCGCCCGACGGCCAAGGCCTGAGGGCGCGCGCGCACGGCGGTCGAGAGATGGACGACCTCGTCAAGCGGCTGCTCGCCGGCGACAAGCGGGCGGCGGCCAGGCTGCTCACCCTGGTGGACGACCAGGACCCGGAGGCGGGACGGCTGCTCATGCGGCTGCACCCGCGCACCGGCAAGGCCCACATCATCGGCGTCACGGGGCCCCCGGGCTCGGGCAAGTCCACGCTCGTGAGCAAGATCGCACTGGAGTACAGGCTCCGGGCCAAGAGTGTGGGCATCGTCGCGGTCGACCCCACGTCGCCCTTCACGGGCGGCGCGCTGCTGGGCGACCGCATACGCATGGGCGAGGTCGCCCTCGACCCCGGGGTGTTCATCCGCAGCCTGTCCACGAGGGGCTCGCTGGGGGGGCTGTCCAGGTCCACGTTCGACGCCGCCATGGTGCTGGACGCCTACGGCTGCGACGTGGTGCTCATCGAGACAGTGGGCGCGGGCCAGAGCGAGGTCGACATCGTGCGCATCGCGCACACGACCGCGGTCGTGGCCGTCCCGGGCTCGGGCGACGACATCCAGGCCATCAAGGCCGGCATCCTCGAGATCGGCGACGTGTTCATCGTCAACAAGGCCGATCGGGAGGGCGTCGAGCGCGTGGTGGGCGAGCTCAAGGCGATGCTCTCCATGGAGAAGGGCCAGGACCGCACGGACGACCCCGCGGTCTGGAAGAAGCCCATCCTCGTCACCATCGCCCGCGAGGGCGAGGGCATCAAGGAGGTCGTGGACGCGCTCGAGGCGCACCGCGAGTTCCTCGACAGGACCGGCCACCGCACCGCCCTCGAGGAGGAGCGGTGGGAGAACATCATCCACGAGATGCTCGGCGAGCACTTCGTCGACCGCATGCACGACGCGGTGACGCGCGAGCGGTGGCGCTCCATCATCAGGGACGTGGCCGAACGCCGCATGGACAAGCTGGAGGCGCTCGACACGCTGCTCAGGGCCATCCTCGAGCTCGAGGCCGCCGAGGGCGCGGTCCCGGGGAAGGAGGGCGTCGCCAGGGCGCGTAAGGGGAAGCCGACGCCGAAGGGGAAGGCAAGGGCGAAGGGGAAGGCGAAGGCGAAGGGGAAGGCAAGGGCGAAGGGGATGGCGAAGGGGAAGGGAAGAGGGAACGCCAAGGGGAAGGGCGGGTCGAAGCGCGCGAGGAAGGGAGGCGCCAGGGCGCCCAGGGGCGCAGGGCGCGGCCATGGCCCGTCATCCAGGCGATCAGGGTCAGAGACGCCTCGAAGGGACAGGAGGAGGTGAGCCCGTGAAGGGAGCCGACAGGGTGCGCAAGGGGAAGGAGCGGTGGGAGCGCGAGACGCTGCAGCCGTTCATGGCGAAGAACCCGGAGTGCCGCGAGCAGTTCACAACGACGTCCTCGGACGCCATCGGCCGGCTCTACGGGCCGGACGACCTCGCGGACTGGGACTACATGGCCAAGCTGGGGTTCCCGGGCGAGTACCCGATGACCCGCGGCGTGTACCCCACGATGCACAGGGGGCGCCTGTGGACGATGAGGCAGTTCGCGGGCTTCGGCATGGCCGAGGAGACCAACGCGCGGTTCAAGTACCTGCTCTCGCACGGCGAGACGGGCCTCTCGACCGCGTTCGACTTCCCCACGCTGTACGGCTACGACTCGGACTCGCCCGAGGCGCGCGGCGAGTTCGGCAAGTGCGGGGTGGCCATCTCCTCCCTCAAGGACATGGAGATACTGTTCGACGGCATCGACGTGGCCAAGGTGACCACCAGCATGACCATCAACGGCCCCGCGCCCATCGTGTGGGCCTTCTACCTCAGCAACGGGCTCAAGCGCGGGGTCCCGCTCGGCAGGATGGGCGGCACCATCCAGAACGACGTGCTCAAGGAGTACATCGCGCAGCACTCGTTCATCTTCCCGCCCGAGCCCTCGATGCGCCTCATCGTCGACACGTTCGAGTACGGCGCCAAGCACGTGCCCCGGTGGAACACGATAAGCATCTCGGGTTACCACATCCGCGAGGCGGGCTCGACCGCCATCCAGGAGCTCGCGTTCACCCTGGCCGACGGCCTGGAGTACGCCCGGTGGGCCGTGAGGAGGGGCCTCGACATCGACGCGGTCGCGCCACGGTTCTCGTTCTTCTTCAACGCGCACAACGACCTGTTCGAGGAGCTCGCGAAGTACCGCGCGGCCCGGCGCATCTGGGCGCGGGAGATGCGCGAGACCTTCAAGGCAAAGGACCCCAGGAGCTGGCTCATGCGGTTCCACACCCAGACCGCGGGGTGCTCGCTCACGGCCCAGCAGCCCGAGAACACCATCGTGCGCACGACCATCCAAGCCCTCGCGGCCGTGCTGGGCGGCACGCAGTCGCTGCACACCAACTCCTACGACGAGGCGCTCGCGCTCCCCAGCGAGAAGGCCGTCCGTGTGGCTCTCCGCACGCAGCAGATACTCGCCCACGAATCGGGCGTGGCCAACACCATCGACCCCCTTGGCGGGTCCTACTTCGTGGAGTGGATGACGGACCACATGGAGGAGGAGTGCTACAGGTACTTCGACCGCATCGAGGCCCTGGGCGGCGTCATCCCCGCCATCGGCAAGGGGTTCTACCATCGCGAGATAGCCGACTCGGCGTTCCGCTACCAGAAGGAGGTCGACGAGAAGCGGCGCACAGTGGTGGGCGTGAACGAGTACACGATGGAGCCTTACAAGATTCACCTCCTCGAGATGGACCCCGAGGGCGAGCGCAAGCAGTTCGCGCGCCTCGAGCGCCTGCGAGAGGAGCGCGACGACTCAAAGATGCGCAAGAGGCTCGAGGCGCTTCGCAAGGCCGCGGAGGGGGAGAGGAACACGATGCCCTACATCATGGAGGCCGTGCAGGCCTACGCGACGCTGGGCGAGACGGCGGGAGTGCTGAGGGAGGTCTTCGGCGAGTACCGCGACCCGCCGATCTTCTGAGGTGGTGGAGATGGCCAGGGCACGTGCGAAGGGACGGGGCAAGGCAAACGTGAGGGTCAGGTCAAGGCTCACCAAGGTGAGGAAGCGGGTCAAATCCGCAAGGGCGAGGGTCAGGCCCCGGGCCTTCGGGACCAGGATGAGGGCCAGGGCCATCAAGGCCAGGGCGAGGCCCATGGCCGCAAGGCACAAGGCGAAGGCCGTCAGGACCAAGGCCAAGACGGTCAGGACGAAGGCCAAGGCCGCAAGGACCAAGGCGCTCAGGCCAAAGGCCGCCAGGGTCAAGGCCACCAGGACGAGGAAAGGGGCAATCGCGAGCCCCAGGGCCACCAAGGCCCGGGCAGGGGTCAGGGCCGCCAGGGCCAAGGCCATCGCGAGGGCGAAGGCCGAGGCCAAGGCGTTGGTCAAGGCCGCGGCCGTGGCGCTGCCGCCCGCACCCGCTCCCGCACCGGCTCCTGCCCCCGCTCCCGCCCCCGGCGTGCCCGCTGACGTGGAGACGACTACGGTACGCGAGGCCCAGGCAAGGTGGGAGCGCGAGACCGTCGGGCCGGTGTGCGCAGAGAAGCCCGAGCGGTGCGAGCGCTTCCTGTCGGGCTCCCACGTCGAGGTCCCGCGGCTCGCGACCCCGCTCGACGTCGACGGCTGGGACTACGTCGACAAGGACGGATTCCCGGGCGAGTACCCGTACACGCGCGGCGTCCACCCCACGATGTACCGCGGGCGCCTCTGGACGATGCGCCAGTACGCGGGGTTCGCCAATGCCGAGGAGACCAACAAGCGGTTCAAGTACCTGCTCGAGCACGGCCAGACCGGCCTGTCGGTGGCCTTCGACCTGCCGACGCACATCGGCTACGACTCGGACCACCCCATGGCCGCGGGCGAGGTGGGCAAGGTCGGCGTCGCCATCGACTCGCTCCGGGACATGGAGACCCTCCTAGACGGCATCCCCCTCGACAGGGTCTCGACGTCCATGACCATCAACTCCACGGCGGCCGTGCTCCTGGCGATGTACGTGGCCGTCGGCAGGAAGCAGGGCGTGCCCCCCGCGAAGCTCACGGGCACCATCCAGAACGACCTGCTCAAGGAGTACGTGGCGCGCGGTACCTACATCTTCCCGCCTGGCCCCAGCATGCGGCTCATCACGGACATCTTCGCGTGGTGCGCCAAGGAGGTGCCGAGGTGGAACACCATATCGATCTCCGGTTACCACATCCGCGAGGCCGGCTCGACCGCGTCCGAGGAGGTGGGCCTCACGCTCGCGGACGGCATCGCCTACGTCCAGGCCGCGCTCGACGCCGGGCTCAAGGTCGACGACTTCGGCCCGAGGCTCGCGTTCTTCTTCGGCGCCCACAACGACCTGCTCGAGGAGGTCGCGAAGTTCCGCGCCGCCCGCCGCCTGTGGGCCCGCATCATGCGCGACCGTTTCGGCGCCAAGGACCCCCGCAGCCTGATGCTGCGGTTCCACACGCAGACGGACGGCGTGACCCTCACCGCCCAGCAGCCCGAGAACAACATCGTGCGCGTGACGATGCAGGCGCTCGCGGGCGTCCTCGGGGGCACGCAGTCGCTGCACACCAACTCCTTCGACGAGGCGCTGTCGCTGCCGACCGAGAAGGCGGTGCGCATCGCGCTGCGCACGCAGCAGATCATCGCGCACGAGTCGGGCGTGGTCAACACCATCGACCCGTTCGCGGGCTCCTACTTCGTCGAGGCCGCCACCGATCGCATCGAGCGCGAGGCCGAGGCCATCATCGCGGAGGTCGACCGCACCGGCGGGATGGTCAAGGCCATCGAGAGGGGCTGGCCCCAGGGGCTCATCCACGAATCGGCCTACCGCCACCATCGCGCGGTCGAGGCCGGCGGCGCGACCGTCGTGGGCGTCAACGCATACGCCATCGAGGAGGCCGCCCCCAAGGACATCCTCAGGGTCGACCCCGAGGTCGAGCGCGCCCAGAAGGCGCGCCTCGCATCTCTGCGCGCCTCGCGCGACGCCTCCGCCGTGGAGGCCGCCCTCGCGGCGGTGCGCGAGGCGGCGCGCGGCACCGCCAATATGATGCCGTCCATCCTGGCGGCAGTTGAGGCACTGGCCACGATCGGGGAGGTCTGCGACGTGCTGCGGAAGGAGTGGGGCGAGTACAAGCCGCCGGCGTTCATGTGACGCGACGACGCGATGGGGGCGCTCCTTGCGCAGCGTCGTCCGGGTCCCCTGTGGCAGGGGCCCGACCCTCGACCTTTGGTCGACAGATGGTCACTTGCCCTCGCCCATGGCCCTCTTGCGCCGGCCCATGACGGCGATGGCGCCCAGCACCGCGAGCGTGGCGAAGAGGAACAGGAGGACCGACCACTCGTAGAGGTGCCTCGAAAGGTCCTTCTTCAAGACCGTGACCTGGACCGTAGCGATTGCGGTGTTGCCCGCCGCGTCCTCGACGGTGAGCGTCAGGTCGTAGGTCCCTGGCTCCCTGAACTTGAATTCCTTCTCCCTGCCCTCCAGGGTGATGTCCTCACCTTTGTAGACGAAGGTCCATGTGTAGCTCACGATGCCCATGTCGTCCGAGCAGTCGGAGGCCTTGAGCTCGATCCAGTTGCCCACGTAGCCCTCGAGGTCACTCCCAGCGTCCGCCCTCGGCGGGAGCACGTCGTGGAGCTCCACGGTCGTCATCACCACGGGCGTGAGAGGGCGGTCATTGGAGTCGGTAGGCACGTCGCATATCGCATCGACCACGTCCATGCCCTCGACCACCCTGCCGAACACGGCGAAATTGCCGTCGAGCCCGGTCACGGTCGAGCCGTTGAGGCAGATGAAGAACTGGGATCCTGCGGTGGCCGGGTCACCCCCGACGTTCGCCATCGATATGACACCACGCTCGTGGTGCAGCGCCAGGGCAGAGGCCTCCGCAGGGATGGTGTAGCCGGGCCCGCCGGTGCCGTCCCCGTTGGGGTCGCCCCCCTGGATGATGAAGTCAGGGATTACCCGGTGGATGGTGAGGTTGCTGTAGAAGCCCGCCTTCGTGAGGTTCTTGAAGTTGCCCGCGGTGATGGGGCACACGTCCAGGAACAGCTCGATGCAGATGTTGCCGTGGGACGTGACCATGAGCACACCCGAGGGCTCCGTGGGCACGCCCTCTGTCGGGGCGCCTCCGATGGCGGGAGTGATGCGGCACAGCAGGGGCAGTAGCAACAGCGTCGCGACGGTCAAACCTCTCAGGAACCCCTTCATGGCCAAGCACCAACCGGTTCGATATCCGCATTCCTCTGCCATAAACCTTCGCGCGCGCGAACGCGTCCCCGCGCCCGATGACATCGGGTCCCCTCGCGGGTGCTCCTTGGATGCATTATCGGGCTTCTGGTTGAGGACGGGACCCAACCTGGGGATTCCGGCCTCCCCGACCGCTATGTCCATCTTGAGTGGCAGGTGTTCTCGGTAATTGCCCGCGAATGGACATCCGTCTCTCCTCACGCGCGTAAGGTTCACATAGCGACCGCCCCATCTGGTGACGATGACGGAGAAGAGCAGGCCGCGCCTCGAGCGGGGGATGGTCGAGGTCTACACCGGCGACGGGCGCGGCAAGACGACGGCGGCCATCGGGCTCGCCTTCCGCGCGGCCGGTCGCGGTCTGCGGGTGCACATCATCCAGTTCATGAAGGGCGACGACAGCTACGGCGAGGTCCAGAGCTGCCGGGGCCACCCGCTCATCACCATCGAGCAGTTCGGCCGCAGGGAGTTCGTGAACCCCAAGGAGCCCTCGACCGTGGACGTCGAGATGGCCGGGAGGGCGATGGCGCGCGCCCGCGAGGTCCTCTCGGCGGGCGAGGCCGACGTCGTGGTCCTGGACGAGCTCAGCGTGGCCATCGCCTTCAAGCTCGTGCCGCTGCGCGACGCGCTCGCGCTCGTCGAGATGCGCAGGCCCCACGTGGAGCTCGTCATCACGGGCCGGATGGCGCCCAGGGAGCTCATCGACCGCGCTGACCTCGTGACGGAGATGCGGCAGGTCAAGCACCCCTTCCAGAAGGGCGTGCTCGCGCGCGAGGGCATCGACCACTAGGGCCATCCCCTCCGTCCGGGGCCCCAGGGCGATGATGCTGGCTGCGGCGAACTGCTTGGCAAAGCTTATTATGCGCCTCGGCGTTGGCGCGGGCGGATGAAGACCCACCCCTGGTTCGAGGAGTGGAGGATAGGGCCCGAGTGGGCCTCGCACGACGAGGCCTTCTGGAACACGGGCAGGGTCACCCTCTCAAGGGGCGAGTACTGGTTCTTCCTGTTCAACAACCTCGCGGACCAGCACAAGAAGGTCCACGTGCTCATCAACAAGCTCGGCAAGCGGCACTGGCACAACAGGCAGCAGATCAGCCACGAGCGCATCTCCGACACCGAGTGGCGCAACAGCTCCACCGTCTGGTACTACCTCGGCGGGGAGGTGAAGGAGCTCATCTCGGGCATGTCCCGCTCCCGCCTGGTCCCCCCCAACCGCATCGAATCCGAGCACCCCTCGGGCCACCGGGTGGCGGCCTGGGGCAAGTTCCCCGACTACAACCTCACCATCCACAAGGGCGACGAGGAGCTGGGGCGGTTCGAGTGCCATGGCACGGCGCCGACCGAGTTCACCCAGGCCCCGAACCTGCAGATGCGCTCGCTCGAGGGCCGGTCTGCGGACCGGACCGTGTTCGCGAAGCTCGACCGCGTGTCTCAGCCCCCCTACTGCGCGACGAACTGCTGCGACTTCTTCGTGCCCTTCAAGGGCCGGTTCATGGGTGAGGCGTTCGAGGGCCAGGTCTGGGTCGAGCGCGCGCGCAGCTTCGGGCTGCCGCCCAACTGGATACTGCTCTGGGTCGCCTTCGACGACCGCAGCCGACTGTGGATGCGGAAGTTCACGGGCAAGATCAACCACTACGACCCGCTCGCGTTCTACTTCGACGACGAGCGCTCGCGCAGGCGCTACGCGTTCGACCGCATCGAGTACCGCTACCTCACGGGCTACAACGTGGGCCCGCACGACACGCTGCGCGACGACACGGAGTACGTGTCCATGACCGGCAAGGGGCCCGACGCCGAGGTGCGGGTGCTCTGCGAGCTCAAGGGCCAGTACCTGCACCGTTACACGAGCTACAAGTACGAGAGCCGGTACTACCAGACCGTCGTCGACCCGGTGGAGTTCGAGCTCCGGGGCGCGGACGGCCGCGTGGCCGACCTCAACAACTGGAAGCGCGCGGTCGGCTACGGCGAGGAGACTTACAAGAAGAAGTGGCGCGAGACCATCCTCGCCGACCTGGACGACAGGCCGGAGTGAGGGTCAAGGTCGCCGGTCCCCCTTCCCCCTTCCCCCGTCCCCTGTCCCCCGTCCCCCGTCCCCCGCCCCCCGCCTCCCTCATCGTACCAAAGGTTGCCCGTATTGTCGGCAGGGTCACCTTCGGTGGCAGTCTTCTAAGATTGTTCTATAAATGATATAAGGCACGGAGCACAAGAGTGGGTCGAGGAAACCCTGCGGTGCCCTGAGTGGTCCCTCTGCGGGGGTTGAGCCATGGCTAGCGCGATGAGAGCAGCGGGAGCGCTCTTCGGCATTGTCATCATCATGTGCGCTGGCCATCTGCTCCTCGAGCGGTTCGGCGGGGCCTCCGGTGCATTCGATGCCCAGGCGCTCGACCCTGGAACGCACCTCGAGGAGCGCCCTGGCGAGCTCGACTACTGCCACAACAACGCCACCGAGATATGGTCGACCCACTGGGAGGACTTCCCAGAATCGACCATCACGACGCCGCTGGAATGCGTGGACATCGACGGGGATGGCGTCGACGAGGTGGTCTTCGGTACCTATGACGGCCGCATCCTCGTGCTCGATCCCGTGATGCACGGCGTGCTGCTCGACATGAGCGTCACGGAGGAGAACATCGACAGCATCGATGTCGGCAACGTGGATGAGGATCCGGGGATGGAGCTCATATGCATCGCTCATAAGGCCCAAGGCACCCTTGACACCACAACCCTGGTATGCGTGGACTGTACCTCACGCGCGGTCCAATGGAGCAGCCCGGGGCAGGTCGTGCCGGAGCAGGTCTCCCTCTTCGACGACGACGAAGACGGGGTCTTGGATATCTTCGTCACTGGATACTTCCTCGCACGATACGAGCATTGGTACTGGCGATACGACGGCTCGGGCAGGGAGGTCATGAACGGCTCCCTGACCCTGCCCAGCGCCGTCCCCGCAGCGCTGTCCACGCACATCATAGGCGACCTCGATGGCGATGGGGATTACGAGGCGTTCTTCATCGACAAGTACAGCTACTGGTCCATTGATCGGCCGGTGAAAGGGAGAAACCTCTGGATGATTGACCTCGGTACGGGAGCTATCGAACTCGCGAGGAGCTATCCGGAGCTGATCTTCTACTCGGACCCGATGCTTCTCCAGCACAGCGGTCGCGCGGAGGTCCTCGCCGGCCTTGGCTGCTCCTCCAGCGATGGCATGGACCTCTGGGTCCTGGACCTGGCGACCGGGAACCATACGCTCCACGACCTCTCGAACGGCAGCCTCGGCGAGGACCAGTGGACCCAGCTGTCGATGGCGCCCGGCCCGGACGGGCCCGTCGTGCTCATGAACTCGGCGAACGACGCGCGGCTGGCATGGTCGACAGCGACGGGGTTGGTCCTGTGGGGCACGGCCGCGGACTCCAAGACTGCCACCCTCTCGCACACGGTCGTGTGCGACATCGACGGAGATGGCTCGTACGAGCTCATCTCCCCATTCGGCTCGGTCACGGTCCTCGACGCCTTGTCAGGCGTCCTCGAGGCGGACCTCCGCATCCACGGGAAGATGGCCGTGGGGGACCTCGACGGGGACGGCCTCTCGGAGCTCCTCCTCAATGTCGCGGAGGATCTCGCCCGACATCACTCGGAGGGCATCTCCGTCCTCGACAGCCCCTCCTACATCGAGTGGGAGGCCGCGCCCACGAACGGGACGGTCACGCTC
Source organism: uncultured Thermoplasmata archaeon (assembly GCA_964353355.1). Lineage (GTDB taxonomy): Archaea > Thermoplasmatota > DTKX01 > DTKX01 > CAYGVT01. Next base: position 9,217 of record CAYGVT010000025.1, on the reverse strand, counting down.
TACGCGGACGTCGAGGGCGTCCTGGAGCTCATGGTCAAGAGGATGACGAAGGCCCAGACGCCACCCCTGATGTCGCTCGTTCTCTCCAATCCAGGGATGGGCGATTTCCGGTCCCTCGAGCTCGATATCCGGAACGGGACCATGGCGGCGCCCAACGATGCCAGGCTGAAGGTCCTTGGCTTCGAGCGGGAGCGGACGGAGAGCGCGTTGTTCGTCCGCCTTCGCATGGAACCGTGCTGGGGCTTCTCGTGGGGCGGTCCCAACGAGGTGCGGATGCTCTTCGACGACCGCAGGGGGCAACCGCACGAGTGCCGGGTGGCCGAGGCCTTCACGGTCGAGCGCGACCTCGTGCTCGTGGGAGCGCTGAACATGAGGCTGAGCGGCGCGCCGCTGGCGGCCGGCTCCTGGGTCAGGCCCGACGTGGGGGTCGTCGTCTCGGGCTTCGACGTGGTCTACGAGGGGACCTTGGACCTGCGCCCGGCCAGGGCGGCCTTCAGGATTATCTCGCAGGTCGACTGGAGGCGCACCGAGCACTTCTGCCATGATGCCGACAGGCTCGCCGTCGAGTTCATGGTGCCCTGGCACAACGGCCCGCTCTTGGTCTCGCTTGGCGTGAACGAGACCCTGGCGGGCATCGTCGGCAGGAACTCGCTCGAGACCACCCTTCGGGTGGACAGCTGGCGGCCCATCGTCATCGAGCCCGAGGGGCTCGACAGGTGGTACGGCGAGCTGCCCGTGGAGGTCACCGTGTACTTCGACGAGCCGGACTCCGGCATGGGCGAGAGCGGCGTGTGGTACGCGTTGACGAAGCTGAGGACCGACGAGGTCACGAGGTGGTACGAGGTCTATGCGAACGAGTTCGGCCGCACTGACGACCCCGCACATGGGCGCGGGACGCACTGGGCCCGGCTCAGGATCTACGCGCCGGAGGGCCTGGGGTACCTGCGCATCGAGGCGTCGGACAGGGTCGGCAACCGCAACCTGCACTGGTCGGCCGTGCGCGTCGACCGCACGCCTCCCACCATCCGGGCCATCCTCCCTGCGGGATGGCAGCGGACCGACAGGGTGGAGCTCCAGGTGGAGATCGCCGACATCGACGGGTCCGGCGTGGACCCGCGCACGGTCCTGGTATCGTCCTCCAACGAGGACCCTCCCGTCTTCAGGAACTGGCGCCCCATGTCCGTCGTGGGAGAGGGCGAGCGGGTGACCGCCTCGGTGGTCCATGACGGGATCCAGGGGAGGTCCAACCACCTCGTGTTCAAGGCATGGGACATGCTGGACCACGAGACGACGTCCGGGCCCGTGACCATCTGGGTCGACAGTCTGGCCCCCGAGGTGTGGGTCGAGCACCCCCTCGACGGCGAGGTCCTCGACCCCCCCTTCACCGCACTCCAGTTCCGCGTTCACATCCTCGAGAACGGCTCGGAGCTGGACGAGGTGCTGCCCTCCCTGGTCGACCTGGCGTCCAACCAGAGCGTGAGGACCGAGTACGTCCTGGAGATGCCCACCGACGGGCATTGCGTCGCGACGGTCCGGTGGTATCGGACCTCGTCGGACCGGTACGAGTTCTCCGTGCGATGCACCGACGTCGCGGGCAACGCCTACGCCACGGTCCCGATCCGGGTGTCCCTCAATGAGCCGCCCCTCGTGGAGATACTTTCCCCGCACGACGGGGACGTCCTCATCGCAGGGCATGAGCACATCTTCAAGGTCGATGTTCAGGACGACGGCGGTTCCCAGGCGCGCCTCACGTGCGAGTGGGCCCTGGAGGGCCGTCCATGGGTGACCGGAACGAAGCGGTTCTCGAACGCCTCCATCCCGGCGGGCACCTACACCGTCACGGTGAGGGTCTCGGACGGGGTCTACAGCGTCAGCGACCGCATCAGCGTCACCGTGGTGGAGCCGGTCGAGCCCCCGGAGCAGGACGGTGATGCCCCATCCAGCTTCGCCCCCCCCAGCGCGGTCGATGCGCTGACCCTCGTCGTCCTGTTGTCGATGCTAGTGCTGCTCCTGGCCCTGCGCAGGCGCTGGCGGCGATGAGGCCGCCTACCGCCGCTCCTCGATGGACGTGTCGAACCTCTGCTGGAAGTGTCGCAGCACCCACCGCACGACGCGGGGGCTGTCGAGCCCCATCCCGACGCCCGTCGTGACCCACTTGAGGAGGTGCGTCTTGCGCCCGAGCTCGCGGATGATGGGGCGGCACCGCTCCTGGTAGGCGCGAAGCGTGCGCCCCGTGAAGTCCGCGGCGGCCACTGCCTCCCTGGCCGTCTCAGCGGCGTGGCGGCCCGAGGTCATCCCCAGCATGATGCCGCCGCCCGTCATGGGGTCGACGAACCCGCCCGCGTCGCCCACGAACATGACGCGGGGCAGCCACAGCTGCGGCAGGACCTTGACGGGGATGAGGCCGGCGGTCGTGCCCGAGCGGTCCAGGTCCCCGAAGCCGGCGCGCACCAGGAAGTCGTCGAACATGGGCGCGAGGCCCTTGCTGTGCGTGGTGACCGTCCCGAGGCCCGCGTTCATGACCCCGTCCTTGGGGAAGAGCCAGCCGTAGCCGATGAAGCCGGACATGGTGTAGGAGCCGAAGTAGGTCCGGCCGGCCTTGACGTCGAAGCCCATGCGAGACTCCATCACGTCGTTGGGGCAGGGCGCCTCGAGCACCATGCTCACTATCTTGTAGGCGATGGCCTTCTCGACGAGTCGTTTGTGGTCGACGAAGAACCGGCCCTTTGCCCCGGACGCGTCGACCAGGAGCTTGCCCCGGAACTCCTCCCCTCCCTTGCACACCACGCGCACTCCCGTGCCGTCCACCTCGGCCTTTGTGACGGGGTGGCCGTCGCGCAGCTCTGCGCCCGCCCTCTGCGCCCTGCGCGCGACCCACTCGTCGAACCTCTTGCGCAGGAGCATGGCGTTGTGGTTGGGGTGCTCGCCGATGTACTCGTAGTTGAGGTAGGTGCGGGTCCAGTCGGTGCGGCGCTCGATGACCTCCTCCACCCCGGGCACCTGCTCCACGACCTTCGCGTCGACCATGCCGCCGCAGGGCTTGTCGCGCGGGAACCTCTCGGCCTCGAGCAGGAGCGTGGGGATGCCCAGCTCGCCGCACCTCCACGCGCAGGCCGCCCCGGCAGGGCCCGCGCCCACGATGATTACGTCGTAGCGCTCCTCTGCCACGTCCCCGGGGAACGGGGTGGGGGGCCTTAATCCTTCCCGTGGAAAGGTTGATGGCCCCGCGAGACCCTACTGGCCCCGGGGGCGCGACGGCATGATGCGCATAGAGCTCATGATACCCGAGCAGGTCTACCGGTACCTCGAGTCGGCCGCGAGGGCCAACGTGTCCACGGTGAGGGCGGAGGCGCGCACCTGCCTCATCAGGGGCGCGCTCGTGGAGTGGATGCAAGAGGAGATAGTGTCGGGCGCGTCGCTCGGGGCGGTGTCCACCAACGCGCAGATGCCGCTCGAGGTCGTGCTCGAGGCCCTGGGGCCCATCTCGGGGGAGGGCAGGGTGCTGGGAGAGAGGGCGTGAGGGCCACCGGCCCCCACCGTCAGCAGATGGCCGCCCTGGCACACGGTCACTTCGACCGCCTGAAGTGGCACACCGACAGCGCCGTCATCGCCAGGGGGGCGCCGAACAGGACCGCGATGCCCTGCCACAGGGGCAGCGCGGCCGCGACCGAGCCGTTGATGCAGTCGCGCAGCGCGTCCACGCCGTAGAAGACCGGGTCAATGTGGGTGACGGTTCGCAGCCTCGACCGCGAAGGAGACGCCGTCGACCGCGGTGAGGCCGCCTGAGGTGCGCACGAGGCCCCTTGCCACGATGACCGGTCCATGGGCGCCGACGGTCGCCGCGGCCCCCGTCGCCACTGGCACCCCAGCCGATGCCGCCTTCGCCTCGCCGCTCGCACCTGCCATCAGAGGGCCTCCAGGGGCCAGGGGCCGTCCCCGCTGGCAGACGGCGAACCGCAAGGACCCGTATCCGGTTTGCGGAGGAGGCGGGCCCTGGGGACAGGGGCCGCCTGAGGCCAAACCCTTAAAAGGGCCGTGGCCCCTTCATCCAGCGGTCAATCAACCGGAGGTCCTGGAAATGAATCCGAAGACGCTACGCGCCGCGCTCGCGGTCGCTACGGTCGTGCTCATGGTCGCCGCGCCAGCCGTGGCGGCCCTCGACGGCGGCGATGGGACCCGCTCGGGCGCCTCCCGCGCGACGCCCATCGACGGTGAGTTCCGCGACAACATCACAAGCGAGCAGAACTTCACGCTCTACGACGACGTCATGGTCAATAACGGCCAGCTGACGCTGGACAGGACCTACTGGTACGACGGCTTCGACAGGGGTGCGCTCGGTCCGGACTGGACCGTCGTCAACGGCACGGTCAGGATACAGGGCGGCATGCTGCGCACGAACGCGACGTTCACCGGGAACGCCACCGCGCAGCGCGAGCTGGACCTCCACGACCTCGAGATAAAGATGGAAGTCGCCCCGGGCATCATGCGCAGGGGAGGCCCGGTCATCTCCCTGCTCGGTGCGCGCCCGCCGCACGTCTGGTTCTCCTACGAGCAGCTCGGTGGCAAGATAAGGATCGGCTACAACGACCAGGCGGGACGCCACGTGTCCGCCTCGGGAGACGCCACGCTCACGACCGACACCTTCGTCACCGCGACGGTCAAGATCGAGGGCGCGCTGATGAGCTTCTCCATGGGCGGGGTGCCCGTCATCGCCAACCTCGGGGTGAGCGGCAACTTCACGGACCTCGCGCTGACATCGCTGCCGGACGAGAGCGCCGCATGGGAGAACGTGACGGTGAAGAAGATGGAGGCCTCGGGCCATGCCGTGTCCGTCCCCGTGCCCCTCCCGGTGGACGCCTACTGGAAGACCCTGGGCCACAGGAGGGTCGACGTCCAGGACGGGAAGGTCACGCTCACCCTCCTCAACGGCTCCGACTCCAAGCCCCTCGAGGGCCTCATCGACTTCAAGCAGACGGCGGTGGACCTCTCCTCCTCTGGCAGTGCGACCTACATCAACCCAGTGCTCGTCAGCTCCGTCATCCTCAGGGTCGACCTGATGTACGTCGGCGGCGAGACCATCATGCCGAGCCTGGACAACTGGTACATCAACTGGGCCGGCGACGCCCCACGATGGGTGCGCAACATCGAGAAGATAACGCTTGACGAGGACACGCCCGTGCACAACCTGACCGACCTCCGGGACTACTTCGAGGACCGGTTCACGCCCAAGGACGGGCTGGTGTACAGCATCACCGAGCCCTCCAACGCCCTCACCGTCAGGCCCTACGTCGAGGGCTACAACCTGAGCATCGACCTCCCCACCACTGACTGGACGGGGACGGCGACTTTCAGGGTCAGGGCATCCGACGGCACGCTCTACGCCGAGAGCAACGTGGCCATCGTCGAGGTGCTGCCCGTCGACGACCCACCGATCATAAGGCCCATCCCGGCCCAGACGGTGAACGAGGACGTGCCCTTCGAGCTCAACATCACCGACCGCCTCGATGACGTGGACACGCCCAAGGAGCAGCTCACCCTGAGGACGCTGTCGCCCCGCGTCGAGATAGCGGGCCACACGCTCACGTTCCTCTACGACAGGGGCGGGCTCACCGACAGGGTCGAGGTCGAGGTGTCCGACGGGACCGGTTCGGCGCTCATCAACATCTCCGTGACCGTCGTGGCGCGCGACGACCCGCCCGCCATCGGGACGATCTACGAGGTGCTCGTCAACGAGGACGAGCCGAGGACGATGGACCTGACCACCTTCATCTCGGACGAGGACACGCCGCTCGCGTACCTGCGGCTGGAGGTGGTCGATGGCGGCGGCAACGTGACCATCAACGGCTTCATCGTGCGCGTCAACTACACCAATGGCGGCGGCGTGTTCACGTACGTGCTGCACCTCTCGGACAACACCACGACGGTCGACGGCGAGCTCAAGGTCCGCGCGGTCGCGGTGAACGACCGCCCCCAGATAGTCACCGTCGGTGGCGCCGTGCCGGTCGGCGACAGCGTGGACGTCACCATCGAGGAGAACGGGACGATGCGGCTCGACATCGCCATCACCGACGAGGAGGGCTCCCCGATCACCATCACCGCCATCACGGACTGGACGGGCGCCACCATCCAGGGCCAGACGCTGGTCATCCACGCGCCGATGGGCGACCTGGACGTCAAGAGGGTGCAGGTGGTCGCGAGCGACGGTGGCCTCACCGACAGCGTGACCGTGAACGTCACGGTCACCAACCGCAACGACCCCCCGAGGGACATCGCCATCGTGAAGCCAGCCGACGGCGCGACCTTCAAGGAGGGCGACGCGGTCCTCGTGGACGGCTACGCCTGGGACCCCGACACCCCCTACGGCGACGTTCTGACGTTCAAGTGGTTCGTCGACGACGTCCTCATCGCGGAGGGCAAGACGAAGAGCCTCACGAACCTGACGCCCGGCGCTCGCCGCATCACGCTCAAGGTCTCGGACGGCGACGTCGAGGTGGGCACGTCCATCAACATCACCGTGCAGAAGAAGGACGGCGGCAACGGCGGGGACGGGGACGGCGACGGTGACGGCGACGACGGAGGCGGCGGCAAGGGCATGCTCTATCTCGGAATCGGATTGGCGGTCGTGGTCGTGGTCGTGCTCGCGCTCGTTCTGATGATGAGGGGCCGCAAGGGCAAGGGCGCCCCCGCCCCCAAGGCGGCACCGGCGCCCAAGGCGGGGAAACCATCCAAGCCGGGCGGCGGGAGTGCGAAGAAGGCCGCGCCCCCCCCCGCCCCCGCGAGGGAGCAGACGGTCGGGAGCGGCGACGATGAGGAGTTCAAGGTCAAGACCTACGAGCAGGTCGTCGGGGAGGACAGGCCGAAGGGGTGAGCCGCGCTAGCCCCCCTCGGCATCCCTGGCCGCCCCGAGGCCGTGCCTGGCCACCACGCGACACCCTCCCGGCGGCAGCACGGCCACGACCTCGTCGAGCGACGCGCCGAGCAGCCTCGCGACCTCCTTGGCGGTCTCCTCCTTCCTCTCGTTGGAGGGGACGAGCTCCACCCAGCCCTTGGACCACGCGCGCACCGACGCGACCGGCCCGCCCATGACGAGGCGCGCGCCCTCGCGCTCGACCGTGCCCACGGCCACGCGCATCTCGAGGTCCTTCATGTAGTTGCGACGCCCGCGGATGACGAACCCCCCCTTGGGCACGAACTCGCCGCTCTCGGCGGTCTTGGAGACCTGCTCCGGCGTCACCCAGTAGGCGTCCGCCGACGCGCGCCCCCCGGACCAGGCGCGCGAGTAGATGACAGCCATCGCGCAGGCCTCCGCGAGCGCGGTGTCCGACACGCCTGTCCCGGGGTCCTTCACGACGGTCGAGGGGGCGCCCGGGAAGTCGGCGTGGCAGAAGCGGTCGCGCTCTCGCAGGTACCGCTTGACCACGCGCTCGTTCGACTGCGCGTCGCGGCCCGCCACGACCACGGTCCCGTCGGACGTGATGAGCCAGCGGAACTGCTCGAACCAGAACTCCTTCCGTCGCGCGGCCCCGCCCCTGGCCGCGATGGCCTCCTCCTTGGCCCTGGTCACGGCCGCGCCCGCGTCCTTCGCGTCCTCGAGCCGCTGCTTGGCGACCTTGAGGCGCCCGAGCGTCTCCTCGAGCGCCTCCTTCGCGCCCGCGGCCTTCTCGCGGGCGCGCTTCGCGCGCTCGTACCACATGTTGGCGTTCTCGACCACGGTGAGGTTGAGCGAGAGCTCTATCTCGGTCGAGACGCCCTCGCCGTCGCCGAGCAGGAGCACGATGGCGCTGCCGGACGGCTCGAGGCGCTTGATGTGCGGGATGCCCGCGGCGCGGCGCACGGCGTCCTCCCAGCCGAGGGCGTCCTTGGACTGCAGCACGTCCCAGAGCGTCTCCTCCACGAACTTGTAGTTCGCGTAGACGATGTCGCCGTAGCGCACGCTGCGCTTGACCTCCTCCTCGTGCGCGCGCTCGGCGGTGCGCTGCTGCTCGGCGGTGCGCTCGAGCTTGGATACGTGCCCCATGAACTCCTCCGACACGACGTCGGGCTTCTCGTCCACGAGCGTCTCGCCGAAGTAGGCCGCGACGGCCTCGTTGAAGGTGGGGTAGGGCACGACGACGTCCCCGGGCGCGGGAGGGAGCTCCACCGGCAGCACCGAGACGGGCTTGCCGTCGCGCCTGACGATGTGCGCCCGCACGCCGGTGTCGGCCATCCGGAAGAGGACCTGCAGGTTCTCGAAGAGCAGCCCCAGCTCCTCCAAGTCGAGCTCCGCGGCGGGGTCATCCGGGGGTATCTGCGACATCGCCACGAGCCCCTCGGCGTACTCGCCACTGAGCGAGAGCTTGGACGCGAGCGTCCGGACGATGTCCGCGTCGGACTTGCGCACGACCTCGGAGAACTCGTCGAAGCCAAGCTTGGAGGGGTCCGGCCGCGACGGGGGCATCTCGAACTCCTTGCCCGCCTTGACGTCGCGCGTCCCCCACGTGCGTGACGTCACGGGCCTGACGATCTCGTCGCGGTGGACGAGGATGACGGTGCCGTTGCGGAACAGCTCGCACACGAGCCGGTACGGCTCCTCCCTGACGGTGAGGTGCAGCACGATGATGCGGTCGAACCCGTGCTGCTCGACCGCGACGACGCGCGCGCCCCCGATGTGCTTGCGCAGCACCATCGCGTACGAGGAGGGCGCGGTGGGCATCTCGCGCTCGTCGGAGGAGATGCACACGTACCTCCCGATGCGAATGTGCAGCTTCCTCCTGGGCCCGCCGCCCCCGGTGACGGTGAGCAGGAGGTCGTCGTAGGAGGGCTGGTAGGCCTTCTCGATGCGGCCGTCGACCAGCCCCTTCGAGAGCTCCCGCGCAAGCACGCGGACGTCCAGGGAGGAGAGCTCCTTCTTCACATGACATGGAACGACGGCCGGCCTCATAATGTCTTGCACCTCCTCCGGGCATGGTCAGCAACCAAATCCTTAGGTGCCCCTAAAGCGGTCCGGGGCGAGGGGCCGGGGGGCTCGGCGCACCCGTCGCGCACGGGGCCGTCGCGAGGGGCCCCTTGACGGGCCCGGGCGCGACCCCCGCCTCCCCCCCATCCCATCCATCCCCTCCATCCCCTCCATCCCCCCCATCCCCCCCATCCCCCGCCTCTCCCGCCTCCCCCTCATCCCCCTCATCCCCCTCATCCCTCTCATCCCTCTCATCCCCCTCATCCCCCTCATCCCCCTCAT
>CAYGVT010000024.1:0-1623 GCA_964353355.1 uncultured Thermoplasmata archaeon | reverse complement strand
AACCGCGCAAGCTGGCGCGGGACGCATGCCCGGGGAGTCGGAGCGGTCCATAGTAGCGAGGAGGGCGGGTAATGCCGCCGGAGCGAAGGGGCCGCACTTCCGCGATGCTTCCTCAAGAGGCGAGGACCGGGCCCATCCTCTGCAGGGGTCCCACGATGAGGACGAATATAAAGCGCCCTGAAGAGGGCTCGTCCGATGGGGAAACCCGAGAGGCAGGACAGCCCATAGACAAGGTCAGTCGCCTCCAGGAGAAGCTGTATGCAGCAGCGAAGGCGAATCCGACGCGACGTTTCGGAGCCATACGGGACCGAGTGACACGAGATGACGTCATGACACTGGCCTGGGAGGAGGTCCGAAGGAACCGAGGAGCCCCGGGCGTGGACGGCGACACCATCGAGATGGTGAAGGAGCGGGGAGTGGAGGCGTTCCTGCAGGAACTCCAGGCGCAGCTCCGCGACGGGACGTACCGGCCGTTGCCGGTACGTCGCGTGCTCATACCGAAGCCGAACGGGGGCCAGCGCGCCCTGGGCATCCCTGCCGTCCGGGACCGCGTGGTGCAGGCGGCGGTGAAGCTCGTCATCGAGCCGATATTCGAGGCGGACTTCCTGCCGTGCAGCTACGGGTACCGGCCTGGCAAGAGCGCCCAGGATGCGGCCAGCGAGGTCTGGAAGTGGCTCTGCATGGGCCTGGAGAACGTGCTGGACGCGGACATCAAATCCTGCTTCGACACCATCCCGCACGACCGCCTGCTGCGCGCCGTGGCGAGGCGCATCTCGGACGGGTACGTTCTGAAGCTCGTCAAGATGTGGCTGAAGTCCGGCGTGATGGTGGGCGGGGGTGTGGAGGCCACGGATGTGGGGACACCCCAGGGCGGGGTGCTCAGCCCCCTGCTCGCGAACATCTACCTGCATCGTTTGGATGCGGAGTGGGAACGGCGGGGGCTGGCGGACCGCAACGGGGCGGATGCGAAGCTCATCCGTTACGCTGACGACTTCGTCATCCTGTCCTCGAAGTCGGTGAGGCCGCTCGTGCCAGTGGTGCGGGAGGTCCTGGCCGACATGGGGCTGTCCCTCAACCTGGAGAAGTCCCGCGTGGTGCGTGCCGAGCAAGGGTTCGACTTCCTGGGGTTCCGATTTGTACGCCGGTACTCCAAGAGGTATGGGAAGAGGAAAACGTACTTCTTCCCGAGCCCGAAGTCGGTGAAACGTTTGAAGGAGAAGGTGCGCGACCGATGTGGGAACCATGTGTTGCACATCAACGTCGAGGAGGTCGTGCGGGACGTGAATAGAGTCCTTCTCGGGTGGTGGGCTTATTACCGCTGCTCGAATGCATCCCGGACCTTCGGTGATGTGCAACTCTATGTGAACCATCGGATGCGACGGTATCTCCGTCGTCGAAGGAAGATGCCGGGCCTGGGTAGATATCGGGACTACACTCGCGAGTACCTGAAAAAGGAACTTGGCCTGGCGTGCATAATCAGCCAGGGGTCAGTGCGTCATCCCAGTCGAGAATTGCTGCATGAACGCGGTCGGAGAGCCGTATGAGGGAAAACTTCACGTACGGTTCGACGAGGGGCGGGGAGAAACCCGGGTCATGCCGGGCGCTCCCCGTCTACTCTACTGG